>NZ_JBHUOT010000005.1:0-441940 GCF_042686225.1 Flavobacterium notoginsengisoli
GTTTTTCAACTTTTCCTTCCAATCTTTCAATGAGCTTCCGTGTTTTGCGGGGTGCAAATGTAAAAAGCATTTTCAAATCTCACAAGCTTTTCCGAATCTTTTTTTTGAAAATTTCTTTTCTCTTGATCCTTGTTTCCTGTCAGTATTTCTGTGAACGTTTTTCGTTGTTGCGGGTGCAAAAGTACACAACAATTCCAGTTACGCAAGGCTTTTTCCAAACTATTTTTATTCTTTTTTTGTTCTTTTTCTTAACACTCTCATAACTCGCAGGTTATAATCGAAGTTTTTTCTACTCCTTGTGGGGTTTTTCCTCGTTTGGCTATTGTTTCTCTTGTTTTGCCACCAAGGCGCCAAGTCCCAAAGCCTTGTTTTCTGCCCTTTTTGATCTCGAAAAGACGCAAAGGCATTGGTTTTTTAATTCCCTTTCTTGTAAAAACGTCTTTTCCTTCCGAAATTCTCTTCTGAAAACTGGTGCCATAGCCCCGATAGAAGTGGAAATCCTTTTGCTTTTTCCTTTAAAAAGCAAAAGATTGAAACGGATAGCGGGATTTTGCTCCTCAAAAACATTCAAATCTCAATATCGAAATTCCAAAACTGAGGTTTAATTCAAATTCTCAATATTACATATTAGACGTACATCTACGGAAAAATAGGATTTGATTAATTATACTATTACATATATGTACACAAAAAACAAACCCGACAGGTTTTTAAAAACCTGTCGGGTTGAAATATTTTAAACACCTTCTCCTTCTAATCGAACCTAATAGCTTTTACTGGAGATATTTTCGTTATTATATATGATGGAATAAGCAATACTATAAAACAAACAACAACAGTAAGCAGATTCAACAAAAGAATATAAATCCAATTTAAATATACCGGGGCCTGATTTACATAATAGTTTTCAGGATTTAATTGCACTATTCCGAAGTGCTGCTGCAGTAACAAAATCGATATACCGATTAGATTACCCCAAAACAATCCACGAAGAATTAAATAAAAAGCATTATATAAAAATATCTTTCGAACCGCCCAGTTATTCGAACCCATCGATTTTAAAATACCAATCATTTGGGTTCTTTCTAAAATAAGAACCAACAAAGCTACAATCATATTAATAGTAGCTACCAAAATCATAATAGCTAAAATGATCACAATATTAAAATCAAATAACTTAAGCCAGTCAAAAATATAACTGTATTTCTCTACAATAGTTTTAGTATCCAGATTAGAATTTGTTTCCTGATAAATTTTATCACCTACCTCTTTAATAGCATTAAAATCATTTACAAAAACTTCAAACGCTCCTATTTGATCCTGGTTCCATTTATTGATTCTCTGAATATGACGGATATCACCAATTATATATGTTGCATCAAAATCCTGAAATCCTGAATTAAATATAGCTGCAACTTTAAACCTACGACTATTAGGAAGTTTTCCTTGTTCTTCTTTTATAAAAAATGTATTAAACTGATCTCCTACTTCTAAATTAAGCCGATCTGCAAGAAATTTTGAAATAACAATATCTTCATTCAACGCATTTGCAAAATTCGGAAGTTTGCCGGCTACTATATATTCATTAATATTACCCCAATTATAATCCGAACCTACTCCTTTGAAGATAATTCCTTCAAATGCTTTTTCTGTTCTTATAATTCCCGCTTTAGTAGCGATTGCCTGAATATGACTTACTTCAGGAACTGATTTAAAATTGGGATAAAAATCTTGTTTCTTTGAAATTGGAACTAAAGTAACTTCAGAATTATTATTATCGTAATTTGAAATTATAATTTGCCCATTAAATGCCGAAACTTTGTCACGTATTTTTTTCTGCAATCCAATTCCAGTCGCGACAGAAACAATCATCATAATCATTCCTATTGCAATTGCCGAGATAGCAATTTTAATTATAGGCGCCGAGATACTGCTTTTGTTGTCCTTTGCAGTAATAAGTCTTTTAGCTATAAAATATTCTAAATTCAAATTAATAGTATTTCTTCGTATTATATAATCATTACTTTTCAAAAGTACAGCTTAAAAAAAGAAAACAACATGTTCTTCAAAAAACAATTATCTTTTTATTACAACGGAAGTTTCTTTTTCATCTCTTCTACTATATTATAAGCTGCAGGACAAATTTCAACATTTTTCAATGTTAAGTTCGAAATTTGATAAAACTTATTACGATCTGTATGAGGAAATTCACGGCAGGCTTTTGGACGCACATCGTAAATCATGCAATAATTTTCATTATCTAAAAAAGTACAAGGAACACTTTTCAAAACATAATCCTTATCCTCATCAATTCTAAGATATTGCTCAATAAATTGTTGTGGTTTTTGTCTAAAATGTTTTGAAATTCTTTCAATATCTGCCAAAGTAAACAATGGCCCTGTTGTTTTACAACAATTAGCACACTTTAGACAGTCGGTTCTTTTAAACTCGGCATTGTGCAAATCCTGCATAATGTAATCCAAATTTTTGGGCGGCTTCTTTTTAAGCTTATCGAAATACTTTTTATTCTCGATATGCTTATCTTTGGCTAACTTACTTAAGTTATTTAAAATCTGTTTCAAGTTTAAAATTTAAAGTTGATCTGCAAAATTAAGCAACTTTAAACTTGAAACCTTAAACTTTGAAATAAAACAATGAAAGATCTTTTTGGAAAAGCAATATTTGATTTTCACACCCATAACTCACCTGAAGACATTATTACAGAAACTTCAATTTCCGAAGAAGACGAAATGAGCGTTGAATACCTTTTTCGAAGTTACAACGAAATGCCCAAAATCGAACAAAAAGCCCTTCAATTAGCAAAAGGAAAAATCCTAGATGTTGGATGCGGCGCAGGAAGCCATACCTTATCACTGCAAAATGATCGGAATTTAGAAGTTACAGCAATTGATATTTCTAAAAAAGCAATTGAAACTTGTCTTCTAAGAGGAGTTAAAAATGCTAAAGTTGAAAACATTTTAGATTTTGAAGGAGAAAAATTTGACACTATTTTACTTTTAATGAACGGAACCGGCATTTTTGGTAAATTGAAAAACTGCAACCAATATCTCAGTAAACTAAAATCGTTATTGAATCCTGACGGACAGATTTTAATTGACAGCTCGGATATTATTTATATGTTTGACGAAGATGAAGATGGAGGTAAGTGGATTCCTTCTGAAAATGATTACTATGGCGAACTCACTTTCAACATCAGCTATAAAAATGAAAAAGAAGAACCTTTTGACTGGCTGTACCTAGATTATAATACACTTCAAAATGCCGCAATTGCCAACGGATTAAAATGCGAACTTATAACCGAAGGCGAACATTATGACTATTTAGCAAGGCTTTCTATCTAAACAAAAACTATTTAAACCCATGAAAGAATTAGATTTGGAAAAATTAAAATATCCTATTGGAAAATTCACAGCACCCGACCATTATTCTACAGAATATCTTTCTGAAAAAATTGAAGAAATCGCTACGTTTCCAACAAGGCTAGAAAAAGAAGTCGCTCATTTATCCAATAAACAATTGGATACTCCATATCGTCCTGAAGGATGGACAGTAAGACAAGTTATTCATCATTGTGCCGAAAGCCACATGAATTGTTATATACGAATAAAATGGGCTTTAACCGAAAACAATCCGGTAATTAAAGCCTACGACGAAGTGCTTTGGTCTGAATTAAACGATAATTTAACGATGCCAGTTGAACCAACTATTGAATTATTAAAAGGACTTCACTTCAGACTGGCTTATATCATGAAAAATTTATCTCAATCTGATTTAGAAAAGACTTTTGTACATCCTTCAGATAATTCAGAAAATAAAATCAAAAAAATAATTGGTTCTTATGCCTGGCATGGAAATCACCATTTGGCACACATCACAACTCTAAAAAAACACAAAAACTGGAAGTAAATATTATTTCCTCTCTGCCACAAATAAAAAATCTCTTCAGTAAAGAGATTTTTTTATTTTTAAGGGATATTCAAATACTTATGTGTCTGTAATGACACTCTCCATTTTGGATTATTCATAACATAATCGACAATAAGCGGAGTCATTTCTTCTTTTTTACTCCATTCCGGCTGAAGGAATAAAATCGCATTGTCATTAACCAACTCAGCTTGTTCTTCTGCAAAAATAAAATCATGCTTGTTATAAATAATCACTTTTAACTCATGTGCATTATCATAAACAGTCTTCGTTGGTAACTTATTTTTTTTAGGAGAAAGACAAATCCAGTCCCATGTTCCGGATAACTCAAAAGCTCCTGAAGTTTCAATATGAACTTTTAAATTTTTCTCTTTTAATCGATTTGTCAAAAGTGTCATATCCCAAGATAAAGGTTCTCCTCCCGTCACGACGACTGTGTCAGCATATTTCGCTGCATTTTCCACAATTAAATCAATACTCGTTGGCGGGTGAATTTCGGCATTCCAGCTTTCTTTCACATCACACCAATGACATCCGACATCACATCCTCCAATTCTAATAAAATAAGCAGCCCTTCCCGTATGCGAACCTTCTCCCTGAATGGTATAAAATTCTTCCATCAAAGGAAGCATAGCTCCTTTATTTACCTCTAATTGTATTTCTTTTGATAACATTATTATATTTTAAAGTGCAAAGATAGTCAATAATATACGGAACAAAAAAACCGATAGTTTATTGAACTATCGGTTTTCTGTTTATTTTAAAAATCTAAATTATTTTAGAGATTTAATAGACTGTGAAGCGTATGAATTTGCTGGATCTAATACTAAAGTTTTATTGAAATATTCAATTGCTTTAGCTTTATCTGTATTTGCATAAGCAGCACCAATAGCATTATAAGCCTCAATAACTTTTTTAGTTGTTGCAGGTTTTGCTAATTCTTCTGCTCCTTTAGCTGTAATTTTAGTTACGTACTCTTCGTAGTTTTTAATGATCATGTCATCTTTATCCAATGCACTGTTGATTCTTCCTTTGTACAAGTAAGCTTCGTCATATGATGGAGATGCTTCAAGAACTTTATCAAAAGTAGCACTTGCATTTTCTAAAGCAGCTTTATCACGGCTTTCAGCAGGTTTACCAGCATTACCATAGTAAACAGAAATTCCATAATACACAGCATCATCTAAATAATTTTTAGATTCTTTATTGTTTGCACCAAGTTCAAAAATCGCAGCTGCTTGATTATATTGTTTTTTACCAAACAATTCTTTTCCAAAATCTGCAAATTCCTCAACTACCAAAGGCTCTAATTCAATTGCTTTTTTGATATCAGCTAAACCTGCATCAAAAGCAGCCTGATCGATTGTTCCGTCTGCAGCAGTTCCTTTTTTAATTTTTGCTAATCCTAAATAGTAATAATCTCTACCAATCACTTTGTTTGATGGAGTATTAATATAATCCTGGATAGATTTGATAGCTACATCGACATTTCCATTTTCGTAAGCAGCATATCCTAAATATCTGAAGATTCTTGGATTTACTTTATCCTCAGCAATCATTTTGTTTGCAACAGTTTCTAATTGCTTGTAATCTTTTACTAAGATTAAGAAATCTGCATGACGCATTTTAGAATCTAAAGAATAATCTGTCAAAGTCAAATATTTCTCATAGTTCGTAATTGCATTTTGCAAGTTAACTTTAGCTGTAGAAGGTTTGTTTCTTGCCCATTTGTAATACGTTTCAGCAAGCTCTCTGTAAACTGGTCCGTAATTAGCGTTGATAGCAATTACTTCATTGAAAGATTTAATTGCTTCATCGTAAGATTTTGCTCCTTTCAATAAAACACCTAATTGCATTTTTGCTCTTAACAAAGTATTGTCAGCAGTAAATGCATCACGGTAAGCTTTGTAGGCATCATTTTGATTATTTGATCCATAATATGCATCACCAATTGCTAAAAGAGCCTGAGCATTTTGAGGATCCACTAATAAAGCACGTTTTAAAACATCAACCGCACTTTTGTAGTCAGGGTTCTCAGAATTCATGTATGCTCTTGCGATATAGACGAATTCATTTGTATCTTTCTTTCTCATATCTTTAGTTGCCAACGCAAAATTTGCCTGAGCAGCCGCAGTATTTTTAGCATCTAAATCCAATTGCCCTAAACCAATATAGCTTAAGTTCTTTTTATCTGATGCTTGTAATCCATTGTTATAATAGATTTTCGCAGAATCTACTACAGACTGATTTAAATAAACGTTACCTAAAACAAAATTTGCCTCACCATCAGATGGTTTAGATTTGATAATCGATTTAAGGATTGTTTTTGCCTTATCGAATTGTTCTGCATCAATCGCTTTTTTTGCTTCGTTGATGTCTTGCGCTTTTGCCGCGGTAGCCGAAACAACTAAGGCAAGACTAAAAATTTTAAATTTATTCATCTTTATCGTAATTAATTTATTCTTTATCTTTTATAATTTCACTTCTAATGTTAAGTTTACGCCCCGGAGTTTTATATGGAAGTAAACCTGATTTTAAAACTATACGCTGACCGATATCTCCAGCTATAAATGAAGCAAACCCCATTCCTAGCCCAGTATATCCCTGACAATTAATAATAAACAAATCACGTGCCAAAGGATACTTCCCTATTTCCAGGTCGTTTTGAGTAGGACTATAGTATTCATTATCGCTTAATCCTTTAACATATAAAACATTTACTTTTTTTACGGTCTCCAGCATATCAGGAGTTGGCTGATAAATCCAGTTTACTCCGATAACACCAATCATTCCCTCATTCTCAGAAACAAATTTGATCACCTCATTATTTGTTTTAAAAGAAAAAACTCCAGACTTCGGAACTTCATTTATTTTTGCCAGATCCTTCATGTAACGAACCGTACTAGAGTTAGGATTATCGAAAACCAAGCCTTTAATTTTTGAATCTGATTTTCCTTGTAGAAAATCAATTACACTTTTCAACGCAATTAGTGTATCATTATTGCTTTTACTTGAAATAAATGCAATAGCATCATGAGCAAAAGGTGTTACTCTAGGATTAATCTTCTTTTTTTCAAAACGAGCTTTTTCTTCTTCTGTTAAATTTCTTGTTGTAATTGCAACCTTAGCTCTTTGATTCAACAAATCATTTATTACTTCAGCTTCCGATTTTGGTTTAACTATAATTTTTGCATCATAGTAAGTACCTTCAAAAACAGCAACCTGATCATCTACAATTTGCTTAACAGTTTCGTCTACTGCAATGTCAAGTGAGCCTTTTAAAATAGTTTCTTTTTCAGCTTCGTTCTTGTTTTTTTGGTTGCACATTACAAACAAAAAGACAAGAATAACCAATCCTAAAGTCTTACTATATTTCAACATAATTATTCATCTTTTGAATTAATCAATCTTAAAAATCTTATTCCGGAATACACTATCAGTAAACCACCGAAAGCATATCTATACTTCCACTCCATGTTAAGCGGGAGTTTTTCCCAAAACATAATCATTAAACCGAGTACAAGATAAATTAAAAAAAACAGTATTCCTAAAACAAGAAGAAATCGCTCTTTGAGCGATTTCTTCTGAATATTATTAAGTATATCTTTTAACATTATTCTGCAGATTGAATAGTAATAGGCAGCGAGTATAATACCCTAACCTTTTTACCATTTTGCTCGCCAGGAGTCCATTTTGGACATTTTTTAAGAACACGAATTGCTTCTGCTCCTGTACCGTAACCGATATCCCTTAAAACTTTAATGTCGGTTAATGAACCGTCTTTTTCAACTACAAATGTAACGTAAACTTTACCTTTTAAACCTTCTTCTTCCGGAGTTTTGTAATTGTTTCCTACGAACTTGTAGAACTTCTCAATTCCTCCTGGGAAATCTGGTTTTACCTCGATACCAGCTGTGTTATATACAGTGTTATCTTCCTGGATTACTTCTTGAACTGGTCCTTTACCAACTGGCTCATCAACAGTTAAAACTGCATCCGGATCTCCTTTGATAGTTTCAGCACCAACTTTTTTGTCCTTTAAATCCACAATTTTTGGTGGATCTTCAGTAACTTCTTCAGCCTTAGCAACCACAGGTTTTACGAATTTAACCTGATCCACTTTTGGTGGTGGTGGTGGTGGTGGTGGTTGATTTGGTTTAATTTCCTCTTTTTTCTTTGGAGGTAATTTTACCGTTGCAATCTTAACATCGTTGTTTTCTTCCACTTCTTTAGAATCTGGTAAGAAACTCGCAATAAGAGGGGCAGCAACAGCAAAGCTAAAGATCAGTGAACCAATCACAAGTGCTTTCACAGTTGTTTTTCCGTTCGATTTTCTCAGCTCGTATGCTCCATATATCTTATTACGTCCTTCGAATACGATATCAAGCCACTGATTTTTTATAATATCTAATTTCATATCTCTTGATTTTTTAATTTGATAAAACTAAGATCGCTCTTATTTTTTATCTATTAATTTCGTTTCCTCTGGTGAAAACTCAGGAACAATCGCATAAGTATCTACTTCTGAAATTGCCATCTCATCCAAAATATCAACCAAATTACGATAATTTGATTTTTTAGTTGGTTTAATGATTACAATTATCCCTTGACCAGGTTTCCCTTTAGCAGCAGAATACGCTAAAACATTCTTTTTCTCTTTTAGCAATTCTCTACGAATACCATCTTTACCATACGCAACGTCTTTAGGCCCTACCTTTGGAGTAGCTAACAAACCCATATAGTAAACCATTTTGTTATCTGCACCTAACATTACTGTCATGGTACGATTTTCATCTACCTTAGTATCATCTACTGGTTTATCTTCTGGACTCTTATCCGGCAATGACAAATCCATCGATTGAGGTTTTGACAACGAAGTAGTTAACATAAAGAATGTGATCAATAAGAATGCCAAATCCACCATTGCCGTTAAATCGACTTTTGAATTCTGCTTTTTACTTCTTACTTTACCACCTTTACCACCACCGCCGTCGCCTGTATTTAATTCAGCCATTTTAGTGTATATTTTTTAATTAAAAGTCTCTCCCTCTCTTACCTGTAACTAAGTTAAAGGAATTGATTTTCTGATCTTGCAAAATATCCATAATTTTTTTGATTTTTGGATATTCTTCCTTAGCATCTCCTTTAATTGCAATCTGCAATTCTTTGTCATCCAAATCAATTGTTGCTCTTCTAGAAATTAGAAGCCAATCTTTTAATTGATTATCTAATGAATCCAAAGGAATTCCAGGTTGGTTTGCTTTGGTTCTGTCCGCCGCTTTCATGTCAATGATTTGCTTTAAACCTGTAATTGGCACACCAAAATCGTCCATAAGAGCAAATTTGGTTTTATCTTCTTCTGAAAATTCTATACCATATTTTGCACCCATTCCTTCAAGAGTTCTTTTACGAACTTCTCTCCCTTTGATGTCAAAAAACACTTTTCCTTTTCCTATTGTAATAATAGCCAAATCAGTATCCGGCAATTTAGTTTGAGCAACAGAAGAAGGCATGTCTACAGGAAGTGCCTCTGGCACTTTAGCAGTAGCGGTCAAAATAAAGAACGTTAGCAAAAGGAATGCAACATCACACATCGCAGTCATATCTGTCGATGTCGACTTTTTTTTCATTTTTATTTTAGCCATTATCTTTTATTTTATTTTTTTGATATTAAATATCAAAAATTAATTATTGTCTTAAACTTCCTCTGAATTTTCTGTAAGTATTAACGATAGTAGTACCAGCCTCATCGATAGAGTAAGTTAAATCGTCAATTTTAGCAGTAAAGAAGTTGTAAGAAACAATTGCTAAGATAGAAGTAGAGATACCTGTAGCAGTATTGATAAGTGCCTCAGAGATACCTGTTGCAAGAGCAGCCTGATCAGGAGTACCAGCAGAAGCTAACGCACCAAACGCTTTAATCATACCAGATACAGTTCCTAATAATCCTCCTAATGTACCTAAAGATACTAAAGTTGAGATAATAGTCATGTTTTTCTCTAACATTGGCATTTCTAATGAAGTTGCCTCTTCAATTTCTTTGTGGATTACTTCTGAAGCTTCTTCGCTGTTGAATCCTTCTTTTTTAACATCTTGGTATTTTACCAAAGCAGATTTAATTGCGTTTGCAACTGAACCTTGTTGTTTGTCACATGAAGCGATAGCAGCCTCGATGTTTCCTTCTTTAATACTACCTTGAACACTTTTCATGAATTTGTCAAGGTTAGTTTTTCCTGCAGCTTTACCGATAACAATAAATCTTTCAATAGAAAAAACAACAACCATTAAAAACATACCTAATAATACTGGTACGATGAAACCTCCTTTATATACTTGTCCTAATGTATTGATTGGATGTCCTGTTTCTGGATTACCTCCTTCGAAGTTAGCAGAATCCCCCATGATTACTTTCCAAATAAACACCCCTACTAAGATACACGCTACAATAATGATTCCCGTAATCATTCCTCCGCCATTTGAAGTGCTTTCTTTTTTAACTTTAACGTTTGCCATTTTTTTTAATTTTAATAGTTTTAAATAATTTTTATTTTTTAGTTATATTTAACTTGTAGAGGAGCAAATTTATACGTTTAGTTTAAATAAAAAAACTTTTTTTAATTTTATTGACCGAAATTTAACTTCAATTTAAAAAATATCTCATTAAATTGCCGGTATCATTTTTTAGATAAAACAAAAAATGGGACGATAATTAGAAAAATTACAACGTTTTAGTAAATATTCAAAGATTCCTTTGATATCTTCTTAAAAAGCTGCGAATTTTTTTTTTATTAAATTTTCAATCAAAAAAAGCTTTTTCTTACTAAAAAAAACACATAAAAAACGCCCGAAAACAGAGCTATACTTATATAACCCTCTAAATTACAAATAAAAACATGAATATAAAAGATAATTTTATTGAAGCTATAAATAAAGGGTATTCTTCTAAGGGAGACAGCATTATTCTAGGAGGCGCAATCCTTGATGGTGAGCCACTTGCAGAGGCACATGTTAAAATTCCTTTAAAAACTTTAAATCGCCACGGACTAATTGCCGGAGCAACCGGAACAGGTAAAACCAAAACAATTCAGGTTTTTTCTGAACAGCTTTCAAATGCCGGAATTCCAGTTTTAATGATGGATATAAAAGGAGATTTTAGTGGTATTGCAAAAGAAGGCAAAGAAGAAGGCTTTATTACAGAAAGACATGCTAAAATAAACCTTCCTTATAATGTAGCTGCATTTCCTGTTGAACTGATGTCGCTATCAAAACAAAATGGAGTTCGTTTGCGTGCTACAGTTTCTGAGTTTGGACCGGTTTTGTTTTCCAGAATATTAGACCTTAATGATACTCAGGCAGGAGTTGTAGCCGTAATCTTCAAATATTGCGATGACAAACAAATGCCCTTATTAGATTTAAAAGACATTAAAAAAGTTATCAATTATATTACAGAAGAAGGTAAAGATGAAATCGCAGCAAGTTATGGCAAAATCTCCACTGCTACCACCGGAACTATTCTTAGAAAAATAATCGAACTGGAACAACAGGGCGGTGATTTATTCTTTGGGGAATTATCTTTTGAAACGGATGATTTAATGCGAATTGACGAAAACGGAAAAGGTTATGTAAATATCATTCGCCTTACGGATATTCAGGATAAACCAAAACTATTCTCTACTTTTATGTTGAGTCTTTTGGCAGAAATTTATCAGAAAATGCCAGAAAAAGGAGATGCAGATCAGCCGGAACTAGTAATCTTTATTGACGAAGCTCATTTAATTTTTAATGAGGCAAGTAAAGCTTTACTGGAACAAATTGAAACTATTGTAAAACTGATTCGTTCGAAAGGTGTCGGCGTTTATTTTGTAACTCAAAACCCAATGGATGTTCCTAGCGGAGTTTTGGCTCAATTGGGATTAAAGATTCAGCACGCATTAAGAGCTTTTACAGCCAATGATCGACAAGCGATTAAAAAGACGGCTGATAATTACCCAACTTCTGAATATTATAAAACGGATGAATTATTAACCAGCTTAGGAATTGGTGAAGCATTGGTTACAGCACTTAATGAAAAAGGTGTTCCAACCCCTCTTGTTGCTACCATGATGCGCGCACCTGAAAGCCGAATGGATATTTTATCTGCTTCAGAAATCGATGAAATAAACAGCAAATCGAAATTGGTTAAAAAGTACGCTGAAGAGATTGATCGCGAAAGCGCTTTCGAAATTCTAACTAAAAAACTGACCGAAGCTGCTGAAGCTGCTGCACAACAAGAGGAAGAAGCTCCTGCTAAATCCTCAAAATCTGAACCTAGCACCGCAACAGTTGTCGGAAAATCGGTTTTAAAAGTAGTAACCAGCGCAACTTTTATACGAGGTGTTTTTGGTGTCTTGAATAAAATATTTAAGAAATAATAGCAATATCAAAAAGTAATAACAATATCAATGTCAATTTAAAATTGATTTTTGATATTGTTATTGTTTTATTTCTTTAGCAATAGCTCTAAAATTTTATTCTCAACCTCCGGAGTATTCCAGATATTTTCGATGTTATCCATTCTCAAAACTTCTTCCATAATTCCGTTTTGATAATCTCCAATTGCCAAAGCTTCAGCATACGGACGATCACTAAAAGTGACACGACTGTAAAGCGGAATCCATTTATCAGGATGTTTATCTGAAAAAACTTTCTCTATTTTCTTTTGTAGCAAGAATTTTTCATCTGCCGTTTTGGTACTCATTTCTAAGAAATTTCGATATGAAAGTTCTGCAATGGCATCTGCATTTGGTTTGCGTGAAATTTGATATTCTGCAAAGATCTTTTTCCAGTCGTCTCCGTACTTTTCTATCATTTCATTCAAAACCGTAATATCTTCAAAACCGGCATTCATTCCTTGTCCGTAAAAAGGAACAATGGCATGGCAGGCATCTCCAATTAAAGCAATTTTATTTTCAAAAGTCCATGGAAAACATTTCATTGTTACCAAAGTACTCGTTGGATTTTTAAAGAAATCATTTGCCAGTTCCGGAATTACTTCAATTGAATCCGGGAAATTTTTCTCAAAGAAATCTTCGACCATTTTACGATCTGTAAGCGATTCAAAAGAGTTTGCTCCTTCAAAAGGCATAAATAAAGTACAGGTAAAACTTCCGTCCAGGTTTGGAAGTGCGATTAACATATACTCTCCTCTCGGCCATATATGAAAAGAATTTTTATCCAGTTTGTGCGTTCCGTCTGCATTTGCCGGGATATTCAATTCCTTATATCCCATATTTAAAAATTCCTGAGAATAATTAAACATACTCTGGCGCTGCATTCTGTGGCGAATTCTTGAAAATGCACCATCGGCGCCAAAAACCATATCAAATTTTCTTTCTTCCCACTCGCCTCGTTCACTTTCTCCAATATGAAGTGTTGCATCATTCAGCGTCACATCCCAAACTTTTTGTTCAAAATGAAATTCTGCCCCTGCTTCTTCAGCCAAATCAATCATTTTACGGTTTAGTTTTCCTCTTGAAATTGAATAAATAGATTCGCCTTCCTGTCCGTAGTTTTGAAAATTCAGCTTATCAACCAAATGAATGGCACGTTTGTCCATTGGAATCGCAATTTCACGTACCGAATCACCAACGCCGACAGCGTCAAGTGCTTTCCAGCCACGATTAGACATCGCTAAATTAATAGAACGTCCAGAAAAATTAATTTTTCGAATATCGGGACTACGATCATAAACATGAACAGTATGACCGGCTTTTTTAAGATAAATTGCCAGCAGTGATCCTACAAGTCCAGAACCTACGACTGCAATTTTTAGTGAAGTTTGCATCAGGGATAATCTAATATTGGGTCGTAAAAATAACTAATAATTGTACATGAGCTTTAAAATAACTGAAATATTTGCTTATAAAACCCAATATTTAGCAGACATACTAAACAATATTACTTTCTGCCGTAAAAAAGCAAA
Organism: Flavobacterium notoginsengisoli; assembly: GCF_042686225.1. NCBI lineage: Bacteria > Pseudomonadati > Bacteroidota > Flavobacteriia > Flavobacteriales > Flavobacteriaceae > Flavobacterium > Flavobacterium notoginsengisoli. The sequence goes on from NZ_JBHUOT010000005.1 coordinate 13,907, forward strand.
ATTATTTCTTCTTCAAATAAATTGTATTTTTAGCTGTTAAAATTGCTTATTTTTTCGATAACCATAAAACAAAAATTATTGAGAAAGAAAGCAAGAAAATTAAAACTAAAATATATTTGAATACATTAAAATCTAATACGATTCAAGAAAGCCACAAAATGAACCTATACTCAGAACATTACGTATCTCAAAAAACAGAAAGGTTCATCAACAAAATTTGGTGTCTCGATAACAGCATCGGCGAAAGCCTGATCGAAAACAAACTCGTTTTACCAAATGGCTGTTTTAATCTCGCCATTATAAATGGAAATGGTATCGAAGTTCATACGAGTAAAAACAAATATGAAATGAACGAAGGTTTTTACTTTTGTTCTCAAATGACCAATAAAGTTTTGGTTAATATACAGCCTAAAACCAAAGTCACTATCATTCAGCTTCACGCCTGGACAATTTCATTTTTTCAAAAGTACGATTTAAGTAATTTTATAGATTCAATTCTAAAAATTGATATTCAGGAGTTGCCTTTTAAAATTCAAACTAACACCGATATTGCGACTTTATTAGAAACCATTAATGTTTATTTTGAAGAATTATCCAATACTAATCCAAACAAAAACAGTATTGAAAAAATAGCCGATTTTATTAAATCTCACGAAGAAATTTCAGTTTCTGAAATTAGCTCTACATTGAAAACTTCACAACGTTTATTACAGATTAAATTTAAAGCTGCGACAGGATTAACCATTAAAAAATACATTCAGATTTTAAAGTTTAGAAAATCGGTTGACCAAATGGTGAATGCCAATTTAGAAAAGATGAGTCTGACCGAAATCGCTCTTTACAACAAGTACTTTGATCAGTCACATTTTATTAAAAAATTCAAAGATGTGACCAAAACAACTCCTAAAATGTTCGATCCCGATTCGTATTTTCTTTCTCAAAAAAGATAAGATTTCGCTTTTGTACAATTTTGTGAATTCTGATTGGATTATTTTTGCAAAATCATCAATCAATCATTAATTACAATGAAAATCAATCCTTTCTTTTTTCTATTAAAAATCTTTTTATTTGGAATCTTATGTTTTCAATTCCAAATGGGATTTTCTCAGGAGCAAAAAAACTCTCCATTGTACAAAATCATTATGTCAAGAGACAGTCTTTTATTTAATATTGGCTTTAATACCTGCGACATTTCTGTTTCCGAAAGCCTTTGTAGCGATCAGTTAGAATTTTACCACGATAAAAATGGGCTTTCTAACAAAACGGATTTTGTAAAAACAATGAAAAGCGGTTTATGTGCTTCTCCATCAACGTATCAATCTAAAAGAGAACTAATTGACGAAAGCACTAAAATTTATCCGTTATACAAAAATGGGGTTCTGTACGCTGCTTTACAAAACGGAATTCATTATTTCTATGAAAATAAAACAAACAAAGGTGAGCCATTTTTAAAGGAAAATGAAAAACTAGTTGGAAAAGCGAGATTTTCACATCTTTGGGTTTTAGAAAATAATGATTGGAAATTAAAACGAATTTTAAGTTACGATCACCAACCAACCAACTCTGTAGAAGAAAAAAGTGCTCTTTTTGACAATGAACAAGAAACCGAAAAATGGCTGAAAGAAAACAATGTCCCGACTTTAGGAATTGGAATTATTTCTGACGGAAAACTAAAACAAGTAAAGGTTTTTGGTAATCTTAAAAGAAATGTTTCTGCTCCTTATAATACAATCTGGAATGTTGCTTCTCTAACCAAACCCGTTACAGCAATTGTGGCCTTAAAATTAATCAGTCAGGGAAAATGGGATTTGGACGAACCGCTTTCTAAATATTGGACAGATCCGGATATTGCAAAAGATCCTTATTTAAAACTGCTTACAACCAGATTTGTGTTAAGCCACCAAACGGGTTTCCCAAATTGGAGATCTAATAATGAATCTAAAAAACTGGATTTCAAATTTAAACCTGGAACGCAATACCAATATTCTGGTGAAGGTTTTGAATATTTGCGAAAAGCTTTGGAGAAAAAATTCCGCAAAACATTAGACCAATTAGCTTCAGAATTGGTTTTTAAACCTTTAGAAATGCACGATTCTCAACTAATTTGGAATAATAAAATTGATCTTTCCAGATATGCTGTTAATTATGATAATAAAGGAAATGATTACAAACCAACCCAAAACGAAACTGCAAATGCTGCAGATGATTTATTGACCACTATTGAAGATTATGGAAACTTTCTATGCAGCATAATGAACAGTGAAGGCTTAAGTCCAAAAGTTTTTAATGAAATGATTTCGCATCAGGTTACTACGAAAAAAGATAAATATTTTGGTTTAGGCTTTGAAATCTATGATCTCGGAAATCAAAATTATGCTTTATCTCATGGTGGCGCAGACCAAGGCGTCCAGACCATTTTTCTTTTGCTTCCAAAAACAAAACAAGGTTTAATCATTTTTACCAATGTTGATGATGGTTATAAAGTTTATGAAAAGACAATTCAACATTATCTAGGAGAAATTGGAAACCGAATAATTTCCATAGAAACAAAGTAAATGTTAAACCATAAAATATGATACCGATGATCAATACATTAGTACTTTTTATGCTGTTTTTAAGCAGGCAGGCACTTGCCTATACGAAAAATGAACACATCCGAAAAAACCTTTTACATAACGAAATTATCGAAATGGATCATCAACTTTTTGATTATGCTTTTAACCAATGTGATGCTGCTCTTTTTAGAAAAATAATTGCAGATGATATCGAATTCTACGATGACCAATATGGCTTAAACATCTCTAGAGGTGAAAATGTAAAAGATTTAATTGGAAGAAAAACTCGTTTTCAAAAAGTGACAAGAAAGTTAAATTTCTGCACGGTTGAAAAACTAGGAGATTTTGGTGCTTTGCAAATTGGCGAACACACCTTTTGTCTAGTGATATTCCGCATCTAACCGGAAAATTCATTCATATTTGGGAACGAAAAGGTAAAAATTGGAAACTAAAAAGGGTTATCAGTTATGAACACAAACCCTATCAGGATAATTTGGACTAAATTTTAAAATAAAAGTGAAAAAACTAATTGATTTATGAAACCAAATCAAAAAATGATCGTCTAAACTTTTGAGATCATTAATTTATTACAAGTGAAAAAATTGTAATTTAGATTTAAAACACTGAATATCTTTTAATTACAAAGTTTCAATCATCAATCAAAAACGAATCATTTTTATTAATCTAAAACCCATAATTATCAATCATTATGAAAAAATCAATCAAACTTATTGCATTTTTTGTTGCTTTTCAACTCTCGACTCTGAGTGTTTTTGCTCAGGACAAGGCACAACAAATTGAACAACTTTTAAGCAAATACAATGAATACGGACAATTTAACGGTTCGGCTCTTGTTGCTGAAAACGGAAAAATTATCTTAAAAAAAGGATTTGGTTCTGCTAATATGGAATGGAATATTCCTAACCAGCCTGACACAAAATTCAGATTAGGTTCAATCAGCAAACAATTCACAGCGCTTTTAATTGTAAAACTGGCAGAAGAAGGAAAATTAAAACTTGACGTTCCTATCACGACTTATCTTCCGGATTATCCAAAAGAAAACGGAGGCAAAATTACCACACACCATTTATTGACGCATACTTCAGGAATTCCAAATTATACCGATTCTCCAAATTTCTTTAAAGATAAAGCCCGAAATCCATACACGCCTGAACAGTTTGTAAAAACCTTTTCAAGTCTTCCCCTTGAATTTTCTCCTGGCGAAAAATTCAGCTACAGTAATTCCGGGTACTTTTTGTTAGGATATCTTATTGAAAAAATTACTGGCAAAACTTACGAGCAATATTTACAGGAAGTAATTTTTACTCCTTTAAAAATGGTTAATTCAGGTTACGATCACAGCGATGTAATTTTGAAAAACAGAGCTGCAGGGTATGAAAGAAAAGGGAAATTAATCACTAATGCTGCTTATGTTGATATGAGTATTCCGTATGCCGCCGGATCTTTGTACTCTACTGTTGAAGATTTATATATTTGGGATCAGGCGTTGTACACCAACAAACTACTTTCTGCAAAATCTATGGAATCATTATTTAAACCTTACATAAGTCTTGGAAGACCTGCTTACGGCTATGGCTGGTTTATTGATGAAGTAGATAACGGAGATAAGGGAAAACTAAAAACTATCGGTCACGGAGGAGGTATTAATGGTTTTAATACTATCATCTCACGTTATCCGTCTGATAAAAATTTAATTGTTTTATTGAACAATACCGGAGGAACTGTTTTAGGCGAAATGAACGATGCTATTCGAGCTATTTTATACAACCAAAAATTCGAACAGCCAAAAAGATCTTTAGCATTTGAATTACTAGAAACATTCGCTGCTAAAGGAACAAAAGCCGGAATAGAATCCTATAACAAACTCAAAAACGATCCTACTTACAATATTAAAGAAAACGATATGAACAGAGTTGGATATCAATTATTACAAGACGGAAAAAAGAAAGAAGCAATTGAAATTTTTAAAATAAATACCCAAACTTTTCCAAAATCAGGAAATGCTTATGATAGTTTAGGAGAAGCTTATTTAGCCGATGGCGATAAAAAACTGGCTATTGCCAACTACACAAAATCTGTTGAACTGGATCCTTCAAACGAAGGCGGTAAAAAAGCCCTGGCGGAACTTTTGAAAAAATAAAATCCAATACTATTTTATCAATAACACTTACAGAATCTTCTTAAAATTGATTTTGTAAGTGTTATTTTTTGTAACAACTTGACCATTCTGCTTGGAGATTTATTGTTGAAAGCACTATTTTAGCCCTACCCTAAAACAATAAATTAACCTATGAAAAATTTCAAAAAGCACAGTTTCTTAACTGTCTGTTTCTGCTTGTTTATTTCTTTTACAAGTGTAGCTCAAACGAATTACACTTCTGCTAAAATGCCTTCTCAGCAAAACAAAATTATTATAGACAGAATCGTCGAAGCAACTCATTATAAAAATTATGTAGTCGATTTTTGTTTGTCCAAAATAAACGAAACTTCTGCAAAAGAAGGATGGAATGAACAAAAAGCTATGGAAATTACCCAAAGCATTAATTACAAAAATTTCAGAGATGCGATATACAACAGTTTTGTTGTTTTTGACGAAGTTGAATTGGAAACTTTATTGAAAGCTTATGAAAAAAACACCGCTTATCAGACCAAAAATGTAATGACCAATAATAAGGTACTAATTAATAATTTGAACATTTTTGCTAATGATATTGTTTTGGGGAAGTATCTTTCTAAATAAGGTTCAAAGGGACAAAGCGACAAAGGTTCAGAGGTTTTTAAAAACGAAAATCTCTGAACCTTTTTATTTTTTTAGATTTTAATTGGAAAAACTTGAAACTTGAAACTTGAAACTTGAAACTTGAAACTTGAAACTTGAAACTTGAAACTTGAAACAAAAACTAATTCTTCGGTTTTAAAACCAATTTAGTCGAAGTCTTTATAATCTCTTCTTTATTCAATTTCATTTTTCTGAATTTTCCGGAGTTGTACATTTCTGCCTGATCGTCATAATGTTTACTGAACGGATTTCCGGATTGTCCTGTTGGCAAAATACTCCAACTGTTTTCGATATCAGAGAAATCTACAATTCTTCTGGTTGAAGGGCCACCTTTGGTGTAATATTTCCCTTCTTCATTAAATCCGAAGAATAAATTATTGATGACTTCGTTTGATCCTGGAGAATTAAACGGTCCAACATTAAATAGTCCGCGAAGTGCTTTTACTTTTCCTAATGGATGTTCGTGTTCTACTGTATGAACTTGTCCCCATTTCCAATCTGAAATGGTATTTCCTAACTGTTTTTGAAGTGCTGCAACTGTTTCATGGAAAGATTTTGAAACAATTTGCTTTCTGGTTTCTTTTACATTTTTGGTTTTGATATTATCCCACCAAACCGAATTTTCATTTTTGATTTGATTGGCGATAACTTGTTTTCCAACAGAAATTCCCAGAAACAAATTAAAATTTTCTTTCCCCATTTCGTCTTCAAAAGTATTTTTCAGATATAAATAAATCCATTTGTTATAAATCGTTGGTGCAACATCTTCAAGATTAGTTGTTCCTTTCCAGGATTTTAAAACATTTATGACTTCTTTTTCTTCTGCTGAAATAGAAGTAAGATCAGTATTTGAAATTAAATTTTTCACCACCTCAACCGCAACATCCGAAGTATTGTCATAAATCATTTTACTAATCGCCTCTTTATCCCAATCTGATTTTGCATTCAAAATTCCTGAAATTCTTTTTGCGCGATCTTCCGGTAGATAATAACCCGGATATAAATAACCATTATCTATAGTTTCAGGCTGATTATTGGCAGAATAAACATAACCCCACTCCGGATTTTCTGCCGACGGATTTTGTTCGAAATCTAAATATTTTACAATATCATCTTTTTCGCTTGAACCGTCCAAAATTAAGTGTGTGTTTACGCCTTCGTTATGACGGTATAATTTTCCTGTTGCCCACCAGCCCACATTTCCTTTAGCGTCTCCGTACATTACATTCAATCCCGGTGCTGCGATTAAACTGGCTGCTTTTTTAAATTCTTCTTTATTTTTTGCATGTGAAAGTCCATATGCGGCATCTAAAATCTGAATGGGCTGATGCGTATAAGTCCACAACATTGCAATTGGATTTTTCTTTTCCAAGCGTTCCATAAAATCATTCATGATTGGTCCATGACGGCTCGTTTTAATCGTCAAAACTACATCTGATGAATCTTTTACTTTGATTGTTTTCTTTCTGATTTCATATTTCGCAAAACCAGTTGGTGTTTGATATTGTGTACCATCTCCCTCTTTATTTTTTTCCTGATAAAAATCGATATCATCATTTTCAAACATTGTTAATCCGTAAGCATAATCACGATTGTGTGCTAATAACGGAAACGGCGTCCCTGCCAAATAACAACCGTACAGCTCATGCTGCGGCGTTACCAAATGCGCCTCGTACCAGGTTGCAGGCTGAGAAAAACCAATATGCGGATCATTTGCAAAAATCACTTTTCCACTCTTAGATTTCTTCGGACCAACAACCCAACTGTTACTACCGATAAATGGTGGAATTGGAGATTGATCCAACATTGCTGTAATCGATTTTGAAATCTCGCTATATTCTTCTGTTTTCTCTTTTGAAATTTTAATTCTCGTTGTATTGAATTCTCCTTCAATGCCTAAATCTTTCAGATAAGAAGCTCCATATTTATTTTTAATATCAGTCAATAACGGATCTGTTTTCTGAGCCATTGCAAAACTAAAAGACATATATCCATAAATATTGTAAACGTCTTTTATGGTAAATTTTTGTTTTTTCACGCCAACTAAAGTAAACTCAATTGGGGTTACACCTTCTTCCAGATATTGATTAATTCCGTCCAGATAAGCCTGAGTCAGTTTATAGCTTTCACTATTTTTGTCTAGTTTGGCAATCGCTTTCGCCGAAGCTTCTTCGATTCCGATTCCGGCAAAAAATTGATCATTCTTTAGTGCCACTCCTCCAAAAATTTCAGACAACCTTCCAGGGGCAATTCGGCGTAACAATTCCATTTGCCATAATCTTTCCTGCGCGTGAACATAGCCTAAAGCTGTCATAACATCTTTTTCAGAATCGGCGTAAATATGCGGCACTCCAAATTCATCAAAATATACTGTCGTAGGTTTGTCCAGATTTTTTATTTGTAACTCTCCTTCATATTTGGGTTTTAAATGAAAAATATAACCGCACAAACCAATTCCAAGAAGTACAATAAGTACCAATAAAACCAACAGGATTTTTTTAAGTATTTTCATAATCACGCAAAAAAATATAAATAATGAATTCTAAAAAATGATATAACGAAATTGCAGAATAATGTAAAAATCATTCCTTTTTAAAACTCTAAATTTATGTATTTAAAATTAATACTGTAAATGTCAATCTATAAAAAAATAGCGATCGGAGTAATTTCCTTATTTATTATTGTCGTTCTGGCCAATGTTGGACTGAATTACTGGATTAAGAAACAGCTTCCGATTATTATTCACGAAAAAAACAAAACAGTCTACAATATCAATTATGAAAAAATTGAGGTTTCTCTTTTTTCCCGAAATATCTACGCTCAGACTTTATTGGTAAATCCGAAAAACGAACCGAAAGACAGTAAAAATGGGCTTTTTACCAAAATAGAATCCATCACAATCAAACATTTCAATATTTGGGATTTGGCTTTTCGCGATATCATTCAGGCCGAAAGTATTATTATCAATAAACCTCGTGTGATTCTATACAAAAAAGGCGAAAAACTTTTAAACAACAGTAAAAGCATCAAAAACGAAATCGTCGAACCATTTCGAAAAATCATCGGCGTTTCGAATATTTATCTGAATGACGGAAGTGTAGATGTCGTTTCTTTGGATACGCAAAAACCAATTTTCAGCATTAAAAAAATCCTTCTGAAACTGGAAGGCATTTTAATTACTGATGCCACTTTAAAAGAAAAAATTCCGCTTCAATATAAAAGTTATGCTTTAATATGTGATAGTTTATTTTATCGTCCGAGTGCTTTTTATCATATCACAATTGGCAAAATCAATACTGAAAAGAACTTTTTAGCAATTAATAATTTTGCTAATATTCCGCAGTTTTCCCGTCCGGAATTTGTAAAAAGACTAAAAACAGAGAAAGATATTTATACGCTGAACGTAGATTCTGCCAGCATCCAGAAAATGGATTGGGGATTTAAAAATGATCGTTTTTTCTTTAAAGCAAATTCCCTTGTAATCAATCATTTTGACGCCAATATTTACCGCGGAAAAATGCCAAAAGACGATTTAAGCAAAAAATACCTGTACAATCATTTATTACGAAATATAAAATTCCCGCTTCAAATTGACACTTTACAGGTTTTAAAATCAAAATTAGTTTACGAAGAAGAGATTGATTTTTCTAAAGGTCCCGGAGTTTTAACTTTCGACAAATTTAATTTGCAGGCAACCAATCTTCGAAGTGGTTTTGGTTTGAAAAAAACAGCTGATGTTAAAATCAAAGTGAAAACTATTTTTATGAAAACTTCTCCTTTAGACGTAGATTGGAGTTTCAATGTTTTAGACAAAAATGATGGTTTTCATATTCAGGGCATAATTTCCAATTTTGATGTAAGAGCGATGGGACAATTCAGCAAACCGTATATGAATGCGTCCTTTACCGGAGTTTTTAATAAATACCGTTTTAATTTCTATGGAAATGATAATATCTCAAAAGGAAATGCTTCTTTGGATTATGACGATCTAAAAGTGAAATTATACAAAAAGAAAAATCCTGAAAAAGAAGCCAAACTCAAATCGGCAATCGCTAATTTATTAGTTAAAAATGATTCGAAAGACAAAGCCAAAACTGCAGATGTTGAAATCGAAAGAATTCAGGAAAAATCGTTCTACAACTTTTTATGGCGAAGCATAGCAGAGTCTTTGAAGAAGATTTTGATATGATTTTGATATGATTTTGATATGATTTTGATATGATTTTGATATGATTTTGATATGATTTTGATATGATTTTTTTTCGCCACGAATTCACGAATTTTATTTAAAATGATTGTGTTGACAAACAATATTACGAATTGTAAATAAACATCGCCAGTGGTTTCAATCAAAGAGAACATATTGTGGGAATTCATTATGGAAATTGGTTGTGTTCCTGCGGTTTCAACCGCAGGCTATGCAGCCAGACATTTAAAATAAAATTCGTGAATTCGTGGCTAACAAAACTTTACCCGCAAACCTGACAATTATCAGCTTTTAAAAAAATCCTTTTTCCAATATTTGTCTCTATTTTAATTGGAAGACAAATGACAAAAACACCTATACACACTTTTCATATTCCGGTAATGGGGCTTGCGTACACGATTGACAGTCCGATTCGTGTGGCGCAATACGGGATTTCGTCTGTTATCGCTCTTGCTGATGATGATTTGATTGAAAAGATGCGTAATTTTTATAGCACTAAATTCAATATCCCGTACGAGGAAATTACACAAAAATTTCACGATTACCGAGCCGAAAGAATTACTTCTTACCTCAATTTAGTTGACAAAATAGTAAAAGAAAAATTCGAAAATTTCAAAACCGAATTAGCCGAAAGCAAAACCGCTCTGGAAAATTTCATGTCGATGTTACCTAACACTTCCGACATTAAAAAAGGATTTCAGAATTTATTGGATGACGGAATTTCTTTTAAGGAAAACATTCAGAATTATATAGAAACACATCTTTTTCCAGGAGAAATTGATGTGAACATTATGACAAAATTGGATAAAGATAACTTCATAAAAAACGAACAGCTTCCAATTGAGTTTAATGATGCGCATGCAGCTTTGAGAGGTTTTGCAAATAGTAATCTGGAATCGTCTGTTGTCCTTTCAGCAGGAATGAACCCGAGATTGTTTGGTTACTTCGAAAATTTCAAAGACTTTTTTCCAAATGAAAAGAACGAACTTAAAAAGAAAATCATTCTAAAAGTAAGCGATTTCAGATCGGCCATGATTCAGGGAAATTTCCTTGCTAAAAAAGGCCTTTGGGTTTCAGAATACCGAATCGAATCTGGATTAAACTGCGGAGGACACGCCTTTGCCACTGACGGACTTCTTCTAGGCACCATTTTAGAAGAATTCAGGCAGAAAAAAGAACAATTAGTACAATCTGCCCATGATTTAATGATTAAAGCTTTACAGCTAAAAAATCAAGCATTTTCGGAAAAACCTTTAGAATTAAAAATTACCGTTCAGGGCGGTGTTGGAACTTCAGAAGAACATGAGTTTTTATTGGACGAATATAAAGTAGATGCTGTTGGCTGGGGTTCACCATTTTTATTAGTTCCCGAAGCTACTTCTGTAGATCAGGAAACGAGAAATCTATTAATGAAGGCCAAAGAAGATGATTTTTATTTAAGTAACATTTCGCCTTTGGGAGTTCCATTCAACACTTTAAAAGGGACAACAAACGAATTTTTAAAACAAAAAAGAATTCACGAGAATAAAGCCGGAAGTTCGTGCCCAAAGAAATTCTTAGCGTTAAGCAAGGAATACGATCCACACGGAATTTGTACCGCTTCTAAAAAATATCAGGATATTAAACTTGCAGCATTAGAAAGCAAAAAAGATAGTTTATCTGCGGAAGAATTTGAAAAGAGCAAAATCAAGATAACAGAGAAATCATGTTTATGTGTGGGTTTGGCGAATGCTTCTTATCTTGAAAATGATATCAAAATAAAAGGTCAGGCTCAAGGTGTAGTAATTTGCCCGGGACCAAACCTCGCGTATTTTGATCAGGAAGTTTCTTTAAAAGAAATGGTTCAGCACATTTATCATGGAAAATCGGTTTTAAGAACAGACCGACCTAATTTGTTTGTGAAGGAATTGAAAATGTATGTTGATTATTTCAGAAATGAAATTGAAACCATTTCCGGAGAAGTTACCGCAATGCAATTAAAAAAATGGAATTCTTTTAAAACAAACATTTTAGAGGGAATTGAATATTATCAGAATCTTTTTTCTTCCACTTTTTACTTTAAAAAGGAAGAAGAAAAAATCAAAAATCAATTCGATTTTTATAAATCAGAATTAAATGCGATCCAGATTCCGACACTTGAATTAGTATAAACAAAAACGCCGATTTAGAAATTCTAAATCGGCGTTTTTAAATATTGTTTAAGTTTTAAAACTTATTCTTTCTTCTTGTTTTTACTGTCAATAACAGCTCCTGTTCCAGTTCCTAAGGCAGCACCAGCTAAACCGCCGATAATAGCACCTTCTCCTTTTTTCTTACTTACGATTGCTCCGGTTGCAGCTCCAACTCCGGCACCAATTACAGCACCTTTAGCAGTTGCACTCCATCCTTTCTTTTTGGTAGTAGTTGTAGTGGTTGTGGCATTTCCATTTGCTGGCTGATGCACTACAACAACTTTTTGAGATTCTACCTTTTGAGATTCAACTTTCTGCTCTTCTTTGATCTTCGCCATTTCAGTCTTCATTGAATCGATAACACGTTGTTTGTTAATTTCAACTTTCATGGAATCAATACTGGCTTGCTTGGCTTTGTTTATATCTTCTTTACTTTGATGCTGACACGAAGTAAAAATTATTGCTGCTAATAAAATATATAAGCCTTTCATGATTGTAGTTATTTAAAATTATACACTACAAAATACGGAATATCTGCTATAATGATTGTTACAGAATTTTTTTGAAAATTTATATTATTAGAAGATTTTATGTCGTTTCTTGCAGAGTTTTTATTCAAAGTTTAAACGATTTAATCTCGCAGAGGTGCAAAGTTCATTTATCATTTAAAAATAATAAGCGGTACTGTTTGTAATTTCGAGGAACGAGAAATCATACGCGGGATTCTACAAAGATTGGCTACATACTTCGCGGAGTTTCTAGTGTGATTTCTCGTTCCTCGAAATGATAAATTTTGTGCTTAAAGATTTTTTCACGCAGATTTAAAAAGATTTAAGCAGATGTTCGCAGATTACTTATAGAAATCATTTTAAATCTGCTAAAATCTGCAAAATCTGCGTGAAATAATTTACTTCCCTAAAATTCCTTTTTTCAGAATCTGTCCAAAGTCGTACATATCTTCATAAGAACAATATAGTGGAACTGGTGCCAGACGAATTACATTGGGTTCGCGCCAATCTGTGATAACTCCGTTCTTCATTAAATAATCAAATAAAGCTCTTCCTTCTCCATGAAGAAAAACAGATAACTGTGAAGCTCTTTCTTCGGGGTTTGAAGGCGTAATAATTTCAAAAGTACTTTCTACTTCCTTGTCAATTTCGTGAAGAATAAATTCAAGATAAGAAGTAATATGATCACGTTTTTTAATTAAAGCATCCATTCCAACCTCAGCAAACATCTCTACAGAAGCTAAGTAAGGCGCTAACGAAAGAACTGGTAAATTACTAATCTGCCATCCATCTGCTCCGTGAACTGGGTCAAAGTTTGGTTCCATTTTAAAACGACGTTCCTTGTTGTGTCCCCACCAACCGGCAAAACGAGGCAGATCCGGATCGTTATGATGTCTTTCATGAACAAAACATCCAGAAGCATTTCCCGGACCTGAATTCATATATTTATAACTGCACCAAGCAGCAAAATCTACATTCCAATCGTGCAGTTCTAATTTAATATTTCCTGCTGCGTGTGCTAAATCCCAACCTACTTTTGCTCCTGCTTTTTGTCCAGCTGCTGTAATCGTTTTAATATCGAAAACTTGTCCGGTATAATAGTTTACTCCGCCAATTAAAACTAAAGCAAGCTCATCTCCTACTTCTTCAATTTTTGCCAAAACATCTTCTAAACGAATATTGTGTTCTCCCTCACGACGTTTAATTTCTACAATGGCATCTTCTGGTTTATAACCATGAAAATGAACCTGACTCTGAAACATATATTGATCTGACGGAAAAGCTTTTTCTTCGCAGATAATTTTATAGCGTTTTCCTTGTGGCTGATAAAAAGAAACCATCAGCAAATGAAGATTCACAGTCAAAGTATTCATTACCGTAACTTCTGATGGAAGCGCGCCAACAATCTTACTCAATGGTTCAGAAAATCTTTCCTGATAATCCCACCAGGGTTTCTCAGCATAAAAATGACCTTCGACGGCAAGTTCTGCCCAGTCATTCATTACTTCGTCTATATAGGTTTTGGTACGTTTTGGCTGTAATCCTAATGAATTTCCTGTGAAATAAATTACTCGTTTATCATTCACTTTCGGAAATATAAATTGTTCCTGATAATGGTTTAATGCGTCTTTCGAATCTAGCTCTCGTGCAAATTCGCGTGTATTTTGAAAAGTCATTGTGTATTTTTGTTTTGTTTGCTAAAATAACAAAAATTGTTTGTTTTGTTTCAGATTGATATGCTTTGTGTGTTTTTTAACGCAAAGAGCGCAAAGTCTTTTTTTATCAAGGCTAACGTTTATAAACGCTAAGTTCGCAAAGCTTTGCGTTCTTTTGTTTCTGGTAAACACATACTGAGCAAAAAAACTTTGCGCTCTTTGCGTTTAAAATTTCTCAACGAATGTCAAACTTGAAACCTGAAACTTGAAACAAATAAAAAACCCGACAGGTTATAAAAACTAGTCGGGTCTTTTTATACTATAAATTCTAATTAAAGAATTAACATCGCGTCTCCGTAAGAATAAAATTTGTATCCTTCTTTAATCGCTTCTTCGTATGCTTTTTTCATTAAATCGTGACCACAGAAAGCAGAAATCATCATTAATAATGTTGATTTCGGTGTGTGGAAGTTTGTAATCATACAGTTTGCAATACTAAAATCGTGAGGAGGAAAAATAAATTTATTTGTCCATCCTTCATATGGATTTAAAGTGTTTGCAGAAGAAACAGAACTTTCGATGGCACGCATAGAAGTTGTTCCTACAGCACAAATACGTTTTTTCTTTGCTTTTCCTTCGTTTACGATATCACAAGCTTGTTGTGTGATAATCAATTCCTCAGAATCCATTTTGTGTTTAGATAAATCTTCTACCTCAACCGGGTTAAAAGTTCCTAAACCTACGTGTAAAGTTACCTCAGCAAAATTTACTCCTTTGATTTCTAATTTTTTCAAAAGGTGTTTTGAAAAGTGCAAACCAGCAGTTGGCGCCGCTACAGCTCCTTCTTCTTTTGCGTAGATTGTTTGGTATCTTTCAGCATCTTCAGCAGTAACTTCTCTGTTGATGTATTTAGGAATTGGAGTTTCTCCAAGTTCTGTCAATTTGTTTCTGAATTCTTCATAAGAACCGTCGTATAAGAAACGTAAAGTTCTACCACGAGAAGTTGTGTTGTCGATTACCTCAGCAACTAATGAATCGTCATCACCAAAATAAAGTTTGTTACCAATACGGATTTTTCTAGCCGGATCAACTAAAACATCCCATAAACGTTGCTCAGAATTTAATTCTCTTAACAAGAAAACTTCAATTCTAGCTCCGGTTTTTTCTTTGTTTCCATACAAACGTGCAGGGAAAACTTTTGTATTATTTAGAATTAAAACGTCTCCGTCATCAAAATAGTTGATCACGTCTTTAAACATTTTATGTTCGATAGTGTTTTTTTTACGGTCAATTACCATTAAACGAGATTCATCTCTGTTTTCTGCCGGAAATTCAGCCAAAAGTTCTTTCGGTAAATTGAAATTGAAGTGTGATAATTTCATATTTGAAGTTAGATTTTAAAAAATAAATCTTAGACTTTTTTATCTAAAATTTTAAATCGCTTGCAAATATACGATTGTGAGATAGGCGTTGTCAAGTGTTTTGACGTTTATTTTCAAAAGTCCTTGATTTAGTGAGGTTTCGGAAAGCATTAAAAATGTTTTTTTTGAACCATATAAGTGATATAAGTTCATATCAACTGTTTTTTTACTTACTATTAAACCCGACAGGTTTTAAAAACCTGTCGGGTTTACTTTTAAATTCGCATAAAAAAACCTCTGGTTGAAACCAGAGGCTATGTTTTACATACTTTGCGTTAAGCTTTTATTTAAATGAACTTATATCACTTATATGGTTTCAAAAATTTTTACAATTCTGAAACTTGAAAGTTCAACGCTTTTAAATCATTCCAGAAATCCGGATATGATTTAGAAACTACCTCAGCATCATCAATGATAATTGGAACTTTGATTGCTAAAGGTGCAAACGCCATTGCCATACGGTGATCATTGTATGTTGCAATATGTATATCGTGATTAATAGCTCCTGAACGCTCTAAAGTCAAGCTGTCATTTGTAACTGAAATATTCGCTCCTAATTTTGTAAGCTCGATTCTCAATGCTTCTAATCTGTCTGTTTCTTTAATTTTTAAAGTATGAAGACCTGTTAAATGACATCCTATTCCTAAACCTAAACAAGTTACGACGATTGTCTGTGCAATATCCGGAGTATTGTTTAATTCAAAATTTACATCCTGATAATTGAAACCTGCTACTTTTTCCAAGGTCATTTTGTTATTTTGGAAAGTCGTTTTTACACCCATTTTTTCATAAAGAGAAACTAATTCTGAATCTCCCTGAAGACTGTTTTCTTTGTAACTGCTCAATGTGATTTTTGCAGATTCAGATAAAGCAACCAGACTAAAGAAATAAGAAGCTGAACTCCAGTCAGATTCTACAACCATTTCTTTGGATTCAACTGATTCTTTAGGAAACACTTTTATTACATTTCCTTCAAAAGTGGTTTTAATATCTAAATCAGCCAGCAAAGCTAAAGTCATTTTGATGTATGGAATCGAAGTAATTTCGCCTTCTAAAGTCAGTTCTAAACCATTATCCAATTTAGAAGCCACTAATAAAAGTGCCGAAATATACTGACTGCTTACGTTTGCAGCTAATTTAACTTTTGATTCTGTTACTTTTTTTCCTTTAATTCGAATTGGCGGATAACCTTCTTCTTTTTCATAAGAAATCTCAACTCCCAGTTGCGCTAAAGCTTCAACCAAAATTTTGATTGGACGCTCCTGCATTCTGCTGGATCCGGTCAAAACCACTTCTCTTCCTTCATTAACTGAAAAATAAGCCGTTAAAAAACGCATTGCTGTTCCGGCGTGGTGAATGTCTACAATTTCATCATTTCCAGCCAAAGCTTTCTGCATTACTTCGCTGTCATCAGAATTTGAAGTGTTGGCTAAAGTAATGTTTGTGAATAATGCTTTTAGCAATAATAAGCGGTTGGTTTCGCTTTTAGAACCTGTAATATTGAGTTGCGAATCATCAATGATGAATGATGGATTCGTCGTTAATTTTAAATTCATTTTTTTAATTGTAAGTTGTGAATTTATGAATTATGAATGATTAGAAACATAATTCAGCCCCGCAATTTACCACTCCCCATTCATAATTCAAAATTCAAAACTCATAATTCAAAACTTATGCGTGATATTTCACAATTATTTCAATTTATCATTGTTTTTGTGACGATCTTTATCTCTAACCGATTTTAAGTCCATTTTTTTATCAAAAGCAGCTTGTAAATCGATTCCCGTTTGATTGGCCAAACATAAAACTACAAAAACAACATCGGCCAATTCTTCGCCAAGATCTTTGTTTTTATCACTTTCTTTTTCTGATTGTTCTCCGTAACGGCGAGCAATAATTCTGGCAACTTCTCCAACTTCTTCTGTAAGCTGCGCCATATTGGTTAATTCGTTAAAGTAACGAACTCCGTGTTCTTTTATCCAGGTATCAACGTCTAGTTGAGCGTTTTTTAAATCCATTTTTAAGCTTTTTTAAGGACAATTTTTTCGTTTTGACTAGCAATCATTTTTTGAAACAGTGTTTTCAATCCATTGTAGTGCTCAGCTGCAAAAATACTACTGTTGATCTCTTTTAAAAAACTAATTTGAATTTTGTTTGTGTCACTTAAAAAATTCAGTGTTAAATTTATAGTTTTATCTTCTAAAGAAAGCCTTGTAGACGCTGGAAGTCTTTCTATAACATACCCTTCGGGAATTTCAATGTTTACAAAAAGTTTTTCTTGTTTTGGATATCCAAAATAAATTCCCATCTGTCTATTTTCCTGTACAAAAGGATTTTTGGCAGGCGTGTAAAACAACATAGGACTTACATAGAATTTGTCATCAATAATTTCAACAAAATTATCGGTTTCAAAACTGAAAGTTTCTACAATTGGATCGGATATATTAGAAACTTTATTAGTTATTAAGTAATCAGAAATCTTTAGACCTCCCAAATCTTCTTCCAGTTTTTCGATATAATTGTCTTGATTGCCATTTCCGTTTTGGATTCTAAATTTATAAGCTTCATAATCTGTTCTCTGAATTCTAACTTTCCCGCTAATCTTTCCGCTTTCGTTTAATTTGATTGTAATACTGGCATTTTCTTTAGAAGGTTTCGACGGAACTAAATCTATTTCTTTAGAAGTTCCATCACTTTTAATTAACCTCCCTTTCCAGTTTAAAGTGTTTAAGGGCAATATATCCGGTGATGTAAATTTTCTCGAAGCATCTAATAAAACTTGCTTTTCATCTATTTCTGCAGCTACAATAATATAATTAAATCCTGTTCTTGTCGGATAAACCGGAATTCCATTTTCGATTGTACTTACTAATATAGGATTAGCTTCAATTCCTGCCCATTTTAGCATATTTAGCAATATAAAATTGATTTCTGCAATATTTCCGGTTTGATCTTTATATGCTTTTTCGACTCCTTTATCAGTATAATAACCGTATTTTTCATTCCAGTTCATTTTGTTCTGAACGAATTGAAAAATAATATTCATTCTCTCTTTTTGAGATGAAACATTTGCTAGTATCTTTTTTACATCTTCCAGCAAAAAACTATTTTTGTTGATTTCTTTACCGAAACGATCGTCTTTAAAAATCGTTGAAGCTACTCCTTCCCAAGTAAGAGTATAGTCTTTAACAGGCTGTTCCGGCATTCGAACACGTTCTAACTCGTGTTTAATTGAACCTCTGTAATTTTCGATATTATTGACATAAGGTTCCTCTTTTAAAGCTGGAATATTTTTTCCTGAATAAAATGCATCTATCTGCTTATAGGACATACTTCGGCTTTGACCATGTTCACTTGTAAAATTCTGGCTTCCCATTACAATTTTAGAATCGTTTTCTATAGTATGGGTTCCTAATAAAAGTGCTTTATAAATATAAAATTCCGGAAATTCTGTTTTATACCCAAAATAATTCAAAGGAATACTAAATTGAAAATCAAAATCTGGAAACTGGACTATATTTTCGGACTTTAAAACGTATTTGTATTCTATAACAGATCCTTCTTTCACGTTTGGAAACGTTATCCCTTTTTCATTCCAATATTCATTAATCTTTCTCTTGAAAGTTCCTTGATTTTCTAACTTTGTTTTTTGTATTTTACCATTTTCCAGATTGTATGTCACTGTATTCGAAAAAGACAATAAATCTTCGTTTAAGTTTTGGTAACCAACATAATACTGGACTTTTTGATCAGCCCACTTTAAACCTTCTTTTTTGTATATTTTGATTTTAAATTCATAAGTATGAGTTGCAGAAAAACCATTTTTTTCATCATACGTAAAAACGGTTTTTCCTTTTTTAAACAAAATTGCCGCCGGCGCCGTAGAATCTACAGGATGTATTTTTTCCTGAAGTTCGCCAATAGTAACTTTTCCAAGTTCATAACTTTGAGCCTGGACTTGAGCACCATTCCATAAGAATATAAAAAAAAGGAGAAGAGATCGCATCGACATATTTAGATTCGTTTTAAAATTATCTTTTCTGTTTGTTTCGCCATCATTACTTTATAATATTCTCTTAAAATAGTATATTGTTCACGTGACACAATAGGAGAATTTATTTGATGCAAAACCAACAATTGAAGCACATTATCATTGAGTGCAATATTGTACTTAAAAATTCCCAGACCTTCTTCCATAACTAATCCTTCGGCTTTTGGAATGCTTTCTACAGCAAATCCTTCCGGAATCCGTATACTAACGTTATATTTTTCTGCAAAAGGAAATCCGAAATCGACCGGATATTCCCTATTTTCCTGTTTGAAAGGATTTTTTGTATTTGAGAAAAATAGCATTGGACTTATGTAAATTTTATCTCCTATCACTTCAGATAAATCATTACTTATAAACGAAAAACTTTCTGTTGCCGGCAATAAATACTCTTTTTCATTATCTCGTTTATAATCACTTACCTGAATTTTACCATGATTATTTTCAAGATTCTCCAAATAGGTCTCTTCTTTGGTATTTTCAAAAGTGTTTCTAACAGCCATAGCATTATAATCTGTAGTCTGTCTTCTTATTTTACCATTAATTTTACCGTTTTGTTCAATGGTATAATCAATTGAAACATTGTTATTAGATAGCTTCTTTGGCATTAAATCAATACTTTCAAAAGTTCCGTCTTTACGAATTAATCTTCCAATCCAATTCAAGTCTCTTAACGGAAGAACATTTGGTGTTGAAAATTTATCTGCAGCATCAATTAAAATAATATCTCCTCCGCTTTCAACGGCAGTTATGACAGAGTTAAAAGCATTTATGTTTGGAAAAAATGCAATTCCGTTAGAACGCGTACTAATCAGAACCGGATTTGCAGTAAGTCCGGCGTACCGAAGCATAGCGGTCAGCATTAAATTAATATCCGCACCGTTTCCTGTTTTTTCTTTATATGCCTTACGAACACCCTTCTCGCAAGAGAAACCTAAATGATTATTCCAGTTTACATTCGTTTTTATAAAATTAAGAATCGCTGTAATTTTTTCTGTCGGATTATTTTTTCCTGCCAATACTACTTTCAAATCTTCTTCAAAATATCCCGTTTTGTTTAATTCAGGGCCAAAACTGTCAAATCCGTAAATTGTTTTAGCGACACTTGTCCAGTCTGATGAAAATGTTTTGTAAAACCGTCCCGGAATTTCTATCTTTTCGAGTTCAAAAAAAATTCCAGTCCTGTAGTTATTAATATTGTTTACATAACTTTCTTCTTTCATTGCTGGAAGGTTTTGATAAACATAAATGGTTTCTGTCGCATTTCGTCCATATGCGTGCGTCGCTTTTGAAATAATTTTTGGAGAAAAAAATCCTTTCGTATTTCTTTTAAATATGAAATCATCCGGAATGGTCGTTTTAAGCTCGGAATAATTTACCGGAATATTTTCCTGAAAATTCCAGTCATAAAGACTTAAAAAACCCACATCTTCTCTATATTCATATTCTATTATAGATCCCTCTTTTACATCTGGAAAAGCCAGTTTTTTTGTCCAATAACTGTCATTTGTTTTTTCGATGAACTCACTTTCGGGTTTTAATTTAGACTTGATGATTTTACCATCAATTAAATTATAAGTATAAGCACTTAGAATGTGTAAATATCCGGATCTTCCAGCACCAAAATACAGATGAACGTTTGATAAATGATATCCGTCACTTTTATAAATTTTGATTTTTTTACGAATAATCTTTTCAGAATTTCCACTCAGATTTAAATTGACTGTAACATTACTTGCTAAAATAGCTGCTACGGCTCCAGAATCTTTTGGGTGCATTTTCTCTTCCAGTTCAGCTATTGTTATCTTTCCAGGCGCATAATTTTGAGCCTGAATATTCCCACTACTCCAAAAAAATATAAAGCAAATTAAAAGGATACGACTTAGCATATTTAAATTCTTTTTAAAACTATTTTCTCCGTTTGTTTCGCGATCATTCCTTTATAATAATCTTTTAACATTTCGTATTCATCAGTGCCAACGATTGCTTTGTTAATTTGATGTACAATGCTTAATTGTAAAATATTTTCGTTTGCAACAATATTGAATTTAAAACTTCCTAAATTATTCTCCATATTGTAAACTACTGCTGTTGGAAGTGTTTCGACGGTAAAACCTTCAGGAATTTTAATCGTGATGTTATATTTGTCTAAAAATGGATAACCAAAATCTACCGGATATTCTCGTACTTCTTGTTTAAAAGGATTTTTATCTTTTGTAAAGAAAAGCATCGGATTTACATAGATTTTACCACCTATAAGTTCACATAGATTATTACCTGTAAAAGAGTAGGTTTCAACAGTTGGAGCTAATAATTCTTTCTCATTCGTTCTTGAATATTCTTTTATTTCGATTTTATTACTGTTGTTTTCGAGTTTTTCCAGATATTCTTCTTCTTTTAATTTTTCAAAATTCTCTCTTGCAATCATAGCATTATAATCAGAACATTGCCTTCTGGTTTGACCTGTAACTTTTCCTCCGGCATCAATATCGTAATTCATAAAAACAATATCATTAGATGTTTTTGTAGGCATCAAATCGATTTCCTCCGAACTTCCGTCTTTTCTGATTAATCTTCCCATCCAGTTCAAGACTCTAAAAGGAAGTATATTTGGTGTTGCATATTTATCAGTAGCATCTAATAAAATATAACCATTTGGAGTTTCTACTGCTGCTATTACATAATTGAAGGCTGTTCTGTTTGGAAAGAAAGCAATTCCGTTAGAACGTGTACTTACCAAAACCGGATTTGCTGTTAAACCTGAAAAACGCAGCATTGCTGTTAGCATTAAATTAATATCTGCAACATTTCCTGTTTTTTCTTTATAGGTCTTTTTAACTCCGTTATCACAGCCATAACCATAATAACTATTCCATTTTACATTTGATTTTACGTGATTTAAAATAACCCACATTTTTTCTTCCGGTGTATTAATTCCTGCCAATAATTTTTTCAGATCTTCTTCAAAATAGCCGGTTTTATTCAGTTCAGGACCAAAATCTTCATATTCATAAATCGTTCTCACAACCGAATTCCAGTCTGTAGAATATTCTTTAATTGGTCTGTTTGGAAAATGTGTTAATGATAATTCATGTTCAACACTTGACCTGTAATTGTTAATATTATTGACAAAACTTTCGTCTTTCAATGCCGGAAAATCCTGAGCTACATAAGTAACTTCTGTCTCTATATAATCTATTTTATCTGTGTAAAATTGAGTTGTAGCTGAATAATTACCTCCTGCTCTTTCTTTACTATTAATCGTAATGGTTTTTGGATTTTTTAATGTGGTAGTTTTAGGAAATATATACCCTTTTTGGCGTGGTTTAAAAACATAATATTCCGGATAAGCTACTTTAAACTCTGAATAATTTACCGGAATCGAAGTCTGAAAATCCCAGTCACGTATCATGGCATCACTAGGAGATCTGACAGTATAACGAAATTCTATTACTGAACCTTCTTTAACGTTAGGCATCGTTATTTTTTTCTGTCCTCTGTATTTTGAAAGTACCTCATCAAAAGATCCGTCACTTTTCAGTTTTGTTTTTTCTACTTTACCATTTACCAGGTTATAAGTCACTGCATCGGTAAAAAATACTCTTTCTTTTAATGAGTTGTAATTGTAATACCAAACCTCTTGATTCGCCCAGTCATAACCTTCTTTTTTATAAATTTTAATACGGGTTTCGACATCGGTCATCATATAAAAACCTTCGTTTTGGTCAAACTCCAATCTGGATACTCCTTTTTTATAAAGGATAGCAGCCACTGCTGAAGTATCTTTTGGATGCACTTTCTGTTCCAATTCTGCAACAGAAACTTTTCCTAATCTAAATTCCTGTGCAAATGCACTTGTTGTGGCAACAAATAAAATTGCCGACAAGCTAAAAAGTCTGATAATTTTCATTGGTAATTCTGGTAGTTTTTGGTTAATTTTTTGGTTAGTTTTTTGGTTAGTTTTTTGGTTAGTTTTTTGGTCAGTTTTTGGTTAATATTATTTTGGCGTTATCATTTCTTGAAACCTGTTCCATAAACAGGCGATATTCATCATATTCTTTGTTTGAATATTTTCCTTTGTTTAAAAACATAAATCTTTTGTACATCAGTTTGTTTGAATCAGTTTTGATAATTTCGGTTTTATACTCGCCAAATTTACCTTTCAGCTCATAATTTTGAGGCAGAAATTCAATACTGAAACCAGAAGGTAGATTGATTTCAATTTCATCTGTATCCAAATAACCACGCTGAATCTGGAATGGATTTTTACGATTTCTGATTCGTTTTACATTTTCTGAATTTTGATTAAAAGCATCAACTGTAAAAATCATTTTATTACCGGAAATCACTCCATAATTTGAAGCTGATAATTGCACATTTTCAACAAAACAGATATTCTCTTTATCGTTCGTAAAAATGATTTTCCCTAATTTCAAATTGTTGATATTATTCCAATATTCTTTGTAGTGTTGTTCTTTTTCATGAGGTTGTAAAGTCTCCACTCTTGACTTAGAAGCATATTGACTTCCTTGCGATGAGATGTTTAAATTGCCCGAAAAATCCCCATTTTCATTAATGGTATAAACTCCTTTTCCTGTTTGAGTATTTCCGTTGTCCTCATAAACCTTAGTACGAACAATTTCTCCTCCTTCAGGTTTAACGACTAAAACATCCCTGTCATCTGTAAAGGTTCCCTGATAACCAAAAGGATCATCCTGACTCGTACATTCCAGCCAAATATAATTATCTCCATTTGGAACAGCCAAAATCATATGATTTCCCTGCATCGAAACAAAATCGGATTGAATATTTGCTTTATAACGATCTCCATATAAAATGGTATTATAAGAAGGAACGTCTACAACTTGTAAAAGTGCTTTTGTATAATTGGATAAGGCTTTACAATCTCCATAGCCCAAACGATCTACATCTGAAGCCTGCATGGGTTTCCATCCGCCAATACCTACAGCTATATTTACATATCTTGATTTCTTTTGGACATAATCGTATATGATTTTTGTCTTCTTTACAGGATCTTTTTCATCTCCAACCAAAGCCTTAATTTTGGCTTTCGTTTCTTCAGGTAAAACAGTAGTTCCTGATAGAATCTTATCTCCATACCATTTCCCAAAAGCTTCCCAGGTTGTCGCTGTGCCATCGACTCCTTCTAAATGGAAATGCTCCAATCCCATCATAATTTTGGGATAAAGATCTGACGGAGACGGACTATAATCTTCGGCTTTTTGTGCTAAAATATTAGTTGCTGTATAACTTAGTTTTGTAGCTGTATCAACTGTTTTTTTTATTTTAAAATCTGCTAACTGAAACTCTTTCTTTTTAAAACCTAAATTATTAGGAAAGGACACATTTAAAATGCAATTTTCAACACTTACATTATAGCCACTTAAAAAATACCATTTTGGTATAAAAGCTGTGTTTGAAGTTTCAATTTCGCTACTGTAGGCTACAGTAAACGGGAACGAAACTGGAGTATAATTTAAATAAAGAACACGATTATCCGAAAAAAGGGTACTACCACTTACCGCACTTTGATCTTTAAAATCTTTTCTTTTTATCTTTTTGATTTCATTACCAAAAGCATCATAAACTACAGCTTCAATACTTTTAATTGCTGTCGATTTATCATAAAATTCATAACCATCTATTTCACTGAGACCTTTCTGATTTAAAACCGTAACAATTCTCTGTTTTTTAATATTCATACTTCGTTGCGAAAGAATATTAATATCCATTTGATCTAAACGAATGACGGCATTTGCATTCTCTTTAAGACTGTCCGAAATTTTAAGGATAGAATAATCGTTCTTTTGAGCAAAGGAATTAGCAATAAAAAATAAAAAAAACAACGTGAAACAAAGGTTTTTCATTAGTAAGGATTTTCTTCAAATATATATTTTTTTCAGAAATCCTTAACAAATGTTTAATTTTTTTATTCCTTGTTTTTACTGTCTATTAAGATTGTAACTGGTCCGTCATTTAGAAGATTGACTTTCATATCAGCACCAAAAATTCCCGTTTGTACTTTCTTTCCAAACTCTTTTTCTACTGATTTTACAAAATTCTCATACATAGGAATTGCAAAATCCGGTTTTGCAGCTTTTATATAAGAAGGACGGTTTCCTTTTTTTGTAGAAGCATGAAGTGTAAATTGGCTTACTACAATTATATCACCATCGACATCCTGAACTGAGCAATTCATGACATCATTTTCGTCGCCAAAAATTCTCATTTTTATGATTTTTCCAGCAAGCCAATCAATGTCTTCCTGAGTATCAGCTTCCTCAATTCCAACTAAAACTAATAATCCTTTTTTTATATCGGCTGTTTTTTGACCGTCAACCGTAACTGATGCTTCTGAAACTCTTTGAAGTACAACTTTCATAGAAATGTTTAATTGGAAAGTATTAATTATTGATTTTTTCTTTAGAAATAATAATTATTAAATTCTCTTTGGTCAATCAGAATTAACCATTCACAATTAATAATTATTTACGCGTTTCATCACTCGCAGCACGATCTTCTCCATAAGTATCGGTACGGTAATGTTCCTCGTCACCCTCCAAAATTTTAAGGTAACTATTATAGCGAGACCAGGCAATTTCATCTCTTTCTAAAGCGGCTTTAATAGCACAATGGGGTTCTTCTTTGTGCAAACAGTTGTTAAACTTACATTGCTCTTTTAATTTAAAGAATTCTGGAAAATAACCACTTATTTCGGATGGTTCCATATCAACAATTCCGAAACCTTTAATTCCAGGCGTGTCAATAATTCGGGCATCAAAAGACAAATCATACATCTCGGCAAAAGTAGTGGTATGCTGCCCTTGTTTGCTTTGTTCTGAAATTACAGAAGTTTTTAAATGAAGACTAGGTTCCATTGCATTTACCAAAGTTGATTTCCCAACTCCCGAATGCCCGGAAAACATACTGACTTTTCCAATCATCATTTCTTTAAGCTTATCAACTCCTTTATTTTCTGTTGATGAAATTCGCAGGCATTTATAACCAATTTCAGAATAAATATGCTGCAAATAAAGCTGATCATCTAAAGTCTGATCGTTTAGTGTATCAATTTTATTAAAAATAAGAATAGCTTCAATGCCGTATGCTTCAGCAGTAACTAGAAAACGATCGATAAAACTTGTAGTTGTTGGCGGATTATCAATGGTTACCAATAAAAAAACCTGATCAATATTAGAAGCAATTATATGAATCTGCTTTGACAAATTAACCGATTTACGAACGATATAATTTTTTCTTTCGTGAATATTATGAATCGTTCCGGTAACAGCGTCTGAAGTTTCGTCTAATTCATAATCGACAATATCGCCTACAGCAATTGGATTGGTACTTTTTATACCTTTTATTCTGAATTTCCCTTTCATACGGCATTCCACAAAATCCCCATTTTCAGATTTTACGGTGTACCAGCTTCCTGTAGATTTATATACGGTTCCTGTCATTCAAATTTTAGATTTCTGATTTTAGATTTTAGATTGCTCTTAAAAACTAAAAATTTTAAAAGGCAAAATTACGTTTTTAGAATGGAACAACGCAATTTCGCCTTTTAAAATTGAAAGACATCCGCTTAATTTGCAGACTTTACCAAATAATCTCTGCTAAAGCTTGATTCTCTTTTATTTTCCCTAACTGAATTGTTTTTAAAGTTCTGGAAGTTTTTCCTGCTTTGGTAATATAAATTTCGACCATTAAAGTTGCCGGACCATTTTCTGTTAATTCAGTTTCTCCAAAATAATTGGTTTTAATTTGATATTTCCCTTTTACAGCATTTCTGATTATATATTGTTCCGGGCCATAACCTTCAGTAAAATCTTTAGAAAATCTTCCTCCAATTTTTGTAGAAGTGTGGCTGTAATAACATTCTTCATTTGTTGGTTCAATTACATGCAAATCCAAATCAACATCCATTTGGTTCCAGTTCATAATGACTCTGATATCAACCGGCATTTTTGCAAGATACTTTTTATCAAGCTTATTCGTTTTTATGCCAGAATGTGCTGTTATCATACGATTAACATCCATCAAAATAATATCTTCCACACCTTCATACTGACCGCTCATTTCTCCATAATAATTCACTTCAAGCGCTTTAATTAATTGATCAAAAGCTTCCTGATATTTCCCTGTATCTTCCAGCGCCAAAGCATAATCTCTAAGACTTTGTGGCTCGTGTTCTCTCCATTTTGCAACTTGTTTTGCAGTAAACACGGCATCATCATAATCTTTCCATTGACGCAGAGTGTAAGTCAGCGTTTTATAAAGCTGATGATTCTCTAAACCTAAATCGGCGATATTGCTAATGATTAGCAATGCTTTTTTAACATCGCCCTGATTGTAGAAAAAATGCGCTACATCAAAATAAAAACTTGGGTTTCTTTCCTGCGCATTTCTTAATTCAAAATACAAATCGTATTGTTTTTCTTTTGGTGCCGATGCCAATGCTTTTAAATACAATCGATCCGGATTCCAACTTTTTGTCTGAACAATACCACTATTTGAAGACTTCTTTTTTGTTGTTATAATAATAACTCCATTTGCCCCTCTGCTGCCATAAGCAGAAATTCTGGCAGCATCTTTCAAAACATCTACCGATTCAAAATCATCTGAATTTAAATCGGCCAATTCGCCCTCATAAAACTGACCATCAACAATAAGTAAAGGCTTTTTTGAATCTCCAGTTAAATAACCTTCATCGATACCTGAATCTTGAGGTATAAATTTACTATCTGTAACAGCACCAACTACTTCACTTTTCTTTTGAGTTCCGTATCCAACGACCACCACTTCTTCTAATTTGGCAGAATTTGAATTTTGACCAATTACTTCACTACCAACTTTTTTATCTTTTATATCAACAATTTTTGGTGTATCCTCAGTAACCTCTTCTGCTTTTGCAACAACTGGTCTAGCAAATTTTACCTGATCCACTTTTGGTGCAGTTGGCGGAGGGGGCGTATTATATACAGCATTATCTTCAACAACAACACTGACAGAACCTGCTCCAACAGGTTCATCAATTGTAAATACCGCATCAGGATTCCCTTTTATCGTTTCACGTCCATAAGCTATTCCTGATTCATTCTCATTCTTAGGCTTATGTTTAGATATAATTTTTTGTCCGTTATATTTAATATCTTTTTTCCACCAAACATTTAATCCCTTAAAATAACTTTCTATGTTTTCCCAATTACTTTTTTGTTGTGCTACTGTAGCATCTTGTTCCTGTTTTTTTATTTGATCAAATTCAGAACGTAATTCTGCAGGCGGAATAATATCATACAGAATATAATCTCTTACATTTTCCAGCACAATCAGCGAAGTATTTTTGGTTACAATACCGAATTTCTTTCCAAGAAGTTCAATTTCATCAGTGTTCTTAGCATATTGTAATTCAAGATTGGCAATTTTTTTCTGTGCCCAAAGTTTTTCAATATTTACGTCATTAGAATTTTGAACAGCCACATCAAGCATAATTTTCTTTTCTAAAACAGCTTCACTATCATAGCCAAATACTAACGTAATTTCATTTTTTGGATTTAAAGAAATTCCTGAAAAGCTAAAATTTCCTGAAACCGGAGTTCCTTCCATCGGAAATAAATCAGTTACGGTTAAATTCTCCTTTATTCCTAAAAATTTCAAATTGGTATTCGTTAATTTATCCAAAGCCGTTTCGGCATTTATCTGATTTAAATTGATAAAATTACCGCCTGTTTTCGTTGCCGAAAAATTCAGAAAAGAAAAATCAGCCGATACAGAAGAAGTAATAGTATAAACAGGTTTTTTAGTTTTTGGAAGAAGATTTTCACTTAAAGAAGATAATCCATCTGTAAAAAACAAATATTCATCCTGACTAGTAAAGTTCAATTTCGAATAACGAGTTCCGCCATCGTATCTGGTTTTTTCTAAAACAGCTTTTAAAGCGGACCAATTTCCATCAGAAATACTATATTCCTGCTGTTTCTCAAAAGTGTAATTCAAAAAGTACAAAGTCACTTTTGTATTTTTTATTTTCTGAAAATAAGCATCCAATAAATCTAATTCTTTTTTCAAATCACGATTTTTACAGCTTAAAGAATTATCCCAAATTAAACCAATTGAAGCTGGTACTTTTTTGGCTGTTTTGTTGCCTTCGATAAAAGTATTTCCGTAAAAATAATACTGACCACCAGCATCCTGCATCAAAACACTTGGACTATTTTGTTGTATTGGAATTTTAAACACTATTTTTTCTGTTGGCTGATAATTTTCTTTTTTAATAGATGCCTGAAAAGCCTGATTCCATTTTGAAAAAATAATTTCGTTTCCTGAATTTTCAGTAACAGTTGGTGCTGTCGAAGCTCCTAAAACCGAAACATTGATTTCAAACTGATCTAGTTTTTTAGGAAAACGGCTTACCAATTGATACGCAAGATTATCTTTATCAAAAGCCGAAAGTTCTTCTTCGTAACCAATAACAACGGTTCTCTCACCATTTGGCAGCAACGGATAAATTCTGGTTTTAAAATTATTTCCATCCACTTTCTCCAATAATCCCGGATCAACACGACGATGTTCGATTGCCTCAAAAACCTGTTTCCCTTTATTTTTATTTACCGGAACCGCTTCACGCAATTTTCCGTTTATGTCAATCGCATATCTCGAAACTGAAACATTTTCCGGTAACGGAAAAATAAGTTCTGCTTCCATTTGTCTTGTACCTGAATTAAAAAAATGCATTTCGGCAGTAGTATAAGCAATATTGCCAACCACTTTTACATTGACAAAAAGTTTATTCATTCGCACTTTTTCTGCTTCTTCACCTTTCACGGTAAGTTCAGGACTTTGTGCAAAAGTTTTTGTTCCAAGAAAAACCAGAAAGAAAAACAAAACATTCCAATTCATTTGAAAAATGCGTGGCGCAGACGAAAACAATTTTAATTTCATGATACAAAAATTAAGGTTCATATTGTTATAGAGAACAAAAAACGTCAAAAGGTTGGGAAGATAAAACTTATTTATCAAAAAAAATCTCCAAAGCCCGAAAGCAGTGGAGATTTAATATAAAAAACAATCTAATTTTAAATACGTGATATAACAAAACTTGAAAACAACTTTTAAGTCAGGTTAAAATTATCTTATATCATTTATATGGTTTGAAGAAAATTATGCGTTGAAAATTTTCTCTTGGTGTCCAATACTTTCCTGGTGAATTGCTTTGAACATTCTTAAAACGAATTCTTCAGTAAGACCTTTTTTCTCACCTTCAAGAATCATTTTTCCTAAGATTTCGTTCCAACGGTTATTTTGAAGAATCGCAACGTTTGCATCTTTTTTAACCTGACCAATTTCGTCAGCCACTTTCATACGTTTTCCTAACAATTCTAATAAGTTAGCATCAAGTACATCAATGTTAGCTCTTAGTTTAGTCATTTTTTGGCTGTACTCATCTGTAGTATCATCCGTTTTTCTGATAGTCAAATCTTTAATGATTTGTTTCAAAGTATCTGGAGTTACTTGTTGAGCAGCATCAGACCAGGCATTGTCCGGATCAATGTGTGTTTCGATAATCATACCATCGTAGTTCAAATCCAAAGCCTCTTGCGTTACTTCGAAAATCATTTTACGATCTCCGGTAATGTGAGATGGATCGATGATTAATGGTAAATCAGGGAATTTATTTTGTAATTCGATAGCAATCTGCCATTCTGGAATGTTTCTGTATTTTGTTTTTTCGTAAGTAGAGAAACCTCTGTGGATAACTCCTAATTTCTCGATTCCAGCCATGTGTAAACGTTCAACACCACCTAGCCATAAAGCTAAATCCGGGTTTACTGGATTTTTAACTAAAACAATTTTATCAGTTCCTTTTAAAGTATCAGCAATTTCCTGAACTGCGAAAGGATTTGCCGTTGTACGTGCTCCAACCCATAAAACATCGATATCGTACTCTAAAGCTAATTTACAGTGAGCTGCAGTTGCTACTTCAGTTCCCATTAATAAACCAGTTTCAGCTTTTGCTTTTTGCAACCATTTTAATCCAATTTCTCCAATACCCTCAAATCCTCCCGGACGAGTTCTTGGTTTCCAGATTCCAGCTCTGAATACGCTTACTTTTGAATCTTTCAATTCGTGAGCGATTTTCAAAACCTGATCTTCCGTTTCTGCACTACAAGGTCCAGCTATCACAAGTGGGTGATTTAAATTGAAATCTTCTAACCACTTTCTCATTTCTTTCTTATTTTCCATTTTATTATAGTTTTTACTTTTTAATTGTTAATCCGTTTAATATCTCTTTAATTTTATTTGTGCTTTCCATTTCTTCAAAAATGGCGTTGTAATCTTCTTCTTTTAACAAATCTCTAAACCGACTGAGATTTGAAATATAGGCTTCTAAAGTTTCCAGTACATGTTCTTTATTCTGCTTAAAAATGGGCGTCCACATGGCTGGTGAACTTTTGGCCAAACGAACGGTGCTTTCAAATCCGCTTCCCGCCATATCAAAAATATCCTGTTCGTCTTTTTCTTTATTCATTACCGTTTTCCCAAGCATAAACGAACTGATGTGCGACAAATGCGAAACATAAGCAATGTGTTTATCGTGCGAAACGGGATCCATATATCGAATTCTCATTCCAATTGAAGTAAAAAGATTTAATGCTTTTTCCTGTAATTTAAAAGCAGTCTTTTCAACTTCACAGATAATGTTTGTCTTTCCTTGAAACAAACCTCTTATTGCTGCCGAAGGTCCTGAAAACTCCGTCCCCGCAATTGGGTGTGTAGCAATAAAATTTCTTCTTTTCGGATGATCTGCTACTGCTTCACAAATTGGCTTTTTCGTCGATCCTACTTCAAAAACGATTGTTTTATCTCCAACTAAATCCAGAACTTTTGGCAGGAGCGTCAGTGCTACGTCTACCGGAACCGAAACAATTACAAAATCGGCTTTTTGTAAATCTTCAAAACTTCCCGCTTCGTCAATAACACCTAAATCAATTGCCTGCTGCAAATGCTGTTCATTACTGTCGATTCCTAAAATAGTCGCATCAGGATAACGTCCTTTGATGTCTAACACCATTGAACCGCCTATTAATCCTATTCCTATTACGTATACTTTCATACTTTTTCTTTAATTTCCAATTTTAAAATTCCAAATTCCAACCTTAATTTAACCCAATCCCGATAGCTATCGGGAGCAAAGAATTTACGCAAGGTTCGCAAAGTCTGAAATCTAAAATCTACATTCTAAAATCTAAAATCGGTCGATCGCTTCTTGTACTTTTTCTTCTTTCACACACAATGAGAATCTGATATATCCTTCGCCGTTGCTTCCAAAAATGGTTCCCGGTGTAATGAAAATATGTTTCTCATATAATATTTCGTCAATGAACTTCTCTGCTGATTCGATTCCTTCCGGAAGTTTTGCCCAAACAAAAAGTCCAACTCCTTCTTTATATACTTTACAGTTTAGCTTTTCTGCTAGTTTCTCTGTTAATTCTCTACGGCGTCTGTAAATTTTGTTTTGATCTTCGAACCAGGATTTATCACATTTCAACGCTGCGATTGCACCTTTCTGGATTCCGTAATACATTCCACTGTCCATGTTGCTTTTTACTTTTAGAACTGAATCGATAATTTCAGGATTTCCTAAAACCATTCCGACTCTCCATCCTGCCATGTTGAATGTTTTACTTAGCGAATTCAATTCTAAAGCTACATCTTTCGCACCTGCAACCTGCAACAAACTCATTGGATTATCATTCAAAACAAAACTGTACGGATTGTCGTTGATCAATAATATATTGTGTTTTTTAGCAAAAGCCACCAATTTTTCAAATAACGCTAAACTTCCTCTCGCCCCTGTTGGCATGTGCGGATAACCCAGCCACATAATTTTTACTTTCGAAAGATCCATTTTTTCTAAAGCTTCAAAATCCGGTTCCCATCCATTTTCTTCTTTCAAATCATAATAAACCGGAACTGCCTGAACCAAATTGGTTACCGAAGTATAAGTTGGATAACCTGGATTCGGAATCAAAACGTGATCGCCTTCATTTAAAAATGCCAGCGAAATGTGCATAATTCCTTCTTTCGAACCCATTAATGGTAAAATCTCATTATTCGGATTCACTTCAACACCAAACTGATCTTTATAAAAATCCGCCATCGCCTGTCTCATTTCTGGTAATCCCTGATAGCTTTGATAACCATGCCCGTTTTCGTCTTGAATTGCCGCAGCGACTGCTTCAATTACTGCTTTTGACGGACTCAAATCAGGGCTTCCAATTCCCATATTGATGATCGATTTTCCTTCAGACATCAACTGACGAACTTCTCTTAATTTTGATGAGAAGTAGTATTCTTCAACTGTGTCTAATCGTTTTGCTGTTGTAATCATTTTTTTTATTGCTTTAGGCTTTCTTTTTTAACTTCTAACTTTTAACTAATAACTCTTAACTTCCTTACGGCCTTGTATTTTTATATTCTCCCAAGACTTTAAAATATTCTGCCATGATGTTTAATAACGATTTGGCTTTTGCAAAATCTTCGTATTTCTCAAATGTCACATCTACGAAGAATGAATATTTCCAAGGTGTTTCAATTTTTGGAAGCGACTGGATTTTTGTCAAATTTAATTTGCAGTCACTCATTACATTCAAAACTGCTGCTAAGCTTCCTCTTTTGTGATCTAATTCAAACTTAATAGACGCTCTATTGATTTCGCTTTCCGGCAAAAATGAATTTTGCTTTTTGATGATTACGAAACGTGTCATATTGTTTTTAATCGTTTGAATTGATGACGCAATAATATCCAAATCATACATTTCAGAAGCTGTTACACTTGCGATTGCCGCAATTCCTGTTAACTGCTTTTCCTGAATTCTTCTTGCCGTTTCGGCTGTATCTTTATCCTCAATCAATTTGATATTTGGATATTGTTTCAAAAAATCCATACACTGCAAAAGTGCCATCGGGTGTGAATGAACTTCCTTTATGTCTTCAATTTTCTGACCTTTTAAAGCCATTAAATTCTGTTGAATGTTTAAATAATGCTCTCCAATTATGTGCAGATTGTTCTTGTCAATCAAAGCATAATTTGGAATAATCGGACCTGCAATCGAATTTTCAATCGCCATTACGGCCTGATCAGATTTTCCGGCAATAAGGCTGTCGATCAATTCTTCAAAAGACAAGCATTCATCAATATCCACATTTTCAGAAAAATACTCCTTTACAACCTGATGATGAAATGATCCTTTAATACCTTGTATTGCAATTTTCGTTGTCATATAGTCAAAAAAAAATCCTGATTTGCATCAGGATTGTATATTAGTTTTATTTGTCTTAATTTTTATCTCAAATAACCATAGCACAATCCTGACTTCTACTAAAGAAGAAATAAAAGTTGTTGCTAAAATAAAAACGGTTAGTTGCCATTTTGTTTGTGTTATTTTGTAAATTCTCTGCGAATGTATAAATTATTTTTAGTGCACCAAAAAAAAGATTGCATTTTATGAAACAAAAAAGGATTTCTTAACAAATTTAGGATGATTTGTATGATAATATAAAAATATGGGCTTAAAATGAGATATTTATAATGAGGTCCTGAGGTTCTAAGCTGCTGAGATACTAAGTTTTTTTCGCCACGAATTCACGAATTAGCGCAAATATCTGTGAAATTAGATCTAATCACACAGATTTTCAAATAAAAATTCGTGAATTCGTGGCTATTTCCAATCAAAACAATCCCGAAACGGGTTTAGTAATAATCCCAATTTTAGCATAATCGAAGTTCATTTTTTCTTTTAATAAAGAAGCATACACACTTCTAAAATCAATTTGGTATTTTAAATCTCCGTTATCCAGATCAGCTAGATTTGGATTGTTTCCTAAAATAGTTCCTTTGTTATTCCCTCCTATAATAAACATTGGTGCGGCAGTTCCGTGATCAGTTCCGCTTCCGTTGTCTTTTACTCGTCTTCCGAATTCTGAGAAAACTACGACTGTGACATTCTGTAATAACTGTGCTTCTTTTAAATCAGAATAAAAACTATAAAGAGAATCGTTTAAGTCTGTTAGTTTTCGGTCATGAATGGCAAGCTGATTATCATGCGTATCAAATCCATTCAAAGACGTATAATATACTTTAGAGTTCAGATTCCCTTTTATCAGTCTTGCAATCCATTCTAAGTTTTTAGATAGTTCTGTTTTGGGATAACTGATTTCTGTTTTGGATTTTGCTAATGCTTTTTGGATTTCATCTGAACCTTCTGTAACGGAATTAGCAATCTTTCGAACAAAATCTAAATGTGGATTTTTAGACAAAGTCACATTTTCTTCTTTTGGTTTTACCTTAAATCGGTCCGGATCTTTTACCGTTATAAAATTAGGCTCTACTCCTTTTAAAGCTAAATTATCAATCGAATCTAAATTAATTCCGGCTGTTGCCTGATGTCCGTTGCATTGCAAATCGAGAAATCTTCCGAGCCAGCCTTCGTTTATATATTTATTAGAATCCGTTGCCGTCTGCCAAATTTCCTGACTTCTAAAATGCGAACGAATTGGCTCTGGATAACCCACATTTTGAATTACGGTTAAATCTCCATTTTGCTGCATTTGAGCAAAATCTTTTAACGAAGGATGAAATGCCATTCCTTTATTCTTTCCAACAACCAAATCTTTATTTAAAGCAATCTTCGTTCGTAAATCATAATATAACGGATCATCGTACGGAATGAAAGTATTTAAACCATCATTTCCGCCATTCAACTGTACAAAAACGACACATTGTTCTCCTACAATCAAATTGTTTTGAGAACCAAAAGCGTGTAAGAAATCAGGGAGCACAAGTAATCCACCTGTAAAAGTTCCTGTCAGTGTTAGAAAATTTCTTCTGTTCATGATTACTGCTTTTTAGATTAATTGATATTCTGGAAGTTTGGTGATGTAATTAAAAAGTCGGATCACCGCAAAATCAGCATGCGGATCTTTCGGGTCAAAATCGTATTTCAAAAGATTCTCCATGTCTTTCTGAGCCGAATCGCTGACGGTAAATAATAATCGGTCTGATAATTCCGAAATAATCGTTTTATTATTTCCTTCTGAATCAAAATTGACTTTTACCGTAACTTTTTCATATTCCGATTTTTCTTTTTCAACTCCGTTCATCATCGTTTTCAAAACTCTTCGATTGAGACTTTTTCCACTGCATAATAAATCGGCTGTATTGTTTCTTTGAAGATAAATCTGCGAAGTCAGCCAGGAATTTCCGCCGTCCCAACCTTTTACATTTACCTGATTATACAAATCCATTCCCTGCTGTTTTACAAAAGCCATAATTGCGGCGTCATTAACATTCTCCATCTGGAGTTCGTCACAAAGCTGTAAAATATAAACCAACGGGTTTTTGATTTTATTTCCAGAATTTTCTTTTTTAAATTCTTCCGTAAAGATTTTAGTCAATAAAGGTTCTATTTCAAACTTTTGCTTTCGGAAATAATCGCCATAATACACAACCAGATCTTCAGGCGGATTATCATATACAAACCATTTCAGAATTTTTCTTGTAATGAGATATGGAATGTTTTTTTGTTCGAAAATAATATCTACTAAATCATCTGCTTTCCAGTTTCCGGTTTTTCCGAAGTAAATTTTATCGCTGTTGTCTTCAATATTTTTTCTATAAACAGCACCTTCATCGCCAATATTAAATCCAGCCAAAGCTTTTGCACCGTTTTTAATATCATTTTCGGTATAATTTCCAATTCCGATTGTGAATAGTTCGAGCAATTCACGGCTTAGATTTTCGTTGACTTTTCCTTTTTTATTATCGCCATTATCGAGATATCGAACCATTGCATTTGATTTCAGAACCTGTTTGGTTAATTCTTTAAAATTGCCAAAAGCATTTTCGCGCAAAATCATATTGTGCTGGTAAATCCAGTAATTGATTTTTACTTTTTGCGAAGTCGAAACAAAATGATTGTGCCAAAAGCAAACCATATTTTCACGAAGTGGAAATTCGTCATTACGCATTTTGGCAATCCACCATTTTTTGAATTCAGCAGTAGCTTGATTTTCTTTTTTCTGAATTTCCTTTTTAGTTTCGGGATCTGAAGTTTTGATTATTTCGCGAATTTGTTTCAACTCTAAAGTAGTTTTAGGCTGATCTTGAAGAAAGCCTGGAATTGCTGTATCAAATTTTGAATTATAAGATTGCTTTAGAAATTTTTCTAAGCCGAGTTTTTCAATTTTTGAAGTTTGTTTTCCTGAAAAACCTAATCGTAAGGACCAAAGACTGCTTTTTTTCATTGTTCAGAAATTATTACAATAAGACTTGAGTTTCTTTTAAAGGTTTAATTTTAAAAGAGGCTAAGTTGCTAAGATTCTGAGGTGCTAAGTTTTGAAAAGTCTTTGGTAATAATTAGAACGGGGAATTTTCGGAGATATTGTTTTCACAATATTGAACAACCATAATCAAATATAGCCCGTGGTTTCAACCACGAGAACACAATGCATTTCCATAATCTATTTTCACAATCCGTTTCCCGTGGTTGAAACCACGGGCTATATCCACAAAAAGCTCTTAAACCTCCTTAGTACAAAAATTCATCTACGAATTCTTTATTTTCATTTAGATAAAGAAAATAATTACCTGACTTTATCTGATTCTTATAAAATTCCAATTTGATTTCAATACATAGAGTTGGAATAAAATCATGGTCGATTAAAATCGAAATGGATTTTGGAATAATTTCAACAATATTCAATTCTACAAAATCATTTTTCTTCAAATACTCTTGAGCTAACTCATAATATTCGTTTTTATACTGAACAATATTTAAATCCATGTGAATATTAATATTTAACTTTTTTCCAGCAATGATCAGCTCTTTCAATATCATCAATTAAAAAAGCTATTTTTTTATTATTCACTTTGATAAACTTCATTTGCTGCCTATTATCATAAAGCATCAAAGTATCTTCCAGCATTTTCCATTTCCCATATTGATCTTCTACACTTCTTATAACATTTTTTCTAGCCATTTTTCTGGAATTATACTTTTGATCTGAAAGTCTATAACTATAATCATCTCGCAGGTACAAGACACTGACACCATAAGAATACCCGATTGCAGGATAAGAATCATAAGAGATTCTATAAATAACATCTCTTTTCTGAGCAAATACAGAATTAACCAAAAAGAAGACTACGACTAAAGTTTTGTTCATATTAATTACCCAATACGTTTAACAACAAATAAACAAAAAAGCAGCTATCATTACAATAACTGCTTTTCATATATCAAATTAAAATCTAAAATCTCAGATCTAAACTCTAAAATCATTAAGACCCACACATTTCACAGTCTTCAGGATCTGCGGCTTGTGCTTTTAAAAGCATTGCTTTGTAATCCTCAACACTGATTTCTTCAGTTTCCTGAACTAATGATGGAGCTGTTTCTTCTTTTTTATCGTTGTTCAATGTGAATTTAATCGCATCTACAGCCGCTTTTGTTCTTAGATAATACATTCCTGTTTTTAAACCAGACTGCCAAGCATAGAAGTGCATTGATGTTAGTTTAGAATAGTTTGCATCCTGCATGAACAAGTTTAACGATTGAGACTGGTCAATGAAGTATCCTCTTTGACGAGACATATCGATAATATCTTTCATCGACATTTCCCAAACTGTTTTATAAAGATCTTTCAAGTCTTGCGGAATCTTATCAATATTTTGAACAGATCCGTTATGACGCATAATTTCTTGTTTCAAATCTTCGTTCCATAAACCTAGTTTTACTAAGTCTTCCAGTAAATGTTTGTTTACTACGATAAATTCTCCAGACAATACACGACGAGTATAAATGTTTGATGTATAGGGTTCGAAAGCTTCGTTGTTTCCAAGAATCTGAGAAGTTGATGCAGTTGGCATTGGCGCAACCAATAAAGAGTTACGAACTCCGTGCTCTACAACTTCTTTTCTTAATGAAGCCCAGTCCCAACGGCCTGATAATTCTTCATCTTTCATTCCCCACATATTGTGTTGGAATTCTCCTTGTGACATTGGCGAACCTTCAAAAGTTGAATATGGCCCCTCTTCTTTTGCCATTTCCATAGAAGCAGTTACAGCAGCAAAGTATAAAGTTTCGAAAATTTCCTGGTTTAACTTTTTAGCTTCATCGCTTGTAAACGGCATACGTAACATAATGAAAGCATCTGCTAAACCTTGTACACCTAAACCAACTGGACGGTGGCGTAAGTTAGAATTTTCAGCTTCTTTTACTGGATAATAGTTTCTGTCGATTACTTTGTTCAGGTTACGAGTTACACGTTTTGTAACATTGTAAAGTGATTCATGGTTGAATTCTCCATTTTCAATGAACATTGGCAATGAGATTGATGCTAAGTTACAAACTGCAATTTCATCTTTAGAAGTAAACTCCATAATCTCTGTACACAAGTTAGAAGAACGGATTGTTCCTAAATTCTTGTGGTTCGACTTACGGTTTGCTGCATCTTTGTACAACATATATGGCGTTCCAGTCTCGATTTGAGATTCCAGGATTTTCTCCCACAATTCACGAGCACGGATTGTTTTTCTACCTTTTCCTCTAAATTCATAATCCGTATATAATGCCTCGAATTCATCTCCGTAAACATCATATAATCCTGGACACTCGTTTGGACACATTAAAGTCCATGTAGAATCTTCCTGAACACGTTTCATGAATAAATCTGAAGTCCACATTGCGAAGAATAAATCTCTTGCACGCATTTCTTCTTTTCCTGTATTTTTCTTCAAATCTAAGAAATCGAAAATATCAGCGTGCCAGGTTTCGATGTAAATCGCAAAACTTCCTTTACGTTTTCCACCACCCTGATCTACGTAACGAGCCGTATCGTTAAAAACTCTCAACATCGGAACAATTCCGTTTGAAGTTCCGTTTGTACCGCGAATGTAAGATCCAGTTGCACGAACGTTATGAATAGAAAGTCCAATTCCTCCCGCTGATTGCGAGATTTTTGCTGTTTGTTTTAATGTATCGTAAATACCATCAATACTATCATCCTGCATAGCCAAAAGGAAACAAGAAGACATTTGCGGTTTTGGAGTTCCTGCGTTGAACAACGTTGGCGTTGCATGTGTAAAGAACTTTTTAGACATTAAATCGTACGTTTCAATAACCGATTTTAAATCGTCTAAGTGAATACCAACAGAAACACGCATTAACATGTGCTGCGGACGCTCCACGATTTTTCCGTTTATTTTAAGAAGATAAGAACGCTCTAAGGTTTTGAAACCAAAGTAATCGTAATTAAAATCTCTTGTGTAAATGATATGAGAATCTAAAAAAGCAGCATTTTCCTGAATCACTTTGTAAACATCATCAGCAATTAACGGTGCGTCCTGACCGTTTCTTGGGTTTACGTAGTTGTACATATCTTTCATCGTTTCCGAAAAAGATTTTTTTGTATTAGAGTGTAAATTTGAAATTGCCACACGAGCTGCTAATTGTGCATAATCCGGGTGAGCAATTGTCATAGATGCTGCAGTTTCTGCCGCAAGATTATCTAGTTCAGAAGTCGAAACTCCGTCATACAATCCTTCGATAACTCTCATCGCTACCTTTACCGGATCTACAAGCTCATTCAAGCCGTAGCACAATTTTTTGATTCTTTCTGTAATCTTATCAAACATTACGGGCTCTCTGTGGCCATCTCTTTTTACTACATACATAAGCTTACCTTTTATAGTTATTGAAAAAATGAAAGTAACTGGAAAACGAATTCCAGCACCTAAACATTGCGTGTTTTTAAATTAATTTTAGAGAATTACCAAATTCTCAATAGTTACTTGTTTCAAATTCGAAAATCGAATTTAAATGCGTCAAAAATTGCTATTGAACCTGCGACTTGGGGAAAGAGATTCAACCTTTAAAAATAATCTGTTAATCTTTTTTCAGTGCCTTTAGAAGACAGACACTAAAAGTATTTTTTGTTGTCTAAAAATCTGCATCGAATGAAATTTTCTGAGCATCACTGTCTGTGTTCATCACACCGGATTTTTGATACTCGGCAACACGTTTTTCAAAGAAATTAGTTTTTCCCTGAAGTGAAATCATGTCCATGAAATCGAATGGATTTGCTGATCCGTAAACACGCTCGCATCCTAATTCAACCAAAAGTCTATCAGCAACAAACTCTAAATACTGTGTCATCAAACCAGCATTCATACCAATTAAACTTACCGGAAGAGATTCAGTCACAAACTGTCTTTCGATATCCAATGCATCAACAATAATTTCTTTGATTCTTTCTTTTGGTACTTTGTTTACCAAATGATGATTGTGTAAGTGAACTGCAAAATCACAATGTACGCCTTCGTCACGAGAAATCAATTCATTAGAGAAAGTCAAACCTGGCATTAAACCACGTTTTTTCAACCAATAAATAGAACAGAAAGCTCCAGAGAAAAAGATTCCTTCAACAGCTGCAAAAGCAATAAGTCTTTCAGCAAATGAATCAGACTCGATCCATTTTAAAGCCCATTCTCCTTTTTTAGCAATTGCAGGGAACACTTCTAAAGCATTAAATAACTCTGTTTTCTCAGCTTCATCTTTAACGTAAGTATCAATTAATAAAGAATAAGTTTCACTGTGAATATTCTCCATCATAATTTGGAAACCATAGAAAAACTTCGCTTCAGCATATTGAACTTCGTTTACGAAATTCTCAGCCAGGTTTTCATTTACGATTCCGTCAGAAGCTGCGAAGAAAGCTAAAATATGTTTGATAAAATATCTTTCATCATCATTTAGCTTATTATTCCAGTCTGTCAAATCCTGGTGTAAGTCGATTTCTTCGGCAGTCCAGAAACTTGCTTCCATCTTCTTGTACCATTCCCAAATATCATGATGTTTAATCGGAAAAATAACGAAGCGGTTTTTATTTTCTTGTAATATTGGTTCGATTTGTGACATGACAGATTCTGTTAATTTTTGTATTGAATTTTGCGCTTAAACAAGCAGTACAAAGATTGTCAATTAACGGGAAAAATGAAAGGCAAACTTATTCACAATC
This sequence comes from Flavobacterium notoginsengisoli, assembly GCF_042686225.1. Classification (NCBI taxonomy): domain Bacteria; kingdom Pseudomonadati; phylum Bacteroidota; class Flavobacteriia; order Flavobacteriales; family Flavobacteriaceae; genus Flavobacterium; species Flavobacterium notoginsengisoli. The sequence continues at coordinate 56,376 of NZ_JBHUOT010000005.1, forward strand.
TGCCGTAGTTTTTAACAACTGCTAAAAATTGCGATATTTTTCAGACAATAATTAATTATTTGTAAATGAGCTATTTAAAAGCTATAAATCTTCGGAAACAGCCGTAAAATATAGACTTTTAAATATAAAATGCAAGTAATTTTTAATAGTTTTCAAAAAAGATTTTTTGAGTTAAAATTTTATTTTTTTGAGTTAAAAATATGTAGTCAAAAAGACTATATAACGGATAAGTATTTTTATGAATTTTTAAGCTCCTCGGCTACTTTTTCCAGTTCCATATACCAATCCTCGCCAAAACGTCGTATTAGCGCTTCTTTGACAAATTTGTAAACCGGAACTTCCAATTCTTTTCCTAAAGAACAAGCATCATCACAAATATCCCATTTATCATAATTTACCGCAGCAAACTCAGTGAAGTCTTTTACACGAATTGGATACAAGTGACAAGAAACCGGTTTTTTCCAGTCTACTATTCCCTGATTATAGGCTTGCTCGATTCCGCAAAGTGCTGTTTTTCCATCAAAAATGACATAAGCACAATCTTTATTATCGATAAGCGGAGTTTCAAGATCGCCGTCAGTTCCCGTAACCCAGGTTCCTTGCGCCTCGATTGCCTCGATTCCTTCTTTTCTTAAAAAAGGCTTTACTTTTGGGTAGATTTCTTCTAAGATTTTAGTTTCAGCCTCATTCAAAGGCGCACCCGCATCTCCATCAACGCAACAAGCTCCTTTACAAGCAGACAAGTTGCACACAAATTCTTTCTCCAGAATGTCTTCTGAAATAATAGTTTTACCTAACTGAAACATGATATTAAAATACTGTAATTTATAAAGTGCAAAGATAGTCAAAGAATAGACATAAAAAATATAACACAGAGATTCGCAAAGATGCCACAAAGTTTACAGAGATTTCCTCATTAAATGATGATTCAAAAAATAATACTTCGTGCATCTTTGCGGAAAATTTTTGCGAAACTCTCGGCAAAAAACACAATTGTTACAAATATCACTTTTTTAATCAATAAAACATGTTTTTATAACAAAAATACATTCTATAGAAAAAACACCTAACTTTATTATTTACTTTTGCAGCAGTTTTTAAACCCTAAAAATCAAAACGATATGTTAGAAATCGACTTCAAAGAAATCATTACCGTAAGCATGGTACTTTTTGCCGTAATTGATATTGTAGGTTCTATTCCAATTATTGTGAATCTAAGAGCAAAAGTTGGGCATATTGAATCTGAAAAAGCTTCTATTGTAGCCGGAGCAATTATGATTGTTTTTCTTTTCGTTGGAGAAGGATTATTAAACCTCATCGGTATTGACGTACATTCATTTGCAGTTGCAGGTTCGTTTGTTTTATTCTTTCTTGCTCTGGAAATGATTTTAGGAATTAGAATCTATCGTGACGAAGAACCCGGTTCTGCTTCAATTGTACCATTGGCATTTCCATTGATTGCCGGAGCAGGAACTATGACCACTCTATTGTCGCTTAGATCTCAATTTCATACCATTAATATTATAATTGCAATTCTGCTCAATATTATCTTGGTTTATATTGTTTTGAAATCTTCAAAAAAGATTGAAAATTTGTTAGGAGAAAACGGACTTGGCGTTGTTCGTAAGACATTTGGTGTGATACTTTTAGCAATTGCTGTTAAATTATTCGCTGCTAATGTTAAAGGTTTGTTTGTCTAAAATTTATTTTTATAAATTTACCCCGTAAAATATTCTAAAATATAACTCTTAGTCATTTTTCAGGAGTTCTACTTTATTATTTTAGACCAAACAGAAACAATCTTATGAAAATTTTTACTTCAATCTTAGTGCTTTTAGCATTAGCTTTAATTGTTTTTAATATTACGTTATTAGACTTTAAAAATCCTTTCCAGGGTGATAGTATGGTAGCTTTTATTGGAATCGCCGCTTCATTTTGCGCCGTTTTAATTCTTTTGATCTTTAGAATTTCAAAAAGAATTGAGGAAAAAATGAATGAAAACAGATAATATGTTTGATGTTTTAATTATTGGTGGCGGAGTATCAGGAATGTCTTGCGCTCTTGTCTTAGGTTCCGCAAAAAACAAAGCTTTTGTAACCGATAAAAAAATCGGAATTTTTACACATCAAAAAACTTCTTCTTTACAAGAAGCAATCTTTTACAATGCTTACGGAATTACGCCGGGCAAACTAGGTTCTGAATTACTTACAGAAAGCACGCAAGATTTAGCCTCGACTTATCCTCATATTGAACAGATTCCAAATGAAAAGGTAATTAAAGTAGAAGGAACTTATCCTGAATTTACTGTTACTACTAATAAAAACTCCTACCAAACAAAAAATATCGTTGTGGGAATTGGCTCTGCCAATACTTTTGACATTGAAGGTTTAATACAATACATTGAACCTCATAAAAAAGCACTTCCGGAAAAACAACGTATTCAGCTTAAAAACGAAGATCATAAAGTTGCAGACGGAATTTACGTTATTGGAACTTTAGCCGGATGGAGAAGCCAATTAGCCATTGCTGCAGGAAGCGGTGCTGCCGTAGCGACAGATATTCTTACTTTATGGAACAATGGTGTACAAACTCACGCACACGATAGTATTCGATAAATTATATTTAAAAACCATATAAGTGATATAAGTTCATTTAATCTATGCACGAAGCATATATGAACTTATATCACTTATATGGTTTATTTTTTAATCTTTGACTATTTTACCGAAACGATTTCTGTTACTTTAATATGGTTTTCGTCATCGGTTTTCCATTTTTCTCCTTTTACAGCAACTATATCTCCAATTTTTAATTGTTTATAGTTTTGAGGCCCGCCAACATTTACAATACTGATTGTGGCGAAATATACTTCTTTTGCATCTGTAGTGATTTTTGCAGTGTAACCGTCTTTTCCTCCTTCGATAGATTCTACTTTTCCTGAAACTGGGGCATTAGAATCGTTTTTCATAGAGGTACAAGAGATTACAAAAGTCATTATAAGTAAAAGGAAACTTATTTTTTTTAGATTTTTCATATTTTGAATGTTAAACCGCGAAGTTCGCAAAGGTTTACGCTAGGTTCGCTAAGTTTTATTTTAAGTTTATATTATTTATTCTTTCCCAAAATTTATGCCAGCTGAATACAGCTTCCCGCGATCACTTTTAGATTATTTTCAAATTGCTTCCAAACCCTGATATATTTGAAAACACCATTTATTGGATTTTTTTCGTAAGTTCCTTTTAATGAAATGGTAACAGCAACCACAGCAGCATCATCAATGATATTAATAATTTGATCGAAGCTTCCAAAGAATCTATTTTCATTTTCCCTGAGCGATAAGAATTCAAATCAAATTCTTTAGTTATCGTTTGTCCATCCGGAAGGTTGAATAATAAATCGTCATGGAGCATTTTTTCCAAAACCAAAACATCCGAACTCTTAACTGCAGTCAGAAGTCCTATTTCTGCATTAATAACGGCTTCTATTTTCATGATATAAAAATTGAAATTATTTCTTCGGATTGAGAATTGTCTTAATCATGGCGTCGTCTTTTAAGATTACGTCATAATAATACAATTCCCCAAACAATTGTCTGGCAAACTCAGCAGTAATATGTCGGTTTACCAATGCTTTTGTTTTGTCTAGTTTTAAGTCTAAACCAGTCATTAAAATGTAGTTTTTAAACTTTTTGAAGTATACATCTGAATTCTTCATTTTTGCTAAAAACGTATTGAAATTATCTCCTTCAAAAGCATTTCTATTTTTATCCAATTCCTCGAAAACAAAATGACCAACAATTCCTGTCTGCAACAAATAGCCAACATTTTCATTTCCGTGCTCCGCTTCCATTGGGACAAAAACATCAGGAACGATTCCGCCGCCGCCATAAACGATTTTACCTTTTGGGGTTTTGAATTTTAGCGAATCGGCTACTTTTATACTGTCTTTTGCATACAATTCACCTGTCGCAATTCTGGATTCTGACTCTTTAAAATAATCTTCGTTTCCTTTTTTATAAGGCTTCTGAATTGATCTTCCTGTTGGCGTATAATAACGCGCTACAGTCAAACGAACAGCTGATCCGTCGTTAAAATCCATTTCTCTTTGAACTAAACCTTTTCCAAAAGAACGTCTTCCCACGATTGTTCCTCTATCATTATCCTGAATTGCTCCGGCCAGAATTTCACTTGCAGAAGCACTATTTTCATTAATTAAAACATATACTTTCCCGGTTTCAAAACTTCCGGCTTTTGTAGCAAATGTTTTATCAATCGAGCCATTTTTACTTTTTGTAAAAACGATAAGCTGTTTATCTTCTAAAAATTCGTCGGCAATTGCAATTGCTTCTTCCATATAACCTCCACCATTATCACGAAGGTCAATTACAAGTGACTGAATACCTTTTTGTTTTAATCTCGTTAAGCCTGTTTTGAACTCATTAAAAGTAGTTTCTGCAAAACGATTTATCTTGATGTAACCAACATTATTTCCAATCAGTAACGAAGCATCGACGCTTTTGATTGGAATAACATCTCTTTTTACTTTAAATTTCAGTTTCTTCTGTTCCGATTTTCTAAAAACCGTCAATTCAATTTCGGATCCCTGCAAACCTTTTAGTTTCGAAAACAAACTATCCGAAGGCAGTTTTCTTCCGTACAATTTAGTTTTTCCGGCAAATAAAATTCGGTCTCCCGATTTTAATCCCGCTTTCGCTGAAGGTCCATTTTCAATTGGTTTTATAATCGCAACCGAATCTTTATACATATAAAAATTGATTCCGATTCCGACGAAATCTCCTTTCATGCTTTCCGCAACCTCAGCCTGTTCGCTTGGCGGAATATAAACAGAATGCGGATCTAATTTGGAAAGAATATTATCTACCGTAAGATTTACAATAGAATCTGTATTGATACTGTCAACGTATTCGTTATTGATAAAATCAATCAGTTTGTTGAGTTTGGTTTTAGAGTAATTTTTAGCCAAAAGCTGATCATCGGCGGGAGCATTCATAAGGCTTCCGACAACCGTTCCCAGAGCAAAGGTCGCTCCGATTATTATGGGTAAATATTTCGAATTAAATTTCATTTACTCTTCTAAGTCAGGAATATGATGTACCTCAACTCCTGCTTTTATTAAAAATTGAATTCCGGAATCGTCACGATATCCATCTTTATAGACCACTCTTTTTATTCCAGACTGATGTATCAATTTACTACATTCTTTACAAGGCGAAAGTGTAATATACAATGTTGCACCTTCACAAGATTGTGTTGATCTTGCTACTTTCAGGATGGCATTTGCTTCGGCATGTAAAACATCCCAGCGCGTTAATCCGTCTTCGTCTTCACAGCAATTTTCAAATCCGGATGGTGTTCCGTTGTAGCCGTCAGAAATAATCATTCTGTCTTTTACAATAATAGCTCCAACTTGTTTTCGTTTACAATACGAGAGCTGACTCCATTCTTTTGCAATTCGCAGATAAGCTTTATCGTATTTATTCCCTTTTTTTACTTCCATTTATTTTATCTGTTCCAAATCGGACTTTCGATAATCATCGGAATTACAACTCCAATAACAAAAGCCGACATTACCAGTGCCCAATCGCGTTTTGAAAAACGAAAAACGGTCTGCACTATATATGATATTACCAAGACCACAAAAACCACTACTAACTGAGCCGCTTCAATTCCTAAAGCAAACTCTCCCAAAGGTAACAATTTTGAAGTTGCAGATCCTCCTAAAATTGTTTTGAAATAATTAGAGAATCCTAAACCGTGAATAATACCAAAGAATAAAGTTATAAAAAATACCAAATTTACACTATCGTTTTTTGAAGTCTTTCCTGCCGTAAACAAATGATACAAAGCCGTTACCAAAATTGTAATAGGTATTAAGAATTCTACAAGGTTTACTTTTATTGTAATTATTCCATAAACAGACAGAATTAAAGCCAATGTATGTCCAATTGTAAACAACGAAACCAGTAGAAAAATTCTTTTCCAGTCTTTAAATAAATACGGAACAGTTAAGGCGATTAAAAAAAGAACGTGATCGTATGCATTGATATCTAAAACGTGTTTTAATCCTATTTGAAAATAAATCCAAAATTGCGACATAGGTAATCTATAATTTAAATAATTAGGGGCTGTAAACTTACGATTAATTTTCAGAATTAAAGATTTCAATTATTAAATCCTACAATAAAAATAAGTTAAATTTTATGAGAAATTTAAAATTAATAATTTAAAAATAGGACTATATTTGTTCAATAAAAACTTATTAATTATGCCATTTTCAGAATTATTTGATAACGAATTCAAACAAAGAAACAGAGGTCATTTCTCTGCAATTGTGCGTGTAGCTTTTGCTGACGGAAAAGTAAGCCCGGAAGAGCAGGAGTTTTTGGACAAACTTGCATCAAGATTAGAAATTTCAGAAGACGAATACAAAGAGATCCTTAAAGATCCGTGGAAACACCCTATAAACCCACCTTATTTATATACACAGCGTTTAGAGCGTTTGTATGATTTAGCCAGAATGGTTCACGTGGATCATCATTTAGGAGATCAGCAGGAAGTTATGTTAACCCGTATGGGATTAGCTCTTGGATTTACTCCAGGAAACGTAAACTATATTATTTCAAAAGCATTATCTCTAATTGATAAAAAAGTAGATTTAGATACTTTCCTTTTCGAAATGGAGAATATGAATAAATAGTATTTCAGTATACACTTTTCAGTTTTTAGTGTTCAGTTTATAGCTGATAAAAAATTGAAACGAATTTTAATTATAAACCCGACAGGTTTTGAAAACCTGTCGGGTTTGTTGTTTTTAATCCTAATGATATCTTGAAACCAAAAAACCTGTTAGGTTTGCGCAGTGACTGAACACTAAAAACTGACTACTGAATACTGTTATTCAGCTGCCATAAATTCCTCTGCTTTTTCTACCATATTATAGCTTCCGCAGAAAAATGGAACCCTTTGGTGCAGTTCTGTTGGCTGGATTTCCATAATTCTGTTAAATCCGTCTGTTGCTTTTCCTCCTGCTTGTTCTGCAAGAAACGCCATTGGATTACCTTCATACAATAAACGCAACTTTCCTTTTGGCGCTTTAGAACTTGTTGGATAAATATAGATACCGCCCTTAATCATATTTCTATGAAAATCTGAAACCAAACTTCCAATATATCTTGAAGTATAAGGTCTGTCATCTTCTTCACGCTGACAATATTTAATGTAATTTTTTACTCCCTGCGGAAAATGAACATAATTCCCTTCGTTGACCGAATAGATATGTCCATCTTTTGGAAATTGCATATTCGGATGTGAAAGATAAAAAGTCCCTATTGCGGGGTTTAAAGTAAATCCGTTTACTCCATGTCCTGTAGTGTAAACCAGCATGGTTGAAGTTCCATAAATTACATAGCCTGCTGCCACCTGATTGATTCCCGGTTGTAAAAAATCCTCGCTAGTTACCGGAGTTCCAATTGGCGTTACTCTTCTAAAAACAGAAAAGATAGTTCCTACTGAAACATTTACATCAATGTTTGAAGATCCGTCAAGCGGATCCATTAAGATCACGTACTTATTATTATGACAGTTGTCGCTCCCCTGAACTGTAATATAATCGTCGTTTTCTTCAGAAGCAATACCACAGACAATCTCACGGTTTATTAACGTCTGGATAAATACTTCGTTGGCATAGACATCTAATTTTTGCTGGTCTTCTCCCTGGATATTCTGCTCGCCCGCGGCGCCAATAATATCCACCAAACCCGCTTGGTTTACCTTATGATTGACCACTTTTGCCGCCAATCTAATAGAGTTGATGATTCGCGAGAGCTCTCCCGACGAATACTGAAATGCTTTTTGGTTCTCAATAATAAACTCTCCCAGTGTTTTATTGCGTTCTTCCATTGCTAAATCGTTATAGTTTTAATTTTAAGTCACAAATATCGCTTATTTTGTGAGAATGATTTAAAAATTATTTTGTTAGTTTGCCCTTATTGTATATTTGCTAATATTTAGCGAAAAGCAACTTTTAAAATGATTTTTATTTGATAATAATTACTTAAAAATACGAATACATAAAATTGCTACTTTAAATGTTTGTGAAAACAAATTCTATATTAGGAAAAAGCAATACTATAAAGGACAAAAAAATAAAGTTTACCAATTATGAATATTAGAAAAGGAAATCCTGAGGACATGAAATCGGTTTTAGGGTTAATTCAGGAGCTGGCAATATTCGAAAAAGAACCTGAAGCTGTTGTCATTACAGAAGAGGATTTAGTACGTGACGGATTTGGAGAAAAACCGCTTTTTCAGGTTTTTGTAGCAGAGATTGAAAACGAAGAAAAACAAAAAGAGATTGTTGGAATTGCTTTATACTACTACCGTTATTCTACCTGGAAAGGAAAAACAATCCATCTTGAAGATCTGATTGTAAAAGAGAAAATGCGTGGTACCGGTTTAGGATCTGCGCTTTATGCCGAAATCATGAAACAAGGAAAAAGAGACGGCGTACGAAGAGTAGAATGGAATGTTTTAGCATGGAACACACCAGCTGTTAATTTTTACAAAAACTCTGGCGCAAAAATCCTTGACGATTGGCAGGTCGTTCAAATGGATGAAGTTGGAGTGAATGCGTTCTTAGAAAAATTATAAAAATTTATTTTGGCACGAATTCCACAAATTTCCACTAATTAATATTCGTACTAATTCGTGAAATTCATGGCAAACCGACACAGATTATAAAATCATTTTAATCCTTATAATCTGTGGCAAAAAATCAAAAAATACTAGATTTCCTCAAATCTAAAATCTAAAATCTAAAAAATCTAAAATTAAAAATGAGAGTATTTAAATTTGGTGGAGCATCGGTAAAAGATGCTGATGGAATTAAAAACGTATACGACGTTTTACAAAAAGTAGGTTACGAAGATGTGATTCTTGTAGTTTCGGCTATGGGAAAAACAACAAATGCTCTTGAAGTTGTAATTAAGAATTACTTCGAAAAATCGACAGAGTTAAATTCTTCTGTACAAGAAATAAAAAAATATCACAATCAAATCTTATTGGATTTGTTTGAAGATGAAAACAATGACGTTTTTGCTGCTGTAAATACACAGTTTGCTGAATTAGAATATTTTTTAGCGCACAATAAATCTCCAAATTACAACTTCGTTTACGATCAGGTGGTGAGTTTTGGAGAATTGATTTCTACCAATATTTTAAGTCATTATATGAATTTCAGAGGAATTCAGACACAATGGCTTGATGTTCGTAATTTCATTAAAACCAATGCCAATTACAGAGATGCAGAAGTAGATTGGGAAACTACACAGCAAAATATCAGTAAAAATGTTCCAAGAAAACAGCTGAATATCACACAAGGATTTTTAGGTGCTGACGAAAACAACTTTACCACAACTTTAGGTCGCGAAGGTTCTGACTATACTGCCGGAATTTTTGCATACTGCTTAAATGCAGAAAGCGTAACGATCTGGAAAGACGTTCCCGGAGTTATGAATGCCGATCCTCGTTATTTTGAAAATGCAAGTTTATTAAACCAGATTTCGTATCGTGAAGCTATCGAATTAGCATTTTACGGAGCAACGGTTATTCACCCAAAAACGTTACAGCCTTTACAGAAAAAAGAAATTCCTTTGTATGTAAAATCGTTTGTGAATCCTTTATTAAAAGGAACCTGCGTTTCTAAAGGTGTTGATTTGGAACCGCAATATCCATGTTTTATTGTAAAAAGAGAACAGCTTTTAATCTCTCTTTCTTCTATTGATTTCTCTTTCATTATGGAAGAAAACATTAGTGAAATTTTTGGTTTGTTTCACGAGTTTAAAATCAAAGTAAACTTGATTCAGAACTCTGCCATTAGTTTCTCTGTTTGTGTAGAAGATAAATTTGGAAATTTCCCTGAATTAAATGCTATTCTTTCTAAAAAATTCAAAGTTGAATATAGTGAGAATGTAACATTATATACGATTCGTCATTTTACAGAAGAAGCTGCAGAAACTGTTGAAGCTAATAAAGAAGTTTTATTGAAACAAGTTAGCCGTGAAACCATGCAGATTGTGACTAAAGAACTTAATTAATATTGCTTTATAAAAGGTAATTATTTCAATTCAACTATATTTTAGAAAGGCTCTACTTGATTGTAGAGCCTTTTTAGTTTTTCCCCTTATTTAACTCACTAATAATCATTTTCAAATCTTCTATTTGCAGCTCGTATTGTCTTATTATTTTTCTATAAAAATGAAGCGCTTCACTTTCCGTTTGGAGTTCTGTACCTATTAAATTTTCATATACAGAATCTCCCACTCCCCTTCTTACTAATTCTTCAAGAGTTATATCAAACATTTGACAGATTTTATTAAAATGAATAGTCCAAGAAGTACTTTCGCCTCGCTCCATTCTAGCATAGGCAGACTGCGAAATTTTTAACCGATCTGCAACCTCTTCCTGCGACATATTTTTTGATTTTCGCAGCATTTTCAAATTATCTCCTACAATTTTATTCATAATTAACCTTTTAAAAACAAATATAAACATAAGAATTAATTTACAATTAGTCGAATTTAGGTTTTTAATAACCGATTTTAGGGTAAGAGTTTTTTTACAACTCTTATAAATTTGTAACACAATTAACTCAAATATTGACTGATTTAATCTGAAGAATTATGAAAAAAACATTCTGGATTTTTTTATTAGTAAGTACTAATATCCTTCTTTGTGATATCTTTTTTAACATCTTTTCACAAAATGTAAAGAAGCTAAATTTTTGGATTTTCATAACAATCTGTTTATGCTTTCACTTTAAGTTAAAATCGAAACAGAAAATAATATAACTTTTTTTGCCTGTTATATTCTATTTAAAAATCACAACAAAAGTTTTTTAATCCTTTTTTATTTATGAAATATTGGATTTATCATTTTACACTTCTGATTTGCAAATAAAAACTACATCATAAACACTTAAAGATTAATACTTTATTAATTCCTTATAAATTCATAAGTATAATAATTCACTTATATGCATAAAAATAATTAAAATGAAAAAGACTATCTACATTCTTATTCTGTTGAATTCTATTTTTTTATTGTCCCTCATTTTTACAAAATCAGAAATAAAACTAATTCTTTCAAGTATATTAACAAATGTGGTGTTTTATTTAATGTACAAAAAGAATAATTCTAAATCTCTTAAATAAATATACTTATAATAAAAAAATCGTCTAATTCTTTTTAAATAACTGAAGAATATTATGTTAAAACTAAACTTTAAAATAAAAAACAACCGATTTTTGGTTGAGGCTTTTTTTAAACTTCTTATCAATTTATAAGTGAAATAAATCAAAATATTAACCAATAAATTTAAATCATTATGAAAAAACTAAAATTAAACAAAATGGAAAACTTAAATGGGGGAAGAATTAGTGGTAGAAACTGCATGCTAATGGGAGCTGCTATTACAGTTTTAGCCGTAGGATCTGGAGGAGCCGCATTTGGCTCTATTTTTGCCGCTGGCGCAATTGGAGGTTTTTTTACAGCCGCCGCCTCTGACTGTTTTTAATTTTCAAATGAAACTAATTATGAAAGTCCCAGCTTCAATTATCATAGTTCTATTTAATGTAATTGGGTGTTTTATGTTGTTCCTATTTAATTTAAAGCTCATTTCATTCGATCAAATTTGGGTCGATTTATTACATAATATTCTATTCATCGAAAATGTATTACTATTAAATATTTTATGGAAAAAAAAAGAAAAATTATAATCCAAAAGACAACAATAGTTATCATTAAAAAATGTCTTCAAAGTAAATTAAAAGGCAATAAAAACTTTTAATTGGTTTCAACTGAAAAAACAATCATTAACTAATAAATTTAAATCATTATCAAAAACTAGAATTAAAACAGATGGAGAGTTTAAGTGAAAGGATAAGAATAGAGGTTGCATGCTAATTGGAGCAACAGCACTAATGAAATGCTACATTTCTGGAGGCTTTTTCGCCAGTATCGCGTTTTTGCACTTGGTACTGCACAAGATTACTTCTAAGGCCATCTGTGTAATCTTTTAGATTTAAAAATCATCTATAAAAGTCTCAAAATTCTTATCTGGTCAGTTTTATTCATACTTGCCCTAAACTTAAACAAGCATTTTCTTTCAGATAAAATATCTGAATATCTAACAATGACAATGTTTATAGCTGTATGTGTAAACTTAATAGGGATTATAACAACAAACAAAGAGAAGCATAATGAAAAAAGTAAGCAAAAATAAATTAGAAAAAATAAAAGGCGGTGCAGTCCCTTGTGGTTGGATTGGAATGTTTGCGGTTGTAACATATGGTTATCCTGGAGGAGCCTTAATATCAAGTGTCAGTGGACTAAATAGTGAAATTGGCAGATGTTGGAATAGCTAAAAAAATTAACCCAGAGTAAAATGCTTTATTCTGGGTTAATTCATAAATCTTATTTTCATGAAATTTGCCATCTTAAAGTTTCTAATTGCTATTATAGCTAATATCTATCTAATTTATTACTATTATACAAATCAAAATTCATATTCAGACATGCTAAAAACAGCAGGAGCACTGTGTTTAGCAATTGTTATCACAATGTCTCTTATTGATAAAATAAAAAAATCATAATTAAAATCAACAATTCTTGATATGAATAGTGCTGTTTTAAAGTACTTATTACTTTGTAGTTTATCCATTATACTAAACCATTTTTTCAAAGAAATAGTTGATTTAGATAAGTTATTATATAATTCACTCTCTGAACAATTTACTTCTAATCAAATTGATAAATTTTTCAAATTTCAAAAAAAATGGGAATGGATAGGTTATATTTTTATTCCAATACTATTATTAATTAAAACCTCAATAATAGCTTCAATACTTTATATAGGTTTGTTTTTTTCAAACAGAGATTTAAAGTTTAGCATCATCCTAAATTTCGTCTTGAAAGCAGAATTTATCTTTTTATTAGTGCCAATTTCTAAATTGATTTGGTTTTATTTTTTTGAAACCAATTTTATTTTAGAAGATATTCAAAACTTCTACCCGCTTTCTGCCCTAAATATTGTGCGTTATAAAGAATTAGAAATTTGGTTTATTTACCCTTTTCAGGTTCTTAATTTATTTGAATTTTTTTACATCATTTATTTAGGATATGAAATTGGCAAACACACTCAGACCAATACAGATTATGGATTAAAAGTTGTTGGTTTAAGCTATGTCCCCAGCTTATTCTTATGGGTTGCAACAATTATGTTTTTTACACTAAATTACAACTAAATTAATACAATGAAAAAAAACATAAAGACAATCCTCACCCTATTATTTATTAGTAGTGTAATCTTTTTAACATATCAAATAGTCTCAAAAATAAACCACAAAATAGAGATACAACAAAATATAAAAACCATTCCTCAATTCAATTATCAGGATATAAACGGAAAAAGATTCACCAATAAAAACCTAAAAAAAGTAACACCTGTTATCTTTATTTACTTTAATACTGAATGTGAATATTGTAATGAAGAAGCCATTATGATTCAGGAAAACATACAAAAATTCAAAGATTGTCAAATCATTTTTATTTCATTTGAAAAGCAAGAACAAATCGAAAAGTTTTCTAAACATTATAAACTCGATCTTTATAATAATGTTCATTTTCTCCATGACAGCAAAGTTACTTTCGCAACTACTTTTGATGTACATTCTTTACCCTGTATCGTATTATATGATAAAAACCAAAACTTAATAGAGAAAATAAAAGGACAGATAAAACCTGTAATTCTGTTTAAAAAATTGAATATTCAATAAAATTGGTAAGTCTAAAACATATCTCAAAAACTCATACTTTGCAACTTGATCAATCAGATTGCGGTGTAGCTTGTTTGCTGTCTATCATAAAACTACACAATGGTAATAACTCTTTGGAAAAAATTAGAGAGTTAAGCGGGACCACAAAGCAGGGAACAACAATGTTGGGTTTGTATCAGGCTGCTAATCAACTAGGTTTTGTTGCTGATGGCTGTGAAGCCGACATCCAGGCATTAATAGATCACAAACAACCTGTTATCTTACATGTATTAATAGAAAATGAGTTGCAGCATTACATTGTTTGTTATCAATATAGTGAAAAAGAAGGTTTCTTAATTGGCGATCCGGCAAAAGGAATTTATACTTTAAGTATTTCTGAATTAGAAAAAATATGGATTTCTAAAACCTGTTTGGCACTCGAACCAAATGCCAATTTTGCCACTCAAAAAATGCAACTAAACAGTCAAAAAAAATGGTTCTTAAATCTCTTAAAAGAAGATTACAAATTAATCTGGATTTCTGTTTTACTTGGATTTTTTGTGGCTGGGTTAGGATTGGCAATGGCATTATTTTCTCAAAAATTGATTGATGATATATTACCATCAAACAACATCAACAAACTCATTTCTGGAATTATATTGTTAACCTTATTGCTTTCTTCCCGTGTAGGCATAACTTTTTTAAGACAATACTTTGTGTTGCAGCAATCAAAAAATTTCAACAACCGGATAAATAATACCTTTTTCTCTTCATTAATACAGTTGCCAAAATCATTTTTTGACACTCGAAAAACAGGAGAGCTTGTGGCTAGGCTAAATGATACACAGCGTATACAAAATGTTATCAGGATGCTTACGAGCTCATTAACAATAGATATACTCGTCGCTCTTATTTCGTCTGTTTTCTTATTTTCTTATTCTTGGAAACTAGGACTAATCTGTATTTTAAGTTTACCTATTTATTTCTTCATCATCTATCGCAGTAATCGAAAAATTGTTTTATCTCAAAAAGAGGTAATGCAAAATTCTGCTTCAGTCGAAAGTAATTTTATCAATACAATTCAAGGAATTTCTACGATTAAAAATGACAACAAACAAGATATTTTTAATCGACTCAACCAGTATATTTTTTTTAAATATCAGGAAAAAATATTCAATCTTGGGAAAATCAACATGACTTTATCCTGGCAATCCGGTATAGCCAGTGTTGTATTTGTCATTGGTATTTTAATTTACACTTCAATACAGGTTTTCAATAAAGAAATTAAAATTGGAGAATTAATGGCAATTTTAGGAATTGTTGGTTCATTACTTCCTTCTATTGCAAATTTGGCTTTAATTTCTATCCCGATAAACGAAGCTAAAATAGCTTTCAACAGAATGTATGAATTTGCTTCTGTCGAAAAAGAAAAAACTGAGGGAATTGAAATTTCTGAACTGAAAAATATTAAGATTCAAAATCTCTCTTTTAGGTTTGCAGGAAGAAGCGAGCTTTTCCATCATCTAAATCTTCAAATCGAAAAAGGAAAAATTATTGCCTTTGTTGGAGAAAGCGGTACCGGAAAAAGTACTTTAGGACAGATTTTACAACGTTTTTATACTTATGAAAATGGAAATATTATGGTAAACAATCAATATCAGCTTCAGGAAATTAAACTCGAAAATTATCGCGATTTCATAGGTGTAATCCCACAAGAAATTACTATTTTTAACGGAAATATCATAGACAACATTCTTCTGGGAACTAAAGATTCTTCAGAAAATGTTTTGAGTTTTATTGTCGAATATGGCTTCGAATTCTACTTTGATCAATTGCCACAAGGCTTAATGACCGTAGTTGGAGAAGAAGGAATTAATTTGAGTGGCGGACAAAAACAGCTTATTGCATTGGCAAGAGCTTTATATAAAAAACCACAATTTTTAATTTTGGATGAAGCTACTTCAGCGATGGATCGGAAAACTGAGAATTTCACTATTCAGCTACTCCAAAAAATAAAACGAGATTGCGCTGTTTTATTCATTTCGCATCGCCTACATAAATTAAAAAATATTGCTGATACGATTTATATATTGGAAAATAAAACTATAACAGAATTTGGAAATCATGAAGAATTAATGAAAACAGATAATTTTTATAGTGAATATTGGAAAGAAAACAATTAAAATCAAACTATGAAACCAAATCATACTAATGCATACATAGCAATCAATTACATTTTGCTCCCCTTGTATGCATTATTAATGTTTCGAATTCTGTTTTTTGAAGACAGTGATTCTTTCGTTGAAAAAATAATAGCTAACAAAACCAATCCTATGATGTATTTAGCACTTTTGTTATCAATCCTTACTTCGTTATGCCTTCGATGGGGTACAAAATTTCCAAAACAAACCAATTAAAAATATGGAAGTAATAAATCTTTTATCTAAAAATCCAACCGTTATCATTGTATTGTTTGTTATGCTTATAACCAAATTATTTCCTCCAAAGAATATAAATTCTTTATATGGATATAGAACCACTCGCTCAATGAAAAATAAATCCAACTGGGACTTTGCTCAAAAATACAGTACCAATCTTTTTTTAATTCTATTAACTCTTTTGCTTCTTATTCAAATTACATTATACATAATTTATAGCAGTACCCGATTCACCGAATTGTCTGTCCTTATAGGTTTAGTATTATGTGTTGTAATTGTTTTGTTTAAGACGGAAAGGAATTTAAAATTAAATCAATCCAAAAATCATGAATAACACAGCCTTAATAACATCTTTACTTGTAATTATAATTGCATTAGGATATCGCTACAATAGTAAAAAGAATAATTCTTCTAAAAAATGAAACACGATCAAGAGCCTTCTGAACAAGAACAAAACAATTGGAGCCAGGATCCAGACAATTGGGTTTGGGGACTTTTCTATTATAATCCGAAGGATAAAAGAATATTTCCTCCAAAAAAAATAAAAGAAATGGGATGGACAATAAATTTTGCCAATCCTAATTCGGTTTTTCTTTGTGTTATTATGATTCTCATTTTAATGATTTTATGTGAAAGTGTAAAAAGATAAATTATTCTATTAATTACAATTATATGGTAGCTCGAAAAAAATTCTTAATTATTTTTTTAATTCTTGTTCTATTATTCATTGGCTTTGATTTAGCTCCTTTACTTCAAAAGGAAAGTTTAAAAGAAATTTCGTTTTCGGATTTTAGATTATCCATTGGACCATTTTTATCCGGTATTGCTGTTTTTATGAGTTACAGAGCAGGAATTAAGAAAGAAAAAAGCGCTATGAAACAGCATAATCTATAGCATTAAAAAAACGCCTTATACTATTCTACTGATAAACAGATTAATTTTATTCTCAATTGTATTCTTGTCATGTATAAAAATATGGTAATTCGAAATAAAAAAAATTAAATAAAACAATTATGACTGAAATCTTTAAAGGCTCTTATATAGAAGTAATGAATGTTAAAAATCTATTAGAAAATGCCGGAATTCAAACTTTCATTGCCAATGAGAATATGTCAATCATTCAACCATGGTCAATTTCTTCCGGAGGTTATAATCCTGCCATTTTAAAAGTTCAAAAAGAGGACTATGAAATTGCCGGAAAAATAATAAAGAATTATCATAATGGAGAATATAGTCTGGAAGAATAATTCTAATTCGTCTTATCTGAGAACCAAAGCGAAACTACTGCCACCTTGTATTATCGAAAAAACACTTAAGATTTATGAGTAATTGAAAGACTTATATATCAATTTAGACATCTAAAATATCCTCCTCAAGATTTCCCAATTATAAATACTACTTTTGGCTTTTTAGAGTTAAGGTATTATGTTGAAAAAATTACTGTTTTTGACGGTTTTCATTTGGTTTTCTGCCCTTCAGGCTCAGGAAACTGAATCGTTATACAAAACCAAAAAAATAGTACCGACAAAAGACACTATTCGGATTGAAAATGTCAGTATTAATTCTGGTTTCTTTCAGCTCTTAAACACTAAAAAAGAACCTATAGATTCATCTTTTTATAAAATAGATTTCCAAAAAGGCTTTTTACTTTTAAAGGAAAATTTTCCATCTGCTTCTGATACTTTAATTGTCAATTACCTCAAATATCCAGATTTCTTAACTAAAGAATATAGTCTTTATAATTCGGATCAAATCGTAAACAGCGATGTTGGAACCGAAAAACTGTATCGAATAGACAATAACTCCAACGCAAAAAAAGTAACTCCTTTTGACGGATTAAATACTTCCGGAAGCATTACGCGAGGCATTACAATTGGGAACAATCAGAGTACGGTTTTAAATTCTAATTTGGACTTACAGATTACCGGTAAAATTTCAGATAAAGTCAGTTTACGAGCTTCTCTTCAGGACAATAATATTCCGTTGCAGGATGGCGGCTATTCGCAAAAACTGGATCAGTTTGATAATATTTTCATGGAACTTTTCAGTGAGGACTGGAGTATTCGCGCAGGCGATGTCTTTTTAGAAAACAGGAAAACCCAGTTCATGAATTTTAATAAAAAAGTACAGGGACTTTCGGCAAGTTTTGATTTTGACACCGAAAAAAGCAAGACCAATGTCTTTGCTTCTGTAGCTTTTGTAAAAGGACAATATGCCAAAAGTACTTTTACAGGTCAGGAAGGAAATCAGGGTCCATACAAATTGAAAGGACAAAACGGCGAATTGTATGTTCTCGTAATTTCAGGTTCTGAGCGAGTGTATGTAAATGGCGTTTTATTGAAACGCGGTGAAAACAACGATTATGTAATAGATTATAATGCAGGAGAAATTGTATTTACTTCGCTTTTTACCATAACTTCAGAAATGAGAATTAATGTCGAATACCAATATTCTGAACGAAATTACAATCGTCTGGTAACGTATGCCGGCGCGACGCATGAAAACAATAAATGGAGTTTTGGCGGTTATTTGTATTCTGAAAACGATATGAAAAATCAGCCGTTACAGCAAAATCTTTCTCCAGAACAAGTTCAGATTTTAAGTCAGGCAGGAGATGATATTAATTTAATGAAAGCACCATCTGCTTACGAAGATAAATATGCCGACAACAAAATTCTATATAAAAAGATTCTTGTAAATTCGGTTGAAGCTTATGAATATTCGAACAATCCGCAAGATGTTTTATACAATGTGAGATTTAGCCTGGTTGGCGCCAATGCAGGAAATTATATCATTCAAAACAACAATTCGGTAGAACGTATTTATCAATATGTAGAACCTATAAATGGTATTTTACAAGGAAATTATGAACCCATTGTGCAACTTGTTGCTCCAATGAAACTTCAGGTTGCTACTTTTTTAGGAAAGTATAATCCGAACGAGAAAACTTTGGTTGATTTTGAATTGGCTGTCAGCAATAACGATCAAAATTTATTTTCCGGAATTGACGATTCGAATAACGAAGGAATTGCTTTTAAAACCAATCTGAAAAAACGTCTTTTTTCCCGAAGCTGGAGTTTAGATGCTTTTGCTAATTACCAATATGTACAGCAAGATTTCAAGTCAATTGAACGCTTATACAATATAGAATTTAATCGTGACTGGAATTTAACGGGAACACTTTTGGGCAATCAGAGTCTTTTGGTTACGGGTTTCAATTTTAATTTATTTTCTGAAAAGAAAACTTCAAATATCGGCTTGGTCACTTATCAATTTGAGAAGCTTGATTTTAGTGAAAGTTATGCAGGATCCAGACATACGACTTCGGCTTTATTCAAAATAAAAAAATGGACAATCGAAAATAATGGAAGCTTTCTAAATTCGGATGCTACGGCTTCGACTTCAAAATTCATTCGAAACCAAACCAGAGCGAAATATCATTTTGGCAAAAACTGGGTTGGTGGAAGTATGCAGCTAGAAGACAATCAGGAAAAAGATAAAATTACCAATCAGTTTTCTGCTTTAAGCCAAAGATTCTCAGAATATGGTGTGTTTACAGGAAGAGGCGACAGCACCAAAGTTTTTGTAGAAATTGGTTATCTGCAAAGACGAAATGATAGTTTACAAAATGGATTGTTACAACACGTTAACAATTCGCAGACCTATTATTTGAAGTCGAAATTAATTCAAAACAAAACAACCGATTTGGCGGTTTATGCGAGTTATCGAAATTTGGATTTTACCGATAATACAAGAAGTAATGAGCCTTCCTTAAATTCGAGAGTTTTATATAATGATCGTTTCTTTAACCAATTAATGCAGATTGGAACTACTTATGAAACCAGTTCCGGAACTATTGCACAGCAGGAATTTACGTATGTCGAAGTGCCAACGGGACAAGGAGTTTATACATGGAATGATTACAACGGCAACGGAATTCAGGAATTGCAGGAATTTGAAATCGCCATTTTTCAGGATCAGGCCAAATATGTGAGGATTTTTCTTCCGAATCAAATTTACATCAAAACCAATCAGAATAAGTTTTCTCAATCTTTGACTTTGAATCCATTGCAATGGCAGAATGAAAAAGGATTTAAAAAATTATTATCTTATTTCTATAATCAGACTTCGTTTATAATGGATAGAAAAGTAAAAAGCGAAGGAGAAAAACTAGAATTGAATCCGTTTAATTCTTCAGAAGAAAATATTTTAGGGTTGAATTCTAGTTTCAGAAACAGCTTATTTTACAACCGAGGCCGTCAAAAACATTCGGTTACCTATTCTTATCTTGTTAATAAAGGAAAAAGTCTTCTTTCTATTGGATCACAAAATGTCCGTAATTATTCTCACCAAATTCAATATACGCATTTGTATCAAAAAAGCTGGTTATTTAATCTCTTTACTAAAACCATTAAAACTGATTTAGTTTCAGAAGATTTTGATGAAAAAAATTATGATATCGACGGCTGGCAATTGGCGCCAAAAATCAGTTATTTGTTTTCTAAAAACACCAAACTGGATTTCTTTTATGAACTGCAGAACAAGAAAAATCAAATAGGAAATTTTGAAACTTTAAAACAAAACCGAATCGGAACTTCATTTTCATATGCCGGCGAAAAGAAAGTTACGGTAAATGGCGAATTTTCTTTTTATGAAAATAAATTTAATGGAAATGAATTTTCATCTGTTGGTTTCCAAATGCTGGAAGGACTTCAGGCAGGATCCAATTTAGTTTGGAAACTGCTTTTGCAAAAGAACATTACAACTTTTTTAGATGTTAATTTAAACTATCTGGGACGCAAAAGCGAAACGGGAAATACGATTCATACGGGCAATATTCAGCTTCGTGCATATTTTTAATGCACTGCGAAAAAGGAGAGAAAAAATTGTTTAATTTTAATTGAAATTTAAACGTATAACCTTATGAAAAAATTAGTATTATTCTGTTTATTAGTTGTTTTCTCTTCCAATTTCTACGCCCAGGAAACAACTACGAAAGCGGCGAAAAGCAAAACAGAAGCTTCAGCAAAAAAAGCAAAAGCAAGTGCAGATAAAGCTTCGGCTGATGCAAAAAAAGAAGCAACGAAATCTAAAAAAGCAGCAGATGATGCCAAAGCAGCTTCATCTAAAGCAAAGAAAGAATCTGCTGATGCAGCCAAAAAAACTGCCGATAAAGAAGCAGCCAAAGCAAAAGCTGATGCTAAAAAAGCAACAGCTGCATCTGACAAAGCTAAAAGTACAGCAGACAAAGCTAAAGCCGATGCTAAAAAAACAACGGCAAAAGCTGATAACGCAAAGAAAGATGCCACAGCTGCTAAAAAATCTGCAACAAAAACTTTAAAAGAAACAAACGAAAAAGCACCGTCTGTTCCAGATAAAGTGACTGGTGAATACAATGGTAAGAAAGTATATACAGGTCCAAGAGGCGGAAAATACTATATCAACAAAAATGGTAATAAAACGTATATTCAGGATTAATTTTAAGATGCTGAGATACTAAGATACTAAGATGCTAAGGTTCTGAGATAACTTAGATTCTAAGCATTGCTAAGAATAAATTCAAAAGGAGCTGCTCGAAAAAGACAGTTCCTTTTTTTGTAAGCTTCGGAGAAGCGTAATATTTATAGAAACAATATATGTTTACAATATAAAGCTCCAGCGGAGCGACATATTTTTTTCACAATTCAAATATATCGCTCCGCTGGAGCTTTTTTATTTGTCTTATTGTAATTCTATAAATATTTTCCCCCGCTAGGGTATTACTGGTTAGAAGACTTTTATAAATACCTCACTTGATAGAAGAAATTATCCTTTTCCAGACAACCTGTTTTTTTTTTATATTATAACTAAACTTACAAAGTTCCTTATTAAGGTCATTTCTAAAAATCGAAAATTACTTAACATAGAGATAATCTTATTTAGTGAAATAAAATTATTTTTGAAACACCCCTGTAAATCCCTAGTGTTTGTGAGAATATAGAGTTAATAATTTAGTAATACCCTCGAAATAGCATGGAAAACATATTTCTTTATCTTCGTTTTTAAAAAGCATTAAAAATGAGCATTGATTATTCTGCGAATAAAACTATTTTAGTTGCTCCATTAAATTGGGGACTTGGCCATGCAACTCGTTGTATTCCTATCATAAAAGCGCTTCAGGAGAATAATTACATTCCGATTATTGCCTCAGATGGTGTTGCGCTTGCTTTATTAAGAAAAGAATTTCCTTACATACAAACTTTAGAACTTCCTTCTTATCATATTGAGTATGCAAAGAATGGAAAAAATTTTAAATGGAAGATGATTAAAAATCTTCCAAAGATGATTACTGCCATTTTGGATGAGAAAAAAATCGTTAATACCTGGATTAAAAAACATGGTATTGATGGTATCATTTCAGACAACAGACTAGGCGTTTTCAGTAAAAAAGTGCCATCAGTTTTTATGACACATCAATTGAATGTAATGACAGGAAATACAACTTGGTTTACCAGTAAATGTCATCAGAAAATCATAAAAAAGTATACCGAATGCTGGGTTCCGGATACTAACGAAGAAGTGAATCTTACAGGAGATTTAGGTCATGTTAAATCAGAAGAACTAAATTTAAAATATATCGGTCCGCTAAGTCGCATGCGAAAAAAAGATACTCCTAAAATATATGATCTTATGATTATATTATCCGGACCGGAACCGCAGCGTACTTTCCTGGACGAAAAACTGCAGAAAGAAGCGGCAAAATATCCGGGAAAAGTGGTTTTTGTGCAAGGAATTGTAGATAAATCTCAGGAAAAGTGGCAAGCAGGAAATGTGACTTATTATAACTTTATGAATTCGAAACAACTGGAACAAACTTTTAACGAAAGTGAATTTGTTCTTTGCCGCTCGGGTTACACCACTGTAATGGATTTAGCGAAATTGGGTAAAAAAGCTTTTTTTATTCCAACTCCGGGGCAATATGAGCAGGAATATCTGGCCATAAAACTTCAGGAAGAAAATCTTGTGCCTTATGCCATGCAAGACGATTTTACTATTGAAGATTTATCAAAAGTAAAGTCTTTTAAAGGATTATCCCAATTTAAAAATGATATCGACTGGGATTCGTTATTTGCTGTTTTCGAAAATAATTCTCAACAATAAAAAATCTGTATTTATCCGTGCTTTTGTAAAAGCTTAGATAAATACAGATTTTATTTTTTCCTTTTTTAGAAGTTAAACTGCGCTTGCAATCTTAAAACATTTCCTTGTTGTCTGTTTATTGGAAGTGCACTGTCTTCAAAAGTTCTGTCAGCAATTACATATTGTGCTGTTAACTCAAAAGCTTTAATGGGTTGCCATTCAACACCAATCTCATAATCTCTTACAACATAGCTTCTGGCATCTTTCTCATATTTTTTTCCTCCGTCATAATATTGAAATTTAACGAAAGGATAAATATGCTGTTTTTTAATATCCCATTTATAATTTAACAAAACATAACCTCCATTTAGATCTGTTTCATCTACTGTATTTGTAGCTGTATTGTATCTCGGTCCTTTCCCGATATTGTATTCTGTCTGAATTCCGAAAGGTCTTGGATATAAAACAAATGTTGCTCCTACTCTTTGATCTTTTACATACTGCGGATCGTTTACAATAACCCCTGAGGAAATTTCTCCGGTAAAAGCCCATTTTCCTGTATAAGCCTGGATTCCCGGTTCGATAATCTGGCTTCCAATTACAAATGGATAAGTTACTCTCGTAACCACATTTAGATCTCTGTTTCCATCCATTTTATTGGCGATCTGTCCGTTGTAAACTCCAAAAGCAAATACACCAAAATCGCCTGAACCTTTATATCCGTCTCTAACCAGCATTTCAAAACGTTTTCTTATTTCGGCCGGAGCCCAATAAAAGAAGATTCCTAAATCACGCTCATTTGCTATAGAACTGTTAATTGCATCGGCACGATCTAAACTTAAACGCTGTGAACTGGACTGCATATTTTCAAATCCGTATGGAATTTTACTCTGTCCTACACGAACACGATATTCTTTTTTCTTATCGAAAGAAAGATCAAAATACAAGTCTCTGATTTGAACGAAATTCTGAATTCCGGTACTTGGCGAACTGGCAAAGTCCGGCTGGAAATAGAAAAACACATTTGGATGAACCTGTCCTGAAAACACTAAACGGGCACGGCGAATAAAAAGTCCGTTATTTGCTTTTGCATCCGCAGCGGTAGAAGTTGTTCCCCAGGATTTATCGCACTGATCACAGGAAACTTTATCATTTGTAGAAAACAGACCATTGTATCGAATTTGCGCATAACCTCTTAAAGAGATCCTGTCATACCAATGTTCTTCAATTCCTCCCCCAGATTTAGTATCCGGAAGTTTTGCTTTGTTGATAGAATCTAAAATACGCATTACTTCGTTTTTTACATCCTTTTTATTTAATTCTTGTTTATTTGGCTCCTGCGCATTGGCAGCAAAGGTTAACAGCAATAAAACGGCTAACAGGTTTCTTTTTATCATTAGTTCTCTAAATCCCTTAATTTCAGGATGCAAAGATGGAGCACCTATGTTAAGAAATCATTAACCAGATGTTACTATAATAAAAATTTAATGTTATCGACCAAATCGATATGTTTATTTATTGTTAAAACCCTTTGTTTTAGGGCTCCCAGCAAAAATGACGTTACTATTTTTTAACATCCGCTTTTTGATTTTTGAATGCTTTTTCGAGTGTAAAAGAGAATTCTGAACCAATTCCGAACTCACTTTCTACATAAACTTTCTCTTTATGTGCTTCAATAATATGCTTTACAATCGCCAAACCTAAACCAGAACCGCCTTCAGAACGGGTTCCGCTTTTGTCAACGCGATAGAAACGTTCAAAAAGTCTTGGAATGTTTTGTTTTTCAACTCCTTCTCCATTATCACTAATACGAATTAAGACTTTTTTCTTCGTCAAATTGACAACGCCAACCTCAGTTAATCCACCTTCTTTTCCATATTTAATAGAATTGACAATCAGGTTTTCTAAAACCTGCTGAATTCTGTCCTGATCTCCGCGAATTATGACTGACTGAACATTTTTGCTTTCAAAAGCCAGTTTAATCTTCTTTTTATCGGCTTTCATTTCCAATAAATCAAAAACATTCTGAATCAGCTCAACGATATCAAAATCAGTCATATTTAAATCTAAATCACCTGATTCCAGTTTGGTAATCATATCCAGATCTTCTACTATATAAATCAAACGCTCCACTCCTTTTTCGGCACGTTTTAAATATTTTTTTCTGATATTTTTATCGTCCATTGCTCCATCCAACAAAGTGGAGACATAACCCTGAACAGTAAATAATGGTGTTTTTAATTCGTGCGAAACGTTTCCTAAAAACTCTCTTCTGTATTGTTCACGAATTTCTAACATTTCGATTTCCAGCTTTTTATCAGTTGCAAACTTTTTCACTTCACGTGAAAGCGTTTCCATATCCGTATTAATCGGCTGATTGATTAAAGTTGTGGATTCTAACAACGAAACCTCATCGTATATTTTCTTTACTCTTCGATAAATAAAACGTTCTACACGATATTGCAAAACAAGGAACGAAAAAATATAAATGACAATAATGAAAATTATCCCAAACGCAACCTGATGTTTTAATTGATTTTTATAAAATAATGACATTAACATCAGTACAAATGCCGTTGTAAAGAGACTAATATACAATGCCGATTTTATGGCGAATTTGTATGTTTTTTTAAAATTAATTTTCATTGATAATTTTAACCATTAAGAGATTAAGAGAAATTAAGTGTAACTCAAAAACCATATAAAAAACTGAAGTCACGTAAACTTCAGCTCCTTATATGGTTTAAATGTATTGAATATTATTAAAAGAATTTGGATGGTTTTAAATCTTTACAAAAATTCTAAAATCACTTAACAACTTAGTATCTCAGAATCTCAGTATCTTAAAATCTAAACTTCAAATTTATAACCAACTCCTTTTATGGTTTTAAAAAGATCTTCTCCTATTTTTTCGCGTAGTTTTCTAATGTGAACATCAATTGTTCTTCCTCCAACTACCACTTCATTACCCCAAACTTTATCCAGGATTTCGTCTCTTTTGAAAACTTTTCCCGGTTTTGAAGCCAACAAATAAAATAATTCGAATTCTTTTCTTGGCAAAGCAATTTCTACATTGCCTTTTATAATTTTGTATTCTTCACGGTTAATCTCGATTCCTCCTACATTTAATGTATCAGTAACCACTTCTTGTTCTTTTAACCTTCTTAACAGCGCCTTTACTTTAGATACCAATAATTTTGGTTTAATAGGCTTTGTAATATAGTCATCAGCACCAGCATCAAAACCAGCCACTTGAGAATAATCTTCACTTCTTGCCGTAAGGAATGTTATGATAACATTATTTAGTTCAGGAATTTTTCTAATATGCTCGCAAGCTTCCATTCCGTCCATTTCCGCCATCATCACGTCCATAATAATTAATTCCGGCAATTCTTTCTGAGCTTTAGCTATAGCATCTTTTCCATTAGAAGCAGTAACAATTTGATAGCCTTCCTGAGCTAGGTTATAGCCAACGATTTCTAAGATATCTGGTTCGTCGTCAACTAATAAAATCTTAGTTTGTGTTTTTTTCATAAATAGCAAAAATTGAGATTTTTACATCAAATCTTTTTAATTATTTATCCGATGTTTTTTATTTCACGGGGTAAATATACTAACAAAAGAACCTTTAAAAATTGGTGTTAACGGTAATTTAATCTGGTAACAATTTGATAATCTTAAGTACACAAAATCATAACAAGTTGGTAACATCGACTTCACGGTGCGGTTCTTTCTTTGCACCAAAATAAATTAACACAACACTGAACAATGAAATTCAATTTAAGATTTCTATTTATCGCATTATTTATCTGCACGGTTTCAATCGCGCAAAACAAAGGTACGATTTCTGGAGTTCTAACCGACAAGGATATGAACAATGATCCGTTACCATTTGCTAATGTTTTAATTAAAGGTACAAATATTAGCGTAAACACCGACGTTGACGGAAAATATTCTTTGAGCGTAAATCCAGGAAACTATACTCTTGTTTTTAGCTTTTTAGGATATGAATCTGTAGAAGCTCCAGTTGCTATTAAAGGAAGCGAAACTGTAGTGGTAAATCAGGCTCTTTCTTCTGGAAGTTATACTCTAAAAGATGTCGTAGTTCAAGCGGCAGCTGTAAGTAAACAAAAAGAAACTGCTTTACTTTTAGAACAAAAAAACGCTGTAGATATTAAGCAAACTATCGGCGCGCAGGAACTTTCCAGAAAAGGAGTTGGAGATGTCGCTGCTGCTGTTGTAAAAACAGCCGGTGTTTCTAAACAAGAAGGCAACAGCAACATTTTTGTTCGAGGACTAGGTGACCGTTACAACTCAACTTCTATGAATGGATTACCAATTCCTTCTAGCGATCCTGAGCGAAAAAATATTGCTTTAGATATTTTCTCAACAGATATTGTTGAATATATTTCAATAGACAAAGTTTACAGCCCAAGAATTTATGGCGATTTTGCTGGAGGAAATGTAGATATCATTTCTAAAGACTATCGTGGAGATGGTATGCTTGAAATTTCACTAGGATCAAAAACAAATACAAATACTTTAGGACAAGCCAACAACTTTATGTTACAGCAGGGACCAAATAAGTCAGGCTATGTTTCTTACGGTGTTCCTAATGATCCACTATCAGGATATAATTTCGAAAACAGTTTAAATCCAACAAAAGAAGCACCTTTTGGCGGAGAATTTGGAATTAAAGCAGGTAAAACATTTCGTATTGGTGAAGAAGGAAAGATTTCACTTTTTGGTACAGCAAGTTTCAACAGTGGATATGAATTTAGAGAAGGTTCAACGAAAGCAGTTAGTGCTCAGGCAGCTGAACAAAAATCATTCTTTCAACAAAAATACAGCTATAATACCAATACAACAGGTATGTTTAATGCTAACTATCGTATAAACAGAAATCATAAAATTGGCTACAATCTATTATATGTAAATTCTTCTGAACAAACCAGAGATACTTATTTAGGAAGCGATCGTGATTATGATAATGCCGCTGCTGACTTATCCATTCAAAGAGGGACATTTACTCAAAATACAGTTTTTATCAATCAGTTGCTGGGGAATCATAAATTAACTGATAAAATTGATTTCAACTGGGGAGCTTCTTATAACACTGTTGAAGGAAGCATGCCTGACAGAATTCAAAATATGTTATTCCATTACAGAGACGATAATTATTATTCTCTTGCCCAGGCAACTATCACAGACAATCAAAGATATTTTCAAAACCTAAAAGAAGATGAAATTGCCGCTAATTTGGCTTTCACCTATAAATTAGGAGACTCAGAAAATGGAAATTCAAAAGGTAAAATTGTTGCTGGTTATAATGGTAAATTCAAAAAACGTGATTTTGAAGCCATACAATTCAACTTCCGCATAACAGAAGCAGGTTTGACAGAAAGAGTTGATCCCAATAATTTAGATGCCTTTTTCAATCAGCAAAATTATGATAATGGTACATTCTCAATAACTTCATTTGCCGGAATGACTCCACAAACTTATAGCGGAAATCAGGATATTCATGCGGGATTTGCAAACTTAGAATATAAATTAACAGATAAATTAAGTTCGGTTTTCGGAATCAGATATGAAAATATTGCACAGACTGTTGAATGGAGAACACAATTTGATGCAGGTGGAGGAATCAATACCTTTGAAAGAAATGAGTTTTTACCAAGTTTAGTTTTAAAATATGAATTGAACGAGAAACAAAATCTTCGTTTAGCTGCAAGTAAAACGTATACTTTGCCACAATTTAAAGAACGTGCATTATTTGTTTACGAAGATGTTATGGAATCAAAAATTGGTAACCCTTATTTATATCCTTCTCAAAATTACAATTTGGATATAAAATGGGAAATGTTCCCAAAAAGCGAAGAGTTACTTTCTGTTACTGCTTTTGGTAAATATATCTTAGACCCAATCAATGAAGTTATAATCGCATCAGCCTCAAACGACATTTCATGGGTAAATATTGGAGATACAGGATATGCTTACGGAATTGAACTGGAAGCAAGAAAAAACATCTTTGACCTGGATGAAGAACTGACAAACAAACTTTCTTTTGGATTCAATGCTTCTTTTATGAAAACTCATCAGGATATTGACAGACAGAAAGTAATTGATGAGACTGACTTAAACATCAATCTTACAGATAGTAGTTCAGGATTTACCGGCGCTTCAGATTTGATTTTAAATACAGACTTATCATATGCTAAAAACTGGAAAAATGATGCTGGTATTATAGCAACATTATCATACAATCACTATTCTGACAAACTTTATGCAATTGGAAGTCAGGAAAAAGGAAACCTAGTTGATAAAGCTATGGGATCATTAGATTTTGTTTTTAAAACAAAACTAAACAAAAAACTGGGTATTGATTTTGGTGCCAGAAACATCTTAAATCCTGAATTTAAAAGAGTACAGGAAAATGCTGGTGGAGACGTTCTAGTATTTAACTATAAAAAAGGAGTTACTTTCGGATTGGGCATGAATTACCAATTCTAGGAAACATTAAAGAAACATTGCGTTATCATTTGCGTAATGTTTCTTTAAAATACAAATAACAAACGCGTAATAACGGCTTAACGTTTATTGCGTCTTAAGTTCTAATCTTTGCATAAACACAAACTAATTAAAAAAGTAATGAAAAAAACAATTTCAACAATTTTCGGTTTAGCGGCATTATCGCTTGCAACTTTGACAACATCTTGTTCTAGTGACGACAACAAAACAGAGGGACCAAAATCAGATTTCGTAGTGGTTAGAGAAAATCTTCAAGGAGAAATTAAAAGTGGAGAAGTTATTTTAGAATCAGGAACTTATAAACTTACAGGTAAATTAATCGTTAATAGTACTGCTAAGTTAACTATCAAGCCAGGGGTTACCATTTTGGCTACAGCAGTAGCAAAAGATAAATTAGAAGAAGTACGTTATATTGCAGTCGCTCAGGGAGGACAAATTGATGTTCAGGGAACTGCTGCAACTCCGGTAATTATGACTTCTGAATTGCAGGAGCCTGGTGCTTGGGGAGGATTGGTATTATGCGGAAAGGCTCGTATCAACAAAGGAACAACTGCTCAGGCTGAAGTTTCTAATTTAACTTACGGTGGTACAGAAGACAATGACAACTCTGGATCAATCAAATATTTAAGAATTGAATATCCTGGTTTTTCTTATAGCTCTTCTAAAGAATTTAATGGTCTTTCATTTTTCGGAGTAGGAAAAGGAACAACTATTGATTATGTTCAGGTTTATGAAAGTTCAGATGACGGATTCGAGTGGTTTGGTGGAACTGTAGATGCTAAGCACTTAGTAGTTTCTAACAAAGCAGCTCAATTAGGTGATGATTTATTCGATTGGACTGAAGGATGGATTGGTAATGGAGAAAACTGGTACGGAATCAGAACAAATGCTGGAAACAGAGGTATCGAAGCAGATAACAATTCTGACAACCACAAAGCTACTCCAGTTTCTTTCCCAAATCTTAAAAACATTACTTTAATTGGTACAACAGCTTCAACAAATGGAGAAGCTCAAGCTATAAAATTAAGAGTTGGTACTAAAGGTAAATTGGACAATGTTGTTTTAAAAGGATGGGCAACTGGTTTTGATGTTCAACACGACGAAAGTATCTCATTCGCTGGAACTGACTTATTAGCTACTAACGTTAAATTCGAAGATGTAGCTGTTAAATCAAAAGCTACTGCTACAACTGCTGGTGGATCTGTTGATATTTCTAAATTATTCACAGAATCTGCAACTGCAACTGGAGCAGGAAACGGATCAGGAATTCCTACTTGGACTGCTGGATGGACAAAAGGTCTATAATCTTGTAAGACAAACAATATTCAAAAAACACTCTAATTTTATTAGGGTGTTTTTTTGTTTGTAATAGTCATTAACAAACTTTGGACTTCTAATAACTTCAAAAACATAATGTTAAAAACATCATAAATTTCAGGATATTTATTTTTGGCGTACTTTTTGTATTTTTTTTTGTATATTTACGATATCCAAATACACGCGATGGCAAAAAACTACTTTTATATTACTTTCTTATTGGCTTTTTTCTTTACTGTAAGCGTCTCAGCGCAAGACAGCAGGCAATTACCAAAACCTCAGGAATCTACTTCTATTGAGGGACTAAGTTTGTACCCTAACCCTGTTACAAATGGAAAAGTATATATCTCTTCTAAAAACGATTTAGAGAAGGAAATTATTGTGTTTGACATCTTAGGTAAAAAAGTACTTCAGGCTCATTTAGTCACAAAAGAATTAAATGTTTCAGAATTACCTCCAGGCGTTTATATCATCAAAATAAGTGAACAAAACGCATCAACAACACGAAAACTCATTATACGATAAAAGCTCCTTTGGAGCTTTTTTTAGTTTGCAGTCTCAGTGACGGTTTCAGTTTATATACTTTGCCGAAAACTGCGACTGAAAACTGTGACTGAACACTAAATATAATATCTTTGCAAAAAAAAAGTTTTGATTACAGCCAGCGATATATTTACCATTTCGAGTCAGAAACAATTTGAAAAAACAGCACTAAAGGTGTTTCGTTTTCAGCACGAGAATAATAAAGTATATCGTGATTTTTGTGATTATCTAAAAGTGAATCCGCAGCAGGTAAAATCATTACAGCAAATTCCTTTTTTACCCATTCAGTTTTTCAAAAGTCATGACGTAGTTTCAAATACAGATCCTGCACAAGTGACTTTTACAAGCAGCGGTACAACCGGAATGATTACCAGCCGACATTTAGTTACTGATGTTTCCCTATATGAGGAAAGTTACCGCAAAGGATTTTCTCAGTTTTACGGCAATATTGAAGATTACGTTGTTTTAGCCCTTTTGCCGTCTTATTTAGAGCGCGAAGGCTCTTCGTTAATTTACATGGTAGAAGATTTAATAAAACTCTCCAATCAGCCTGAAAGCGGGTTTTATTTACATAATCATGATGACCTAATCAAAAAGCTTATTGAATTAGATGAAGCAGGTCAAAATGTAATCTTAATTGGGGTTACTTATGCTTTATTAGATTTAATTGAAAAACACCAATTCAACCTTCAAAATACCATTATTATGGAAACCGGAGGAATGAAAGGAAAACGCAAAGAAATGATTCGTGAAGAATTGCACGAAATCCTATGTAAAGGTTTTGGCGTTTCATCCATTCATTCAGAATATGGAATGACTGAACTTTTAGCGCAGGCGTATTCGTTAGGCGAAGGTGTTTTCGAATGTCCATCCTGGATGAATATTTTGGTTCGTGATCCGGAAGATGCACTCAGTTATGTGAATGATGGAAAAACCGGCGGTATAAACGTTATTGATTTAGCCAATATAAATTCTTGCTCTTTTATCGCAACGCAGGATTTAGGCAAAAAAAATCCCAACAACTCTTTCGAGGTATTAGGACGTTTTGATAATTCTGATATTCGCGGTTGTAATTTGATGGTGCTTTAGAGTGGGTTAATCGTTAATTCAATGCTTTAATCAAACATTCCTACGGAATGATTTTTCTTCAATAAAAAATCCCAATATTCTTTTCGAACATTGGGATTTATATATTTAACTTAAAAGATTCTGATGGATCGATTTAACAATTAACCGATTAAACAGTTAAACTATTTACACCACTCTTATCACAAAATAATTTTTCTTTCCACTTTGTAATAACACAAACTGATTATTGATTAGATCGTTTGTTGTTAATGTAAAATCCTCTTTTATTTTTTCTCTGTTAACCGAAATAGAATTTGCTGTTAAAGCTCTTCTTGCTTCTCCGTTAGACTTAAAGAAACCTGTTTTTTCGTTTAAGACAGAAATAATATCCAATCCGTTTTCTAAATCAGCTTTTGTGATTTCCGCTTGTGGCACTCCGTCAAAAACTTCCAAGAAAGTTGCTTCGTCCAGTTTCTTCAAATCTTCAGCAGTTGAATTTCCGAATAAGATATTCGAAGCCTGAATTGCTTTTTCTAATTCTTCTCTGTTATGAACAAAAACAGTAATTTCTTCAGCCAGTTTCTTTTGTAAAACTCTTAAATGTGGAGCAGTTTTATGTTCTTCTATTAAAGCATCAATAGCATCTTTATCTAAGAAAGTAAAGATTTTAATGTATTTCTCTGCATCAACATCTGTTGTATTTACCCAAAATTGGTAAAATTTGTAAACCGAAGTCTTGTCAGCATCTAACCAAACATTTCCTCCTTCAGATTTTCCGAATTTAGATCCGTCCGCTTTTGTAATCAAAGGAGTTGTCAAGGCGTAAGCTTTAGCATTCTCTCCTCCCATTCTGCGCACTAATTCTGTTCCTGTGGTAATATTACCCCATTGATCAGAACCTCCCATTTGAAGAACGCAGTTATTATTTTTGTATAAATGATAAAAATCGTAACCCTGAATTAATTGGTAGGTAAACTCTGTAAAAGACATTCCCTCTCCTTCTCCACTAAATCTCTTTTTTACAGAATCTTTAGCCATCATATAATTTACAGTGATACGTTTTCCAACTTCACGTGCAAAATCGATAAAAGAGAATTCTTTCATCCAATCGTAGTTATTTACCATTACTGGTGCATTTGCTTCGTTTGAATTAAAATCTAAGAAACGAGACAGAACGCTTTTGATTCCGGCAACGTTTTTAGCCAAAGCTTCTTCATCAAGCAAGTTTCTTTCATCAGATTTACCAGAAGGATCTCCAATCATTCCAGTTGCCCCACCTACTAAGGCAATTGGTTTGTGACCAAAATTCTTTAAGTGAACCAATAAAATAATCTGAACCATACTTCCGATATGCAGTGAATCTGCCGTTGGATCAAAACCGATATACGCAGAGGTAGCTTCTTTTAGTAATTGTTCTTCCGTTCCAGGCATACTATCATGATATAACCCGCGCCATTTTAATTCTTCAACTAGATTCTTCATTTTTTTAAAATAATTTGCGCAAATGTAATCAATGTCAATCGCAATGGCAAAAAAGTCTGCCACGAAGACACTAAGGCGCAAAATTTATTGAAATAAAAAACTTTGCGCCTTAGCGCCTTTGTGGCAAAACCCAAAAAAGCTATCTTTACAAAATGGTATTAGTAACTGGAGGAACTGGTTTAGTCGGCGCACATTTGCTACTTCATTTAATTGAAAATGGAGAAAATGTTCGGGCTATTTACAGAAGTCAAAGCAACATTGCGAAAACCAAATCGGTTTTTGATTTTTACAAAAAAACTGATTTGTTTGAAAAGATTAATTGGCTTGAAGCCGATATTATTGACGTCCCTTCATTAGAAAACGCTTTTATAGATATTACACAAGTTTATCATTGTGCCGCTTTGATTTCATTTGATCCAAAAGACGAAGAAAAACTTAGAAAAACCAATATCGAAGGAACTGCAAACATGGTTAATTTTTCGATTGCCAAAGAAATTGAAAAATTTTGCTTCATTAGTTCTATTGCTGCTTTAGGTGACATTGCACCACACGAAACATACATTACTGAAGAAACCGACTGGAATCCTGAAAAACCACACAGCGATTATGCGATTTCTAAATATGGTGCAGAAATGGAAGTCTGGCGCGGACAACAAGAAGGTCTAAAAGTTATCATTGTTAATCCGGGAGTCATTTTAGGCCCACCTAAAATGATGGCTACTTTTGAACAGGGAAGTAGTGAAATTTATCAAAAAGTCTCCAAAGGTCTTTCGTTTTACACACTTGGAAGTACTGGTTTTATTACTGTTGATGATGTTGCCAGAATTACTTTTGAATTAATGAAAAGTCATATTACAAACGAGCGTTTCACACTCATAGCAGACAATATTGTATTCAAAGATATTCTAAATACTGTTGCAGATCATTTAAAAGTCAAAAGACCACACATCCATGCTACCCCTTTTTTCATGAATATATTATGGATTTGTGATGGAATATTCTCGACTTTATTTTTCAGAAAAAGAAGTATTACCAAGGCAACCGCAAAAGCATCTTATTCTAAAAATTTATATTCTAATGAAAAAATAAAAACCGCTCTAAAAACGGTTTTTACTGATGTTCATCATTATATTAAAAAAGAGATTTAACGAATCTGTTTTCTATGTTTCATTTGCTCCATTTTAATCGAATCTATATTGATCTTTGGAATGTTTTTACGAACTGAATCTTTTGAAACTTCTTTCAATTCTTTTGGTTTATTCTTATTCGCTTTAGCTGCTTTTTTTTCATCGATTTTAGCCAGAGAATCTGCTGCCCTTTGATCTACAGCTATTCTTTTATTAACTTCATCAAACATGTCTTTATACGTTTCATAATCTGAAGCATAATACATATTATTCTGAGCAAACTGAAGACTGTCTACTTTGTATTTTCTCAAAATAAACTTTCTTGGATCACTTTCTATAGAATCTAAAGACAATGGTTTTTGATAACGCATGGCTTCCAAAAGCGACAAATCATACATAATATCAATCATTTTCTCTTTTTCAATAAGCTTCGCCGGCTCTTTTACGAGCTCTTTTTTACAGCTTATAGAAAGAAATAAAACCAACACTATTACTACAAAATTCTTCATAGTTGTTTTTTATCTGTCAAACAATAATCTTTTTCCGGCTCTGGTATCTTTCACTTTGAAATTATTATAAACCAATTCTCCGTTTACAAAAGTATGTGTAATTCTGGATTTAAAAGTAAAGTTCTCAAACGGAGACCATCCGCATTTGTATAAAATATTATCTGGTTTTACACTCCACGGAAGACTTGGATTAACGATAACTAAATCGGCATAATAACCTTCTTTTATAAATCCTCTTTTTTCAATTTTGAAAATTTTTGCCGGATTGTGGCACATTTTTTCCACGATTTTCTCCACACTAATTTTTCCCTGATGATGTGCTTCAAACATAGCCACAACCGCATGCTGTACCAATGGACCGCCAGAAGGCGCATTCAAATAAGACTGTTGTTTTTCTTCTTTAGTATGAGGCGCATGATCTGTTGCAATAACATCAATTCTTCCATCATTCAAAGCTTTCCAAAGTTCTGCACGATCTTCAGCAGTTTTAACGGCCGGATTCCACTTGATGAAATTCCCTTTAGTCTTATAATCTTCATCAGTAAACCAAAGATGGTGTACACAAACCTCTGCAGTAATCTTTTTATCTTCTAACGGAATTTTATTAGTAAACAATTCCATTTCTTTCGCAGTTGAAAGATGGAAAATATGCAATCTCGCTCCGGTTCTTTTTGCTAAAGCCACTGCTTTTGAAGAAGAAATATAACAAGCCTCTGCGCTTCTTATTAAATTATGCGCTGTTACCGGTACATCGTCACCGTATTTTTCTTTAAATTCAGCTAAGTTATTTTTAATAGTAGTTTCATCTTCACAATGCACAGCGATTAACATTGGTGTGCTTGAGAAAATTTTTTCCAAAGTTTCTTCTCTGTCAACCAACATATTCCCTGTAGAAGAACCTAAGAAAATCTTAATTCCCGCAACATTTTTTGGATTGGTTTTTAAAACTTCTTCCAGATTATCGTTTGTTGCTCCCATCATAAACGAATAATTCGCAAATGATTTTTGAGAAGCGATTTGATATTTATCTTCTAATATTTCCTGAGTAACCGCATTTGGAACGGTATTGGGCTGTTCGATAAAAGAAGTAATTCCTCCGGCAACCGCAGCTCTAGATTCCGATTCTATATCTCCTTTATGCGTTAATCCCGGCTCTCTAAAATGAACCTGATCGTCTATTGCGCCAGGCATTAAATAACTCCCTTCAGCATCAATTACAATACAATCTGAAGTTTTTAATGAAATGCTGTCTGCAATTTCAACAATCAGATCATTTTCAATTAAAACATCACCTTCAAAAATTGTCCCTTCGTTTACAATTTTGGCATTTTTTATTAAAATCCTGTTCATTCTGGTTGGTTTATAATGAATTGACTAATTTTCTTAATCTTAGCGAAATTACTCCAAGTATAGCTTCTTTAATGATAGCATTACTCATTTTAGAAACGCCTTTTGTTCTATCTGTAAAGATAATAGGAACTTCTGTAATTTGGAATTTGGCGCAGTATGTTCTGTACTTCATTTCGATTTGAAACGCATACCCGACAAATTTTATTTTATTTAAATTGATTTTTTCCAATACTTCTCGTTTGTAACACACAAAACCTGCCGTGGCATCATGAATTTTCATTCCAGTAATAAATTTTACGTAAACAGATGCAAAGTAAGACATCAAAACGCGGCTTAAAGGCCAATTTACAACATTTACACCAGTTACGTAACGAGACCCAATTGCTAAATCTGCTCCACCAAAATGGCAGGCATCATATAACTTTTCCAGATCATTTGGATTATGCGAAAAATCGGCATCCATCTCAAAAATAAATTGATAATCACGTTCCAAAGCCCATTTAAAACCATGAACATACGCAGTTCCTAAACCTGATTTTTTAGTTCTTTGTTCTAAGAAAAGTTTATCCGGAAATTCTTCTTGCAAAGCAATTACTTTCTTTGCTGTATGATCAGGAGAATTATCATCGATAATCAGCAAATGAAAAGATTTATGCTGTGAAAGTACGGCTCTTATGATACTCTCTATGTTCTCGATTTCGTTATATGTGGGAATTATGACAATACTATCATTCATTTTTTCTGGGTAATTTCACGGCAAAAGTAAACTTTTTATAGCATTTGATTCATAATAAATATATAATAAAAGTATTGCATCAAAAAATTACTAATTTTGTAACGCTATGATTGAACAACTTCATCCTCGAATTCTGGAAAACAAAGACTGGGCAACACTTTTATTTGTGCTGACCTTTGCTGTTGTTGCCATGACAAAATCTGCTTACGAAACCAGATTCAGTGAATTTAGTAAGCTTATTTTTTCTGACAAATATGCTAAGATTTACCGCGACAACAGTCACATGAAAAGCAGCTTTACTGTGGGCTTATTTTTTGTACAGATTATCTCGTATGCTTTTTTTATCCTGCTTACGATGAATATCTTTGGACACGCTTCTAAAACCGACTGGATTTTGTTTATTCAGATTGCTACTTTCTTACTTTATTTCATTTTAGGAAAGTATTTGATTGAGAAAATTGTAGCGACTTCCTTCAATATTGACGATTTTGTAGAACTATTTAACCTACAAAAGGTAACTTACAGGACTTATATAGGCGTTTTGATCCTTCCAATCAACGCTATTTTGTTCTATTACAACAATATTCCGCAAATAATACCGCTTGGAATCATTGGTATTTCGCTGTGTATTAGTGTATACTCCTACTTTATTTCAATTAAAACGTATCAAAACGTAATAATCGGCAAGTTATTTTATTTTATTTTATATCTTTGCGCTCTCGAAATAGCCCCTTATTATTTTCTTTATTACTGGATAACAAAAGGGAGTGCTTAGAAAATGTTTATAATATGAAAGTGAAAACAATTTTGGTGTCACAGCCTGAACCTAAAGTGGAGAATTCTCCTTACTTTGAGCTCCAACACAAACACAAAATAAAAATTGATTTCAGACCATTTATTCATGTGGAAGGGGTTAGCGCAAAAGAGATTCGATTACAAAAAATCGATCTTAATCATTACACTGCGATCATTTTAACAAGTCGAAATGCTGTAGATCATTTTTTTAGAGTTGCTGATGAAATGCGTTACAAAGTTCCAGAAGGATTGAAATATTTCTGTCAATCTGAAGCCGTTGCATTTTACCTTCAAAAGTATGTTGTGTACAGAAAACGTAAAATTTACGTTGGAGCAAAAGATTTTGCAGATTTATCTCCGCTAATTAAGAAGTACAAAGACGAGAAGTTCTTACTTCCTGCATCTGACCAATTAAATGCTGATGCTCCTGTAACATTAAACAATCTAAAAGTAGATTGGGCGCAGGCTATTTTTTACAGAACTGTAATGAGTGATTTATCTGATTTAGCAGACGTTTATTATGACGTTTTAGCTTTCTTCAGTCCAACCGGAATCAAATCATTGTTTAAAAATTTCCCGGATTTTAAACAAAATGATACTCGTATTGCTGTATTTGGAAGCACAACTCAGAAAGAAGCTTTAGACCACGGATTAAGAATTGATATTCTTGCTCCAACTCCTGAAACTCCTTCTATGACAATGGCTTTAGAAAAATACGTTGCCGAAGCAAACAAAGGAAAATAAACCTAACCAAGAGAAAAATATTTAAATTCCAAATTCCAACTTAATCAATTGGGGTTTGGAATTTTTCTTTTTCACCACCTTTCGTTTCCCGTGGTTGAAACCATGGGCTATGTTTTTGAAATTTGAAATATAAAAAATTACAATCTCTCTTTTCAAGTAAAAACTTAGTGTTATATTTTTTTGAGAATTTGGAGTTTATAATATTGAAATTTTATTTCAGCTTCATTTTAACTACATTTGATTTCTATTCTAAACCCAAATCACAAAAAACACTTTCAAATTGTAAGTTATGAAAATCAACTCCCTCTTAATTGAAATTGACGGAATCGACAAAGAGATCCTCCGCTATCTAATGGATGACGCCCGAAAACCGATTTTACAAATTGCCAATAAAATAGGAATTTCAGGAGCAGCTATTCATCAAAGATTAAAAAAACTGGAACAATCCGGTGTTATCTCCGGATCTAAATTCACAGTAAACCCAAAAGTTTTAGGCTACAACACTATGGCTTTTATTGGAGTTTATCTGGATAAAGCTTCCAGAAACTCTGAAGCCGTAAAAGAATTGAGAAAAATCCCTGAAGTTTTAGAATGTCATTATACTACCGGAAACTGGTCTGTTTTAATTAAAATTATCTGTCGTGATAACGAACATTTAATGCAGCTTTTAAACACCAAAATACAGGCTATTGAAGGGGTTTCAAGAACTGAAACATTTATCTCACTAGATCAGCAGATTGATAGGCAAATTCAGCTTTAGAAAAAAAGAAATTCCAATTTTCTAAAACCCAAATTCCAAAAACATAGCCCATGGTTTCAACCACGGGAAACGAAAGGTGGTAAAAAAGAAAAATTCCAAACCCAACAAAATTGGAATTTGGAATTTTATGATATTGAAAATTAAATTTATTTAGTTCCTTCTATTCCCTGCGTAAATCGAGATATAGTACAACAACGTTGCTATAGATCCAATTGCCGCCACTACATAAGTTCTCGCTGCCCATTTCAATGCATCTTTTGCTCCAGCTTGTTCCTCTTGCGTAAGCATATGTTTATTTTCCAGCCAGGCTAATGCTCTGTTACTTGCATCATATTCAACTGGAAGTGTAATGATTGAAAACAAGGTTGTTGCTGCAAAAATGACAATTCCAACCAACAACAAACCTGGAAAAACTTTGATCATTAAAATTCCAGCAATTAAAATCCATTGTACGTAGTTTGAAGCTACACTTACAATCGGCACCAATTTAGAGCGCATGGTCAGCCACTCATACCCAATTGCATGCTGGACAGCATGTCCGCATTCGTGTGCTGCAACTGCCGCCGCCGCCGCGTTTCGATGATTGTAAACCGCTTCACTTAAATTTACTGTTTTATCTGAAGGATTATAATGATCTGTTAACTGCCCCGGAGTCGAAATAACACGTACATCTGTAATTCCGTTATCTGCAAGCATTTTTTCAGCGATTTCTCTTCCGCTCATTCCGTTTCTTAATTGTAATTTCGAGTATAATTCAAATTTACTCTTTAGCTGAGAGCTTACCAGCCAGCTGAATAACATGATAGCTCCAGCAATAATTAGGTATCCTGATCCCATTTTTTTTGTGTTTTTAGATTGATTTTTAAATTTACAAAACAAACATCAAATTACGAACCATTTTAACATAATGCCATTTTGACATTTTTGCACCAATTTTGTCTCAATTCAGCATATTGTTCTTCAATAAAAAAGCAATTAATTCTGCTACATTTTTCATTTTGTATTTCTGAAGAATATTTCTGCGATGTGTCTGAACCGTTAAAAAACTCAAAAATAAATCGTCTGCAATTTCCTGAGTCGATTTTCCTTGCGAAAGCAGCAATGCAATATCACGTTCTCTTCGGCTTAAAGCCGGAATACGTTCTAAATCTTCAGACAATGGCTGACTGATTATCGTTTTCACTTCTTCACTAAAAACAATCTCGCCATCTATCGCTTTATAAATACAATTTTTGAATTCATCAAAAGAAGCATTCTTCAAAATATAACCATTCCCGCCATTTTGAATAAACTGCATCACCAAACTTCTTTCAGACTGACTACTCATACCGATAATTACAATTTTAGGATGCTTTTGCTTGATTGTTTTACACAAATCAACTCCATTAATTACAGGAAGAAAAATATCCATTAAAATCAAATCGACTGTATTGTCTTCGATATAATCCAAAAGTGCGATTCCCGACTCGAATTTTTCTACAATCCTGATATTCTCTAAATCGGACAACAAACCTGCAATACCCGAAATCACTATCGGATGATCGTCTACAATTACTGTTTTATATACCATAATTTATTAGCTGTAATTAATTTTTCAACTCAATATAAGTCGAAGTTCCTTTACCAATAACTGAATCCATTTCCAGTTTTCCATTCAAAAATGCTACACGGTTTTTTATATTTCGCAAGCCCATTCCCTCTCGTTTTTCAGCATGTCTGACATTAAATCCTACACCATTATCTTCTACAGTAATATAGTACACATCTTTATTCTGCGAGCAGGAAACCAGAATCTCCGAAGCTTTAGCATATTTCAATGCATTATTCAGAAGTTCCTGAATGATTCTAAAAATCGTTACTTTAAAATGTTCCGGCACACTGGATTTTTTAATCAGGTATTGCAATTCAATTGTAGTTTCAGGATTAGAATGCGAAACACATAAATCTTTTAATGCATGTTCCAATCCTAATTTCATTAAACTTTCCGGCATTAAATTTTGAGAAATATTACGGAGCTCTTTTATGGAATCGTTTAGCATTTCGTTAATATTCGGATTATTTTCTTTCTCCCGATCCGCAATATTCAAATGCATTTTCAACCCCGAAAGCATACTGCCAAGTCCATCATGCAGATCTCTGGCGATTCTTTTTCTCTCGATTTCTTCCCCTTGAATCAACGCATTTGAAATAGATAATTTTTTTTCATTTTCCAGCACATCCAGTTCTTGCTTATGATTGACTTCTTTCTGGAAACTTAGCTTTTTCTGATAATTATTCCAGCTCCACAAAAACAAGACAGTCAAAAACAACAAAAATGAAAGCACAGCAAAAAGCATCGAATTCAGCCTGTTGTTATTGACCTGTAATACTGCTTTCTCATTTTCTGACTGAAGCAAAGAAATTTTTTTCTCGCTTTCGGCTTTCTTGTATTTTGCCTCTAATTCAACAATTTCATTTTTTAGCTTTGCATCATTCAGACTATCGTTAATTACATTGTATTTATTAGAATAATAATAGGCTTTTGAATATTCTTTTGTCGCATTGTAAACTTTGGAAAGTTCTTTATAGTAATTTTTTTTATCAACTATAAAAGGTGTGTTTTCAATTAAATATTCGACATTACTTTTTGCCTTATCATAATTTTTAAGCTTAAAAAGCACTTCATATTCAGCAAATTTTAAACGGTTTAAAGCAACCAGATTTTTATGCTTTGCAGATGATTGTATTCCTTTGTCAAAACTTATCAAAGCTTCGTTATGTTTATTTTGTTTGGCATAATAAATTCCTTCTGAATAAAAATAAGAATCGTTCAGATTGGATTCCGGATACTCTTTTAAAATTTCAAATGCTTTATCCAAAATACTTTTGGCATCATAAAAATGCTTGAGCTCTACCAAATTCTCAGCATTTATAATATAAGTCTCCATTTTGGATTCTGCCAGAGTTGCCGATTTTTTAGTCGTACTTTCAATGTATTTTTGCGCCTGATCAAGGTATTCTGAAGCTTTTTCTCTTTCATTATTATTCATAAAAATAATAGCAACCGCCTTACTCAAACCACTGATTAATTCATAATCACCGCTTTTTTTTGCAATTGGAATGGCCTCATTTACCAAAAGTCGCATATAAGCATTTTCGTTATTCTTATGTTGCTGAATAATTCCATAATTCTGCAATACAATAGCCCGAAGCCTGTAAGCTTCTTTGTATCGGTATTTTTTTAGTTTTTCATTAGCTTCCAGCAAAGCTTTTTCGTAACCGTTTAAATCTCCTTTTTCAATAAAATTGTAAGCATTATAATAAAGGGCAGCATCTTTTACAAAGGGAAATTTCGTTTTCAGTCTGTTTCCCTGTTTCAGATATTCTTTATAATTTCTGGTATCCTGAACCATCAAAAACAATTTGGCCAGTCTAAAACTATTTAAACTCTTTAGACTGTCTGATTTTACATTTTTAGTATAATTTACGATACTGTCAATATATGCCGTATCATCATCTAAAGAAAGAATTACCTGAGAATAGGAAATAGCAGAGAAACTTAAAAAAAGTAGTAAGGCGTGGATTTTCTTCATAAATGGGGCATTTACTCAAAGTTATTAAAGCTTAATGACTTTCAAAAAGAAAACACTCACTTTTACCTGATATCAGGTAATAAAAAATACATTTTATCAGGTATTGTTGTCCGGCAAATAAGGATCTAACTTTGTTCTGTTATGAATTTTAATTAAAGAATTTTACTATGAAATCAATTTTGAAAACCTTAGCAATTGTATTGACTCTTGCTTTTACAGCAGTT
The DNA here is from genome assembly GCF_042686225.1 of Flavobacterium notoginsengisoli. Taxonomy (NCBI): domain Bacteria; kingdom Pseudomonadati; phylum Bacteroidota; class Flavobacteriia; order Flavobacteriales; family Flavobacteriaceae; genus Flavobacterium; species Flavobacterium notoginsengisoli. The sequence goes on from NZ_JBHUOT010000005.1 coordinate 100,522, forward strand.
TCTTGCAGCAGCGATAACGACGATAAAGGCTCCGGAAAAAACTCAAGAGATGTGAGATATGAAATTACAGGAAATTATACAGGAACAGCTTCTGTTACATATTTTGAAAAAGGCGGAAATGCTTTAAATGAAGATCTTACTAAACTTCCGTGGACTAAAGAATTCACTGCAGAAGCAAAATCTGTAGGAGCATCATTAAGCGCTAGCGGATACGGTGGTGTTGCCGGGCAAACATTAACCGGAAAAATTTACATTGGAGGGAAATTAGAGAATGAATTAACTGCGACAGCAAATAGCGACGGAATAATTGTATTACCGCTTACACCGTACGTTTTTCCTCTTTAAAGGTTAGTTTTAGAATTTAGATTTATGTTTTTGGTAAAAAGAAAGCTTCGTAGGGGAAATTACGAAGCTTCTTTTTTTTATAATTCGAATTGATCTTTTACTTCTTCAAACTTTTCAATTAAACCATTTATTTTGTTTTGCTGTTTTTTAATTTGTTTCGGGCGAATGTAAAACCAGTTAAACAACATCCAGAGTAAAGTAATTCCATACGTCAAGCCTGCACCTAACGTACTCATTCTGCTAGCGTATTCATACATGTACAAACAAATTCCAACTGTAAGCGCTATAAAGTAGAAACTCATCATTTTGGTTTGTAAAAACTGCTGTTTCTTTTTAATCAAAATCAGCTTTTGTAAATACTCCTGATTGCTTTGTGTAGAATCAATATCTTTATAATTAGCCAATAATTTATTATACACAAACATATAAATTGCCATCGCCAAAATGGTAAATATGATTCCTATCTTGGTCGAAATTAACTGCGGCTGATAATACATCCATACAAAAATTATAAAAGCGCTTGTTGCAAAAAGCAATACATTCATAATCCACAAACTCCTTAAAGCTGCTTTTTTAAATTTACTAACCCTCAAAAGTAAATCTTTCATATCGGGCTGACTTATGGATTGTTTTTTCCATAAATCTCTAAAATCTATATTATTATCGTTGTTCATTTTCTTTAAATTTTTGGGTCAGTTTTTCTTTAATTCTGTGAATTTTCACTCTAATATTGGCTTCAGAAAGTCCGACGATTTTGGCAATTTCTGCTTGCTTTATATCTTCTAATTCCAGAGAAATAATGATACGTTCTGTTTCGGGCAGTTCTGTAATACATTGATATAAAAACTGAATTTGAGGTTCTAATGAAGTTTGTTTTTCTTCTGAAAGATGAATCGGCAATTCTGATTTTAGAAAACGCTTTTGTTTCTCTATCTGCTTCAGACAATTATTAGAAGCAATTCTGAAAATCCAGGTTCCAACAGAAGACTCATTTCTAAAAGTTTCGAGTTTCTGCCAGACAATTATAAAAGTTTCCTGAGCTAAATCCTGCGCCGCATCATAATCATTTACAAATCCCATGCAAAGTCTGAAAATTCTATCCCAATAAGTTTTGTAGATTTCTTCGAATTCCATTTTAAGATTTTAAAAAATTGTTTAGCTGCCCCATGTACCAAGCGGTATCATCGTACATAATAAAGTGCAGACCAGTTGTGGCATACTGAAAATTAGCAGTCTTTAAATTTTTATACTGACCTTCAATTGCTGGTTTTAAATTTATAAAATAAGATTCTAATAGAATTAATGCCGGACATTTAATCTGTGCTATTTTTTCTCTTAAATCGATATTGAAAAAGTCACAATACATTTGTCCAAAAGTTGTTCTATCTGATTTTACACTCCAATCTACCACCATATCCAGCTTAGACGCATCAGCTAAAAGTCTTGGCATTGTCTTCTTTTGCATATCGTAAAACTGATCATTGGTCATTCCTGTCATTTGATTTACAGTTGCTGAGCAATCATTATTTTCTTTTGATATAAATGCGGAATCATTCAAAGCTGCCAAACAAGGAATCGCATCCACCACCACAATTTTACTTATCAAATCTGGATAATCGGCGGCAATTGCAAGCGCAAGTCCTCCACCCATGCTATGACCTACTAAGATTGGCTTTTCAATATTATTTTCTTTGATATAATTGGCAATTCCGTTTTTCCAGTTTTCAAATGAAGCATTTGGTTGTGCTTTTCTTCCTGCAAAACCAGCCATTGTGAGTGTATAACAAGTAAAATCACTTTCGAAAGTAGCTTTGGTTTCATTCCAAACATCTCCGGAAGAAGCAAAGCCAGGAATAAATATAATAGATTGATCTCCATTTCCAGTTTTTAAAACCTCAAAAGGAAATTCTTTTGTTTGTCCAAAAACATTCAAACATAATGCAGAGAATAAGAATGCGATAATTAAGATGATATACTTTTTCATTTTTAATAGTTTTAAGTTGTTAATTAAATCGGATCCATGCTTTTGATACGACAACTATTAAAATGTTACAAAAGTTTTTAAAATTTTTAATGATAAAATTTAAAATTCCAATATTGGTGCGGATTTTTAACCGCAAAGGGCGCAAAGGTTTACACAAAGAACGCGAGTTTTTTTGCTCACAAAGATGCGAAGTCGCAAAGTTTTTTCCCCAATCTTGTCATCCTGAGGAACGAAGGATCACACAAGATATTCCGCAAACTGAATCACCAATCTTTGTCGAGTTTCGCGTGTGATCCTTCGTTCCTCAGGACGACAAACTAAGCGTTTTTAAAAATAAAAATTCGTGTAAATTAGTACAATTTGTGGCGGAAAAAAATAAGCACAAAAAAAATCCCAAACCCCAATCGTAAAATTGGAATTTGGGATTTTTAATCTTTAAAATCAAATCGGTTTATCCAACCAAATTAATGATTTTCCCAGGAACAATAATCACTTTATTTGGTGTTCTACCGTCTAATTGTTTTTGCGTTCTTTCGTCTTTCATAACGATCTCTTCGATTTGTTCTTTGGTTAAATCCAAAGGCAATTCGATGGTGAAACGCATTTTTCCATTGAAAGAAACCGGATATTCTTTATTCGTTTCAATTAAATGTTTCTCATCAAAAGCTGGGAACGCCACTTCAGAAATTGAAGTTGTATGTCCTAACTGTGCCCATAATTCTTCTGCGATATGCGGTGCATACGGCGAAACCAAAATAGCTAATGGTTCTAAAATCGCTCTTGAATGACAGTTTTGAGAAGACAATTCATTCACACAAATCATAAACTGAGAAACCGAAGTATTGAAAGAGAAATTCTCGATATCTTCCGCTACTTTTTTGATGGTTTTATGCAATGATTTCAAGTTGTCTTTTGTTGGTTCGTCATTGTTTACAATTAAACCGTTATCATCAAAATACAATCTCCATAATTTTTTCAGGAAACCAAATACACCAGAAATTCCGGCAGTATTCCAAGGTTTTGCCTGCTCTAATGGCCCTAAGAACATTTCGTATAAACGTAATGTATCTGCACCGTATTCTGCACAAATATCATCCGGTGTTACCACATTGTAGTATGATTTCGACATTTTTTCTACTTCACGACCTACAATGTATTTTCCGTTTTCATCCAAAATGAATTCTGCTGTATTGAAATCTTCTCTCCAAGCTTTGAACTTTTCGATATTTAACTCATCTGAAGAATTAACAAAATTTACATCAACACGAATTGGCTGTACATTTTGACCTTCAATCTTATTTTTAGATACAAAAGTATTTGTTCCTTCCAATCTGTAAACATAAGCCGTTGTACCCAAAATCATTCCCTGATTAATCAGTTTTTTGAATGGCTCTTCGGTTGGAGCAAAACCTTTATCTTTTAAGAATTTGTTCCAGAAACGAGAATATAATAAGTGACCTGTTGCGTGCTCGCTTCCTCCAATGTATAAATCTACATTTTCCCAGTAAGCTAAAGCTTCTTTGCTTGCAAATTCATTCTCATTGTGAGCGTCCATGTAACGCATCCAATACCATGAACTTCCCGCCCAACCTGGCATTGTATTCAATTCTAAAGGAAAAATCGAAACATTGTCAACTAAATCTGTATCGACAACTTTATTTTGTTTTGTATCCCAAGCCCAAATCGCTGCGTTTCCTAATGGAGGTAAACCGTCTTCTGTTGGCAAATATTTCTCTACTTCTGGCAAAATAATTGGCAAATGCTGTGTGTCGATCATTTTTGGAAGACCATTCACATAGTAAACTGGGAATGGTTCGCCCCAATAACGCTGACGAGAGAAAACAGCATCACGCAAACGGTAATTTGTTTTACCTTTTCCTTGTCCAATTTCTTCTAATTTATAAATCGCTTTTGCTGTTGCGTCTTTGTAATTTAATCCGTTTAAGAAATCAGAACCAGCAATTTCAACGTTATCTTTTGATCCGTAAGCTGCTTCAGAAATATCAACATTTGCGAAGATATTTTTGATTTCCTGCATTCCGTTTTGACCTTTAAAGAAATTAGCAAAAGCGTAATCTCTTTCATCGCCGCAAGGAACCGCCATTACAGCTCCCGTTCCGTAACCTGCCAAAACATAATCTCCAATCCAAACCGGAATAGCTTCTTTTGTAAATGGATGCTCAGCATAAGCTCCTGTAAATACTCCTGAAATGGTTTTTACATCGGCCATACGCTCACGCTCAGAACGTTTTGCTGTTTTTTCGATATAAGCCTCAACTGCTTCTTTTTGTTCCGGAGTTGTAATTTTAGCTACCAAATCATGTTCTGGTGCCAAAGTCATAAAAGTTACTCCAAAGATTGTATCAGGACGAGTGGTAAAAACTTCGATTACTTTATCATGATTTTTCACATTAAAAGTTACCAAAGCACCAACCGATTTTCCGATCCAGTTTCTTTGCGATTCTTTGATGGACTCGCTCCAATCAATATCATTTAAACCTTGAAGCAAGCGTTCGGCATAAGCAGAAATTCGCATACTCCATTGTGTCATTTTTTTTCTGATAACAGGAAAGCCTCCACGTTCGGAAACTCCGTTAACAATTTCGTCATTTGCCAAAACCGTCCCTAAGCCCGGACACCAGTTTACTTCTGTTTCTGCCAAATACGTCATTCTGTATTGCAACAAGATTTTTTCCTTTTGATCTTCAGAATACGAATTCCATTCGTCTGCAGTAAAAATCGCAACGTTGTCATCGCAAACTGCTTCAACCAATGCATTTCCGCTTTCTTCAAAAACAATTACAAGCTCTGAAATATCAAATGCTTTTCCTTGTTTTCTGCAATACCAGGAATTGAACAATTGGATAAAAATCCATTGTGTATGTTTGTAATAATCAGGATTTGATGTACGCACTTCACGCGCCCAGTCAAATGAGAAACCAATTTTATCTAACTGTTTTCTATATCCCGCAATTTGTTTTCCTTCTTTATCTACACCACCGTCAATATTTACACGCGTTGTATCTTCCGGACGCTGTCCTGTCTGAATCGCATATTGTTCTGCCGGCAATCCGAAACTATCGTAACCCATTGGATGCAAAACATTGAAACCCTGATGTCTTTTGAAACGAGAATACACATCTGAAGCTATATAACCCAGTGGGTGCCCAACGTGCAGTCCTGCTCCAGATGGATAAGGAAACATATCGAGAACATAATGTTTCGGTTTTTCAGAATTATTCTTTGCTGCAAAAGTTTGATTTTCTGCCCAATATTTTTGCCATTTGGCTTCAATTTCGTTTGGATTGTACTTCATTTCTAAGTGACTAAGATTCTAAGTTACTAAGGTTCTAAGCTTTTCACTAAATTAATTAAGCCGCAAATTTACATTTATTGTCGTTTGTTCCAAAGCTATTTCACTGACAAACAAATAAATTTGCGTTTTACTTATTTTCAATTAAGTAAAAACACGTATTATTGTAATTATTAATACTTATTTACATTGAAAACTGATGTCAGAAAATAAGAAATACAAGGTTGAAGTTCGTATTTGGATTGAAGAAACTGAAGGCGCTTTTCTTGGAATCGGCAAAATCTGGCTTTTAGAAAACATTAGAAAAACGGGTTCGATTACGAATGCTGCCAAAGAAATGAAAATGGCATATCGTCAGGCGTGGCAATTGGTTCAGGAAATGAACCAGCGTGCCGAAACTCCGCTTGTCGAAAAATTACTTGGCGGAAAAGGCGGCGGCGGTGCACGATTGACTGAAGCAGGCGAAAAAGCCATTATAGTTTTTTATGAAGTCGAAAAGCGTATTAAAGAGTTTGCTCAGAAAGAAACTCAAAAACTAAAATTTTAATATTTGACTATAAAAAATTAACCGCAAAGTTCAAAACGTTTTCTTTTACAAAACTGGATATTGCCAAACACACTACACAAAACTTTATCTATACTAAGCTTTGCATACTTTGCGTTAATAACATAAAGCATTAAAAAATCTTTCCGTACTTTGTGGTTAAATCAACTTTTTATTTGATATGTAATTGTACATTTATAGGATAAAAGTTCGTTAATAACTTTAAATAAAGAAATTCTTTATTATTTTTACCACATAATTTAAGCAGACTATGAGTTCTAACTTTGATAAATTTCAAAAGCGCAGGTTAATTTCCTCTTATTTTTCGGTAGTTTTAAGTGTATTTCTGGTATTATTCCTTTTGGGAGTACTGGGGTTATTCATCATTAATTCCAAAAAACTGGCAGATGATTTTAAAGAAAAAATTGCGATGACAGTTTTCTTTAAAAACGAAGCAAATGACAGTGTTGTCAAAGCTTTTAATACGGAATTAAAAAGAGCACCTTTTGCACTTTCGTATGTTTATGTTTCTAAAGAAAAAGCGGCAAAAGAACACACTGATATTATCGGAGAAGATTTCTTAACCTTTTTAGGAGAAAATCCTTTATTAAACTCATACGACATTCATTTAAAGGCAGATTATGTTGAAAGAGACAGTATCGTAAAAATCGAAAATCGTTTTCGCAAAAACGCTATGATTTCAGACATTGTTTACGACAAACAACTGGTAAATCTGGTAAATGACAACATCAGAAAAGTAAGTATGTGGATTTTGATTATTAGTGGTTTCTTAACTATAATTGCTGTTTTATTAATCAATAGTTCACTTCGTTTATCGATACATTCCAATCGTTTTATCATTAAAACCATGCAGATGGTGGGTGCCACAAAAGCTTTTATTCGTAAGCCTTTTGTGATGCGAAGCGTAAAACTAGGAATGCTGGGTGCCGGTTTGGCGATAATCGCTTTAATTGCACTTTTACTATATGTTGAAACGAATTTCCCTGGTTTAGGAATTTTAGAAGACAAAATCTTAATCGTTATGGTTTTGGCTGCCGTTTTTGGATTAGGAGTCCTAATTACCTGGGTAAGCACGCATTTTGCCACACAACGTTTCCTAAATTTAAGAACTGATGATCTTTATTAATTTTAGACTGCAGACCATCGATTTACATTTCTCAAAAACAAAACCCGTCAGTTTGACTTAGGTTTATAAAAAACAAAAGATGAAAAACAACAATAAAACAACAGAACAACAACCAAAACAGGAATTCCTTTTTGACAATATCAATTATAAAATTTTATTAATTGGTATTGCTGTAATTGCGATTGGCTTTGTTTTAATGTCTGGCGGAGGAAGTAAAGATCCTAATGTTTTTAACGAAGATATTTTTAACTTTAGACGTATCCGTTTAGCACCGACCACTGTTTTAATCGGTTTTGGAATCACGATTTATTCTATCTTCAAAAAATCAAAATAAATAGATTAAAAGATTTTAAATTATCTGAGCAAAGCGAAAGAACAATCTAAAATCTGAAATCTGAAATCTAAAATTTTAAATGAACACATTTCAAGCTATTGTTCTTGCCATTATTGAAGGAATTACAGAATTCTTACCAGTATCTTCAACTGGCCATATGATTATTGCGTCTTCTTTTTTCGGAATCGCTCATGATGATTTCACTAAACTTTTTACCATTGTAATTCAGCTTGGTGCAATACTTTCGGTTGTGATTTTATATTTCAAACGTTTCTTTCAAACTTTTGATTTTTACTTTAAACTTTTAGTCGCTTTTATTCCTGCAGTCGTTTTAGGATTACTTTTGAGTGATTTTATTGATGGTTTATTGGAGAACCCGGTAACCGTTGCGGTTTCTCTTTTAATTGGAGGAATCATTTTATTGAAAGTTGACGAATGGTTCAACAAACCAAACGATCCGGAAGTTTCTACTGAAATCACTTATGCCAAAGCTTTAAAAATTGGATTATTTCAGTGTTTGGCGATGATTCCCGGAGTTTCTCGAAGCGGTGCCAGTATTGTGGGAGGTATGACTCAAAAATTAACCAGAACTTCTGCTGCTGAATTCTCTTTTTTCTTAGCGGTTCCAACCATGTTGGGAGCAACAGCAAAAAAATGTTACGATTATTACAAAGCTGGTTTCGAATTATCTCAAGACCAAACTAACATGTTGATTATCGGAAACATTGTCGCTTTTGTTGTAGCCTTATTAGCTATTAAAACTTTTATCGGATTTCTTACTAAAAACGGATTTAAAGTTTTTGGTTATTACAGAATCATTGCCGGAATCATTTTATTATTGATCCACTTTTTCATTCACCCGCTTACCATTATCTAATGACACCTGAAGAATATTTAAACGGACAAGTTTTATTGATTGACAAACCATTAAAATGGAGTTCGTTTCAAGCTGTCAATAAATTAAAATACCTTTTGATCAATAAAGTCGGACTTCCAAAAAAGTTCAAAATTGGTCATGCCGGAACTTTAGATCCTTTGGCAACTGGACTTTTATTAATCTGTACCGGAAAATTCACCAAAAGAATTTCTGAACTTCAGGGTCAGGCCAAAGAATATACGGGAACTTTTTATATTGGAGCCACTACTCCCTCTTATGATCTAGAAACCGAAATTGATCAGACTTTCCCAACAGATCATATTGATGAAGCACTGATTCATGAAACCGTAAAACAGTTTTTAGGCGAGATTGACCAAAAACCACCTATTTTTTCTGCCATCAAAAAAGATGGAGTTCGTTTATATGAACATGCACGTGCTGGCGAATCGATAGAAATCGAAAGTAGAAAAACAACTATTCACGAATTTGAAATTACAAGAATTGCATTACCTGAAGTCGACTTTAGAGTAGTTTGTTCTAAAGGAACTTATATTCGTTCGCTTGCATACGATTTTGGAAAAGCGATGAATTCAGGCTCTCATTTAACCGTTTTGCGACGTACTAAAATTGGCGATTACGATGTCAAAAATGCAATTGACATTACTTTGTTTGAAGAAGAACTTTTAAAAAAATAAATTTTGTATGAAAAGAATTTTACTGACTATTGCATTTACCACTTTATTTAATTCATTTATACATAGTCAGACAACTAAATTCACATACTTACAATTTGACTTTGCGGTATCTATAACCGGAAATCCTAACAGAGATAATTACTATTACGAACCCGAATCCACTTCCACAAATGCTTTTTTTGTACCTAATGGTTTAGGCTCACAAGTTGGCTATGGAGTTCATTATAAAAAATGGCTGACATTGGGAGTTCATAGCGGTATGGACTGGAAATGGGACAACAAACTTGTTGCTGTGCCTGTTTTTCTAAATCTTGGTTTTAGTCCAAAAGTTGGTCCTGAAACCCGAATTATGCTTCAGGCCGGTTACGGAAAAGGTTTTGCTTTAGGTCGTGGTAATCTGAACGGGGAGTACAAAAAATTAAAACTTGGAATTGGCTCAGATGATTTTATCATTTTTGCAGAAATAAGCGATTATGCCTTTCCCCTTCACGATGAAAAAAGCATTGGCGCCATTTCTTTTGGGATAACATTACAAGATTTCTTTTATTACAAATCAGAATCCTCAGAATAGCTGTCTGCTAAAAAAAAAGCACATTACATAAAAACATAATGTGCCAGGCTCTTAAAATAAGTAATGTTACTTCATACTTATTCTGAATTAATAGTGAGGCACATTTTTTCCTCCGAATAAAAATTGAGAGAAGAAATCATAAAACCTTTCGAATAACTTTTTCATAATAGCATTTTTTAATGTTAGACAATAAATAATACCAATAAAAAGAGTAAATCAGAAAGTTATAATAGAAGTGGGATTAGTTTTACTAAGATACAAAATCCAATTTAAAACAAAAACACTTTAAGACAAATTTATCAACCAAATCATTTGTTTATCAACACATTAAACAAAATCACAATCGATTATACTTAATATTCTCCATAATTTCCAGTAATTCCTCCTGTGTAGAAATTCCTTTATCTGCCAAATACCACAACTGTAAATCGGTTTTTATTTTTTCATCAATTGCTCCAACTTCTCTTTTATGTGTCGCCATCAATTCAGATGCTCCTTTTGGTCTTGGTCCCCAATCTGCGCGAACAATTCCTGCTTCTTTGCAAATTATGATTACTTTCGGAATTGCTCTTCCGCCATTCGTTAAATATTGATTCATCAAATCGTCGTTTTCATCGCGAAGTGCAATTCTTAGATCAACTCTTTTGTTAGAAGCATGAGCCATTTTATCTAAAATTGGTAGAATTTGTGCCGCATCTCCACACCAGCCTTCAGACAAAACCAACCAGATGTAATGGTTATCCAGATTTTGAAGTTTTTCGGCAACAGTTTCAGAAATTTTAATCGTTTTCTCCAGTCTGTTCATTCTGGCTTCATTCAATTTAGAATAATTGGTCAAACTTTCTGATTGTTCATTTCCTGTTGATTTCCCTTCAGTCAATAAATCGGTTACTAATTTTCGGTATTCAGCATAAGAATGACTATTAAACAATGCTTTGGCTACGATGCTTTTCATATTTTTTTGTTTTTTTTTTGATACATAAAAATACAAAATTTAGAAAGATGCAGAAATGACATTTGTCACATTTAATAGTCTCATTAAAATTTTATTGAAGACTAATTTGAAATGAGAATTCAATACAATCCCGATAGCTATCGGGACTAAGATTTTATACTTAATATTGAATTAAGAAGTTTTAAAGTTCGCAAAGCTGTTTAAAGACAAAGCTTTGCGAACTTTATGCATTATAATAAACGTATCTATATAAAATTCTTAGCGCGCTTTGCGATAAAAAACAATCCATTTCATTTGCCTTTTACAGGTTTTTTTTTCCTAAAATCGCACCTTCGATTAATTTTTTGCAAACATTATTTTTAAAAATCAGAATATGTCTATATTTGCACAAATTAACGCGACACACACATGAAATATAAAAGAATTCTTCTAAAACTTAGCGGCGAAGCCCTAATGGGTGATTTACAATACGGTATAGACCCAAAAAGATTAGCCGAATATGCCGACGAAATTAAGCAGATTCACAGTAAAGGAGTAGAGATTGCAATTGTTATTGGAGGAGGAAATATATTTAGAGGAGTTGCCGGAGCAAGCTCTGGAATGGATAGAGTTCAAGGCGATTACATGGGAATGCTTGCTACTGTAATTAACGGAATGGCTTTACAAGGCGCTCTTGAAGACAAAGGAATGAAAACGCGTTTGCAGACTGCTTTGAAAATGGAATCTATTGCAGAACCATACATCAAAAGAAGAGCGGACCGTCACTTAGAAAAAGGTAGAATCGTAATTTTTGGTGCCGGAACAGGAAATCCATACTTTACAACTGATACTGCTGCTGTTTTAAGAGGAATTGAAATCAATGCCGACGTAATCTTAAAAGGAACACGTGTTGATGGAGTTTATGATTCTGATCCGGAGAAAAACGCTTCTGCTGTAAAATTTGATTTTATTTCTTTTGATGACGTTATCAAAAAAGGATTAAATGTAATGGACACTACTGCCTTTACTTTAAGCCAGGAAAACAAATTGCCAATCGTTGTTTTTGACATGAACAAAATTGGAAACTTATTGAAAATTTGTGAAGGTGAAAATATAGGAACTGTAGTAAATATTTAAACCACTTTAGATTGCGATTTATTGAAATTCTGATATTCTTAAAAAACACAATCTTTAAAACATAAAAACAAAACTATATTAGTTGGTTAATTAGATCATAAAGTTTTTAAGTCAAAAACCAAACATCTAAAAATCTAAAAATCTAAAAAAAATGACTGAAGAAATAGACTTTATTTTAGAAAGTACTGAGGAATCAATGAACGGTACAATTGCACACTTAGAGAAAGAATTTCTTAATATTCGTGCGGGAAAAGCTTCTCCAGCTATGCTTGGAGGTGTTTTTGTTGATTATTACGGTTCAGCGACACCGCTTTCACAAGTATCTAAAATCAGCGTTCCGGATGCTAGAACAATTACGTTACAGCCATTTGAAAAAAATATGCTGCAGGCAATTGAGAAAGCCATTTTGATTGCTAACATTGGCTTTAACCCAATGAATAATGGTGATATGGTAATTATCAGCGTACCACCATTAACAGAAGAGCGTCGTCGCGATTTAGCAAAACAGGCAAAATCTGAGGCTGAAGATGCTAAAATTGGTATTCGTAACTCTCGTAAAGATGCAAATACTGATATTAAAAAATTAGAAAAAGAAGGAACTTCAGAAGATATCTGTAAATCTGCAGAAGAAGAAGTTCAGAACTTAACAAACGCTTTCATCAAAAAAATCGATGAATTATTGGCTTTAAAAGAAGCTGAAATCATGAAAGTGTAATTAGTTTTATAATAAAAATATAAAATCCGTCTGAGATATTGTATCAGACGGATTTTTTTATTGCTATTTTTGCATACGAAAATTTAATTCTTTTCGTTTTTGAAACTATATCATTCTGTATGAAGCTATTTTGTTTTTTGACTTTGTTTTTTACGCTTACACTTCAGGCGCAAATTCAAATAAACGGAATCGTTACCGATTCAAACAACAAACCTCTTCCGTTTGCCACCATTACCACTTCAGAAAACAACAACACTATTACAGATGTTGACGGAAAATATATTTTTAAAATCAGTTCATCTGCAAATGCACTGACAGTATCTTATGTTGGTTTTCAATCCAAAACCATTGCATTAATCAAAAACAAGACTTTCTATGCGATCTCACTTTTACAGCAAACAGATGATCTAAAAGAAGTTATTGTTTCTAATGAAAATCCGGCATTAACTATAATTAAAAAAGTTATTGCCAGTAAATCACAGAATGACCCACAGAAAAAACTCAATAATTTCGAATATAAAACCTATAACAAACTTATCGTAACCGCCAATCCGGATTCAATTGACGGTCGAATTGACTCAACAGCCTCTTACAAAGATTTAAATAAAAAGATAATCAATATTGATTCTTCCGATTACAAGTTCAAAGAAATTGTAAGCAAACAGCATTTATTTCAAACCGAAAAAGTTTCCCAATATCAATTTGCCAACAACAAGCTAAAAGAAACAGTGCTTGGGACAAAAATTGCCGGCTTCAAACAACCAATTTACGAAGTCCTGGCATTTAACCTGCAGTCCATTTCAATTTATGATCCAAAATACGAATTGTTTGAGACTAAATATGAAAATCCAATTTCAAACGCTGCAACATCCAGCTACAATTATAAATTATTAGATACGGTAAGCATTAAAGGTCGTGACGCGTACATGATTTATTTCAAAAATAAACTTAAGCGAAGATCGTCCGGATTAGAAGGTGTTTTATATATTGACAAAGAAAATCTTGCTGTTGCTAAAGCGGTAATGCGAATTAAAGGTGTTTTGGACATCAGCGGGATTCATGAATTTGAATATAATCCCAAAGAAAAAATCTGGTTCCAAAGCAATACGACTTTTAAAATCGTGAAAGGAAAAAATGATGATGACATTAGAATTTTAGGAGGAACGATTCAGTTTGACGGAGATGTTGAAGAGAATTTTGAGCCAAGAAAAAAAGTGGCTTCAGACTTTACCTACCTACTTTCTGAAAGTAATAGTTTTGATATTCGGGTCAATACCAAAAACCCCGTAAAAGACCCATCACTTTATATCGAAATTAAAGACGATGCCGCCAAAAAACCGGAAAGTTTCTGGGAAGCCTACCGAAAAGAAAATTTGGACTTAAAAAGCCAAAAAACATATCAATTACTGGATAGTATTTCTGTCAGCAATCGAATTGAAAAACGTTTAGGAATTGGTAGAAAAATCATCAATGGTTTTTACCCAATTGGACCAGTTGATTTGGATTTAAAAAAGATTATCAGCTATAATAATTACGAAGGATTTCGTCTTGGTTTAGGCGGTATCACAAACGATCGTTTATCTAAAAATTTTAGAATTGAAGGTTACGGCGCTTACGGAACAAAAGATGGAGTTTTTAAATATAGTTTAGGAGCCGGCGTTTTATTGGATAAATACACCAATACTTGGTTAAATGGATATTATACAGATGATGTTCGCGAGATTGCAAGTACATTTTTTGCTGTTGACAAACGCGTTTTTAAGATTTATGATCCGCGTCCAATCAACATTAGTACTTTCTACGAATATACAGGATGGCGTGGTAATATTCAAACCAAAATTATCCCAAAAACTGAGGCTATTTTAGAATTTTCAAGAAATTATATCGAGCCAAAATTTGATTATCTTTTCAATCATGACGGAAAATTGTATTCGAGTTATATCATGACGACTGCAATGCTTTCGATTGTGTGGGCTCCTTTTAGTGATTTTATGCAGACCCCAACCGGTAGAAATGAATCGGAAAAAAGATTTCCTAGATTTACTTTTCAATACACACAATCACTGCCGAACGTATTTGACAATGATTTCACTTTTAGCAAAATCGATTTTAAAGCCGAATACGAAAAGAAATACCTAAACCGTCAGAAAACCAGTTTGCTTTTACAGGCAGGTTTAGCAATGGGCGATGTACCAATTACACATTTATACAATACTTCTCCAAACAATTTAACCAAAGAAACAATTATTCAGCGTATTACGTTTTCAGGAAGAAATGCTTTTGAAACGATGTTTTTCAATGAGTTCTTCTCCAGTCAATATTTGATGTTTCAGATTAAACATGGTTTTGACCGCATTACTATTCTCAAAAAAGTAAGACCTTCTTTGGTTTTAGTATCCAGAATGGCTTGGGGAAATATGGAAAAACCGGAACAACACGTTGGCCCTGATTACAAAACACTCGACAAAGGTTATTTTGAATCAGGAATTGAATTGAATAAAATATACAAAGGTTTCGGCTTGGCTGGTTTCTATCGTTACGGACCAAATCAGTTATTGAAATTTGAAGATAATATTGCGGTTAAGATTTCTTATGTTCTTGATTTGGGCCTTTAAATTATTAAATTCCAATTTTTTGAAATTCCAATTTAAATTTCGATTTTAACGCAACGTTTGTGTCATCCTGACGAAGGAAGGATCGCACTAGAAACTCCGTAAAGTAAGTTACCAATCTTTGTCGAATAGCTTGTGTGATCCTTCGTTCCTCAGGATGACAAAAACAAAAAAAATCCCAAATACCAATCTGTAAAATTGGAATTTGGGAATTTATTTTTTGGGAATTTCTAAAAACTATGGTTTCAAAATCAAAACCGATGGCGTATTATTCAGCCAAGTACTTTGAGATTCTATTAGTTTTTTCCAGCTGTCCAGACTTATAATCATTAAATCCTGACCATCTAGAAACTCTTTTTTAATCGTTCTGTCATTCATAATCATAATATGATTTGGGGCAATCTGCTCTATAGACCGGATAGTTTCCTGAATCTCACGAATGCTTTTTACTTCACCGCTGGCATCCAGAACTGTAATCTGAGAACCGTTATTATTGATTAATTTCTTAGCATAATCTATTAAAAAAGCATCTTCCTTACTAAAAACAGGAATAAACACCTGATTGATTTCTTCTAAATCTTTATCGATAAAAATACCAACCGGCATTTTGGTTTTTGCAATTATATGACGTGTTCTTTCATCAAAAGGATTGTTTTCAAACAAACCTTCTTTTCCGGTAAATTTATCAATCAAACGATCCGGATTTACAATTCGGGTAGTAAACCCAAGTATTTTACCCAATAAAGTTCCATCAAAAATAGATTGTCCTAAACCAACCAATAAGAGATCATAATCTCCATGATTTGCAGAGTCAATAATATCAGTATCAATATCATTCGAGACTTTAAAAAGACTAACAATATTTTGGTTCAGACGATTGGATTCTTCAATAATCGGAACCAGCATTTTTTTCTCATGATCTTTTACATCAAAAGAGTGAATTTCGGTACTTAATGACAAATGCATTGCCGTTACAATCGAATTATCTGGCTGTTTTTTAACCAGACTGTTGGCTATTTTAAGCAGTTTTTTTCCTCGTTCCGGAGTTGCAAACGAAAGCAGGATTTTATATTTGCTTTTATTGCCAATTTCCTGCGGTACAGCCGTTTCTTTATCTTTAAAAATAAATCCGATAAAATCTAAAGCCGGACCTGTCATAAAAGTCGTAACCAAAGCCATAATTACCATCATCGTAAAAATCTCTGTAGATAAAACTCCTAGATCGTAACCGATGTTCAGAACAACAAGTTCCATTAAACCGCGTGTGTTCATCAATGCTCCAATTGCCAAACTATCTTTCCAGCTTTGTCCGACAAACTTCGCCGCCAAAGCACTTCCAAAAAATTTACCTGCAACGGCAACGGCAATAATTAAACCTGTAATTTTCCATAATTCGGGATCATTCAGCAAACCAATTTGTGTACGTAAACCAGTAAACACAAAGAATAATGGTAATAAAACGATAATGGCTACATCTTCTACTTTTTCAATAAATATGTTTCTGAATTTATTGTTTTCCGGCATAATTGCCCCTGCCAGGAAAGCTCCAAATAAAGCGTGAATTCCAATCAACTCCGCTGCATAAGCAGAAATTAAAAGTGTAATAAAGAAAATCGCAACAACCGGTTTGTTTAAACTTTCACGAGTCGAATTTAAATCCCCAACACGTTTTAGGAACGGACGAACAATTTTCAACATTATAATTACATACAAAATCGCTAAACCAATTACATAAAGTGAACTTGTAAATGAACCCGCTTTTACAATAGCGATTACGACCGCCAAAATACACCAGGCCGTAATATCATCGGCTGCTGCACAAGTAATTGCAATGGTTCCCAGTTTTGTTTTCTGCATACCACGTTCCTGAACTATCCTCGCCAAAACCGGAAAAGCAGTTATACTCATGGCAATTCCCATAAATAACCCGAAAGAAGAAAACTCAACACCAATAGGGGCAAAAGTGTGGTAGATAAAATAGGCCAAGGTTAATCCTAAAGCAAAAGGAATTACAATACTGGCGTGGCTGATCACAACCGCATCATGTGCTTTGTTTTTTAACACTTTCAAATCCAGCTCCATTCCAATAACAAACATGAAAAGTATTAAACCAATCTGACTTAAAAATTGTAGGTTTCCTAACGATTCTTTTGGAAATAAAGCGGCTGAAAATTCAGGAAAATACATTCCGACCAAAGAGGGCCCAAGAACAATACCTGCAATCATTTCACCAATTACAGATGGCTGACCAATTTTTCTAAAAAACCATCCAAACAAACGGGCTACTAAAATAATAGTTACGATCTGAGCTAATAATATCGCTAATGGATGTTGTAAATTGTGAACCATAGAATCCAGGAAATCGTTCCAATGGTTACTTTCGATTTGTTTTTTTACGATGTTACGCCCCACCTCTAATGCGGCTCCTTTTGAAATTACCCAATAAATCAGCGCCGTAAAACCGCCAATAATTGTTATGTAAAATAAAGAGTTTTTAATGTTATTCATAACTCGTTCTTTTGATTTATTGCCGCAAATATCAGAACTGAGTTTTAAGTGAAAAAGCAAATTACAGGCTAATTTTCAATGTATGTAACAAGATGGAAAAACTTTGTAATAAGTTATAATTTTACCTTTTTCAAAAAATCAGAACGATAGGTTTCGCTTAAGATTAAGGCCGTGTTTTTATTATTTTCTTCTAAATGATGAAGCACAATTTCGTTGTGATTAAAAAATTTTATCGCCTTTACCGCTACAATTTCTTTTTTGTTAATTCTACAGAAATCGGCATCGGGTAATTCATGTAAAAGGGTATCGAATTTTACGTTTTTCAAATTCAGGAAACTTCCATCTGCCAATAAAACTGTTTTGTCCCGGCTGTCACTAACAGCAGTTGTAATGTATTGAATTTTATTAAAATACAATAAAGTCTTTCCTTTATCGGTATTCAGTTGTATAAACTTTTTTGAGTTGTCCGATTTATCGAAACGCTCAAAAGCCTTAGACACTGCTTTCTGAAGACGTTCTAACTTAACAGGTTTTGTGATATAATCTACTGCATCAATATTGAATGCATCAGCAGCATACTCTTTATAAGCTGTACAGAAAATCACTAATTTATTATCCAGCATTTCGGCCAGATGCAAGCCATCGATTCCCGGCATTTCAATATCAGAAATTAAGAGATCAAAATCCAGATCCGGAATATCAGACAAAAGTTTCTGCGGATTATTGAATGTTTTGACGATTTCCAGTTCCGGAATTTGTTCGCAAAGCATTTTCAAATAAGTCAATCCAGGAAGCTCATCGTCCAGAAGCAAGCATTTCAGTTTTGTATTCAAGTAAATCTATTTTAAGATGAGCAATATAAATGTCGTTTTCTATAAACTTATCGAGTTTGAAATTATTCTTGTAAATAATTCGAAGGCGATGTTCCAAAGTCGCATGGCCAAAACCGCTTCGCTCCTTTTTCAATACTTTTTTATCTGAGATTTTGTTTGAAACGGTCATAAAAAAAGCATTGTCTTTAAATTCAAAAACCACCGAAATAAAAGCATCGGCACTTTGAAGATCGGCATGTTTAAAAGCATTTTCGATTAAATCAATTGAAATCAAAGGCGCTAACAAAGGCTGATCGTATAATTTATCGTCTTCGTTGATATTCGTTTTAATCTTCAATTCAAAAAGCGGACTGATTTTGATTTTATTGATTTCGATTAGATTGAGTGCAAAATTGATTTCTTCTTTTGCTGTTACAAATTTCTTTTTGCTTTCATATAAAATATAATCCAAAACATTAGCCAGTTTATCTAAAGCGAAATACGTCTGATAAGCATGTGACTGAATAGAATTTAAAATATTCTTAAACAAATGCGGATTTAGTTTTGACTCTAAATTCTCTAACTGAAGATCATTTACTTTTACTTCAAGTGCATAAAAACTCTTTTCGGCATCTTCTTTTGCTTTTTTGGCCTGCATCAATTGATAAATCATAAAACAAATGATGACAATCAGCAAAAAAAGAATTGCTAAAAAAATAAAAGTGGTTGTATTGTTATCCTGCATTGTGATTGTATTTTCTGTTTTAATGCTTTGAATTCATTTCTTCAAAAATTAAACTTTTGGAACATTTTTTAATCACTCGAAGTTATAAAAATATTTTTTCCTGTTTTTTAATTCATGCAAAGATGAGAAAAGCTATTCATTAAATAGTAAAAACGAATGGGATTATCACAAAGAACAAACTTTCAAATTTGTGTTAACGTTAAGTAAAATACAGTGGTTAATTTATGATTTCGAGCACTTTTCACTACATTTGCATCCATTTTTAAAGAATATATGAAAAACGCTGTCCAAGTCGGATTTTGGGAGAAATTGGCCCGAATTATACTTAAAAACAGAATAACTATTTTAGTTATTCTTTCCCTGTTAACTATTTTCCTTGGTTATCAATGGAAAAACCTGTCTATGACTTATACCGAAGCCAACTTGCTTCCAAAAGATCATATTGCGAATAAAGATTATCAAAAATTTCTTGATAAGTTTGGTGAAGAAGGAAACCTGATTGTGATTGGTTTTAAAGATCCGAAGTTTTTTACGCCTAAGAATTACGCTGCCTGGACAGAATTGATGAATGGTCTGAAAAAAGCGAAAGAAGTTGATTTGGTAATTTCTTTGAATGACTTAAAGAAACTGGAAAAAGATACTGTAAATCAAAAATTTGTTTTAGCGCCATTTATTGAAGAAAGCAAAGTACTTGATCCAGCTTATTTAAAAACGGTTCAATATGATTTGTTTCACAATCTTCCTTTTTATGAAGGTTTATTGTTTAACAAAGAAAGCGGGAGTGTACGTTCTGCGATTTACATGAACAAAGCACTGGTAAATACGGCTGAAAGAAAGACTTTTATCTTAAAAGATTTAGTTCCGAAAATCGATAAATTCGAAAAAACAACCGGAATTGACCTTAAAGTTTCGGGAATGCCATACATCCGTACGATCAATGCGGATAATATGAAAGGCGAAATTGGACTTTTTATTGGAGCGTCTTTATTGACCGTTTCTTTGATTTTCTTTTTCTTTTTTCGTTCGTTCAGAGCTACGTTTATTTCGATTTGTATTTTAATTGTCGGCGTAACCTGGTCGTTTGGAACGCTTGGATTATTTGGTTATAAAATCACGATTTTAACGGCTATTATTCCACCGCTGATTATCGTAATCGGAATAACCAACTGTATTTTCCTGATTAATAAATACCAGCAGGAAATCAAACTGCATAACAATCAGGCAAAAGCGTTACAGCGTGTGATTTCAAAAATTGGTTCTTCGACTTTGATGACGAATTTAACAGCAGCGATTGGTTTTGCTACTTTGATGATTACCGGAAACGAATTACTTTTTGAATTTGGATTGGTAACTTCTATCAACGTGCTTTCTGTTTATACTTTGACACTTTTTATCGTGCCGATTATTTACAGTTTTATGCCATTGCCAAAAGCGAAACATTTATATCACTTAGACAAAACGTATATTTCAACACTTTTAAATGTGGTTGCTAATATCGTTAAAGGCAAAAAGTCAATTGTTTATACTATTTATGCAATACTTTTTATAGTAAGTTTAAATGGTGTTAGACAAATGAAAGTATCAGGAAGTTTGATTGGTGAAATGCCGAAAACAGCTTCTTTCTTTAAAGATATTTTATTCTACGAAAAGGAATTCAACGGAGTGATGCCACTGGAAATTATGATTGACACTAAAAAGAAAAAAGGTGTTATGAAGCCGGCTACAATTCGTAAAATGGATGAATTGCAAAATACTATTTCTGAAGTTCCAGAATTAGCAAAACCGGTTTCGGTTGTCAATTTGGTTAAATATGCAAAACAAGCTTTCTACAACGGAAATCCTGAATATTACCAATTGCCAACTTCTCAGGAACAGACTTTTATTTTGGGTTATGCTAAAAATGCAACCAAAAACAGCAAAGAAAATTTGATGAAAGCTTACGTTGATTCGACTGGACAATATGCCAGAATCACGACTTTCATGAAAGATATTGGAACAGATGAAATGGCAAAAGTAGAAGGAAAACTCCGCAAAAAAATTGATGAGATTTTCCCGAAAGATCGTTATGAAGTTACGATTACCGGAAAAGCATTAGTTTTCCAGAAAGGAACAACTTATCTGGCACATAACTTAATCGAATCGTTACTTTTTGCGATTGCAACTATTGCAATTTTGATGCTCTATTTATTCCGTTCGTTCAAAATGGTAGCAGCTTCTTTGATTACGAATATTTTACCGCTTTGTATTACTTCGGGATTAATGGGGTATTTCGGAATTCCGTTAAAACCTTCTACGATTCTGGTATTCAGTATTGCTTTTGGAATCTCGGTAGACAATGCGATTCAGTTTATGGCGAAATACAAACATGACTTGCTTCAAAACCGTGGGAAAGTGAAGAAATCTGTTTTCAGCGCCTTGAGAGAAACTGGAGTAAGTACGTTCTATACTTCTGTAGTTTTGATTTTAGGTTTTGCGACTTTTACTTTATCAAGTTTCAGTGGAACAATCGCCTTAGGAGGATTAATTTCTTGTACTTTGGTTTTTGCCATGTTTGCTAATCTGGTAGTTTTACCTTCGCTTGTTTTGACTTTTGAGAAGAAAAAAACGAAGAAAGAGGAATTGGAGAATTTGGAGAAATAAGCATTTTTTATTTCCAAGAAAATTTAAGATGGAAACATTCCGATTATTTGTCCCTCTGATTATAATAGGCTTTGGGATAATTTTAAAGTCTACAAATAGAGAAGATTTTAAACCTCAAAAAAAATACTGGTTGTTTTTTATAATTGCAGGTGTTTTTCTATTTGTCTTTAGATTATACGACTTTTTGAAATAAAATTTTCTACAAAGTCTGTCATTTCGACGAAGGAGAAATCTCCGCAAGCAGCTCCGCATAGTAATTCCTTACTTTGTCGAGTTTCTTACGGAGATTTCTCCTTCGTCGAAATTACAAAAACAAAAGAAATAGCTTCTTTTGAAATTGAGTGCCCTAGCCCTGATCGAAGCGGCATCCTTTCTATTTTTTCTTTAAAAATAGAAAGATACAGCGAAGAGCAGGAAACAGCTTCAAAAATTAATTATTATCGTTTATATTTGCAATTCGATATAAAAAACACTGGTTTTATTTTGATGTAAAATCAGCAATCTATAAATCTAAAATTAAAATGAGACACACAAAGGTTAAAGACTTATTAAACAGTACGACGACGCTACAGGAAGTGAATGCAAAAGGATGGGTGAGAACTTTTAGAAATAATCAGTTCATCGCGCTTAATGACGGTTCTACAATTAATAATATTCAATGTGTTGTTGATTTTGAAAATACACCGGAAGAAACTTTAAAAAGAATCACGACTGGAGCTTCGGTTTCTGTAATTGGAACTTTGGTTGAAAGCAAAGGTGCGGGTCAGAAATATGAAATTCAGGTGAACAAACTTGAAATCCTTGGAGATTCTGATGCGGAGAAATTCCCAATGCAACCTAAAAAACACTCTTTGGAGTTTTTACGTGAAAACGCTCACTTGCGTGTGCGTACAAATGCTTTTGGTGCGATTATGCGTGTGCGTTCGGTTTTATCTTATGCGGTTCATAAATACTTTCAGGATAAAGGTTTTGTTTACGTAAATACACCGATTATCACTGGAGCTGATGCTGAAGGTGCTGGAGAAATGTTCCAAGTTACTTCATTGCCTTTGGATAATCTTCCAAAAAATGAAGAAGGAAACATTGATTTCAAAAAAGATTTCTTTGGAAAACATACCAACTTAACGGTTTCTGGACAATTAGAAGGTGAAACTTTTGCGATGGCTTTGGGTCAGATTTACACTTTTGGACCAACGTTTAGAGCAGAAAATTCAAACACATCTCGTCACCTGGCAGAATTCTGGATGATCGAACCTGAAGTTGCTTTCAACGATCTTGATGACAACATGGATTTGGCTGAAGATTTTATTCAGTATGTAATTAAATATGCTTTAGACAACTGTAAAGACGATTTAGCTTTCTTAGAAGGAAGACTTTTAGAAGAAGAAAAATCAAAACCACAGGCAGAAAGAAGCGAAATGGCGTTGTTAGAGAAATTGAACTTCGTATTGGAGAACAACTTCAAACGTGTTTCTTATACGGAAGCAATTGATATTTTAAGAGATTCAACTCCAAATAAAAAGAAAAAATTCCAGTATTTAATCAACGAATGGGGAGCTGATTTACAATCAGAACACGAACGTTTCCTGGTTGAAAAACACTTTAAATGTCCGGTAATTTTATACGATTACCCAGCAAACATTAAAGCGTTTTACATGCGTTTGAACGACAACACTGAACCAGGAAGAGAAACAGTTCGTGCAATGGACATCCTTTTCCCTGGAATCGGAGAAATCGTTGGTGGTTCTGAAAGAGAAGAACGTTACGATGTTTTGGTTGAGAAAATGGAAAAACTTGGAATTGACAAAGAAGAATTATACTGGTATTTAGACACCAGAAGATTTGGATCAGCAACTCACGCAGGTTTCGGTTTAGGATTTGAGCGTTTGGTATTGTTTGTAACTGGAATGACAAACATTAGAGACGTAATTCCTTTTCCAAGAACCCCGGGAAGTGCAGAGTTCTAGGAAGTTTTGCCACGAAGGCACAAAGACGCTAAGTTACTTTTAAACTGAATGAATTAAAGACTCAAAAAAATTAAAATAATACCACGAAGACACAAATTCACAAGTATTATTTTAATTTTTTAGTGAAGATTTAAAAACTTAAAAAAACTTTGTGCCTTAACGCCTTCGTGGCAAAACCCAAAAAAAAATATGCTCTCTGAAAGAACGGAAGAAATTGGAAAAATAATAGTAAACTCAGCATTTAAAGTTCATAAACAACTTGGACCAGGATTATTAGAAAGAGTTTATGAAGTTTGTCTAGCTCACGAAATTGCTAAAGCTGGTCTTGATGTAAAACGCCAAGTTGATATTCCAATCATGTATGACGGAATTGAATTTAGTGAAGGACTAAGATTGGATTTACTGATTGAAGATTCTATAATTATAGAAATAAAAGCAGTTGAACAAATGAATCCAGTTTGGGAAGCACAAATTATTAGTCAGTTAAAATTACTGGATAAAGATTTAGGCTTTTTAATTAATTTCAATGTTCCGTTGATAAAGAGCGGTATAAGAAGATTTATAAATACAAAAAGAGTATTTTAAAAAATTCGAATAAAATATATAACGCAAACAATAAATTTGTGTCTTAACGCCTAGTATTAAAATAAAAAACTTTGTGTCTTAGTGCCTTTGTGGCAAGAAACACAATAAAATAAAAAACTTTGTGCCTTCGCGCCTTAGTGGCAAAAAAAATAGCGCCTTAACTATGCTCAAGCAATTTTTAAATTTAAAATTATCCCAAAAATTATCTCCACAGCAAATTCAGCTGATGAAGTTAATTCAATTGCCTACGCAAGCTTTTGAACAGCGTTTATTAGAAGAAATGAACGAAAATCCGGCTCTTGAAGCGGGAAAAGAAGACGAATATGAAGCCGATGAATTTGCCAATGAAGACTACGACGATTATGATGACGCAGAATCAGACAGAATCGAAGCAGACGACATTAATATTGACGAATACTTAAGCGACGACGATACGCCTGATTACAAAACTCAGGTAAACAATTATAGTGATGATGAAGAACGCGAAACGCCTTTTGCAGCTCCAATCAGTTTTCATCAGGATTTAATCAATCAGCTGAATACTTTTATTTTGAACGATGAAGAGCGTGAAATCGCTGAATTCCTTGTCGGAAGTATTGATGATATGGGTTATATCCGCAGAAGCGTCCCTGATATTGTAGACGATATGGCTTTTACTCAGGGAATTTATACTGATGAAGCAATGGTCGAAAAAATGCTGACTGTAATTCATGAACTGGAACCATCAGGAGTTGGTGCACGTGATTTACAAGAATGCTTACTGCTTCAGTTAAAGCATAAAACACCAACTGAATATGTTGATTTAGCCATTGACATTATAGAAAATCAGTTTGATGCTTTTACGAAGAAACATTACGATAAATTATTACAGAAATACAGCGTTTCAAACGAACAGCTTAAAAAAGCCATTCACGAAATTGAAAGATTAAACCCAAAACCAGGCGGCTCTTTTGCAGGAAACAATAAAGTAACTGAGAATATAGTTCCCGATTTCGCTATTAGAATTATTGACGGCGAACTGGAACTGACTTTAAACGGAAGAAACGCTCCTTCTCTACACGTTTCCAAAGATTATCAGGAAATGATGCAGACGTACAAAGAATCCCGTGATAAATCGACTGCGCAGAAAGATGCCGTTCAGTTTATCAAACAGAAATTAGATTCAGCCAAATGGTTTATTGATGCTATCAGACAGCGTCAGGAAACACTTTTTGTAACGATGAATGCCATTATGCATTATCAGGAAGAATATTTCTTAGACGGCGACGAAACCAAGCTAAAACCAATGATCTTAAAAGACATTGCGGATATGGTTGGTTTGGATATTTCGACGATTTCACGTGTTGCCAACAGTAAATATGTTGAAACTCCGTATGGAACAAAATTGATTAAAGAGTTTTTCTCTGAAGCGATGAAAAATGATCAGGGAGAAGATGTTTCGACTTTAGAAATTAAAAAAATTCTTCAAAACACGATTGAAGAAGAAGATAAGAGAAAACCGCTTCCAGACGATCAACTAGCTGAAATTCTAAAAGAAAAAGGATATCCAATTGCCAGAAGAACAATTGCAAAATATCGTGAACAGTTAGATATTCCGGTTGCGAGAATGAGAAAGAAAATTTAAGTTTTTTATAAATCACTTAAGAAATATAAGTTCATTTAAATAGCAAACCCGACAGTTTTTTAAACTGTCGGGTTTTATTTTTATAACTATTTTCTAATCTTAATTGCTTATTTTTCTGGTCAAGCCAAATTGAAATTCCTTTAATATAAATAGTTTTCAACTTCTATTATCCTGGCTATCATTTCAAAAACAACAAACTGATTTTTATTATATTGCAATTAAAAAACAGAAAATGAAAATCTCAAAAAAAGTCAATTCATATCTACTACATTTACTCTACTTGTTCATGTATTTTGCAGTTTGTTTATGCATTAATATTCTTTTTGACATCTATTCATCAGATACAAAAAAAATTGAAATTACTCCCGGTTATTTATTAGGATGCATACCTCTTCCTATTATCTATTGGATTATATATACAGCATCAGGAACATTATCTAAAAAATTCAATTTGATTTACGATAAAAATGAAGAAGAAAAATTACTAAAAAACAATTCAGTACCAAATATAAAATGAAATGCTGCAATAACGCTTCTTCAATTCATAAAAAACCCCGATAGATTTATCAAAATCTATCGGGTTTAAAAACGTCTCTAAAACGTTGATTATTTATACTGATCTGGTAATATTTTTATAGTAAATAAATATACTTTCTTTTTATCACTATAGCTATAATTCAGCGTATAATCATTATCTCTAAAAACCTGAAGTCCGGGATTTGTTTTTGCGGTACTTATTAAGCTTTTTCTAATTTCTTCCTGAATTACATCTGTTTCTGCCGTTTCTTGCGCTACATTCATTAAAGTCAAATTGTACTGAACTGTTCTTTCTTCCGGCAGACTAACACTGTCAAGGCGAATACCTTCCTGAATATTTAAAGGACAACTTTTATTATATTTCGCAACCAGCTCTGTTATTTCAGTATTTGTTTCTTTTGCTTCTTCGGAAAGAAAAAACTGAAAATAAACTGCCATAGCAAGTGCAACTCCAATAACAACCAATAATAAAATATTTGATTTTCTCATGTTCTGTTTACTTAACAAATTTTAAACCCGGAAATTATTTTTCCTGATTTTTTTTCATGGCATTAAAATACGCTGCACGGCTAAGTGGTTCGTATTCTTCTGTTTCACCCAGCATCACCAATTTATCATTAGCGGTTTTTCTGAAACTGTAATTGGCCAGATTTCCTGTTCTCGTACAAACTGCATGAACTTTGGTTACATACTCAGCAGTTGCCATAAGTCCAGGCATTGGCCCGAACGGGTTTCCTTTAAAATCCATATCCAGACCCGCAACAATTACACGAATCCCCTGATTTGCCAAATCGTTACAAACGGTAATAATTTCATCGTCAAAAAATTGGGCTTCATCAATACCAATCACATCACAGCCCTGTGCAAGAATTAAGATATTGGCAGCTGCAGGAACAGGAGTTGAACGAATTTCATTAGCATCGTGAGACACTACCATTTCGTCATGATAACGGGTATCTATCGCGGGTTTAAAAATTTCAACTCGTTGTTTGGCGAACTGAGCGCGCTTTAATCTGCGGATTAACTCTTCGGTTTTACCCGAAAACATTGATCCACAAATAACTTCAATCCACCCAAATTGTTCTTTGTGATTTACTGTATTTTCGAGAAACATTTTGTATTTTTCTGCCTTTTAAAATGAATAGTTTTTATTACTTTGTACTGGTAATAAATCGACGTAAAAATGTGCTGTTTTACATTTTTTCAAAAGTAGAAAAATTTTATCAAATCGGAGATCGACAAACGCTTATTAACAGAAATAAAAAATATCTTTAAAAGATCTTCAGGATTTATTTAAGAATAAAGACATTCAGACATTAAATACACTAAAATACCGTATTCACTATAATTTCAACAGTTATGAAAAAAAAATTGGAAGCCGATTTAATCAGCATTGCACATCGAATTTTAAAGCTTAAAAACAAATCCGATATCAATCAATTGTATCTAGAGACTCAGAAATTATATGAAAAATTAACAGTATTAAAATTTGTAGAAGAAAATTTCGACACTGCAAAACCAACTATTGGACAAGCTGAAATTACTGAGGAACTCGAAACTATTTTCAATAAAGAAGAAGAAATAATTCCAGCCGTAATTGAACTTGAAGCAGAAATTAAAGAAGAAACTCCGGCTGCAGAAGAAGTTATTTTACTTGAAGAAGCTACCGAGCCTGAAATTATTGAAGAAGAAGCACCAGTGATTGTTGAAGCTGAAGAACCAGTAATTGAAGAAGTTGTTGAAGAAACTCCTGAACCAATCATTGCTGAAATTATTGAACCGGAAGCTGAAAAAGAAATAGAAAACGCAGAAGAAGCTAAAAACACTGTTGAAGAACTTTCGTTTACAACTGTTAACGATTTAAAGCCAATTCCGGATTTTAAACCTGCTTTTGAATTGGACACACAGGAAATCAAAGAAGAACCAAAAGCAGAATATTCAGCTATACCCACTATATTATTTGAAGATTTTGGTGTTAATTATGCCGATGCTCAATTTGTAAAAGTGGATAGTTTTGAAGCTGTTCCTCCCGCTAAATCTGCTTCTATTAATGATTTTAAAGAAGAAAAAAAGGAAGAGAAAAAAGTAGAGACAGTTATTTTGGATACTCCTTCTCAACCTAAAGCGGTGAGTCTGAATGAAAAACTGGCAAGAGGTTTTCATATCGATTTAAATGACAGAATTGCTTTCACCAAAAATCTTTTTGGAAACAGTACCGAAGATTACAGCCGTGTTTTAAATCAATTACTGACTTTTGATTCTTACAGCGAAGCAAAAGAATTTATTGAAAACATGGTAAAACCGGATTACAACAATTGGGAAGGGAAAGATGATTACGCAGAACGTTTTCTTGGAATTATCGAGAAGAAATTCGCGTAAAGACATTTTCATATTTCACATTTTACATTTTACGAATAAAAAAATATGTCAAAATTATATATCGTTCCAACGCCAATTGGCAATCTTGAAGACATGACTTTTAGAGCCATTCGGGTTTTAAAAGAAGTCGATTTGATTTTGGCTGAGGATACCCGAACAAGCGGAAAACTCCTGAAGCATTTTGAAATTGGCACGCACATGCACAGCCATCATATGCACAACGAGCATAAAACCACCGAAAATTTAATTGCAAGATTAAAAGCAGGAGAAACTATCGCTTTAATTTCAGACGCAGGAACTCCGGCGATTTCAGATCCGGGATTTTTATTGACAAGAGCCTGTGTTGAAAATAAAATTGAAGTCGAATGTCTTCCGGGTGCAACGGCTTTTGTTCCCGCGCTTGTAAACAGCGGACTTCCAAATGACAAATTTGTTTTTGAAGGCTTTTTACCTGATAAAAAAGGACGTCAGACTCGTTTTTTGGCTTTAGCCGAAGAAACCCGAACTATGATTTTATACGTTTCTCCACATAAACTCGTTAAAACTTTAGCTGAATTTGTGCAATATTTTGGAGAAGACAGACAAGTTTGCGTTTCGAGAGAATTATCAAAATTACACGAAGAAAATGTACGTGGAACAGCAAAAGAGGTTTTAGCACATTTCGAAAAAACGGCACCACGAGGCGAAATCGTCGTTGTTGTTGCTGGGAAAACCATAGAAAAAGAAGCTAAAAAAAGTAAGTATTCTAAGGATGATGAAGAAGAATAGTTGCCACGAATTCACGAATTACTACCATTTAAAATAATGAGAAAAATAATCTTTATAATTATTTGCATAACGCTATTTAGTTGTAATAATTCAAACCAAGAAAAGACTTTATTGGATAAAATTTCACAACTTGAAAATGAGAATAAAAGCTTAAAAGATTCGTTATCAAAAAATGAACGTGATTTTTTGAATTCTCAAATATTAATCGGAGTTCCAGATGTGGAAACTATTAAAGTTGGAAAAAAGAACAATATTGTCATGTTATTTCAAACATTCGACAAGAAATTACCAAAGTATGAAATCTATAAGATCGAAGGCAAAAAAGAAATTAAAATTGGTGAAAACAATAAAACAAGATTTAATTACGAATTTATCCCAAAATCAGTAAACGACAAACAAATGCATCTCTTAGTAAAAATTCCATATGACGGAAAAATTATTGAGATTCAAAATTCAATGTCGTTTAATGTAAAAAACTAATACAGAATATCATGAGCATTCAAGCCTTTTTAGAAAAAGTAAAACAAACACCAACACAAATCACATTTCCTGAAACTATTGCCGTAATCGAAGAAAATTACAACTTCACGCCAACCGCCTTTCAAAACGGAACACAGCACAATGCTGCCGGAGAGAATTCAGGTTCTTGTAAATTATTTTCTTTCGCAAAATTGCAAAACTTAAGCAAAGAAGAAACTTTAGCTTGTTTTGGCGCTTTTTATTTTGAAGAAGTTTTAGGAGATTCAAGCGGAACAAATCACCAGAATATTAGAAATTTCATCAACTTAGGCTGGGACGGAATTCAGTTTGAAGGAAATGCTTTAGAAGCAAAATAATTTTAGATTTTAGAGTGTAGATTTTAGATTGCTGAAATCTACACGCTGAAACTTTGACAAAGTTGAAACAGAATATCTCTACCGTTTCCGACAACCGTTGGGAATGCGTAAAAAAATAAACACATAGAAACATAGATTTCTTTGTTTATGAATAAAAGAAATTAGAAAGAAACTAGTTTCTAACACATAGTCCCGATAACTATCGGGAATGTGAATTTATGCAAGTGAAACGCCTTTTTTAAGTTTCCAATAAACTATGTTTCTATGTGTTTAAAAAAAATTACCAATCAGATTAAACGATTTTAGAAATCTGCAATCTAAAATCAATAATCCAAAATCTAAAATCACCCCATGCGTTGGACCTTAAAACCAAAACCTGCTGAAGATAAAATCAAACATTTGGCGCAGGCCTTGAATGTAGAAGATTTTGTAGCAACGCTTTTGATTCAGCGCGGCATTGAAACTTTTGAAGATGCTAAAAATTTCTTTCGTCCATCTTTAGAACATTTGCACGATCCGTATTTGATGAAAGATATGGAAAAAGCTGTTGCAAGAATTGAACGCGCTTTCGAAAATCAGGAAAACATTATGGTTTTTGGTGATTATGATGTGGACGGAACAACAGCAGTTTCTTTGGTTTCGTCATACTTAAAATCACATTATCCTCATATTGCTACTTATATTCCGGATCGTTACGATGAAGGCTACGGAATCTCCTATAAAGGAATTGATTATGCTGACGATAACGGAATTTCCTTAATTATTGCTCTCGACTGCGGAATCAAATCTATTGATCATATTGCTTACGCGAAAGCAAAAAACATCGACTTTATTGTTTGTGATCACCACCGTCCTGGAGAATTTCTTCCGGATGCTGTGGCAGTTTTAGATCCAAAAAGAGAAGACTGCTCCTATCCTTACGATGAATTATGCGGTTGTGGCGTCGGTTTTAAATTGATTCAGGCTTTAGGTCAAAACCGAAATGAAACGATTGAAGATTTAGTTCCGTATCTGGATTTAGTTGCTACTGCGATTGCTGCAGATATTGTTCCGATTACGGGAGAAAATCGTGTTTTGGCTTACTTTGGTTTAAAGGTAATTAATAGCGAGCCAAGACCCGGAATTAAAGCTTTGGTACATCAGGTAAAAAAGAAAGTTTTAGATATTACGGATGTTGTTTTTATTATTTCTCCAAGAATTAATGCGGCAGGAAGAATCAAACACGGCAATCATGCCGTTGAATTACTAACCGAATTCAATTTTGAACAAGCACAGCAATTCGCCTCAGAAATTGAACAGTACAATGCAGACCGAAAAGATTTAGACAAAAAAATTACCAAAGAAGCCTTTCAGCAGATTTTACAAAATAACGAAGAAGAACGTTTTTCTACCGTTGTTTTTCAGGAAGACTGGCACAAAGGCGTTATCGGAATTGTGGCTTCAAGATTAATTGAAACCTATTATCGTCCGACTTTGGTTTTTACCAAAAGTGGTGACAAATACGCGGCTTCTGCCCGATCTGTCAAAGGCTTTGATGTTTACAATGCGCTCGATGCATGTTCAGAACATTTGGAGCAATTTGGAGGTCATATGTATGCAGCAGGAATGACTTTGAAAGCAGAGAATTATCAGCTCTTTAAAGAAGCTTTTGAGAAATGCGTGCAAGAAACCATTCAACCCGAAATGCGAACTCCGGAAATCGAAATTGATGCTGAAATAAACTTCTCTGATATAACCCCAAAATTGATTCGGATTTTAAAACAATTTGAACCTTTTGGACCACAGAATATGACTCCGGTTTTTATGACCCGGGATTTAAAAGACACCGGTTATGCCAAAACTCTTGGTGCAGAAGAAGAGCATTTAAGACTTTTTGTCAAACAACACAACTCGGACGGAATTGCCGCAATTGGCTTTGGACTCGGGAAAAAATTAAACATAGCACAAAATCAAAATCCGTTTCAGCTGGCTTATACAATCGCCGAAAATGAATGGAACGGTACAATTTCAACTCAGCTTATGCTGAAAGACATTAGAACAAATGGAAGAGATTAAATCCAATAAACCTGATCCGTATCAGGCGCTTCGTTACAGAGAATTCAACGTTTTTTTACTATTGCGTTTTGCAATGGTTTTTGCCTGGTCAATGCAGTTTATCGTAATCGAATGGGAAGTTTACAGTTTAACTAAAAATCCGCTTTCGTTAGGAATTATTGGTTTGATGGAAGTAATTCCTGCCGTCGGAATGGCCTTATTTGCAGGACATATTGTCGACCAAAGAGAAAAGAAAGGATTATTGGTAAAATGTATTTTAGGTTTTTCCGTAATCAGTTTTGGATTATTTTTATTGACTTGGCCGAAAGTTGTTGGCGGCTGGTCTTCAACTGTTATTTTATATTCTATTTATACTTTAGTATTTTTTGGAGGATTGGTTCGTTCTTTTCTTGGACCAACTATTTTCTCGCTTTTATCATTGATTATTCCTAAAAAAGTATATCCAAATGCGGCAACCTGGAGCAGTTCGGTTTGGCAGATTGGAGCTGTTATGGGACCGGCTTTAGCAGGTTTCTCAATCAACTGGATTGGAGTTCACTGGTCCATGTGCTTGGTTTTCGGATTCTCGATTCTTTCCTTAATCGCCTTATCGCAAATCAGTGCAAAACCGATTATAAATCCGAAGATTGGAGAATCAATCAAAGACAGCCTTACTGAAGGTTTAAACTTCGTTTTTAAAAACAAAATTGTTCTAGGTGCCTTATCTCTTGATATGATTGCTGTACTTTTTGGAGGCGCTGTCGCGTTATTACCCGTTTTTGCACAAGATATTTTAAAAGTGGGTTCTGAAGGATTTGGTATTTTAAGGGCCGCTCCGGCAGTTGGAGCTTTTATTACAATGCTTGTTTCTGCTTATGTGCCATTATATAAAGATGCCGGAAAAAAACTTCTAATTGCCATATTTGTATTTGGATTATCCATCATTTTATTTGGACTTTCTACTTATTTCTGGCTTTCGGTTTTCGCTTTATTTTTAAGCGGGTTAGCTGACGGAATTTCGGTAGTAATTCGTCAAACCATTTTACAGCTTAAAACTCCTGATCATATGCGCGGGCGTGTTGGTGCTGTAAACTCGATTTTTGTGGGATCTTCGAATGAATTAGGCGCTTTTGAAAGCGGTGCAACTGCCAAATTGATGGGTGCTGTAACATCGGTTGTTTTTGGAGGAAGTGTGACACTTTTAACCGTTATTGTAACGGCTTTAAAATCGCCAACTTTTAGAAATTTAGATTTGAAAAGAGATATGGAAGATCATAATAAATTGGAATAGATGAGATCGCTTTTTCTTTCTCTATTTTTTATCTTTTCCATTTTTGCAAATGGACAAAACCTCTACATTAAAACTTACGGAAACCAAAAAAGCAAGCCTGTAATTTTCATTCATGGCGGTCCTAGCGGCAATGCCACTTTGTTTGAAGGAACAACAGCTCAAAATTTAGCCAATCAGGGCTTTTATGTTATTGCTTACGATCGAAGAGGCGAAGGAAGATCAACAGATCCTAATGCAACTTTTACTTATGAAGAAGCTTTTAAAGATCTCAATTCGATTTATAAAAAGTATAATTTAAAGAAAGCCATTTTGTTAAGTCATAGTTTTGGTGGATTGGTGGCGACACTTTACACTAATAAATATCCAAAAAATGTGAGCGCTTTGGTTTTGGCCGGAGCTTTATTTTCGCAGCAGGAAACTTACGATCACATCTTAAATTCTATAAAGAAAATACATGACGGAGACTCTAAAACACTAAACAAAATTGCTTACATAGAAAAACTGGATAAAAATTCTGCCGGATATAGAAAACATTGCTTTGATTTGGCTAGTGATGAAAATTATTTTAAAATGCCTAAACCCACTGCAAAATCTAAAAAAACTATATGCTGATTATGAAACTGGAGAATTTTTCAAAACCAATATTCGAAACAAAAATGCGCCTCTGCTTTTTTATCAAAATGAAAAACAAAACAACATTGACAGCAGACCTTTTTTAAAGAAAATCAAAGCTGAGGGAGTTCCTGTTTTTGCTATTTACGGAAAACAGGATGGTATTTTTTCATCGGCACAAATTCAATCTATAAAAAATATCGCAGGTGCAGACCACTTTGCTTTATTAGACAATTGTTCGCATTATTTATTTGTAGATCAGCAAGATGAATTTCTTTCAAACATAAAAAAATGGCTTAAATAATTTTTATAAACCATATAAGAAATATAAGTTCATTTAATATTTGAACTCATTTGATTGGCCTTTAGTTAAAACTGAAGGCCTTTTTCATTATCAAACTACACAAAATAAAAAACCTTTTTAATAGAACTTATATTTCTTATATGGTTCAAAAATATTTTTCAAACTTTTATGATTTTTTTATTTAGAATTAATATAAATAATATTTATATTTGTTGGCATAAAAGGATTTACGATGAGAGAAATTGAACAGATATATCATAATAACTTTGGAATTGCTTTTTACTGGAAAGATCGCAACACGACTATTTCAGACAAGGTACAATTGGTTTTCAAAGAAACCGGCTTTTATTTTACAGTTGCTGAATTAAATCTTTTCTGCGATTTAATTGAAGATAGTATGATTGAAAATGCTTGTTGCGAAGCTTGTGAAATGAAATATTCCTGCCATAAATTCTTACTGAAAACACCTTGCAATTCTATTGATCTGGCTGTAAATATGACCGAATTAAAATCAATTAAAGATTTGGTTGAAGGTTCTTTATTCAAAATCGAATTAGATGAATATATCTATGGAGTCGGACTGAATTAAGAAGCATTCTAAATATTTTAACAACATTTTTTCATTATTGAAATATATTTTGATTCAAATCAAAAAAAAGTATATTTACAGCAATGAAAAAAGCTGTATTTCTACTAACGACCATTCTCTCGACAATTTTCTTTGTCAGCTGCAATACTAAATCAGAAGAATATATCGATCCCCGCGGCACCGATTACGCGGGTTCAGAAAGCTGTGTGCAGTGTCATAAAGTACAAGCTGAAATGGCCTTCCACAGTTCTCATTTTAAAGCTACTGCCCCGGCAATATTAGAAAATGTCTCAGGCGATTTCGATTCTAAAAACCACACTTTTATTTACGATAAAGACACCAAACTGGTCATGGAAAAACATGGAGACAGTTTGTACCAGGTTTTATATAAAAATGGAAAAGAAGTTTCTAAATATAAATTCGAAATTGTTTTTGGAACCAAACATGCTCAGACTTCTGTTTATTGGAAAAACAACAATACCTACGAACTACCCGTTTCTTTTTATCATTCTGTAAACAATTGGGCTACAAGTCCGGGCTTTCCCGCCGATAAGCCTTATTTTGAACGAATGGTGGTTAAAGATTGTTATGCCTGTCATAGTTCCAACATCAGTTCGAGAACGGTTGACCAAAGTTCTGCAGACAAAAACTTCATGTCTATGGATGTTGAAGATGCCATTAATAAAAAAACTATCGTATACGGAATTGACTGCGAGCGCTGTCATGGGCCAGCTAAAAAACATGTTGATTTTCATATAAAAAATCCAAACATTAAAGTGGCTAACAGCATTACAAGTTTCAAATCATTAAACAGACAACAAAGACTCGATGCTTGTGCATTATGCCACGCAGGAAATGACGGCATGAAAATAAAATCCCGTTTCGATTTTAAACCAGGAGATAACTTATCTGAATATTTCCGTGAAACCAGAAGTATAAATGATACTACAAAATTTGATGTTCATGGAAACCAGTTTAGATTAATGGCGCAGAGTAAATGTTTTATGAACAGCAACAAAATGGATTGCATCACGTGTCATAATCCGCATGAAAATGCGTCGAAAAATATGGCGTCTTATTCTAAAATCTGCATGAGCTGCCATCAGGGACTAAAACACAATGAAACGACGCTTAAAATAAAATCTGAGAAACTATTAGCCGATAATTGTATAGAATGCCATATGCCTAAAAAAGCGTCAAATGCGATTAGTTTTCAGCTTTCAAACAGCAAACAACTTTCGAATTATATTTTGAGAACACACAAGATTGGAATTTATCCGGGTGTTAAAAAGTAATTATTTCTTGTATTCTAAAAGTTCAAATTTTTCTCCGTCAAAAACACCGTAAGTAAAATAACCAATCCAATCTCCAAGATTTACATACTCAGCATTTTCGCCAACAGAACGAATCATTGGTAAATGGCGATGTCCAAAAACAAAATAATTGTAATGTTTGGTTTCTAATTTTCGTTTCGCGTACAGAATCAGCCATTCTTTATCTTCACCTAAAAATTTAATGTCTTCGTCTCCCGAAATCAATTTGTTTTTAACAGATAAATATTGTGCTAAACTAACCCCAACATCTGGATGAAGCCAGCGGAAAAGCCATTTTGAAAACGGATTTGTAAATACCTTTTTCATTCTTTTATAGCCTTTATCACCAGGGCCTTTTCCGTCACCATGACCAATCAAAAACGTTTTTCCGTTAAAAGTAAATTCTTTGTTATCGTGATAAACGGGGATATTCAATTCTTTTTCAAAATAATCTTCCATCCATAAATCATGGTTTCCAACAAAGAAAAAAATTGGAATTCCGCTGTCGCGAATTTCAGCCAGTTTACCTAAAACACGTACAAATCCTTTTGGAACAACCGTTTTATATTCAAACCAGAAATCAAATAAATCTCCCAATAAAAAAATAGCTTCAGCATCTTCTTTAACCTCATCCAGCCAGGCCACGAATTTCTTTTCGCGTGGCAAGCTCAATTCCGGAGTTGGCGCACCAAAATGCTGATCTGAAGCAAAATATATTTTTTTCATTGATTTTTTTGTGAAATGTGAAATGTGAAATGTGAAATGTGAGATGTGAGATGAAAAGGCATTTTACAATTTACTTTTCACATTTCACTTTTAACTTTTTTACAAATTATCGGAAGCGTACCACTCGGCAAACGAAGATTCTGTTTCCTGAAGTTTTAAAGAGAAAAGAGCAATTCCTGCCGGAAGACGATTTTTAATTCGCTCAGCAAAATCAACCACCATATTTTCACTTGTTGGCTGATAATCCACTAAAATTACATGATGCCCACGATTTTTCAGTTCATTAGCCAATTCGATATGGGGAGTAGTTTGATTGAAAACAGTTGCATGATCAAACTGATCGACGATTTCTTCTTTTACAATTTTCTTTAGATCCGAAAAATCAATCACCATTCCGAACTTTACATTCGATCGGTCTGTAATTGGCGAACCAATAACGGTTACCGATAATTTGTAACTGTGTCCGTGAACATTCTTGCATTTTCCGTCGTAACCGTACAAAGCATGACCGGTTTCGAAACTAAATTGTTTTGTAATTCTGATATTACTCATCGATTTTTAATTTTAAGCTTGCAAATTTACAAATTAATTGCCGTCTTTGTCTCTTTTTTTAGCTCTGTTATACATCCATAAAGCAATTCCGCCCAAAACCAGAAACGGAATGAAAGATCCGATGACAACACCAATTTGATAACCACTGTCCGGAGCCTCTTTAATTTTCTCTGCAATGTCAACTTTTTGGAATAATGAAATAAGATTCATACTCAATAATTTATATAGTGAAAAACTGATTTTAAAACATTTTTCAAAACTAAGTTCCTATTTATCCAAAATCAATGACTTATATCATGCCTATTTTTTAAACTGCAGCAATGCATTTCTGGTAAAATCAGATAAAACCAATTTACCCGTAATTGCAGCACGCTCAAACAATAGCGATTCCCATTGTTCTGTGCCTTCCCAGATAATCTTTTTCATTTCATAAAGCGCTTCAGGATTATAAGAGCTTAACTTTTGTGCAAAACTTCCTACCTCTATATCCAAAGTTTCTGAATCACTTAAAACCGAATAAAGTCCTTTCTCAAAAGCCCATTCTGCCGTTTTCCATTCATGCGGTGCAAGTGTCATGGCTGTCATGGCTGTTTTTCCTATTTTGCGGGAAACAGCCGGTTCAATCACAAAAGGCCCAATTCCGATTGCCAGTTCTGATAATTTTATATCACTTTCTGGAGTGGCAAAAACATAATCGCAGGCCGAAATAATTCCGACTCCTCCACCAACTGCTTTTCCCTGAACACGACCAATAATTAATTTATTACAATTTCTCATGGCATTCAGTAAATGTGCAAAACCGGAGAAAAACTCAATTCCCTGCTCTTCATTCTCTACTTTTAAAAGTTCATCAAAAGAAGCCCCGGAACAAAATGCTTTGCTTCCTTCACTTTTTAAAATAATAACCGAAACTTCTTCATTTCGGCTTAAGGTATTTATTTCAGTGGTCAATGCATCTAACAAAGTACGCGGAAAAGAATTACTCGCAGGATGACCAAATTGTACTGTTGCAATTGTATTTTGATAAGAAGTTTCCAGACTTCCATTTAGATTTTCTGAACTCATAAAAATAGATTTAAACGTAAAGTTACGCTTTTGAAAAATATTTTGTCTGATTGGTTTCTAAATTTGTTTTTTGAGAATTATTTGACTTTATTTGTAACGCTTTGGGGGATTAGCTCATTTGGCTAGAGCGCTACGCTGGCAGCGTAGAGGCGACCGGTTCGAATCCGGTATTCTCCACAAAATCAAAACCCTTGTAAATTCCGTTTACAAGGGTCTTCTTTTTAGAAAAACAAAATTCTAATTATTTCTCATTTGCTGAATCCTCAGCATCTACTCTATCCTTTTCAGCTTTTTTAAAATCATTATTCAGTAAATTTTCCAATTTCTTTTTCTCTTTTAGATTTTTTCTGATGGTTAATACAACTAAAATGACAATCAGTAAAACTACTACCCCTATTACAACCCAATTAATTTCCATAATTTAAATTTTAATTAAAAGTAAAAATTTAAACTACTTACCATATTATCAAAAGGTTAAGAATGCTTTTCTGGGACAGTCCTTCATAATTACATAATTTGAAAGATATTTCTTTAAAAAAGGTTTCTTATTTTTGTTTATAGCGGCAATCATTTTAAAAATATAATATTCAATGATATTGGCAGCAAAAGTTAAAATCTACTAAACATCAAAAAATGAAAAAAGAAATATTAGACCGAATCCAGCAACTGGGTGGAAATATCGATAAAGTAAAAGGAAATTCGTTACAGGAAGATTTACAATTAATTGAATTCAGCCATCCTTTATACACGGATTATTATGAAGATGAGTTGTACGGAGCTGATGAATTTTATGCCAATAATCGCGAATTATATCTTGAGAATAAAAAGGAATTTTACGACCGTTTACTGGATCATTTTTTTTCTGACCATGAACTTCCATACGGGCAGGATTTTTACAGAAATTTTCTCTTTACCCCTTTTAGAAAAGATTCTGATGATTTTGGCGAATTAGATGGACTTGTAGAAGAAAGTGAAATTAGAGAAGTGGTTAAAGGAGAAGAATTAGACTTTATTTGTATTTGTTATTCCTACGGATTTCCAGATCACTTTTTTATCTGTCTGACAGATGCAAATCCGGAAAATCCGACTGTTTATTCTACGGATCATGAAGTGTTTTTCAGCGAAATTGAAGATGAAGGAACTTTCGAAGAATTTTTAAAACGCTATTTAACCAAAGAGGAATTTCTAAAAATAGTGAAGGACTACATTGAAAATGAAAAAACGGATAAATAGATTTACCTGCACAAAAATTATGAAAAGAATTATCATTATTCTATTTATTACAGTCACAAACTCATTTGCAACTTCCTGCCAAAATTCAGCAATTTCAAATAAAAAATCAGAAAAGATAAAATTGGAAATTAGAAAAACAGATAAAGTTTTCAACGGAAACCTCAACTTAAAAACCCAAAAAGAGGTAGATGCTTTTGGACAAAAAAATTATACGTATTTCAATGGAAATTTAAGTATTGGCGATACCTTATCTACAGAGTTATCAGGAGAAATTCAAAATTTGGATGCCCTTAAAAATATTCAAAAAATTAATGGAGAACTTTTGATTGTGAAGCTTAAAAACTTTCATTCCGTCGAAGGATTAATGAACCTCGAAAATGTCAACGGAAACTTTACTATTTCAGGATGTGATCTTTCAAAAATTGACGGTTTTAATAAACTGATTTCCGTGAACGGCGACATTACTTTTGGGAACAACAGTGGCAAGTATAGTGAGAATCCTTTAATTCAAATTTCTGGTTTCAACAATCTCGTTAAAGTTGAAAATATATTTATCATTGGCAATTCAGGTCTTAAAAAAGTAGATGGATTCAATCAAATCAAAGAAATTAAAACGGTTATGATCATGAATAGTGATATCACAACATTAAATTGTTTTAAAAATCTGCAAACCGTAAATGAAAATTTCAGTGTTGAATATTCTGATTTACTGACCTCGATAACTTTAGAAAAACTAGAAACTGTAAACGGCTTTTTTGCTTTAAATGAAAACAATACAATCAATGGAAATATTACCTTTCCAAATCTAAAATTAATAAAACTGTTGTATTTTTTTCAGAACAAAAGCTTCGAAAATTACTGTTCGTTCAGTCGTCTGCTTAAAGAAAATAAAATTGCAGAAATCGAGTTTCAAGGCAATAAATCGAATCCATCAAAAGAACAGATTATTACCAATTGTAAATAAATGGAAAAAAAATTCTTAACTAAAACAATCCAATTTCTCAAAATTTTTTCTGCAATTGCTTTGACAATTTTTCTCAGCACTTTTGTAGAAATATATTGGGCAATGGGAAGTTTCTCTGAAAGAATATCCAGCGGAAACCCGGACAGTAGTTTTTTTGATGATGCCTATTTAATTTCTTTGTTCACAACCATTATCTTAACGTTTGTTTTTCTGCTATTTGCGTTCATAAAAAACATCTATTTAAAAATCGCAGTTGAAATAATCAGCTTAATTTCAGTTTGGTTCTTTTGGAATTACAGCATTTTTGTAGATCGTGAATCTTCCTGGAGCACTTATGCTTTTAACGAAGAAATTCATTATACAATTTCAGTTTCTATTTTGCCTATTTTGGTTTTATCAATTTTTACGGTATTGGGTTTAAACTATATTTCAAAAAAATTATGAGTTCAACTAAAAGAATATTATTACGATTCTATTTAATTCTAAGTTTACTTTTTGTAATAAATGGTCTCTTGTATTATTACAAAGAAATAAGTTTACGTGGTTATTACAGTGACGCCATTTTATTTTGGTTATGGCTTTTAATGAGTTTTGTAATCATTATTCTTTTTTGGAAAAAACTTTTGGCAAAGCTCTTTTTAGCTGCCATTATAGTCACATTTGCATTGAGTATTATTGCTATGATGCTTCCTTTTTATGCTTTGATAAATTCAACTACATCCTTAGGTTTATACATCAATAAAGATCTTAACGAAAATTACAGAGCACAAATTGTAGGATACGGCCCAATGGTTTATCCGTGGCTTGAAGTAATTGAGAAAAAAGGCCTGTTAGAAAAAAGAATTATCAAGTGCACCGATTCAGATCTGATGAATGATAATCTGGATATAAAGATCAGAACCGCGAAAGATATCATTTTTAAGAGCGAAACTGATAGTACGCTAGTCCTGACACTTTTTTATGGCGGACCAAACAAGACTATTACATTTGATAAACACACAGGAAAAATTATTTCAATACAAAACAATTAAATGAAAAACAGCAAAACAATGACATTTTACTTTATTAAAACCTGGTTACTGATTATGATATTCAGCGTTTTAATTTCAGGTGGTTTATTATATCGTTTGTTCGAGATACAAGATGAAACGAAAAGTTTCTGGCTGATTATACTTTCCAATTTATCGTTTTTTTTCTCTTTAAGATTTGTTTTCTTCCTATCCATCTCATCAGTTATTATTTTTCTCAACAATTATGAATCTGTTAGAAAAAACAGATTTTATTCATTAGCAACTTATTGCCTGATTCCGTTTGCGACATTATTTTATTTTATGGCTGGCGATCTACCAATGGATGAATCTAATTTCGATATACTGAAATCAGGCTGGAAATTTTCAGCAATGCTGCTTTTGCCCCATTTAATAATTAGCTTCATTGCCTATTTACATTTTAGAAAAATGCTGAAGAGCAGAAAACTTCAACAAGACTAATTTTACTTCAATATTAGAAGGAATTCTTGGCCTCTCAAATAAAAATTCATTATTACAGCAAAAAGAAAAGAGTTGGAAAAATCATTCTTAAAAATTACACCTGGATTAAGTTTTAACTTTCAGTTTTAAAAAAATTAAAGTATTTTCGTATATATCGAATACTAAAGTAAAATCCATAATTGTAAAATGACACTGAAATCATTACTACTATCTGCCTCTTTTTTAATTCTGTTATTTGCCTGCAACAAAAAAGAGTCTGGCAAAATACCTCAGCAGGATTCATCAAAAAATGCAAAACTAAAAACCAATACAGTGCAGGAAGCAGGTGAAGGAACTCCAAGAAAAGAAAGTATCAATTTATTTACTGTTATGCCTAAAGACAGTAGTGATATTGCTTTTGTTTCACTTTCGGATATTTATCCTATTAATGACGAAAAAGATACTCTTGCCTTACCCAATCTTAAAAAAATGGTCGAAGCCGACGCTCAATATTTCACGTTTGCTAAAAACTACAGAAAAAGATTTTTATCTAAAACTCATATTTCCGAAAACGATTCACTGTTTGTTTACGATTATGCCAAAAACAAACTCGCTTCTTTTCTAATAAAAAATCTCAAGACCGCCGCCATGTTAAATGTATATTCAATTGGAGAGTCCGAACCTTATAGTAATTTTGATTTTATGATTGGTTTTGAAATCAACAAAAAAAATCTAACCGGATTTAGCGAGTATTACAGAGATGCTTTGGTATATGTTGGCAAAGAAAATCCTTTTTCAAAAGAGCCTTTAAAGCCAATTTTATGGAAGAAAATTGCCAAAAAGGATTATCCTTCAAAAACAATGAAAAATGAAGATCGTACTGTCCTAAAAAACTCATTAACAGGCAATACGTATTTTTACGAAACAAAAAGTCATCAATATTTTTTACAAGACTATCTTGATAGCTATAAGACAATTTATGCCAGACGTCTTTTAGTAGTTGATACTAAAACTAAAGAAATCATAATCGAAAAACTCTACAGTCAAAGCGAAGGCACCTCTCCTGCTCCATTAAATTATGAAAACGGAGACGATGCTATTGAACAATATACCGGGAAACTTTTCAAGAATAAACCTGATGTTGTTTTTGGTTTTTTATATGAGTCTTTTGGCTGTCCATCCATTTCTATTATAGACAAATCAAATGAAGAAATTTATCTTCAATGTGATAATCGTCATTAAAATAATCATTTAAAAAATATTTTTATGAGAATTTCATTTTGGCTTTACAGTTCAAATCTTGAAAAGTCTTTTGATTTTTATCGAAAGGTTTTTGATCTCGATCCGGAAGAAAATTTAAAAAAATCCAAAGGTTTCTCTGTACCTATTGGTATTCATTTTGAATTAAAAATAAGCAGTCTGGAAAAACCGCAAAATGCAGGAAGTATAGAGATAAATGAGGCCAATATAGAAGAGACATACGAAAGATTCATTAAAAACAGACTTCCGGAAACGGCTCAATCAGATCCTAAAAAAATGAAAGG
This sequence comes from Flavobacterium notoginsengisoli, assembly GCF_042686225.1. Classification (NCBI taxonomy): domain Bacteria; kingdom Pseudomonadati; phylum Bacteroidota; class Flavobacteriia; order Flavobacteriales; family Flavobacteriaceae; genus Flavobacterium; species Flavobacterium notoginsengisoli. Next base: position 144,827 of record NZ_JBHUOT010000005.1, read on the forward strand.
CGGAACATTTTCCGGTCCGTGGGAATATCCCGGTGGAATGGCATTGTTTTTAAAAGACCCCGATAATCATTCTATTTTCTTTATGGAATGGTAATCAAAACAGCGCATAAAACTTTTATGTTTTAGCTAAAAAAGAAAAACATTTAATATCAAGAAAACATGTCTGAATTAAGCTCTTTATATTGCAAAGTCAAAATCACAAAATCACAGCTTGAAAAATTCTTAAGCAGTTCTCCCGAAAAACCAGAATTAAACGATAACTGGTTAAAATGGTGGGACAGCCGACAAATGTATTCTAAAATGGCCCTGACTGCAGAATTGCTTCGCTCTTATGATGATGACACCAATCAAGAAGTTCTTAACAGCTGGATGGAATACAAAAAGGCAATGGCATTTTCAGATTACAATGAAACAACTGAAGAATGGCATTGGGGGATGATGTTTTTTGCCGAAAATTATTTAGATATATTACCAATGGCATCTTTTATAATCAGTCTGGAAAAATATGTAATTGAAAGCTCCGAAAATACAGCAATTGTTTTCCCATTTTTTTGGGGAGACAAAAATGTACTGTTTTTTATTCATTTTGAAAAAGGAAAAGCAATTTTGAGTCCTTCAACACAATCAACAGATGACATTAATCCTGAAATGTTTAATTACACAAAAGAATATCTCAACAAAAAATGGAATGATTTGGCAAATGAAATGGAACTGGATTAAAAAACACAATTATACCTTTTTCAAACTCTAAAAGTATTTTACAAAAACAAAGCTGTTTTTTACTTAAAATGATTTTGTAAATATTTTTTAAATACCTTTGAATTATGAGCACAACAGCAAAATCAAATCATATAGGGCGAAAAATAAGCCGTATTCGTGAACTTCGTGATATGAAGCAGGAAGCTTTGGCGCAAGCCTTGGGAACAAACCAACAAGCTATTTCTGCCATAGAAAATAGTGAAACGATCGATGATGCAAAACTTGCCGAAGTAGCAAAAGCACTTGGTGTATCTGCCGAAGCAATAAAAAATTTTTCTGAAGAAAATGTGATTAATTATTTTAATACGTTTACAGACAGTCACGGAAACTTTGGAAATTTTGCAAGTGGTGCTATTTGCAATTTCAATCCTCTTGATAAAGTAGTAGAACTTTACGAACGTTTGGTTCAGTCCGAAAAAGATAAAGTAGAGTATTTAGAGAAATTACTGAAAGAGAAATAATCTTTCTGTTTTTATACAAGTTACAAAAGCCACTTCTTACACAGAAGTGGCTTTTTTTGTTTTTAGTTAATTACTATTAGCTTATTATAATACAATTATAACTTTTGCTAGCTCTCTTGAAATAATTCGACTTTTAATTTTATTTTCTTAATACCACATTATGGCAAACATATCTTTGAGAATAGGCTTTCGCCCTTTCAGGGCTTGAGTGACTATATTCTTTCCCCCTCAATAGTGCGTTGCACTATCTTAGAGGTTACGCTCTTTCAGAGCTGTTTTGTCTGGTTTTACAAAGGATAAAAAACAATTCAGAAATAAAACGGGCTGAAAGCCCAAGACATTAACATAGTGCGAAGCGCTATGCATAGTGACCAAGAACAGCACCATCCAAAATGGGCTGAAAGCCCCACAGAGATTACAATGATGCGAAGCGCTATGCATAGCAATCAAGAGTACCGCCATCCAAAATGGGCTGAAAGCCCAATAGATATTAACATAGTGCGAAGCGCTATGCATAGCAATCAAGAGTACCACCATCCAAAATGGGCTGAAAGCCCAATAGATATCAACATAGTGCGAAGCGCTATGCATAGCGAACAAGAGTACCGCCATCCAAAATGGGCTGAAAGCCCAATAGATATTAACATAGTGCGAAGCGCTATGTAAAAAAGAAAATCACCAATCCTAAAAAAGAAAAATTATGCCACAATCATTATACAAAGTATATATACATCTCGTATTCAGTACTAAAAGACGTCAACCACTTATTGACGACGATATAAAAGATAAATTATGGGCATATCTTGGTGGAATTTGCAAAGGATTAGAATGTAATCCGATTCAGGTGGGAGGATATAACGATCATGTTCATATTCTATGTCTATTATCCAAAAAAATTACACAAATGAAATTAGTAGAAGAAGTAAAAAAACAATCTTCAAAATGGATAAAAACGGTTGATAGACGTTATGCAAACTTTTACTGGCAAGATGGTTATGGTATTTTTTCTGTTAATCCTTCTCAATTAGAGATCGTAGTTAAATACATTAAAAATCAAGAAGAGCATCATAGAAAAAAGACATTCAAAAAAGAACTCTTAGCATTTTTAAATAAATATAATGTTGAATATGACGAACGGTATCTTTGGGATTAGGCTTTCGCCCTTTCAGGGCTGGATTAACTATATTGATTATTTTTTCCATGGTCCGTTGCACCATTCTAATGCTTGAGCTCTTTCAGAGCTGTTTATACATTTCTGTAAAAGCTAAAAAAAAATAAAATCTAACAACTTTCAAAATCAGGATGAATGATCTAAAGGCACAACTATGGTTTATACTAGTCTAATGATTGTGTTTTGTGTTCTCTAAACCTTTTTTAAAATTTCAATTTAAAAAGAATGCAATGTACGCAACTCTAAAAATTGGGCTGAAAGCCCTAAAGGCATTACCATCGTGCGAAGCGCTATGATAGTAAAGACAAAAGACTACAATATGCCCTGAAAGGGCAATATCAAAAAACTTTGCGCCTTTGCAACAAACCTGCTTAGCTCAATAAAAGAAATAATAAGAAACCCTAAAATTATTGCAACAGTATTTTAAGCCTCCCCGCTTATATATTTTTTATAATAGGTCGAGAAATACAGAGGAAAGAATGCCAGAGCAACTGGTAGATATATACCAGCAAAAGATTCGTGATAATTCACAAATTGTTTTTCTATAATTATGACCAACAAGTAAACAAGTATGGTAAATATGTAGTATGTTCTTCTCTCATTTTCTATATCAAAATATATAAAGATAGATGAAATAAAAACAATTACATATAAAAACAGATTAACCATAAAGATTAAAATCAAGCCTCTATCATTATGATTATAATAAAAGTAGGTCAAGAATAACAATAAAATAAATCCAACAAATAAGTCTGGAATCAAAAACGATCCCCATTTGTATCTTATACAAGCATAAACGACAAAAAAAACAAACAGAAAAAAATAACCCCACATATTTATTTTAAATTTTATCTTTTAAAAAATTTAAATCAATAAATCACAATTCCAATTATTCCAAAATCTTAGATAAACACTTTGAATTAGTGACTTAGTGTCTTTGTAGAAAAACCTTAACGAAGTAAAAACCCCATTCGAATCGAGCCATAAAAATATCCTGCATTGGTATTGATTCCTGGATCATTTAATTCTCTTCCGCGGTAAAGGAATGAATACGAAATATTAAAATTGTTGTATCGGTATTTTAAACCAGCTTCGGCATTAAAACGAAGCGGATTCAAATCGAAAGTAATTGGACTGGTATCATTAAACATACTGCCTTCTATTGTGGCGTCATAAAACTGATAATTGACGCTAGGCATGGCATAAAAGTAAAACTCTCTAATATCTGTTTGGGTCTGTGAATTAACAGAAGCATGATACATATTAGAATCATAAATTGGAAGCAATTTTTTAAATCCAAATCTCGCCATAAAACCAGTTGAAACTCCAGTAAAAATAGTTCCCAAATTGGCTTCTGAATGAAAGTGCAAATCGACAAAATCATTTTGTTTGGAAGGAAACATTTTTTTAGAATACATTACATGCGCCTGAACAGCAAAAGCATTATGCAATTGATTCTCCCAACCATAGACTTTCTTATATCCAATAATTTTATGAAATCCAACCTGAGTTTGTTCGCCTAAAGCATTTGGCCCCATAAAACCTAACTGAAAATCGGTTTTTAGTACGGATTCACTTTGATAAAAAAAACTTTTTCCCGCTTCCGCAAAAAGATAAGCTGTAAAAGGACGGTCATTTATATCAATCGCAGATTCGTTTATAAATCTTGGATTATAGATATATTGCCCAACACGGAATTCTGTCACTTTCTTATTGATCTTTTCATTGTCATTCTTTGACAAAAACCGGTAAAAAAGTTCCAATCCGTTGGTATAATACATATCGTTTTTAGACGAAGTGTATAAGTCATTGTCTGATATAAAACCTATTTCTGAAGTTTTTCCTTGTCCAAAAGTCAACGTTGTGGTTAAGATTAGAAAAGCAAAAAGAGCTTTTTTACTTTTTCTCATCTCCTTTATAATTGATTTTTCCAACGTATCGCATTTCGCGGACAATTCGTTCCTTTCTTCTATTGATATAACTTGAAGAACCTGTAGCTTTAAATTTTCTTGGATTTGGCAAAATTGCTGCAATTCCTGCCGCCTGCATTGGCGTTAAACTAGAAGCATCACGACGGTACCAATGTTCTGTTGCCGCATAAGCTCCGTAAACTCCGTCCCCCATTTCAATGCTATTTAAGTAAACTTCCATGATGCGTTCTTTACCCCAAATTAATTCAATTAAAACAGTAAAATAAGCTTCAAGACCTTTACGAAAATAACTTTTTCCCTGCCATAAAAAGACGTTCTTCGCGGTTTGTTGTGAGATTGTACTTCCGCCTCGAATTCGGCGTCCGCGTTCGTTGCTTTTATAGGCTTTTTGAAGTGCTTTAAAATCGAACCCGTTATGGGTTAAAAAAGTTCCGTCTTCACTGGCTATAACCGCTTTTTGCAAATTCATCGAGATTTTTTCAATCGGTTCCCAGTCATGGTCAAAGTAAACTTCTTTTCCAGCCCATTTATTTTCGATTGCACGAATAATCATTAAAGGCGTAAACGGAACCGGAACATATTTAAAAAATATAACCGATCCGATTGATATTCCGAAAAACCATAAAGCAGCTTTGATAAAAAACCTTTTTATTTTTTCTCCCAAAGTGCGATTGCTTTTCTTTGGAGATGTTTTAGGTTTTGGTTTACTTGTGGTTGTTTTTTTTGGTGCCGGTTTTTTGGATACTGCCATTATATTAAATCTGCTAATTCTTTTGATACTCTATTCTTTAAAAATAGAATTATTTTTTTATTACTTTAAAAGATTCTTTTTTATCATCTTGAGTTAAAACAATCATGTAAACACCTGTTGCATAGTGTCTAAAATCAATAACGACTTTTGAATCTGAATATTTTTCTTTACTTAATAATTGTCCGTTTAAATTATAAACTTCAACATTCGAAATTATAGAATTACCTTCAATATTCAATATATTTTCGATCGGATTTGGATAATATTTAAATTCACCATAGTTATGATCTGTAACCGATAAAGTTGCTGTTTGATTAAAAACCAGATTATCTAAAAAAGCATTATCGCCTAAATCGGATTTCCCAATATGTTGCAACGAAATTCGAATATCTGATTTTACGTAAGCGCTGAGATCAAATACATGTGTCTCATAAGTATCTCCGTTTTTTGTTACAGGCTGAATGATGTCTTGTAAAACATCCCCATTTACTACAACTCTAAACATTGATTCATTTTTCGAATTAACAAAAGTTTGCCTTAAATCAAAACGCATAAACAAACTGTTTACATTTGTAGCATCAACTTTAAAATTTATTTTAGAAATACTGCTTGGATTAGATTCCCAAATACTGGTATCGGCAGCACTCCTTTTTTTTGCAATATCCGAAGAATTCCTCCACTCGCCCAGAACGCTATTTCCTTTTAACGCAACTACTTTGTTGTTTAAATTAACAGGATCAGTATCTACTTTTACAATACTTCCTAAAGTTCCTTCCAAAATTATGGCTTCAGGAATTGCTGCATCAAAATTATACTTGCTAACTGTTGAATTTCCATTAATACTACTTGTGTACCCTTCTCTCAATTCAAAATTATCAACAAGTAAAAGCGGTGATCCGGAATTATAAAAATGCATTAGAAAACTATAATCACCGGAAACAACAGGCGTAAAATAATAAGACAGGTCACTGTAATTGTATTCCGTCAATCTTCCAGAATATGTTAGGGAGGCTTCCATATTATATTCATTCTGCCCTCTTCCAACAGACAACCATACGCCCTGAGAACGATATTCGTAGCTATTTCTGCCTTTCAGACTAAACTTGTATGTAGTTCCGGCTTTAAGATGAAACATCGGAAGCATCATTTTTGCATACCCATTTATGTATAAGTAAGTGTTATCGTCAAAACCTTTTCGCATATAGTCAGGACCAAAATTACTGTATACTTCTTTTACAGCTTTATTCTCCATTGTTATGTCTCCTTGTAAAAATTTAAAACAATCCGGAAGAATATTTTTTCCATATGAACTTAAATTACTGAATTTTTCTGTCCATGGTAATGCTTTAATATTGCAGGTTGTTTCTATTTTTCTTGGACCTACGATAAGTGATTTATCAGAACCACATAGTGTTTTAAAATAAAACTGATAAGAACTTCCTGTTTGTAATCCGGAAACACTAATCTGATTTTCGTTTGTATTTAAAACCGTTCCTGATCCTAATGTAAAACCAGTTATGCCATATTCAATTTGAACATTTTGCGGAGATTCATTTTTGGATGTCCAATGAATATTAAGTGAATTATTGCTGACATTAGAAAAAACAACATCAATTGGTTCGTAACAAGATGATGCCTGATTGTATTGAATATCGTCTATTAAAACTGTATTAGAAACAAAAGTATCAGCCGGATCATCCAGATACTTAAACATGATGTGTTTATTTTCTCCTTTATACTCCGAAAAATCTATATTGAATTCTTTTCCATACTTAGGCAATTCTTTTAATTCCTGAATAGTTATGGTTTTGTAAGGCTCGAACGTAGACAAATCCATAGGATTTTTTATGGTTCCGATAACTAAATCTCCGGCTTTTGATCTGGTATCGCCTATTTGATAATTAAGCCAGAACTTTATTTTCTTATTGCTATCAAAGTCTTCTAAATATGGTGATATTAAAAATGCATCTTTTTCCCGATTTTGCAGATAAAAAACATTTGGTGCACTATTAATATTAGTCATACTATATTCCTGAAGTTGGGCATAAATTGGCTCACTTCGCGTCCAGCAAAAATTTAAAATATCAGGGTACGCATTCTTATATTGATCAAAATTTTCTATAAAAGGTGCTTGTACAGTACATCCAACCTTAAAAGTGTAACGATCTGACCATTCACTTTTTATTGTCGTTTCGCAATAAGAACGTACACGATACTCATATATACCTTGTTCCAAACCTGTTAAATTGAATGGATTTGTAGTTACGTTTACTATAGTTCCTGTTCCATTTGCAAATCCTTTAAGGCCATACTCAATATCCCAACTCTGAGACACTTTATTGGTGTTATTATCTCTCCAGTTCAGCAGTACACTCTTTGCTCCCGATTGTTTTGCTTCTAAAACACCAGGTCTTGGACATTCATTTTTGGTATAAGTAAAATTATCAATAAATATTCGCGTCAGTCTTAGGTTATTGATGCTTTGTTTAAAACCAATAAATTTATCAGTTCCATAATATTGAGAAAAATCTATTTCATAGTTTAACCATTTTGATTTATTCGCAGCAGGAATTGTAATTGTTTGATAGGCTTTAAAAGTTGTATAATCTTCAGGATCAGAAAGTGTCCCTATAATTAATTCTACAGACTTATTTTCAGATTCAGTTGGAACAATCATCCAAAAGTTGATTTTTTTATAGTTGTCCAAATCTTTTATTCTCGGAGAAACTAAAACAACTTTATCCGTCTTTTCTCCAACTCCTGGAGGATAAGCCACATCCAGTTGGTTTCTAATCACCATAGATTTTTTTCCTTCATATATAGAACCAGTGCCCCAATCAGCAGCTGTATTTACCTTAATAAAATTATTTATATGAAAGTATCTCTGATCAAAATAAGGTACGATTCTCGTCCAACAACCGTTTTTCTCAAAAATTGTATTTTCGAAATCTTCTTTAAAATCTGCCGTAATTCCTAAACATTTAGTTCTGAAATATCCCTTATCTGACCAGTCACTATAATTTGCTCCGCATTTAGTACGAACATAAAAATCATATTCTGTGTCATCTAAAATAGCTTCTGTTAACTTAATAGTTGAAGCCGACGCATTTACCAAAGTTCCATTTCCATGACTAAATCCTTTTGGACCGTATTCAACCTGCCATTCCGATGCAGGTTTGTAACTGTCCCATTTTACCTGAGCAAAATCGTAATCAAAATCAATTGTCACCGGATTAAGAGGTTCCAGACAAGAAGGAACTTTTTCATAAATAAAATCATCAATACTGAAAATAGAATTACTCTCATTATTGTACCTAATAGCAATATAATTATGATTATTACTTTTTGAATAGTTATCCAGATAAACCGTATGTTCTTTCCAAAGAGCAGATTTGTTTGGATTATCCAACTCATTCATTTCCGATGGCAGAATTGTTTTTAACGGAATAAAAGTCGTCTGATCTTTTGGATCTGACATTGTACCAATCGTTAACGAACTTTTATTATAGGTATCTGCACTACTATAAGCTAACAAATTAAACCTGACTCTCGTATCAGAATCTAAATCGGCAATATATGGTGTAATTAAGTAAGCTTTGTCCTGATTTATTTTTCCCTGAAATGTATAAATCAGAATACTGGAAGTTCCTGTTTTAGGCAAGGGTTTTAAAGACCAGTCTGTTTCTTCTACACTGGTTCGAATCAAACAATTATTACTAATTATATTCCAGCACGGATCCAGATACGAAGTACCTTCAAAAGAGGTAGTATAGCTTCCTGAAATAGCAGTACATGGGGTTTTAAAACTAATAGTAGGTGTCCAATTAGAGAATAAATCATCAACGCAATTGGCTCTTACTTTTACTTCGTAATTCGTATTCCCGACCAAATTATTTAAGACAAAAGGGCTCTCTTTAATATTTAAAATTTCGGTTGTATGTTTTACTACATTGGTTAAACTAACCTGAAAATTATCCTGATTTGGAGCATCAAAACTTATTTTAGCCGAATGCTGTTGCACATCACTTACAGCAAAATTAGACTGATCAAAACAATTAGCAGCCGTTTCATAGCTAAAATCATCAATCCCTACATTCTCATTAGAAGCACCGTAGTATTTCCTTTTAAATAAGAATACAATATATTGATCGGTTCCTTTATAATTATTAAAATAAATTGTTTGTGGCTGCCAGCCATAGCCTGGTTTTACCTCAACTGGAGCAAGTAAATGAAAAGTACTTAAATCACTGGGATTAGTCATTGTGCCGGCCAATAATTCAGTATCCGAAGTGTAACCATATGTCCAGAATTTAATTTTCCGGTCTGTAGCCAGATCATTAAATTTGGGAGATACTAAAGCTACGTGTGTTCCAGCCTGATAATTGTAATTAGTCATATTCATTGATGAACCCGGTTCATTTGTCGCACTATGATTCTCACCCGTTGACAAATACACTCCCGCATCACTTGACCAGTTTTTATAAATAAAACCTCTCCATTCTGAATCTGTTTCTATTTTATTATTGAAATTCGTTGAATATCCTACAGAAAAGACTTTATCACTTAAAGCAAAAATAGTTTTTATTTGTGACCAGTCTGTCCAGGCAAATCCAGAAAAATCATCCAGCAAATATTGTTGTCTCACTCTAAAATCATAGCCTGATAACGGATTTACTTTAAACTTATAAAAATCAACGCCTGTTACTGTTACAACTGTTCCTCTACCTGGCTGAAAACCAACAGGACCGTATTCAAATTGCCATTGGTTGGTTTTATAAATATTATAATCATGATATTCAATGAAAACTTCACCAAGTAAGGAGACTGTTACATCAAAATTTGCATCTGCGGCATAAGATTCCGGCTTATGATTTGCATGAATAAATAGGAAATTAAACAACGAGAAAAGAACAATCAGAGTAGTTTTCTTCATATTTGGGGCGGGTTTGGTTAGTTGTTTTTGGTGGTATTTTTTCTATATTAAATCTGCTAATTCTGTTCCTATTAAACTGCCTATTGCCACTCCCATTCCGCCCAAACGCACTCCACAAAACACGTTTTCAGACAGTTGAGTTACAACAGGATTTTTACTGTTTCCAATTCCCATTATGCCACTCCAACGATGTGCAATCTGAAAATTCTGACTTTGTAAAATTACATTTTTCAGTAAATCTTCCAATTTATTTTGAATAATTTTCGTCTGACCGAACTCAGTTGTCGTTTCACCTTCAAAATCAAGGTTTCTTCCTCCGCCTAATAAAATTCGATCGTTTATATTTCTAAAATAATAATAGCCTTTATCCAAATGAAATGTTCCTTTTATGTCTAAATTATGAATTGGTTCTGTAATTAAAACTTGTGCCCTGGCCGGTTTAACTGCATTATTAGTAAGAGATCCTGCAAAACCATTGGTAGCAAAAAGTAATTTATTGGTCTTAAAACTAAATTCATCCAGAACAACTTCTACATAATTTCCAGCATCTGCGTAAGAGGTTACAGTTTGCTGATTTAGAATTAAAATATTCTCTGAAACCGCTTGTCTCAGCAATTCCTGCATCATGTTTCCGGTATCGATCTGTGCTTCAAACGGATTAAAAATTAAATAATCCTGAACATTTCCAAATCCGAATCGGTCTGTTTCTTTGGCAAAAACTTCAGATTTAAAAAGTGGTTTTAAAATTTCGTTGACAAAAGACATTCTTGAAATACATTCGTTAAATCCGAATTCATCTTCTTTCAAAAACAATTCATATCCACCGTGGGGTTTAAAATCTATTGCAGCATCACCTAGTCTTTTTCGAAGCAACTGCAAACCTTTCCATCGTTTTTCAATAAGAGCTACAACATCATCCTCAGAATGTGTTTTTAAATCTTCTAAAATTTCAGAAAGACTTCCAAAACAGGCAAAACCGGCATTTTTTGTACTCGCGCCTTGCGGTAACATGCCTCTTTCCAAAACCAAAATTTTAGCTGCCGGAAATCTTTCGCGTAAGCGCAAAGCTGTATGAAGACCAACAATACCACTTCCTACAATAGTGTAATCTACATTCGTGAACCAGTTTTTTAATTCCCAATAACTTAATTCCATCTTCAGAGTTTTTTATAAAAATAATGATTTTTTTCGCCACGAATTCACGAATTATATTTTGATAATCTTTGTGAATAAAAATTTGTGAATTCGTGGCAAAAAAAATATAGCAGGTAAGTTTAGAATTTTAACAATAATTGGAATTTGAAATTTAACTAATTGGATTTTAAATGTTGTATTTTTAGCGCCACAAAAAATAGAATAATTGATTATGAAAAAAGTAGTATTAACAACCTTAATAATGATGAGTTTAAACGCTATCGGACAGAATGTAATGTCGCCGGAATTGTTATGGAAATTAGGAAGAGTAACACCTCTTGGCATTTCTAAAGATGCAAAAAATGTGGTTTTTAAAGTTTCTACACCTTCTGTAGAAGAAAACAAATCGTCTTCAAAATTGTATACGATTCCTGTAACTGGAGGAAATGCAACAGAAATTAAAGACACCAAAGATATTTTAGCCGATAAAAATATTTCTCCTGATGGAAAATATGTTGTGTATAACGAAGAAGTAAAAATCGATAAAGTTTTAGGTAAAGATTTTTATCCAAACCTGACAAAATCTGACGCTCAAATCTACGATGGATTAGATTACCGTCATTGGGATACCTGGAACGAAGGGAAATTCAACCACGTTTTTTATAAAGAAAACAAAGACGGCGCAAAAGGAATCGACATCCTAAAAGGTGAAACTTTTGATTCTCCACAAAAACCTTTCGGTGGTGACGAAGATTATATTTGGTCGCCAGACAGCAAAAGCATTTTGTACGTTTGCAAGAAAAAAGCAGGAACGGCTTACGCAATTTCTACCAATACCGATATTTATGAGTACAATTTAGAAACTCAAAAAACGGTTAATAAAACAAATGGTAATTTAGGTTACGATACAGCGCCACAATTTTCTCCAACAGGAAATTTAACTTGGTTGCAAATGAAACGTGACGGTTATGAGTCTGATAAAAACGATATTATTGTTGAGTTTAAAGGAATGAAACAAAACTTAACAGCAAACTGGGACGGAACTGTAGATAATTTTATCTGGAGTAAAGACGGAAAAACAGTATTTTTTGTAGCTCCAATTGATGGTACAAAACAAATTTTCTCGGTTAATTTTCCTGGTTTAACTAAGATCGCAATTAACGTTCGTCAGTTGACAAACGGAGATTTTGATGTAAATGATTTAGTTGGATTTGCCGGAGATGATATCATCGTTACGAGAACAGATATGAATCATGCTGGCGAAATTTTTTCTTTCAATTTGAAGAAAAATACATGGAAACAACTTTCAAATGTAAATACAGAAACATACAAAACTTTAGCATTGAGTAAAACCGAAAGACGTTATGTTACAACAACCGACGGTAAAAAAATGCTGGTTTGGGTAATCTTACCTCCAAATTTTGATGCATCAAAAAAATATCCAACTTTATTGTACTGTCAGGGCGGACCGCAAAGTGCGCTTACACAATCATACTCTTTCCGTTGGAATTTCTCTTTAATGGCTGCTAAAGGCTATGTAGTTGTTGCACCAAACCGTCGCGGAATGCCGGGGCATGGTGTAGAATGGAATGAGAAAATCAGTAAAGATTGGGGCGGACAAGTTATGGACGATTACCTTTCTGCAATTGATGATGTTGCAAAAGAAAGTTATGTTGACAAAAGCCGTTTAGGATGTGTTGGTGCTAGTTATGGTGGCTATTCTGTATTTTATTTAGCCGGAATTCATAAAAACCGTTTCAAAACTTTCATTGCTCATGATGGAGTTTTCAATACCGTTTCGATGCTAGGAACAACTGAAGAGGTTTTCTTTAACAACTGGGATTTTGGAGGCGCATATTGGGAAAAAGATAATGCTGTTGCTCAAAAAGCCTACACCACTTTCAACCCTGCAACTTTGGTTCAGAACTGGAACCGACCTATTTTGATTTTCCAAGGCGGAAAAGATTTCCGTGTGCCAATCGGACAAGGACAAGAAGCTTTTCAGGCTGCGCAGTTAAGAGGAATCAAAAGCCGATTTGTGTATTTTCCAGAAGAAAATCACTGGGTTCTAAAACCACAAAATGCTCAGGTTTGGCAAAGCGAGTTTTTCAAATGGTTAAGCGAAACATTATAATCATTAAAAAATGATATACAAACAGCCGTAGATTTACATAATCTACGGCTGTTTTGCTTTACATACCTTACAATTATGTAACATTATCGAACCTTTCACTATTCCGAAAACAGATTTTTTTAGATAAATTGCAGGAAATTATATTATTCCCAAATTTCCCAAAACCTTTCAGCAAATATGGAGACCAAAAGAAGTTACACCGCAATTAAAGTTTTATTTAGCTATGTTGCTTTATTGGCTTTGGTTGTCACTGTTGGATGGTTTTTGTATTCGGAAAATGTAGTTTATAATAAACTGGAAGACAAAATTGCTTTCGAAAAAACCAAAATCCTTAGAGTTAGTAAACTTTTCTCGAATGTTTATAAAACGGAAAGTTTAGCGCGACAAACCATTCAAAGCAACTCCGAAAAAGATTTTAAAAATTATCTGATTGAAACCGATTCTCTTCTTCTTCGTCTTGATACTTTAAAACAAATTGTTTCTACAGAATATCAAAAAACACTTTTGGACAGTGTGACTTATCTTTTGTCTGAAAAGACCAAAAACATCAAGCAGTTAAAAGAAATAAAGAATAAAGCAGACGACGAAACTTCGGTTAATAATGCGATTGACGAAATCACGAAAATGGAGTTCAATCTGAGAAAACTAGAACTTCAGGATTTTACTAAAAACCCAAATCAGTTAGGAAGTTATCAGCGTAGTGTTCTGCAACGCTATGTTGATTATTTAAACTCCAATATTCCGGATGACAGCACCAATACGCTGAGTAAAAAAGCTTCGGATTCTATTTTAGCCAATTCTAAAAAGCTTTTGAGTACTGTAAAGTTAAAAGCCGAAAAGAAAAAAGAATCTTTGAATTTTGAAGAAAACAAACTGCTTCAGAACGAAATGGCAGTTTCAGATCAGCTTCGAAAAGTACTTCGAATTATTGAACGAGAAATCATTATCAATTCAATCAAAAACAATTCATTAAAAGAAAAATCACTAAAAAGAGTCAACGAAATTGTTACCGCTTCTGCTGTAATCGGTTTACTGTTGACGGTATTTTTCTCTATTTTGATTGTGAGTGATTATTCTAAATCTCAGGTCTATAAAAAACAGTTAGAAATAGCCAATTTCAAAACCAAAAATCTGCTTAAAAGCCGAGAACAATTAATCTCTACGGTAAGCCACGATTTAAAAACACCTTTGAGCACCATAGTGGGATATTCTGAACTTTTAGGAAATTCAGATGTGAATACCAAGCAGTCTTATTTTATCAAAAACATCAAAAATTCATCTGAGTATATTACACAGCTGGTTCAGGATTTATTAGACTTCTCACAAATTGAGGCCGGAAAAATTTCGATTGAAAAAGTTCCGTTTTTACTTCCTGAAATCATTGAAGATGTTGCGCGAAATATTCAAACCGTTTACAAGCAAAAAGATATTGACCTGATTATTAATGTTGATGAAAAATTTCAGAAACGTATCGTTGGCGATCCATTTCGATTAAAACAAATTCTAACCAACATTATCGGAAATGCTTATAAGTTTACAGAACAAGGTCATATCCGAATTGCTGCTTACGCGGATGAAGAGGACACTTTTACTATTTCTATTCAAGATACTGGAATCGGGATTGAAAAAGCCAATCAGAAACTAGTTTTTGAAGAGTTTGCGCAAGCGAATGAAAACATCGAAAAAACATACGGAGGCACTGGTTTAGGATTATCTATCTGTAAAAAGATTATTTCTATTTTAGGCGGTAGTTTAAGCTTGGATAGTATTTTTGGAAAAGGAAGCACTTTTACAATTCAACTTCCTTTATTGTTTGATAATAGCCAGCCTTTTCAAAATGAACCCCTAAGCAAACCTCTGAAAAATAGCAAAAAACAGACTTTTATTGTAGTTGATGACGACATCAATCTTTTGAACTTAACCAGCGGTGTTTTAAAACAAGAACAACATCAGGTTTATTCTTTCACTAATCCTTTGAAAGCACTAGAAACCATTCAAAATACACATTTTGATTTTGTGATTACTGACATTCAGATGCCGGAAATTGATGGTTTTATGTTTTTAGACAAACTAAAAGAACTTCCGAAAACTACTTTCAAAAACCAGCCTGTTATTGCACTTACAGGACGAACTGATTTAGATCTATCGGTTTATAAAGATGCTGGATTTACAACGGTTGTCAAAAAGCCTTATTCGCCAAAAATTTTACTAGAAACTATCCAGCACATTTTGGATCATGAAGAAATTCCTGTTGCAGAAACAATAGAAAATGATGATCACCATTCTTCTCAGATGTATTCTTTAGAAACATTGAAGGATTTTCTAGGTCAGGATGATTCAGCCTTAAAAGAAGTTTTAAAATCTTTTATAGAAAATACTCATGATAATTTAAATCTTCTGAAAACCGCTGTAAGCGATACTAACCACGATGAAATAAAATCAATTTCGCACCGAATTGCTCCAATGTTCAGACAAATTCAGGCAAAAGAAATTGGAGAAATTTTAAAGACTTTGGAAAAAGAAGATTTAAATACGCTTGACATTAAAAGTATTTATTCTGATTTAGAACAAAAAATTATTGTTCTTTTTGAAGCATTAAAGCAAGAAATATAAATAGGACAAAGAAAGATCATAAAAAATCTACTCTTGAGCAGATAGGAATCTATTTTGGAAAAAAATCTCATAAGCCCCGGAGGGGCAAAATATTTATATAATTTTAATACGAGAATAAAAAAAGCTCCAAAGGAGCTTTCTATCAGTCACAAAACCTCTTTTCTATAAATATTTTGCTTCTCCGAAGCTAATAAAAACTGAACTTCCTTTTGAGATAGTTCCTATTCTAATTCTATATTATATTGTTTCAATTTATTGTAAAGTGTTTTTCTGGTAATTTTTAAAAGCTTAGCAGCTTCCGACTTATTGTTATGTGCTTTTGATAAGGCATGAATAATCGCTTCTTTTTCATTTTCAGATAACGAAAAACTATCGCTTGCTTCTGATTGTTTTTGGATTTGAAAAAACTCAGCAGGAAGAACATCACTTTCTATAAAATCGCCTCTGGATAAAAGAGTCGAACGTTTTACGCAGTTTTGCAATTCACGTAAATTTCCCGGCCAGGTATAATTCTGAAAAATCGAAACCACTTCTGGCGAAAATCCAATAATGTCTTTATTCAATTGTTCGTTGGCTTTTTCAAGGAAATAATCGGCAAAAACCATTAAATCTTCGTCTCGGTCTTTTAGAGATGGAGACTGAATAGAGAATTCATTGATTCTATGGTATAAATCTTCTCTAAAATCGCCGTTTTTCACTGCCTCACGCAAATCTTCATTTGTAGCTGTAATAATGCGGATATCGACGTTTATTTCTTTATTACTTCCAACAGGTTTTATTTTTCTTTCCTGAAGTGCTCTTAATAACTGAATTTGGTTTTCATAAGAGAGGTTCCCAATCTCATCCAAAAATAAAGTTCCCCCGTTTGCCGCTTCAAAATATCCCATTTTATCGCTGATGGCTCCAGTGAAAGATCCTTTTAAGTGACCAAAAAATTCACTTGCTGCTAATTCCTTCGGAATAGCACCGCAATCGACTGCAATAAAATTGTTGTTTTTTCTCTGGCTCTGCTGATGGATACTTTTAGCAATTATTTCTTTCCCAGTTCCGCTTTCCCCGATAATCAAAACAGACATATCGGTTGGACTTACCAATTGAATATGATCCCAAAGTTTTTTGGAAGCAACTGAAATTCCTCTCACGAATTCATTTTCAGGAGAAGAAGCTGTTTTCTTTACCGCTTTTTTCTTTTTGACAGGAGCTTCTGTTTCTTCTTCCTCTTCTTCTTTTGGAGCTTGCAATGCATTAGTAATCACAAGCAAAACCTCATCAGGATTGAAAGGTTTCGAAATATAGTCGGCTGCACCATTTTTTATGGCCTTAACTGCAGTATTAACATCAGAGTAGCCTGTCATTAAAATAACAGGAATATGTGGGTATTCGTTTTTAAATTCAGACATAAGTCCAATCCCGTCAGAATCAGGCAAACGAAGATCAGTCAAAATCAAATCGAAAGATTCGTTTTTAACCGCAGTACGTGCTTCTGCAGCAGAGAAAGCAATCGTTACATCAAACGTTTTTTTAATTAGAAATTTTTCTAATAATTTACAAAACGCGATGTCATCTTCTATCAATAATATCTTGGGCATTTGCTTTTAGGGAGTTTTTTGCTAAAATAAGACTATTAAAATTGGATTTTCACAAAATTATGCAAAAAAAAAGAGATTGCACGACGCAATCTCTTTTTCACCAAAAACATAAATCTAAATTCACCTAATTATATCTTCAACCAGTTACCATTGACATCTGAGTAAACAGTAGCCTTTTGGTCTCCAACTGATATTTCTAGTTTGTACTCTTTTTTATCATTTACAAATGCTTTATCCAGTTTTGCTCCCGGATAAGCTGTCTGCAAAGCTGTTTTTACAGCTGCAGGCACAGCATCTACAGCAACTTCTGTGTATTCTGACTGAATAACTACAGTCGTTTTAGCATCTTCTGAAACAGGCAATACATTGGCATGAATTGACATTGTTCCTAGAAGGATAACTGCTGATAAGATTAACTTTTTCATGATGCTGATTTTTTTAATTATTTTTTGATGATATTACCAGAAGCATCTGTAAAAATAGTGTACTTCTTGTCTCCGCTTGAAATTTCAAGTTTGTACTCGTTTTTCGCGTTTTTATAAGCTTTTTCAAGCTTAGTATTCGGGAAAGATTTTTCAATTGTTGACTTCACTGCTGCCGGAACGGCGTCTGCAGCTACTTCAGTATATTCATCTTGAATTAGTACTGACTGAGTGATCGAAATCGCTGGAAGAACTGCGGCATTCACCGATAAACTTCCTAAAACAATCGCTGCTGATAAAACTAACTTTTTCATAATATTTATGGTTTAAATTATTTTTTAAGAATGTTACCAGAAGCGTCCGTATAAACGATCGATTTTTCGCCACGAACGGTTATCTCAATTTTGTACTCCTTTTTGTCATTTACCCATGCTTTTTCAAGCACTACACCAGGATAAGCTTCGTCTAAGCCTTTCTTTACAGCTGCCGGAACTCCGTCTACTTCTTTATATCCATCCTGATCATTAACTGTCTGCACCATTGGGTTGGCTGCAACAGCGGTTTCTGCGTGCATCGACAAACTGCCTAAAACAATTGCTGCCGATAAGATTAACTTTTTCATAGTAATAGTTTTTTAGGGTTAGATTTAATTATTGTTTAATCCAGGTTCCATCTGCGTTAGCAAAAAGATTTCCTGTTTTGTCTCCAACAGTTACTTCAAGCTTATACTCATTTTTAGTATTTTTAAACGCTTTTGTTAGAACTGCATCCGGATATGCTTTTTTTAGCGCATCTGTAATTGCAGTTGGAACCTCCACTACTTTAATTTCCGTATAATCATCTTGAATAGAGATTGTTTTTACGATAGTATTTGAAATTGGCGAAGTTGAAGCAAATGATGTTAAACCTCCCAAAACGATTGCGGCTGATAGAAATAAATTTTTCATGATAATTATATTTTAATGTTGTTAATTTGATCTTAGTATTCTTGATCCGGATTTTCACAAAACCTATAGTTTAGATTATTTTTTAATCCAGGTTCCGTCTGCATTAGCGAAAAGATTTCCAACTTTGTCACCAACAGTAACATCTAGTTTGTACTCTGATTTTTCGTTTTTATATGCTTTTGTAATTACAGCATCAGGATATGCTTTTTTCAAAGACTCAGAAATTGCTGCTGGTAATTCTTCTAATTTGATTTCAGTGTATTCTTCTTCAACAGAAATCGTTTTTACGATTGTATTGTTTACTTGTGTAGTTGAAGCGAATGAAGCTAAACTTCCTAAGACAATTGCGGCTGATAAAAATAAATTTTTCATAACGTATATATTTAAATTAATAGTTGTTTACGCTTTAGATAATGAAATTATTATGCCGTAATGAAAAAGAACTGTGCCAAACCTCGTAAAGACTTGTTTTTAAAGGCTTTTATGCGATATGCCAGAAAAAAGCAAAAAGTAAAAAGGTGTGTAAAAGAGAAAAAAGGTGTGTAATAAGTAAACACTTAAAGTGTAACCTTATGAAAATTTCTAGTTGAAAGTTTCAGGTTTGAGGTTTCAAGTTGAATTTAAAGAACGTATTCAAAACTTATATAAAGAAAAAAGGCTGTCAAAAAATTGACAGCCTTTTATAATTATTCCGGAGTATTCATTTTAAATGTATCCATAAATGCAGTTGTATAATCTCCTGCAATATATTTTGGATCATCCATTAATTGTCTGTGGAAAGGAATTGTAGTTTTCACACCTTCGATTACAAATTCGTCCAAAGCTCTTCGCATTTTGCTGATCGCTTCTTCACGAGACTGTGCCGTTGTAATTAACTTAGCAATCATTGAATCGTAGTTTGGAGGAATGCTATATCCTGAGTAAACGTGAGTATCTAAACGTACACCATGTCCTCCTGGCATATGAAGTGTAGTAATTTTTCCTGGTGAAGGGCGAAAATCGTTATAAGGATCTTCAGCATTAATACGACATTCGATAGCGTGCAATTCCGGAAGGTAGTTTTTACCTGAAATTGGAATTCCGGCAGCCACCATAATCTGCTCACGGATCAAATCATAATCAATAACTTGTTCTGTGATTGGATGTTCTACCTGGATACGAGTATTCATTTCCATGAAATAGAAGTTTCTGTGTTTGTCAACCAAAAACTCTACAGTTCCGGCTCCTTCATATTTAATGAATTCAGCAGCTTTTACAGCAGCTTCTCCCATTCTAGTACGGAGTTCATCTGTCATAAACGGAGAAGGAGTTTCTTCCGTTAATTTTTGGTGACGACGTTGTACAGAACAATCTCTTTCAGAAAGGTGGCAAGCTTTACCATAAGCATCACCAACAACCTGAATTTCGATATGACGTGGTTCTTCAATAAGTTTCTCCATGTACATTCCGTCATTTCCAAATGCTGCAGCAGCTTCCTGACGTGCACTTTCCCAAGCTTTTAAAAGCTCTTCTTCTTTCCAGATAGCGCGCATTCCTTTTCCACCACCACCGGCAGTAGCTTTCATCATTACCGGATAACCGATTTCTGCTGCTGTTTTTTGTGCATGTTCGTAAGATTCTAATAATCCGTCTGAACCTGGTACACAAGGCACTCCTGCTGCTTTCATTGTCGCTTTTGCAGAAGCTTTATCACCCATTCTGTCAATCATTTCAGGAGCTGCACCAATAAATTTGATTCCGTGCTCCTGACAAATTTTAGAGAATTTAGCATTCTCAGAAAGAAATCCATAACCTGGATGAATTGCATCTGCATTTGTAATTTCAGCAGCTGCAATAATATTTGACATTTTCAAATACGATAAGTTACTCGGAGGAGGACCAATACAAACCGCTTCGTCAGCAAATTTAACGTGTAAACTTTCTGCGTCGGCTGTAGAGTAAACTGCAACAGTTTTGATTCCCATTTCCTTACATGTACGAATTACACGTAGTGCAATTTCTCCTCTATTCGCAATTAATATTTTTTTAAACATCTTATTTTAATTAGATAATTAGACAATTTGAGAATTAGATAATTTTAGATGATCAACAAACTGTAAATCGATCTAAAATCTAAAATCTAAAATCTAAATTTATTTATGATGGATCTACTAAGAATAAAGGTTGATCAAATTCTACCGGAGACATATCGTCAACAAGAATTTTTACAATTTTACCAGAAACTTCAGATTCGATTTCGTTGAATAATTTCATTGCTTCAATTACGCAAAGAACATCACCTTTAGACACAGTGCTTCCTACTTCTGTGAAAACTGGTTTGTCCGGAGATGGTTTTCTATAGAATGTTCCAATGATTGGAGATTTTATAGTGATATATTTAGAATCGTTAGCGGCTGGTGCTTCTGGAGTTACATTTACAACTACTGGAGCTGTAACTTGTGGAGCCACTGCTTGAGGTAAAGCTGCCTGAGCTGGTAATTGCTGTACGTAAGTTGCCTCAGTTACATTTGTTTCTAAAGTTGTTCTGATTGTGATTTTTACATCATCCATTTCTAACTTCACTTCTGCAACGCCCGAATTTGCAACAAATTTGATTAGGTTTTGAATTTCTTTTAAATCCATAATGATTCGTTTTTAGTTTTAATTTAATTCTTATCGTAAGCCCATTTTAAATAGATAGATCCCCAAGTGAATCCACCACCAAAAGCGGCAAAAATAACATTATCTCCTTTTTTAAGCTTATGCTCAAAGTCAGCTAATACTAAAGGTAAAGTTCCTGAAGTAGTATTACCGTATCTTTCGATGTTTACCAGTACTTTAGAATCATCCAATTCTAATCTGCCTGCAGTAGCATCGATAATACGTTTGTTAGCCTGATGTGGCACTAACCAATCTACTTCTTGATTGGTCAAATTATTTCTTTGTAAAATCAATTCGCTTGCATCAGCCATATTGGTAACCGCATATTTGAAAACAGTTTTTCCGTCCTGCATAATATTGTGCTGTCTGTTTTTTACCGTTTCTTCGCTAGGCGGGATCAAAGATCCTCCTGCAGGAATTTTAAGAAAATCGCGTCCTACACCATCACTTCTTAAATATTCATCCTGCAAACCTAAACCTTCATAATTTGGTTCGAAAAGAACTGCACCAGCTCCATCCCCAAAAATAATACAAGTTGCTCTGTCTGTATAATCTACAATTGATGACATTTTATCAGCACCAATTAAAAGTACTTTTTTGTAACGTCCGGATTGCACATAAGCTGCCGCAGTAGACATTCCGTATAAAAAACTTGAACATGCCGCCTGCAAATCATAAGCAAATGCATTAGTAGCACCAATTTCTGTTGCAACATATACTCCTGTAGAAGCTACCATCATATCCGGTGTTGCTGTTGCCATGATAATCATATCAATCTCTAAAGGATCAATATTTGCTTTTGCAATTAAATCTTGTGCTGCTTTTATAGCAAGGTAAGATGTTCCTTTATCAGCATCTTTTAGAATTCTTCTTTCTTTAATTCCTGTTCGGGTGGTAATCCACTCGTCATTGGTATCAACCATAGTTTCTAAAACTTTGTTCGAAAGAACAAAATCAGGAACATAAGCTCCAACAGCGGTAATTGCGGCTGTGATTGTATTCATTATATTCTATTATTTCCTTTCAAATTATGATTAATTTGAAAAATTTTTAAAAGACTTGAAAATTACAAAAAAAAACGTAACGAATTTGTCTATATTTTCCTAAAAAACGAAAATTATAACCAACAAAAAAAACTCTCACTATGTGAGAGTTCTAGTATAATTTACAAAAACGTATTAAGCAACCGCTTCAGATTTATCGATAACAACTTGCCCTCTGTAGTACATTTTACCTTCATGCCAGTAAGCTCTGTGGTATAAATGTGCTTCTCCAGTAATTGGACATGTAGCGATTTGAGCTACAGTAGCTTTATAATGTGTTCTTCTCTTATCTCTTCTTGTTTTCGAGGTCTTTCTCTTAGGATGTGCCATTTTACTATATTATTTATCCGTTAATAGTTTCTTTAATTTTTCCCAACGCGGGTCAATATCTTCTTCTTTGTTACTCTCTTCCTTTTGTTCTTTTACACTTAATTCATTCAGTTTTGTTAAAGCTTCAGTTTGCAGACTTCCATCTTTAACTCCTGGATGAATTCTTTTTTGAGGTACAGAAAGCGCGATCATTTCATAAATATACTGCGCAATATCTATCTCATGTTCACCATGTGGTAAAATCAACAATTCTTCATTATCATTATTGAACTCATCTCCAAAGCGAACAATTAACTTCATTTTTCCCTTGATAGGTAAATCAAAATCTTCGCCTGTCAGATCACAAGGCACATTTACTGTTCCTTTATGTTTGAATTCTAACTCTAACATAGTACTTTTCTTTTCGAAAAGCAACTTGACTTTAATATCTGAACTTTGAAACTCTTCGTATTCAAAATTCTTAAAAAAATCATTATTTATCTGATACTCAAAATGGTGTTTTCCTAGTTTTAATCCTACGAAAGGAATTAAAAATTCTTTTGTTTTGCTCATTTCAACATCAATTTGAACAATTCAGTTCTAAAACTAGATATCTGAATTGGGGTGCAAAGATATAAAATTATTATAAATCTAATAATCTTATTCACCTTTTTTTGTTTATAACTGTTTTTCTTTTATTTTAAGAGGTTTTTGGCTAATCTCCTCATACTGATTACGCGAGCGAAAAATATCGATCGCAAGATAGACCGCCTCTTTAAACGAATTGTAATCCGCCATATCTTTTCCGGCAATATCGTAAGCCGTTCCATGATCCGGGGAAGTTCTCACTTTATCCAAACCTGCTGTATAATTCACCCCTTTACCAAAAGACAATGTTTTAAACGGAATTAATCCCTGATCGTGATACATTGCTACAATGGCATCATATTTCTCATACTGACCACTTCCAAAAAAACCATCCGCCGGGAAGGGACCAAAAACCATTGTTCCGGAATCAAATATTTTTTTTAACGTTGGCTTTAAAACCAAATCATCTTCTTTTCCGATAACACCACCATCACCAGCATGCGGATTTAGTCCTAAAACTGCTATTTTCGGTTTAACAATACTAAAATCCTGAACCAAAGATTTTTTTATGGTTTCTATTTTTTTAGTAATCAGTTCTTCAGTTAAATGTGAAGCCACTTCATTTAAAGGTACGTGATCTGTTATCAATCCTACTCTTAAATTATCCTGAACCATCATCATAAGAGCATTTCCTTCTAACTGCTGATCCAAATAATCTGTATGTCCTGGGAATTTAAATTCTTCAGACTGTATATTGTATTTATTAATTGGAGCTGTCACTAAAACATCGATCTCTCCATCTTTCAGCGCTTTTGTCGCCGCCGTAAATGATTTAATGGCATATTCTCCAATTTTAGAATCATTTGTCCCTAAATTAATATCCACTCCTTCTCTCCAAAGATTCAGAACATTTACTTTACCAGGGATAATCTGTTCTAATTTATCCACTCCGTGAAACTGAACTGTGGAAGCAAAACTTTTTCTTACGAAAGATAAAATTTTAGCATTAGCAAAAATAACCGGCGTACACAATTCCAACATCCGAGAATCTTCGAATGTTTTAAGTATAACCTCGCTTCCAATACCGTTTAAATCTCCTACTGAAATTCCAACAATTATATTTTCTGCTTTTTTATTCATGAGCTCAGTTTATTTATTACTAATTTTGATGTGCAAATTTAGTAAAATAAAACTACAATGTTCACAGGAATTATAGAAACACTCGGCAGGATTCACGAAATTCAGAAAGACCAAAACAATCTTCACATAACAGTTGACTCTTCAATTACACACGAATTAAAAATAGACCAAAGCGTTTCGCATAACGGAATCTGCCTTACAGTAGTAGCTATTAAAGATTCTCTATATACTGTAACCGCAATTGACGAAACAATTTTAAAAACCAATATTGGCGATTGGCAAACAGGCGACATTGTCAATTTAGAAAGAGGAATGAAACTTGGTGATCGTCTTGACGGACATATCGTACAAGGTCACGTAGACCAAACCGGAACCTGCATCAAAATCGAAGAAGCCAACGGAAGCTGGAATTACACTTTTGAGTACGACAAAGACCTAAACAATATTACAATCGAAAAAGGCTCAATTACAGTAAACGGAGTAAGCTTAACAGTTGTGAATTCCAAAACAAATGAGTTCAGCGTTTCAATTATCCCTTATACTTTTGAGCATACTAATTTTAAAGATTTCAAAGTTGGAACAAAAATCAACCTTGAATTTGATGTAGTTGGAAAATATATTTCGAGGCTTTATTCAATAAATAAATAAATTCTGTTACCCATAAAAAAAGCTTCAATTTAGTTTGAAGCTTTTTTTATTTGTTTTCTATATATCACGGTAGCCCCTAAAGCTAAACCTCCAATAAACAATATCATTATATTCTGATCAATTGCCATACGAAGACCCCCACCAGGCCCCTCTTCAAGACCGCCATTACCGGCATCATTAGTCCCCATATCTGGGGGCGGCGGATTATTAGGATTTTCATTTGCAGTCACAATCGATATATTTAACAGTATTAATGCAAATGCTAAAAATGGGGCTTTTAGATTTTTCATAAATTCAGGCTATTAATAAGAGCAGGCTTATAATTATTATACAAATCACTTCAATAGAAATTTCTCACAAACACTATTTTACCTACAAAATCTTGGACAAAAGTATAAGTTTTTTAATCAAAAGCAACTTTTAAAAACAAAAAACATACAACAAATTACAACAGTTATTTTGTAAAATCCTGCAATCCCTTTTCACAAAACGTGCCAACTCATAAAAACCTCATTTTCAACCCCCTTCACAAGCCTCAGGATCCTATAAGAATTTCCTGATTTTCACAAGAATTAAACTATATTCTAAACAAAATCACTATTCTCAAAGCACGAAATAACCCCAAATTTAGATTTTACAAAACCTTCTAAACTAAAAAAGCCTCTACATTGCTGTAAAGGCTTTTTATTTCTAAAGAAGTGGTCCCACCTGGGCTCGAACCAGGGACCACCTGATTATGAGTCAGGTGCTCTAACCAGCTGAGCTATAGGACCGGTTTAGAGGATGCAATATTACTACTATTTTTGATTCACTCCAAATATTTTAAGACATCATTTCAATTTAATTTCAAATCTTTTATTGAATCTCAAAAACGAAATTGATTTTCAACATCTTATTCCAAAACGAATTTGATTTTTTTTTATTTTATTTCCTGACAAAGCTCCACCAAAACACCATTTGTGTTCTTTGGATGCAGAAAAACGACCAGTTTATTATCGGCTCCTTTCTTCGGAACTTCATTTATTAGCACAAAACCTTCGTTTTTTAGACGACTAATTTCCGCTTCGATATCGTCAACATCAAAAGCGATGTGATGAATTCCTTCTCCTTTTTTCTCTAAAAACTTAGCAATGGGACTTTCCGGATTCGTCGCCACCAAAAGTTCTATCTTATTATTTCCGGTTTGAAAGAAAGAAGTCAGAACACCTTCACTTTCCACCGCTTCCATTTTATAAGATGGAACGCCAAGCATTTTTTCGAACAAAACATTAGCATCGTTCATATTTTTTACCGCAATTCCGATATGTTCTATTTTATTTACCATTGTTTCAATTTTATTGGTTCACATAAGTATTAAAATAACCGCATTCTGCAATTACGTCCTGATAATATTTAGTATCTGAATAATCTTTTCTTAAAGCCTTAAAGGAGTTCCAGGCTATAAAATTAACTTTATCATCCTGAATTTCCCAATAACTATTTATACCGCTGTACTTTTTATTGTAATAATCGTTTCTTTCACATTTTGAAATCAAATACAAACATTTTGCTTTTTGTTCTTTGTTTGTTGCCGCCTCAAAAGCTTTCTGGTAATACATTTTCGAAACTGAATTGTTTGTAATCATTTCCTTCATTGGATTCCTAAATGAATAAGGACTAGAGCCATACCCTACAATCGTAATTTCATAAAAAGTTCTTCCGTTCCCGAAATGAGAAATATTGTAAAATGCATTCCCTAACAAAAGACTATTAGTATAAACATCTTCTTTCTGAGCCAGTTTTCCCTGCATTTCTTTTATGGTCGTCAGGAAATCCATATAAGTATATTTCCTTTTTTGATAAGATGCATGATCGCAGTCGTGGCAGTCTTTAATACTTCCGTTAAACGGATTTCCTAAAAACTTATAATACTGAACCGAATCTGCTTGTTTCAGAAATTCTATAGCTTCAGGAATTTTATTTTTGAAAGTTGCCTGAACTGCCTGAAAATTATTAATGTCTTTCAATTTCAAACTGTAAATTCCGGTACCAATTTTTTCAATGTCACTTTTATTGGATTTCTCCAAAAAGCCTTTCATTGCCAACAAATCTTTTTCATTATCATAAAATGAATTTCCATCGTTCCAATAACTGTAGCGGGACTCATTAAATAACTCTGCCATTACCATATTTGACTTCGATTTATACAAAGCAGCCAAATACTTCTTACTCCATTCCGCAGCATTTTGATAACGGAATTCACTTCCTTTATATGTTTTTGGTAATTCAAAATACAACCAGTTTAAATCAGCTAAAACTGTTTTTACGTTGTTATCATCCAGTTTATCAATTTTGCTCATATTATTTACAAAACGCAATAATCGAATTTGATAACGTGCCAATTCTGTTTTAGGAAGTGTTTTTTCTGCTTTATTGTAATTTTTATCTGCATTTGCATAATCTCCTTTTAAAGTCTGAAGATATCCAATAGCAAGATCCCATAAATAAGGTCTCTGCGTATTTCCTGCAGCCGAGATTTTAGCAATTAAATCCAAAGCGCCTTTATCGATTTTAGCCTTATTCTCTGTTTTATTTTCTGCAATTGTTTGTGCTTTTTTCGGCTGATTTTCACTTCCATCCTGCTGAAACGAATTATTGATTTTTTGTTCCAGTGAATTTACCAATCGGGTTGCGAGATAGTTTAAATGCTCACTTTTTGGATCTATTTCGTAAATCTTTTCGATTGCCTGTTTTTCATCTTTGTAATAACCATGAATTGCCCAAAGCGCTGCTTTCTCGTTATTGTTTTTGGCCATTGCCAAAGCTTTAGTCCAATCCACTTCGTTTTTCGGGCGAAAACTATAAGCTGTGACTACACGTAATTCCGGGCATTTATCAAAAACCTGAGCATACAAATAATTAGAAACCGCATATTTTTTCTGCTTAAAATTAATTCCCGCCACATACGCTAAGGCACGATAATACAAAGTATTCTTAGCCACAGAACTTTCTGTTTTATTAAAAAAGTCAATCGCTTTTTGCTTATCGTTACTATAAAAACGAGCTTTCATGGTTAAAAACCAATACCTGTTTTTCAGAAAAGGATCAGACAAAGTGTTGTAAACATTTTCAATAGACTGAATCATTTTTGCATCATTGAAAGTTTTTGCCACAACCGGATCGTAACTCCAATAATCTTCACCAATTGAAACGGTTTCAATTTTTTGAGCCAGATATAAAAATTCTATAAAGTTTTTAATCTTATCCTCTTTTAGATTAATCTTTTTCCCCCATTTTTGAGAGCTTTTGTTTTCCTTTTTTGTTTTATAAAAAACATGCAAATCGGTTATTTCTTCTTTGTTTTTGATTTCATTTTTGTCATCCGAATAATATCTCGGACGCTCGTCTCCAATCAAAAAATAATTTACTGTTGTGGTATCCGCTTTTCCTTTAAGGTAATCTGCCCAATCTGATTTTATATTCTTATTAAAACGCGAATTGTGCTGGGTATCAAAACCAATTCCGTAAAAAATCCCTCCTGAAAGAAAAAGAGGAGAATAGGATTTATCTGCAAAAGTTTCGGGCGTAAAATTAGAATTATAACCAAAGAAATCCCAATCGTCTCCGCCGGCACAGGCATAAATAATTCCGTATATAGAAAGTAAAGCAAGACTAAAACTTAGAAATAACTTGTTCAAAAATATTCTTTTCATAATGGTTTAAATTGAATTCGTCTAAATCGTAAAATATAATTTCTTTTGGTTTTTCAGGCAGATTCTCATCCAACTCTTCTGCCATTTCTTTTAAATTTTCTTTTGTAATTTCTTCTATTTTCAACAGATCGTTTTCTTCATAGAAAATTCCGTTTTTATAATTAGATTTTTTAACTCTAAAAAAAATAGAATGTGTTTTTTCAAAATTTGAATCTTGCAGCAACTCTTTTGTATCCATTTTAGAACGAAGTCCGATTACTTTATTATTCCTGATATGAACTCCCCAGGAATAAATCGGCAAAGCCAAATCGAGATGAAGCGGGTATTTTTTCAAACTTCTCAAATATTTTTCTGCTACTTTTTGATCGTAGATTGAATTTAAAGAATCTGCAGCAATAGATCCCATATTGTAATACATCAAAACTCCCGAATCAACATTTGGAATTTTTGTCTTTTTAAAATATTTAACCTGATGGAGTCGAATTGTAGCCGAAAGTTTTTTCTTTGAAATACTTTTAAAAACTTCTATAAACTTCAAATAGTTCTCTTTGCTTTTCAGAGACCAATCACAGTCTATTTGAATTTCATTTGAAATAATTTTATTTTTGGAGTTGATTTGTTCTATAAAATCAAAGGTTTTCTGAGCCAGTTCTTTTACATCAAGATTCGGCAGTAGCATCACTTTGTTCTGAACAAAAACAACAGGAACGATGGTATATTCTTTTGTGTTTTCTTCAAAACGGACAGGACTAATGGGAATTGGGAAATTAGCTTCCGGATGAAGCCCGATATCAAAATAGCGGACATACAGTTTTTGAACATGATTTTCCTTTAGAACTTCTTTCTCTTTTTCAGAAAACCTGAAGATCGTTTTCCAATAATAAAAGGAGATAACCGGCTTTTCACTTTTACTGCAGGAAAACAGTAAAAAGAGAATTAAAATTGAAAAAAGTCGTTTTAACAAAACTTGGGAAATTACATTTTAACCCAAAAGTAAGAAATTATAGCTTTTTAAAATACTGAAATCGCAAAAAATACAGAAGAAATACAAAAATCTTAAATCCTAATAAATGGATAAAAAATTTCAATTAAAGCAAATATAATCGTTATTTTGTGCAATCAAATTGAAAAACCGTTATGTTGAAAAACACTCTAAAATACATTTTATTTATAATTCTAATCTCAGTGGTAAGCTGTGCGAAAAGAGGCAGTATAACCGGCGGTTTAAAAGATACACTAGCTCCTGTTTTAGTATCGAGTTATCCTGAAAATTACAGCACCAATTTTAAAGGAAACACCATTACCCTGAATTTTGATGAATATATTAAACTGAAAAACACCAATAAACAGTTAATTATTTCACCCCCTTTTAAAAACGAACCAGTTATTACTCCTACCACGGTTAGTAAATTTATAAAGATCGAAATTCGTGATACTTTACAGCCAAATACAACTTACAGTTTAAATTTCGGACAAGCAATCACAGACAATAATGAAGGAAATGCATTAAATCAGTTTAAATATGTTTTTTCGACAGGTTCTTACATTGACTCTCTTAAACTGAATGGAAGAATTAAAGATTCTTACGAAAAATACGTAGACAATTTTGTTTCGGTAATGCTTTATGAGGTAAATGATAAGTTTAAAGACTCTACTATTTACAAAGAATTTCCCCGCTATATTACAAATACTCTGGACAGTATGAGAACTTTTCAGTTTGAAAATTTAAAAGAGGGCAAATACCTTTTGGTTGCATTAAAAGATAAAGGAAGCAACAATAAGTTTAATCCTAAAGACGATAAAATTGGATTTTTAAAACATTATATTACGATTCCAACTGATACAGTTTATGAATTAGAATTGTTTAAAGAAGTATTGCCTTTAAAGACTTTTAAACCAATTCAGGCTTCCGGAAACCGATTATTGCTGCCATACGAAGGAAAACAGAATTTCAAAAAAGATAAACCAAAAATTGTCCTTAAAAACGGAAATGAAGTTCTGGAAACTATTGTCACACAATTTCCTAAAAAAGATTCGCTTCAGGTTTGGTTTAAACCTTTAAAAGCAGATTCTTTATCAATGGAAGTATCAAAAGAAAACTACAATAAAAAGTTTTCTTTCAAAATTAAAGCCTTGAAAAAAGACACTTTAAACATCAAAGCCGTACAAAATGGCCAGATTAATTTTAGGGAACGTTTTACATTGGAAACCGAAACTCCTTTGGTAAAATTCGATAAATCTAAAATTTCACTAGTCAACAAAGACTCAACTGCTGTCGATTTTACAACAGAATATGATGAGTTTGACCAGAAATTATACGTAGATTTCGAGAAAAAGCCTTTAGAGAAATATCATTTTACTTTCCTGCCAGGTGCTTTGACTGATTTTTACGAAAAAGCAAACGATACACTATCATATAAATTATCGACCAAAGAATATGAAGATTATGGAAATTTAATCCTTAATTTAAGAAATGTAAAACGTTTCCCGATTATTGTGGAAATAACCAACAAAAAAGGAGACAACGTACTGGCCAGTGCTTATTCTGAAGGCGAAACCAAAATCTCCTTTAATTTGCTGGTTCCCGAAGAATTTACAATTCGTGTGATTTATGATGATAATAAAAACAAAGTCTACGATACCGGAAGTTTCTTAAAGAAAACCTATTCGGAAGAAGTATATTATTTCCAAAAAGGTATAGATGTCCGGTCTAACTGGGATGTAGATGAAACCCTTGATTTAAGCATACCTTTTAATCCGGAAGTCGAGAAAAAAGAAGATGTTAAAAAGCAAAAACAAGCCGAAAAGAAACGGAAAGCGTTTTAAATCTTAATTTCAAAAGCATCCCGATCACCAAGGAAATTTAGTTTTCTTCTGGTTTCTAACATAATATTCTTATCCAATTCAGCCACAAAAACACTTTCTGTTTCTTGTGGCTTTATTATATAATTACCCCAGAAATCAATTAACTGAGTATGACCATTATGCTCAAAATTATTATCGTCAAAGCCTATTCTGTTCACGCCAGCAACATAACTTAAATTTTCTATAGCACGGGCATTCAGCAAAGTATCCCAGGCATTTGTTCTCACTTTTGGCCAGTTGGCAACATATAAAAGAAGATCATAATTTTCGACATTTCTTGCAAAAACCGGAAATCGTAAATCATAACAAATTTGCAAACAGATTTTCCAGTCTAAATATTCTACAATTACTTTTTGAGTTCCCGGAGTATAAAACTGATCTTCTCCTGCCAGAGAAAACAAATGTCGTTTATCATAATATTGAAAATCTCCTGACGGAAATACAAAAAACATTCGGTTATAATAATTTCCATTTTCAGTAATAACAACACTACCTGTTATGGCCGATTTTTTTTGTTTGGCTTTCCATTTCATCCATTCAACAGTTTCTCCCTGCATGGTTTCAGCAATGTCTGAAGCATTCATGGTAAATCCTGTAGAAAACATTTCCGGAAGTACAATCAAATTGATTTCAGAATCAATCTCATTAATTTTTGAATCGAAATTTTCTCTGTTTGCAGAAGCATTTTCCCAAACAAGGTCAGATTGGATTAAAGCAATTTTCATGTCAAAATATTTTTAGTTAAAGGTAGAAAACATTGACGTAACCTTCATTCATAAGTGATTTTTTTTAACATTATAATTGCAAAAAAAACGCAGTTTTTGCAAAAAAAATGCGAAGTGTAGAAATATTTTATATATTTGGAATTCCAACCACAATTATAACTAACTAAAATACAACCACAAACCATGAGCATTCTCATACTCACTGCGTGCATTATTTTTTTAATTCTACAGATTGCCTGGTTTAAAATTAATCCGTTTATCGCGTTTATTATTACTTCGCTTTTGGCTGCACTTTTTTTGGGATTGCCAATAGAAACGATTTCTCCCGTTTTACAAAAAGGTCTCGGAGAAATGCTTGGTTCCATAACTTTAATCATCGTTTTTGGAACTTGTATAGGTAAACTTGCCGTTTCTTCTGGCGCCGCAAAAGTGATTGCTAAAACTGTTATGAATTGGACAGGCAAAAAATATGTTCGTTTGGGTTTAATGATCACTGGATTTATAATTGGAATTCCGCTTTTTTATAGTGTTGGTTTTGTTCTATTAGTTCCGCTGATTTTTTCAGTTGCGCATCAATTCAAACTGTCAAAAGTATATTTAGGAATTCCAATGCTGGCTTCACTTTCTGTTGCGCACGGATTTCTGCCACCGCATCCTTCGCCAATGGCTTTGAGCAGCATTTTAAAAGCAGATATTGGTTTGGTTCTGATTTACGGAATCATAATCGCGATTCCGACCATACTAATTGCAGGATTATGGTTTTCAACTCGTTTTAAAAACATCAAAACCGAATCGGAACACGAAATTTTAAATGTCGAAGAAATTACAAATGAAGGTAAACTGCCTAGTTTTGGTTTAAGTTTATTCTCTGCTTTATTTCCTGTTTTCGGATTAACAATTACGTCTTTATTACCGCTGATTTCAGATAATGAAAAACTAATTTCTATCTGCAAAATTATCGGAGATCCAAGTATCATAATGTTATTATCTCTTTTGCTTTGTACTTATACTTTAGGAATTAGAATGAACAGAAGTGTTTCATCTGTTATGGACGATTATACACAGGCCATAAAAGATGTTGCACTAATTGTTTTAATTGTCGGAGGTGCCGGCTGTTTAAAAGAAGTTATGATTGTAAGCGGCGTAAACGAAACTATTGTGGCGACTTTAAATCAAGTCAACATTCACCCGTTTTTATTAGCCTGGATAATGGCAGCAATTATTCGTGTTTGCGTTGGTTCTGCAACAGCTGCTGGATTAATGACTGCCAGCGTTTTATTACCTTTACTACAATCCAACGATCTGGATCCTAATCTCTTTGTGCTTTCTGTTGGAGCCGGAAGTTTAATGTGTTCGCATGTTAACGATCCCAGTTTCTGGATGTTCAAAGAATATTTCAATATTAGTCTAAAAGACACTTTTAAATCCTGGACTGTAATGGAATCACTGGTTTCTGTTCTGGGAATTGTATTTATATTTATTTTAAACGCTTTAATACATTAAAATCATGAGTTTAAATCCGCAAGAAAAATTCGAAAGTCTTGGTTTGTCTCTTCCTCCTGCTCCACAACCTTTAGGAATTTACAAACCGTATTTGGTAGACGGAAAATATCTATATCTGTCAGGTCACGGCCCAGTGCAAGATGACAAATCTCTAATTATTGGACGAATTGGAGAAGATATGGATATCGAAGCCGGAAAACTGGCAGCAAGACAAGTTGGATTGACTATGCTTTCTACAATCGTAACCAATTTTGGAAGTTTGAGCAAAGTAAAAAGAGTTATCAAAGTTTTGGGAATGGTAAACTGTACTTCAGATTTCTTAAAACATCCCTATGTTATTAATGGCTGCAGTGAATTATTCGCAGAAGTATGGGGACAAGAAAACGGAATTGGCGTGAGAAGCGCAGTCGGATTTGGGTCACTTCCTGATAATATTCCAGTTGAAGTTGAAGCGCTTTTTGAATTGTATTAATTAGATTTTTTTAAACACATAGAAACATAGTTTCTGATGCTGTTTAAGGCGTTTCACTTTGCATCAATAAACATAGACTATGTGAAAATGACTAGTAGTTTATTTTAATCTTTAAAAATTCAAATAATAAAAATCTATGTTTCTATGTGTTTAAAAAAAATTATGTTCAAAGTAATTACAATTAGCTAAAAAACCAATAACCATGCAAAAGAACTGGTGGAAAATCAATTCTGAAACTCTTATCGACACTCCTTTTTTAGCAGTTTATGAAGATCGCGTAAGGCAGAATATCGAAAAGCTCATTTCTTATGTCAAAGGCGACACACAACGATTGCGTCCACATATTAAAACGCATAAAAATGCCGAGATTTTAGAGCTTTTTAAAATTTATAATATCAAGAAAATAAAATGCGCCACAATTGCTGAAGCTGAATTGGCTGCCAATCAAAATATCGAAGACATTCTTTTAGCTTATCAACCTGTCGGATTAAAAGCCGAAAGATGGATTTCATTAATTAAAAAATTTCCTGAAATTCATTTTTCAACCATTGTCGACAACTTTAAAACAGCTTCCGATTTAAATGAAATTGCGAAAAGAAACGATTTGATTTTGTTTGTTTATTTAGATTTAAATACTGGAATGAACCGAACTGGTTTTTCAATTTCAGAAAATTGGAATGGGTTAATTGATCAAATTTCACAATTAAAAAACATTCAATTTGAAGGAATTCACATTTATGATGGTCATATAAAAGGAAGTGTTGAAGAAAGAAATTCAGAAGCCTCTAAGTCTTTTGAGCAAATTATCAATAAAGAAGAAAACTTTAAAATTGTCGCCGGAGGTTCTAATACTTTTCCGTTTTACGCATCACAGGAAAACGTAGAATGTAGTCCGGGAACTTTTGTTTTTTGGGATTCTAATTATCAAAATAACTTGCCTGAGCAAGATTTTAAACCCGCTTTGGTAATCGTTGGAACGATTATTTCTAAACCCACAAAAAATACAATTTGTGTCGATATTGGTTATAAAGCCGTTTCGTCTGAAAATCCGATTGACAAAAGATTGGTTGTTTTAAATGATGAAAATCTGTTTCCAACCGCACATTCTGAAGAACATTTGATTTTTGAAAATAAAGGTCAGAAAGAATATCAAATCGGCGATATTATTTATGCTGAGCCGTATCACGTGTGTCCGACGGTTGCATTATATGACAATCTTCAAGTGGTCAACAAAAAACAGCAAATTTATACGCAATGGTCCGTTGGTGCGAGAGGCCGAAAAAATACTATTTAATTTTTAATCTTATGTTTATACTAGACGCCCATTTGGATCTCAGCATGAATGCGATGGAATGGAATCGTGATTTGAGAAACGATGTTCCAACTTTACGAAACTTAGAAAAAGGAATGACAGACAAACCTGACCGCGAACATGCGACGGTTTCTTTTCCTGATCTGCGACGCGGAAATATTGGAATTGTTGTTGCCACTCAAATTGCAAGATTCGTAAAACCTGGTAGCATTATTCCAGGATGGAATTCACCAGAACAAGCTTGGGCGCAGACTCAAGGACAGCTGACTTGGTACAAATCCATGGAAGAAGCCGGTGAAATGACGCAGATTACGGATAAAAAATCGCTTCTTAATCATTTTGATTTGTGGAACGATGGAACTCCAAACGACAAAAAACCAATTGGATATATTTTAAGTTTAGAAGGTGCAGATTCAATTGTAAATATTTCCTATTTAGAAAAAGCATACAATTACGGATTACGAGTCATTGGCCCCGCACATTACGGCCCGGGAAGATATGCCAACGGAACCGATGCAACGGGAAAAATGAACCAGAACGGAATTGATTTATTGAAAGAAATGGAACGTTTGAATATTATTCTCGATGCAACCCATTTATGTGATGATGCTTTTTGGCAGGCATTAGATCATTTTAACGGAGCGGTTTGGGCAAGTCACAACAATTGCAGGGCTTTAGTTGATCATAATCGTCAATACAGCGACGAGATGATTAAAGCTTTAATTTCCAGAGGAGCTGTTATTGGCGGTGCTTTAGATGCGTGGATGATGGTGCCAAATTGGGAAAGAGGAATTTCAGATCCGAAGAAAATGAATTGCAATTTAGAAACCGCTTTCAAACACATGGATCATATTTGCCAGCTGGCAGGAAATGCAAATCATATCGGAATTGGTTCTGATTTGGACGGCGCTTTTGGAACAGAACAATGTCCGTACGATTTAGACACAATCGCCGATTTGCAAAAGTTAGTTCTGATCTTTAAAAATCACGGTTATTCTGATGAAGATTTAAAAAAAATCTTTCATCAAAATTGGATTAATTTTCTAGTAAAACATTGGGATTAAATTACAGTTAGATTTGGAAAGTTCTCTTTGTATAATTTTAGTTTTTTATCATTAGGTTCTTCTTCGGTAATCACATAATTTATCTCAGACAAACTAGCGATTTTCATTTTAAGAACCGTATTTAATTTTTCTGTAATAGTTAAAACCGCAGTTTTTTTAGAAGCCTGAATCATTGCTTTTTTAACCTGAACTGTTTCCCAATCAGAATCAGAATAACCGCCGTCAATGTCAAGAGCGTTTGTTCCGAGAACCAAAAGATCTGCTTTTATATTCGCCAATTGATGAAAAGCTTCACCGCTCACACACATCTGACTATACGAAGAAATACTTCCGCCAATCATGATCGTTTTGATATTTGGTTTATCTAAAAGCTGAACAGCAGTCAAAGCCGTAATAGTAAAAACAGTCAGATTTAGGTCGTTTGGAATTAAGCGGATGAACTCACGAATAGTTGTTCCTCCGTCCACAATTAAAACCATACCGTCATGAAGAAGACCAACTGCTTTTTGAGCAATAACTTGTTTGGCTTCGACAGCATAAGTCTGGTTAGACGAAGAATAGTGATATCCTTTGGTCATCGCGCCACCTTTTACTTTAATTAAAAGCAAATCAGCGTCGAGTTCATTAATATCACGACGAACAGTATCTTCGGAAACACCAAGTTTAGCCGAAAGAGTTTCAAAACTTACACGCGTGTGCAGGTTAATCTCTTTTAGAATATGATTTTTACGTTCTTCTTTACTGTAATTTAAAACTTCATTTTCAGTGCTCATGCCGATTGTTTTTTTCTAATTACAAAAATAAACATTTCAGTAAATAATTCATCGAATCTAAAAGTCGTATTGACAATAAATATTCAGAAAAGTCAGCTTTAAAAGCTTTTATCTATCTTTAAAATACCATTTTACAAAATTTAAAGTTTTTCTCTTATGAAAAAATTCCTTTTTCTTTTCTTCTTCTTAGCTTTTTTAAATGGAAATGCTCAAAATTCATCGCAAAACAATTCTATAATTCCTGCTCCAAACTTTTATAAACTGACTGGAGACAGTATTCGAATTAATGGAAAAGTTGAAGTTATTT
This sequence comes from Flavobacterium notoginsengisoli, assembly GCF_042686225.1. Classification (NCBI taxonomy): domain Bacteria; kingdom Pseudomonadati; phylum Bacteroidota; class Flavobacteriia; order Flavobacteriales; family Flavobacteriaceae; genus Flavobacterium; species Flavobacterium notoginsengisoli. Next base: position 182,753 of record NZ_JBHUOT010000005.1, read on the forward strand.
TTAAAAACAAAAACTTCAGCGAAAAGGAATCGAAATCGGCAAAAATTTTAGAATCGGCATTAAATTCAAAAGCCAATTCAAAAAAATCAAATCTGAAAATTGAGTTTAATTCAGATGTAAATTTCAAATCCAAAGAAGGTTATAAAATTGAAATTTCTTCAAACAAAATTTCAGTTTCAGGAAAAGAAGAAGGTCTTTTTTACGCCGTTCAAACTTTATTACAGCTTCTTCCGAACAAAATTTCAAACGAAATAAAACTGCCTTGTGTAATTATTGAAGATCAACCGCGATATTCTTACCGAGGCTTACATTTAGACGTCTGCCGTCATTTTTTCTCTGTTGCTGTTATAAAAGATTTTATTGCACAAATGGCTAGTTATAAATTAAATAATTTTCATTGGCATTTAACTGACGATCAAGGCTGGAGAATTGAAATAAAAAAATATCCAAAACTGACGGAAGTCGGTTCAAAAAGAGCACAGACTTTAGTGGGAAATAAATTTGAAAGATCGCCCTTCTTTTTCGATGGAAATCCATACGGAGGATTTTACACTCAGGAAGAAATTAAAGAAGTCGTGAAATTTGCCGAAGATAATTATGTGAATGTTATTCCCGAAATCGAAATGCCAGGTCATGCTTCCGCAGCCGTAACAGCCTATCCGAATTTAGCATGTTTTCCAGATCGTAATTATAAAGTTGTAGAATCTTGGGGTGTTTTTGAAGATGTTTTTTGCGCGGGAAAAGACGAAACGTTTACTTTTTTAGAAGATGTTTTAACGGAAGTAATGGCATTATTTCCAAGTAAAAATATTCATATCGGCGGAGATGAATGTCCGAAAACGAGATGGAAAGTTTGTCCGAATTGTCAAAAAAGAATCAAGGATTTAGGCTTAAAAGACGAACATGAATTACAGAGTTATTTCATTAAAAGAATTGAAAAATTCCTAAATGCCAATGGAAGACAGATTTTTGGCTGGGATGAAATTCTCGAAGGCGGACTCGCACCAAATGCTGCCGTTATGTCTTGGCGAGGAGAATCGGGAGGAATTCACGCTGCCAAACTGAAACATCCTGTGGTAATGACTCCGGAAGGAACCGTTTATTTTGATTACAATCAAGGTTATTCACCAACCGAACCGCTAACAGTCGGAAGATTGAGTACTTTAGAAAAAGTATATCATTATAATCCAACGCCAGTTGACAGTTTAAATATTAAAGAACAGAAATATATTATTGGAGTTCAGGCAAATCTTTGGTCGGAATATTTGACAAGTCCAGCAAAATTGAATTATATGCTTTATCCGAGAATTTTCGCTTTAGCAGAAATTGCCTGGACGGAAACTCCGAATAAAAATTACAATCATTTTATTCAAAATCAATTGCCTCATCATTTAGAAAAATTGGAATTAGAAAACAGATTGTATAAAGTTCCAACGCCTTTTGGTTCGGAAGAAACGGCATTAATTGCATCGAAATATGTTTTAAATCTAAAACCAACCATTAAAAATGGAAAGATATTTTATACTATTGACGACTATAATCCTGATGAAACGGCAAACTTGTTCCAAAATCCTGTAACGATAAATATTCCGAAAGGAGAATATAGAATTATCAAAACCATTCAAATCAGCGAAAGTGGCAAAAGAAGTTCTATTAATAAAATTATTGTCCGTAATCCAGATTCAAAACCAGCACTAGCCATTCAGCCAAAGAAAAATGGTTTGAAATATGAGTATTTTACAGGAACATTTAAACAAGTTCAAGATTTAGAACTTGCAAAACCTATTTCTTCTGGCATTTTAGAAGGCAAAATCAGTGCTGAAAAATGGAAAACAAAATTGGAGCGTTATATTGGCTTAAAATTCAACGGATACATCTTTATCCCAGAAACAGGAAACTATACTTTTTCGACCCTTTCAGACGACGGATCAAAGCTTTTTATTGATGATGAATTAATTGTAGATAATGATGGTATTCATTGGATGAATGAAGCTTATGGTGCTGTTAAATTGGAAAAAGGTTTCCACAAAATCAATATCAGTTATTTTGATTTAACTGGCGGAACAACTTTAAACTGTTTTATACAGAAAGTAGGTCAAGAGAAAACAGAAATCAGTGCTTCGCAATTGTATTACGAATAGAAACAAAAAAACGCTTCCGTCGTAACGGAAGCGTTTTTTAAAATATACTAAATTGTGTATTATCCTTTCAAGCTTGCAGCTAAATATTCACGGTTCATACGTGCGATATTTTCAAGCGAAATTCCTTTTGGACATTCGATTTCACAAGCTCCTGTATTTGTACAGTTACCAAAACCTTCTAAATCCATTTGATGAACCATGTGTAAAACACGATCCGTTGCTTCAACTTTACCTTGTGGCAATAATGCATATTGAGAAACTTTTGCAGAAACGAATAACATTGCTGAAGAGTTTTTACAAGTTGCAACACAAGCTCCACAACCAATACAAGCAGCCGCATCAAATGATTTATCTGCATCGTCTTTTGGAACTGGGATAGTATTCGCGTCGATTGTATTTCCTGAAGTATTTACAGAGATAAATCCTCCTGCATGCTGAATTCTGTCAAAAGAACTTCTGTCAACCACTAAATCTTTAATTACCGGGAAAGCTTTTGCTCTAAATGGCTCGATAAAAATCGTATCACCATCTTTAAACATACGCATGTGCAACTGACAAGTTGTAACACCTCTGTCTGGTCCGTGAGCTTCACCATTGATGAATAAAGAACACATTCCGCAGATTCCCTCACGACAATCGTGGTCAAATGCAACTGGCTCTTCTCCTTTGTTGATTAAACCTTCGTTAAGAACGTCTAACATTTCAAGGAAAGACATATCTGGTTCGATTCCATCGATAGGATATTCTACAATCCCTCCTTTATCTTGAGCGTTTTTTTGACGCCATATTTTTAATGTAAGTTTCATTTTGTATAAGTATTAAGTATTAAGAAAAAAGTATTAAGACTTTTCTAAATACTATTTATAGCTTCTTTGAACTAATTTAATGTTTTCGTAATTAAGAGGTTCTTTGTGTAATACTGCATCACTTGGTTTTCCTTTATATTCCCAAGCTGCAACGTATGCAAAGTTTTCATCGTCACGAAGTGCTTCTCCTTCTTCTGTTTGGTATTCCTCACGGAAGTGACCTCCACAAGATTCGTTACGGTGTAAAGCATCTTTCGCGAATAATTCTCCTAATTCTAAGAAATCGGCAACACGAGTCGCTTTTTCTAATTCCTGATTAAATTCGTAAGCGCCTCCTGGAACTTTTACATCTTTATAAAACTCTTCACGTAAAGCGGCAATTTCTTCGATAGCTTCAGTTAAACCTTTAGCGTTACGAGCCATACCTACTTTATTCCACATGATTTTTCCTAATTTTTTATGGAAATAATCTACAGAATGTTTACCGTTGTTATTGATGAATTTATTGATTTGATCTACAACCGCTTTTTCAGCTTCAACGAATTCTGGCAAGTCTGTAGAAATTTCTCCCATTTTAATATCCGGAGCTAAATAATCTCCAATAGTATATGGCAATACGAAATATCCATCAGCTAAACCTTGCATTAAAGCAGAAGCTCCAAGTCTGTTTGCTCCGTGATCAGAGAAGTTAGACTCTCCAATTGAGAAACATCCAGGAATTGTAGTCATTAAGTTATAATCAACCCAAGTTCCACCCATTGTGTAGTGAACCGCCGGGTAAATCATCATTGGTGTTGTATAAGGATCTTCGTCAACGATTTTGTAATACATCTGGAATAAGTTTCCGTATTTACTTTTCACGATTGCCGCTCCTAATTTAGTTACCAGAGCAGTATCTTTATCGTCTAAACCTTTTACATAAGCATCTTCAGTTCCGTAACGTTTAATTGCTGCTGCGAAATCCAAGTAAACTGCTTCTCCCGTTTTGTTAACTCCAAAACCAGCATCACATCTTTCTTTAGCTGCACGAGACGCAACGTCACGAGGAACTAAGTTACCAAACGCAGGATATCTTCTTTCTAAGAAATAATCTCTTTCGTCTTCAGATAAATCTGTTGCTTTTTTCTTTCCTTCACGGATAGCTTTTGCATCTTCCAAGTTTTTAGGAACCCAAATACGACCGTCATTACGTAAAGACTCAGACATCAAAGTCAGTTTTGACTGGTGATCTCCTGAAACCGGAATACATGTTGGGTGAATTTGTGTATAACAAGGATTTGCGAAAAACGCTCCTTTTTTATGAATTTTCCAAGCTGCTGTTGCGTTACTTCCCATAGCATTTGTTGAAAGGAAAAATACGTTTCCGTATCCTCCAGAACCAACTACTACCGCGTGAGCAGAATGTCTTTCTATTTTTCCTGTGATTAAGTCACGAGCAATAATACCTCTCGCTTTTCCGTTCACGATTACAATGTCAAGCATTTCGTGACGGTTGTACATTTTGATTTTTCCACGACCAATCTGACGGTTCATTGCAGAATAAGCTCCTAACAATAATTGCTGTCCAGTTTGTCCTTGTGCGTAGAATGTACGAGAAACCAAAGTTCCTCCAAAAGAACGGTTATCTAAAAGTCCACCGTATTCACGAGCCAATGGCACCCCTTGAGCCACACATTGGTCAATAATATTACCTGAAACTTCAGCCAAACGATAAACGTTTGCCTCACGAGCACGGTAATCACCACCTTTTACAGTATCATAAAACAATCTGTAAATAGAGTCACCGTCACCTTTATAGTTTTTTGCTGCATTGATACCTCCTTGTGCCGCAATAGAGTGCGCACGACGTGGAGAATCCTGAAAGCAAAATGCTTTTACGTTATATCCTAACTCAGCCAAAGTAGCCGCAGCCGAACCTCCAGCCAAACCTGTACCAACTACAATAATATCTAAATTACGTTTGTTAGCAGGGTTTACTAAATTAATATGATCTTTATAATTTGTCCATTTGTCCGCTATAGGACCATTTGGAATTTTTGAATCTAATGCCATTATAATTGATATTAATTATTGAAATGATGAAATAAAGCGATAATTACAAAAAGTGCCGGAACCACAACTGCGAATCCGTAACCTACTTTTGATAAAAATCTAGAGTATTTGTTGTGCATCCCTACAGATTGAAGAGAAGATGCAAACCCGTGCCATAAGTGAAATCCTAAAAGGATAAAAGACACACAGTACAAAGCTGTACGGATTGGGTCATGAAATTTGTGAACTAACTCTCCATAATACCTTGTAGCATTTGGTGTTTCACCTGCTATATATTTATAGCTTACTTCAGGAAACCAAAAATCATAAAAATGCAATCCTAAGAAAGCCAAAATAACCAATCCAGAAATAATCATGTTTCTGGAACTCCAGGAAGCATTAGCCGCCCCGTTGTATTTTGCATACGCAATTGGTCTTGCCGCGCTGTTTTGAGCTGTAAGTACAAATCCCATTACGAAATGGAAAATTACTCCGAATGCCAAAACTGGCTGCATTACATATTGAATCAGCGGATTGTATCCCATAAAGTGAGAAGCTTCGTTGAAAACGTCTTCACTTAAAATAGAAATAAAATTTAAGGAAACATGCAGCGCTAAAAACGTGATTAAGAATATTCCCGAAAGAGCCATAGCTACTTTCTTTAAGATGGAAGCATTCAATAGTGCAGATTGTGCCATAAGTGTTTAAGTAGTTTGTTTTAAAAAATTAGACAAAAATAACTCAATTACAAAAGAACTACAACCATTTCGTTGTTATTTATAATGATTTTAAAATAGCTGTATTCTACGTATTTTTACGTACAAAACAAAAGCTGATAAAAAATAATTCACTATAGAAAACCTCAAATCTCTGCTTTCTAAGCTCTACCGAGAAAATTCAATTCTAAGTAGATTACCAAAAATTTATCATATTGTTATTTTATTCAAAGTTTTGATTTGTTTTCTTTAAAAGTTTGATTGCACATAAATTTTGTTAAAGTAAAAAATTGTCATTCCACAACATAGTTTTACCTTTAGCCGCTCAAAAAAATAAGAATGAAAACAGGAATTGATGCTATATCTTTCGACGTAGCAAACATACATTTACCCATAAAAACTTTGGCAATCGCCAGAAATATCGAACCAGAAAAATTAGAAAAAGGTCTTGGCTTATTAAAAATGACTTTCCCGGATGTTCATCAGGACGCGGTTGTTTTTGGTGCAAATGCTTTAACCAAACTTATCATTGATAATAAAATTGACTTAAAAGAAATCAGCAGAATTTATGTTGGTACCGAAAGCGGTGTGGACAGCTCAAAACCTATCGCTTCTTATTTAATTAGTTTAATGGAGCAAAAATTTGGCGAAGATTCTTTGGCAGAATGCGATGTTGTTGACTTTACTTTTGCTTGTATTGGAGGAGTTGACGCGATGCAAAACTGTTTGGATTTCGTAAAATTAAATCCAACTAAAAAAGCCATCGTCGTTACTTCTGATTTTGCAAAATATGATTTGAATTCTGGCGGAGAATATACTCAGGGAGCGGGAGCTGTTGCGATGTTGATATCTGCGAACCCAAAAATTATTGCTTTTGATGATAATTGGGCAACGAGCACAAAAGGGGTTTTCGATTTCTTTAAACCGTACAGAACTATCGCTAAAGAAGAAATTACAAAAAGCACCAACAACGATTCCTGGTTTGATAATTTAGAAGCCGAAATCGAAATTCATAAAGACCAGCCGGTTTTTGACGGACAATATTCCAACCAATGTTATATGGATCGTACGCGCAATGCCTACTTTTCATTCAAAAAGTTAAAAAATACTACCGAAACTTTATACAACACTTGGCACAGTATCGTAATGCATTTGCCCTATTCTTTCCAAGGAAGAAGAATGTTATCTGAAATTTATGCCTTAGATAGTGCCGAAAAAATTATCGCCGATGATATTGCGCCAGCAGATTATCAAACAAAAATTAAAGAAGTAGCAAAATCAGAAGATTACAGAAGTTTTGTAACCGAGAAATTACAACCTGCTGAATTGGCTTCTTCATTAATTGGAAACCTTTATACAGGTTCTATTTTCATGGGATTATTATCGACTTTGGCTCATTTTTATGACACAGACAAAGAAGTTTCAGGAACTAAATTTGGTTTTCTGGCTTACGGAAGCGGATCGAAATCGAAAGTTTTTGAAGGAACTATTCAACCAGAATGGAAATCGGCTTTGGAGAATGTAAAACTTTTTGAAAATTTAGCGGAAAGCGTAGAAATTAATTTCAACACTTATGAAAGTCTTCATAAAAAAGAGCAAAAACAAAGTGTGAGAACTCCTAAAAACGAATGGGTTTTGGACAGAATTGAAAAAGAGATTCCTGTTTTGATTGGAGCGAGATACTATAAATGGATTGATTAAATTTCAATAAAGAAAATCTAAATTCCTATAGAAACCGAAGCAGAAATGACTTCGGTTTTTTTATGAAAATTATTGAGCATCATCAACTTCATAATGCTGTTTAATTTCTTGAAGAATATCAAATACAACATCAATATTATTTTCCTTGTATCTTCTTGTCCAAAAACTGTAAACCCAAAATGTACTCACTTTTATGCTGTAATCAGGATCTGGATCGCCTTTTGTATTTTGTTTAATTAAACTCAATACTTTTTTCGAAGCAAACTTGCTAAGTTCTTCATAATGAAAATCAGGATACTGTGTGTTTTTTCCTAAAACCATTATTTTATAGATTTTATTTAAAGCCTCTTCCGGATTTTCAGTCCTATAAAGATCGTTATGACTTTCGATCAAAATATCTACAATAACATTTAGATTGGAATCGTAATAAGTTTCATCTGAAATAAAAGCATAAATCAAAGGACTATAACTATCAAATGTTTTTTGAATTGATTCAGAGTTTCGCCCAATCATTTTATCAACCGCCACCAAATCGTCATATCTATAAGAATAAAAACCTGATTCTATTGAGCCTCTCAAATAACAAATCGATTCCTTTTTGTCCAGACTCAAAAAATCAGATAAAAAAAATCCGAAAAGCTCCTGAACCTTTGATTTGGTATAGGATTCATCAAAAAGCTCCATAAAATAATCTCCCGTTTCAAGATCCGGAAAACTCATTTTACTAAATCCGTAGTAATCGTAATCTGATTCGTTTTCATCATTCTTACTTTCTACTTTTACAGGAACTACCACTTTTGTAACTTTTTTTTCATTTGAAGGAGTTTCGGCATCTTCTCCAAATAAATTTTTCAAAATCCCATATAAACTGTCACGATTATAGGATTTTACCATTAATGCGTTAGTCGAAGCGACAAATAATGATCCTGCAAAAACAATTACAGAAATCAAAACCATTAAAAATCCTAACAGCTTTGTTATTTCATTAACCGATTTTTTTATGTGCAGTAAAAGACTAATTACCAAACTGGAAATGATTAAAATTGCTAAAGAAATAAAAAATCGATCACTAGAATCATATCCTGGAACCGCTAAATCCAGATCTGAAACAATTGCCACAATAGAAACCATAAAAGCCAGAATTCCAAAACCGAGATTAATCAAAAAGGAATTTCTCCAAAATTTATTATTTGCTAAATTCTTGCTTCCCTCATCAATGGTCGAATTCGAATAAAAAATACCCGCAATCAACATTTGAATTAGTACTGAAAACACCAATAAAACTAAAACTGATGAACCAATCAATAAAACAATAGTTGTTGGAAGTCGATTAAAATCGTTTGTGTAATGAAAATCATGAAGCACAAAACAGCCAATCAGGATTACTATAATTTGAATGATTAATACTGTTTTATAAGACTTTATCATTATTGTGTTTAATTATATATACTTTTACTTCCTTTAAAATTTCAGCAATCTTTGTTTCAATGATCAATACATCAACCCGACCCTATTTTATATCATAAGAAATTTCTCAAAAATAAAAACTTTTGGAATGCCTTCGTAAGAAATATCAATAATTTATTGCAAAATAAAGCTTCATTCTAGCGTTGTTGTTGTTTTTATGTTTTTTAAAATTTAACCGCAATCCCGATAGCTATCGGGATTGCGGTTAAACAACAAAAAATCAATCCTTCTTATGCTGTTCGGTATAATTTTGATTTCCTTTAATTCGGTGTCTTCGGTGTGCATTCCGTTGGCCATTCCTAGCATAAAAGCCGTTATGATAATTATAAATTTTCTTTTTATCCAATGAAGAAGCGGTCGCTTAGATTGCTCCAAACGTGTTTGTTTGTTTGTTTATACATTTTGAAAATGATAAATGATTAGACATTATTATTTCATCTTATGCTTTGAGATCGCATAAAGCCTCAGAAATAAATTTTCTTAAGCGTTGTATAAACTTTTACTAAAATGTCTTGAAATGATTATTTCATTTATAAAAACAGATTGACTTATAAATGATATTAGTCCCTGATGAAGCAGATTTTGTAATTTGAGCAGTTTCTTGATTTGAAAAGTAAAGACATTTTCAACATTTAGAAAATTTAAAACAATTGAAAATCGTATTTCATTCCAAGAAACAACCTGTCCAAATTTATAGAAACGAGAACTTTTAAGATCCAATTCCCTTCTTGAAACTACAAATGAAGATTCGTAATAATCTGCCGATTTAGATTGAGAATACAAAGTACCATCGCCCGCCATCACGACAAAAGCCATAAAGAGCGCGATTAGATATTTTATGTGTTTTTTCAATCTTTAAGTTTTAATTATGGAACGAAAATACAAATTTTATTTGTTCAGTAATTTTTCGGTTTGATTTTTATAAAGCAACAATCCCAATCCTAAAACAAAAACCACACAACTTAAAACCATCAAAACACCATTTTTCAAAGCAAAAAAAGAAAATCCAACCGCAACTGAACCAACAATTACCATTAAAGATTTTAGAGTTTCTGTTTTTATAAAAGTACAGGCATGAACCGCCAAACCAAGAAAAAGCAAAGAAGGCCCAACAGCTATAAATGGATAAAAAAGCAATGGAGAATTGCTAATATGCTGACTTAGTTCCGCTTTTTCTATTTCATTATTTCCGTAACTTGACATGATAAAATCAATTGTACAGAGTCCGATATGTGCAATAACACCTAAAGCTGTCATAACAGAAGCTACTTTATTCATCTTTGTTTTTGGAAATACATCATTAAACGAAAGCAAAAAACAAGCGCCAATTAAATTAAACCAATGTGCAAAATCTATTGATTCACTTAAACTTGGCAACAGTTTAGAGAAGAATAAATAACTAATTAGAAAAAATACTAATCCAATCAAGCAACGATATTTTGTTTTCATAATTTGTTTTTAAAATTGATGAAGCAAAACTAAAATGAAAACTTTCTGCAAAGCCTAATTTTACTGACTTTGGTACGAAATACATTGTTTTAGGGATGAAATTTACAATGCCAGTAAAACTTCTTTATAGTTCTTAGAAACCGGAAGTTCAATTTGAGTTAAAATAATCGTATTAGCATTTCTCCAAGATTTAAAATGCATTGGATTTATTAAATGCGACCGATGGATTTGAACTAAAAAACCAAAATCATTCTGCACTTTTTTGAGTGAAGACCGAATAAGTTTCGACTGAAGCTTATCATTTTCAAGATAAAAAATCTCAACATAATTCTGCGCATTCGAAATGCAGACTAAATCGGCTTTGTTGATTTTTAGAATGTCTAATCTGTTTTCTCCTTTAAATAGTAAAACATCGTCTTTTATCGGAATTAACTTGATCAAATATCTTCTGGCAAGAACAATTACAGGCGTTAAGACCAAAGCGACTTTTATAAATATTATCGAGAAGAATTGGAAAAAAGTATAACCGCCATTTAAAATTGGGCTTTTGTAAAAAGCGAAAACCCCAATAAAATACATTAAATAAAAGAGAAAAATAGCCCCGATTTCTAAGCTAATATTCCATTTTCCAATTCTCTTATAAAAGATTTTTTGAATAATAGATAAAAAACCATAACATAAAAACGCCATTACACTAAAACCAAAACTTATAAAAAGCCAAGCTCTGAAATTTATAGTTCCATCATCAAAAGGTTTTATAATGAAAGCGAAAATGAAAAGCCACAAACCGATGAGAGCAGCTATTAGTAAATGATATTTTATTGAGGGATTTAGTTTCGACATTTCAATTGTTTTTCTGCCTATTAACCCTCAAACTTGATCTTTTTTCAGTTGTAAAATACATAATTTTGCAGGCTTTCTTAGGACACAATTTAAAACATCTTACAATGTAGATTTATTTTTTTTCAGACGACATGAATTTTCGCCCCATTCGTTCTGACGTTTCTTTAAGATCTTTTAAAGCAGATTTATTAGATTCGTTCATTAAATGAAGCAGTTCGATTCTATAATTCAAATCATCTAATAATTTTACGACATTCAGTTTTGTTTCTTTTGAAGTCACAAAATCATTAGACAAAATATATTCTAATAATTTTACATTAAAAGAATTAACATCTTCCTTTTTATTAATAGTATGTTCACTTTTATACTCTGACCTAATAGTTCCAAGCTCAAAAAGCTCCGCAAAAACAGATGTTATAACAGCTAATACTTCTCTTTCATTTTTAAAATTTGATTTCTCTTTATATTCTTTTACTAAATCCATATCAAACTTCTTCTAATGTTATTGTTATTCTTCCCGCTTTCTCTTCAATCTCCAGCACCCTAAATTTTGAACCAGACATAAACAGGACTTCTTGTTCATTTTGAGCCCAAGTTCCTCCAAATTTACTATTTTTTTCTATGTCTTTACCTCTTTTAGATATTATTATGAAAAGCGGACTCGAACAGAACATCTGCGCTATTAATCTCGATTTACTGCAAGACCAAAAACTTTTTTCGACAATGACAGAACCATCTTCATACGCATCATAATATTTTTGCAAATTTGATCTGTTGTATGGTACCGCTCTGTAACAAAGAAGTTTATAACTTGGTAATTTATTGAGTGAATGGTTTAAATATCTTCCAAATTCCGGCATTTTGTAGTCATTCCTTAATTTTTCATTTAAGGAATCATTACCGTAATCAGTATAATGATAGATGATTGTTTTTTCAAATTCATTTAACTGGGTAATATGATTATGATCACTTGAGTTGATTATTCTATTCAACTCGTCAGCTAATTTTTCTTCAACGTACTTTTGTAATTTATCAGCCATAAATTATATATACAAGTTATTGTTTTGCTCTAAAAACAAATTAAGTTGTGTGATTCATTCTATTATTTTCATTTCCATAATGGGCATAAAACGGTTTTTTATGGAAGTTTCGAACTCTCCAATTTTTACAAATCCCATTTTGGCGTAAAATTCCTCAGCGTTTGGTTCTGAGTTGAGAATTATTCTTTCTATTTTCTCTTCTTTTATTCGGTTTAAAAAATCGAAAACTAAATATTTCCCAAATCCTTTTCCAATATATTCCGGTAATATAAATAAATTATCAAGTTCGATTACTTTTTCATCTTTAAAAACATAAGAGTAGTACCCCATAATTAAATCATTATCAACCAATTTAAAAACGTTATTTTCTCGGATATAATCCTGAGAAATAGTTAAGTTTTTATCCCATTTCTGAATTTGTTCTGCCGAATATCCCCAATAGGCTTTTGACTTTTTGGTTATTGACGTTAGGATTTCGTTATCGGTTATGCTGGCTTTTTCTATTGTCATTTGGTTTGAAAAAAGTGTAAAATTAAAATCAGCTGAATTTTTGTCATCCTGACGTAAGGAAGGATCACACTCGAAGTTCGACAAAGATTGTCAGCTTTACTTTGCGGAGCTACTTGTGTGATCCTTCCTTACGTCAGGATGACAAACTAAACTGATCATTCTTGGTTTACCTATAAATCGTAAACTTATTATGACTCAAAGCAAAACCCAAATTCTCATAAATCACCACATTTTCTACTCGTTTTTTATTTGTGGTTACTTCGATGCTTTTTAAATTATTCTCTTCTGCAAAATTTAAAATCTCATTTATCAGCAACCTTCCAACGCCTTGACCGCGATACTTTTGATGAATAAAAAATTCCTGAATTTCTCCAACCAATCCACAATGATGCAGCAGATTTTGGGTATGAAAGCTAATAAAACCTAAACCTTCATTTTCGTTTTCGGCAATGAGATACAGATTTTTTGGGTTTGCAATGTTTTCTTTGAAAATTTCCTCGAAAACTTTAAGATCTAAAATTTCATTTTCAAGTTCGCAGATTGCTTTGTAAACGAAATCTAAGTCTTGGTTTTTAACTTTTCTTATTTTAGCTCTTAGTTTCATTTTTGATCAACTATTAAGGTATAAAAGTCTAAATCTTTCTTTACAAAAATACTTTTAGAATATCTCCATTTCTTGTTTTCAATTTTAAAAACTTCGATTTCTACTGACTTATTTTTTTTAGAAATGGAATCTCCAACTTTGATATCCTCATCATTTTCAGCAAACAAAGAAACATAATTGTTATTCTTTATTTTAAATTGCTTACCTCCCCGAGCCTGTCTTATATCCATAATTTTTCCTGCAATTTCTGAATCATAAAAACTCTTAAAATTAGTATACCAAAAAAAATCTTTTGAAAACCACAATACAATCATCAAAACAATAACAATTATAATTTTAACTGTTTTCATATTTATAAAATTTTAGGGTTGTCAAGATTACACAATTCTAAAATCAAAACCAATTCGATAGTCAGAAAAATTGTATCTTCTCTAAACAAAAAATAAAGTGACTTTTTTTCTCCTAAGATGCAAAAAACAAAAAAACCAAAGCCTTTTAATTGCTTCGGTTTTCTCATGTATTTGATTATGCTTACTATTGTGGGCACGGATTACAAATCCTCGCGATCGGGTATGAATTTCAAATTAGTAGACTAAATAACTAATCAAGATAAATATTTAATTTACAACTCAGACACTGAAAAATTCACAAATCCATCGTCAGCTGATGACGCAGAAGCAGAAACACGCAAAGTTTGTGTAGCTCCTGTAGTATGATAAATACGCGGATTTACCTGATCTCCAGCCTTTAAATCCAGTACAAACGAAATTGAAGAGCCCGCCATACATCCCCCAGCAGCTGCAAAGGCATTAACACTCTTTCTAGTATCGGCACCAGCATTTATAAAAATCAATGCTTCTACTTGCGAACCTGCTACAATAGTCGACCAAAGAAACCCATAACTAAAGGATACCGAATATTGTCCGTCTCTAGGCGCCGTAAAAACGCCTGTTGTTGGGTTAAATGTATTATTATTATCTACAATCTCATTCCAATTTATCACATTAGCGCCCAATCCACCAGACACAAAAGATTGAGATGTAGCCTTTTTCGCCACAACCGTACTTTTCACTACCGTACTTGAAAGCTGGTTCCACACTATACCGTTACTATATTCCAATACTCCACCCGAACCAGTGTTGTATCTAATTGCACCTGAACCCGCAGTAGGCGCGGTAATAGTCGTTGTCCCAATACCCAAAAAAGCAACTCCCGGATTTGTTGTACTAGTTGGATTTGGCCTTATATCCAATTTTGCATTTGGACTACTAGTCCCAATACCTACATTACCTGTTGTAGTCACACGCATTCTTTCTGCTCCATTGGTTTCAATAGGCAAATCAAAAGCATCATTTGTTCCTATTGCTTTAATTGCGCCATTACTATTACCATCTTGAATCCATGCATCTGTCAAAGAAGCTACACGCACCCATTTTGTACCATCGTTGTAATATTCTCCTGGCGTTACTGCGTTTGTTCCAGTTGTTGTTGCAGTGTTCCAAACATGCATTCCAGAAACATGAGCTGTCATTGGCGCCACGTTATTTGTTCCTGCCAAAGCTACTTTTGGCAACAACAAACCTTTTGCACTAGTACCGTCTGTTCTGTTCAAATCTAAGACCGCATTTTTATTTGGGTTGTTTGTTGGCATACCCACCTGAGAATACATATTACTCATCATCATACAGCTTAACACAAGGCTAAGCTTAAAAAACTTCTTCTTCATTTTAAATATTATAATTAATAATTCAACTTCATCTTCCTCTCCGCATTCTTTGAAAATCTTCTTAGAGTGTCTTTCTAACAAGATTGAAGGCCGCATCTCTATTTGCCTTTTCCATCATTACATAATCCTTTTTAATATTATCAGGTTTTATTCCCTGCACTGTTCCATTTATACATTGACGGATGTAATATTTTGAAACCTTATATTTAAGGAACAAGGCTTCTAAAACAGTAGAATCATAGGATTTGTAATTTTTTGTTTTACTTTTGTCCATTGCTTTTTTTGTTTTAAAATTTGAAACAAATGTATGATAATTTTCAACAGAAGCAAATTATTTTACGATAATTTTCTTACAACTATGAATGGTATTTTGAAAAATTTCAAACAGATAGCCGAAAATGAAGGCATAACAATCTCTAAGCTTGAGCTAATTATAGGCGCAAGTAAAGGCGTTTTGTCAAGAGCTATAGCTAATAATAGTGATATTCAATCAAAATGGATTTCAAAAATTGTTGAAATTTATCCCAATTATAATTGCGAATGGTTGATTAAAAATGAAGGGCCAATGATCAAAAATGAAAATATTCATTGCTCAGAATCTCAAACTATAGAAGAAAAAGCCATTAATTACAAAGAATTAGCCGAATCTAGAAAGGAAACCATTGAAAGCATGAAAAAACAGATCTTATATCTAGAAGAAAAAATTGCTAATAAATAAGAGGGTAAAAAAAACCGAAGCTTTTTAGGGCTTCGGTTTTTTTGTACCTTTTCATATTGCTATTCAATGGATTGAAAATTCACACTCTTTAGGTATATTGAATAAAATAACAAGCAACCTTTGATATTGGCTCAAAAAAAACATAAAGATCTCCTCCGCAAAAATTTAATTCTTCAAAATAATTTTTATTCCAATCGTTTTCAGGGACTATATTAGAACTTTTCATTTTTGAGCCATTGTGCAATTGACATAAAAATTTCATTTTTCTTCCGGATTTTGGACAAGTAGGAATATATTGTCCCTGCATCCAATTTGGCATTCCTGAATCTATATTACCCGAATACTCAACACTTTTTTTGAAATCAAATCTTTGCTCTTCAAAAATTATAACCGAATCTTTTTTAACCTCGTTAAAAGATGTATCACAAGTCTCGACATCTTCTAAATTTAAAATAACCGGAAATGAATGATCCGAATAATCAAGAAAAATTTCTTCAAAATTCAAATATATAGGACAAGTTAAATGTATTTTAAACGGTAACCATTTAAAATTATCATCTTCATTATTAATGAATCCTAAATATTGAAAAGGAATACAGCAATTATTACTTGGACACTTGAACTCATCCGAAAAATCACCTCCTAATTGATGAAGTCCATTTGGGTTTTCCTGAAATTTGAGAATATAATTAATTGTAAAAACTGGTACTTTGTATTGAGTTTCATCAGATTGCAGTTCTCGCTCTTTAGTCCGGGAATAAACAGTCAATCCCTGCATTTCTTCATAATATTGATATGCTTTTGAAGGCTTACCATTTTCAAAAACCAATTCAATACCTCTGCCTAAACCTATTACCGTTTCTTTATTCGTAATTTGTGTCTCAATTATATCTTCATAATATTTCTCTCCATTAAACCGAATTTGTGTTTCTGCAATATAGATTGACTTTCGTTTATTTAAAATTCTATTTATTAGTTTCAGAATCATTAATCTAAAGTTTTATTAGTTTTCCTTAAAGCAACAATATACAAATTACTATAATTGAAAACTCATTTTCTAAACCAAACTTCTTATGGAACCGAGTCTGCGTGAGGAATAGAGCCTTTTATGTAGCGGAGCGGAATAAAAGATATCGCCGAATCCCGATAGCTATCGGGACGACCTGGAGGGGCACATCCAAAACTTTATAATTATCAATTTTCCAATCTTTGTAGAATTTCGAGTGTGATCTTTCCTTCGTCAAGATGACAAAAATTTTGTGTTTATCAATCTTTGTCGAGCTACTTGTGGAGATTTCTCCCTTCGGTCGAAATTGACAAGATTGTGGTTATTTACTACGCTAAAGAGAAAAAATCTGCCAAATCTGCTAAATCTGCGTGAGACAAAATTACCAATCTTTGTAGAGTTTCGAGTGTGATTGCTTCGCCAGTTCGCTATCGCTCGTGTCTTCGTTCCTCACAATGACAATATTGAGGAAATCTTTGCGAACATTGCGTAAAACCTTAGCGCCCTTTGCGGTATAAAAAACTTCGCGTCTTAGCTCCTTCGTGACAAAAACAATAAATAAGAAAACTTTAATAAATCTATTATACGCCACTTCTTCAAAAATCATTAATTTTGAAATTCGAAGTTCAAAAACGAAATAATTATGAAATATCATCAAATAAACAGCGCTCTTTTTGTAAAAAACCGCAGAAAGTTCATGGCTGAAATGAAACCTAATTCTGTTGCAGTATTCAACTCAAACGACATTTATCCAGTTAGTGCCGACAGTACTTTACCATTTGCACAACACAGAGATATTTTCTATCTGAGCGGTGTAGACCAGGAAGAAAGTGTTTTGCTTTTGTTTCCGGATGCGCCTTATGAGCACCAAAGAGAAATTCTTTTCTTAAGAGAAACCAACGATCATATTGCAGTTTGGGAAGGCGAAAAACTGACTAAAGAACGCGCTTTTCAGGTTTCGGGAATTAGAACGGTTTATTGGTTACAGGATTTTCATAAAGTTTTGAACGAAATGATGACATACGCTGATACGATGTACATCAATACCAACGAACATTACCGTGCATCAGTCGAAACTGAAACTCGTGAAGCTCGTTTTGTAAAATGGTGGAAAGAGCGTTATCCAGCGCACAATGTAGCAAAAAGCAACCCAATTTTACAAAGACTTCGTTCTGTAAAAGAAAGCGAAGAAATCGATTTGATTCAGCACGCTTGTGATATTACAGAAAAAGGTTTCCGTAGATTATTAGGATTCGTAAAACCAAATGTTACAGAATATGAAATCGAAGCTGAATTAGCGCACGAATTCATCCGTAACCGTTCTAAAGGTTTTGCTTACACGCCAATTATTGCGTCTGGAAACAATGCAAATGTTTTACATTATATCGAAAACAATCAGCAATGTAAAGACGGAGATTTAATTTTATTAGATGTTGCAGCTGAATATGCCAATTATTCAAGTGATATGACTAGAACAATTCCTGTTTCTGGAAGATTCTCTGAAAGACAAAAAGCAGTTTACAAAGCCGTTTTAAACGTTAAAAATGAAGCTACAAAAATGCTTACACCAGGAACACTTTGGAAACAATATCATATCGAAGTAGGTAAAATCATGACTTCTGAATTACTTGGTTTAGGTTTATTAGACAAAGCTGATGTTCAGAATGAAAATCCGGAATGGCCGGCTTACAAAAAATATTTCATGCACGGAACTTCACACCACATGGGATTGGACACACACGATTACGGATTGCTTCACGAACCAATGAAAGCGAATATGGTTTTTACGGTTGAACCGGGAATTTACATTCCGGCAGAAAAATTCGGAATCCGTTTAGAAGATAACGTTGTGGTTCAGGAAAAAGGAGAACCTTTTAACTTGATGAGAAATATTCCAGTCGAAGTGGACGAGATTGAAACTTTGATGAATGAATAAATAAAAAAAAGAGGCTGTTCATTAATTTGGACAGCCTTTTTTTATATCGATATTTCTTGAAAAACCGTCTAATCAGACGCAGATTAAAACGGATTTTTTAATAATCTAACTAAAAATTCATATCGATAATCCGTTTTAATCCGCGTTTTTACGAAGTAAATCTGCTTTATCCGTGTTACCAATCGACTTATTGTATCCTATTAAGAATATAAAAAACACATGTCGCTCCTTCGGAGCTTTATCGGTTCTAATAAATAAATTTTCTATAAATATCTGGCTTCTCCGAAGCTTAACCTGATTAAAAACTGATGAATGAATAGACATAAAAAAAGCCCTTAATAAAAATATTAAGGGCTTTTTTTATTTTATAAATCGTTATTATCCGATTTTTGAAATCTGCACATCCAATTGGAATTTTCCTGCAGCTTCGTTTTCGTCGATTAAATCAAAAAGCTCTAAAGCTCTTCTTGCGTTTTTCTCTTCTTCTCTTTGCTCAGCTACATACCACATCATAAAATCTTCTGTAGCATAGTCATTTTCAGCTCTACATTTTGCGATTACCTTATTGATTGCCTGAGTAACTGCAATTTCATTTTGTAAAGCAATTTCAAATACTTCTCTCAAAGAAGCAAATTCTTGCTGCACTTCCGGAATAGATGGCGTAACTGCAATCCCTCCCATATCTGTAATATATTTGAAAACTTTTAGAAAGTGCTCTCTTTCTTCTTCGGCTTGTTTGTACAAATAAGATGCTGTATTTGCATAACCATTTCTATCCAACCATGCAGCCATAGCTAAATATTTGTTAGAAGCATCGCTTTCTAATTTTGCCTGTAAGTTCAATATATTTTCTACACCTTCAACTAATGAAGTACGTGTTCTTAGTAAATCTTTCATAACCTTTAATTTTTATAGGTGTAAAATTACGAAAATTAAAGAAGGAAGCGCTAACCCCCTGAAAATTTGGATTTAATCTAAGTAAGAATCTAAATAAGCTCGACGTTTACCATATTACAAAGCATAGAATGCAAATTTAGGGTAAACTTAGTTCCGTTTAATAAATCTCTAAGTTGCACTATTTCGCAGATGGTAAGATTTCTGGAAAAATTTCTTTTGGTAGTTTCGATCAGCTGTGCATCTGACTGATCCGATAAGTCATAAAGCATATTCAAAATGTCAACGCTATTAACCTTTCTTTGAAAAATCAAAAAATCATGAATCTTGTAACTTGACATTGTATCAACAAAATTGATAATTATACTATTGGTCAAATCACATTGATAACTGTATCCTTTTTCGGTCTCAAATAATACTTTGGTGGTCAAATCACTAACTAATGCCATTCTGATAAAATATATAACGGTGCAAAAATATAGAATTTAAAACAATTAAACACATAATTAAGACTAATTTAAAATAACAAATTGGTTTTATATTTTTAAAAATCACTGAAGTACATTAAAATCTGTAACATTCTAAAGCATCATGAGTCTAATTTTGAAAATAAATAACTAAGAAATTATGCAGGCACACGAAATAGATTATCAGATTTTTGGAGAAGAAATGCAGTATGTGGAGATAGAATTAGATCCGCAGGAAATTGTAATTGCCGAGGCTGGCAGTTTCATGATGATGGAAAACAACATTCAGATGGAAACCATATTTGGAGACGGCTCTCAACAACAGGTTTCCGGTTTGTTTGGCAAACTTTTAAGCGCTGGTAAAAGAGTGCTTACAGGCGAAAGCTTGTTTATGACGGCATTTTTAAACCAAGGCAATACTAAAAGCAAAGTTTCATTTGCATCTCCCTATCCTGGAAAAATCCTTCCAATTGACTTAACAGAATTTCAGGGCAAATTTATCTGTCAGAAAAGTTCTTTTTTATGTGCTGCCAAAGGCGTTTCTGTTGGAATAGAATTTTCTCAGAAACTAGGACGAGGTTTATTTGGCGGAGAAGGTTTCATCATGCAGAAAATTGAAGGAGACGGAATGGCATTTGTACATTCAGGAGGAACAATGGCAAAAAAAGTATTAGGTCATGGTGAAGTCCTAAAAGTAGATACAGGATGTATTATTGGTTTTACCAAAGATGTAGATTATGATATTGAGTTTATTGGCGGGATTAAAAATTCCATTTTTGGTGGCGAAGGATTGTTTTATGCGACTTTAAAAGGCCCGGGAACGGTTTACATACAGTCGTTACCTTTCTCCAGATTGGCTGACAGAATTATCGCCTCGGCACCAAGATCTGGTGGAAACAGCCGTGACGAAGGAAGTCTTCTTGGCGGATTAGGAAATCTTTTGGATGGTGATAACCGATTTTAATTCATAAAAAAGGGCAGTTCAAAAGAACTGCCCACTAACACCTAACCAAAAGTGCACTTAATATCCATTATTACCAAATTCTTTGGAATTTGAAATTGCATCCAAAAACGATCTCGGAATTGGTCTAACGATATGTTTACCATCAACAAAATTTGTCCCAGCAATTGGATTCGTTTGATCTAAATAGGTTTTAGTTAACTTTCCTGTACGTTTCAAATCGATCCATCTTGTATGTTCGCCAGATAATTCTCTTGCTCTTTCTTTTAGAATAAAATCAATATTCATCTGCCCGCTTGACACTAACATTTCACTCTCTCTGGAAGTCAAGGCTGCTCTTTTTCTTAAGGTATTTACATAAGTCAACGCTTTTGCCTGATCACTATTTAAAATAGCTGCTTCCGCCGCAATCAAATATACTTCGCCCAAACGAATTATCGGAATATCTCCCAACCAATATTGATTACTTTGACAATATAATGTGGCAGAGAATTTTCGCATAGCCGGAAACATATTAATAAGGTTCGGGTCATTTGGATACATTGCCGGATCCTTATATTTATTAGTTCCAGGCTCGAAGATATCACTGGGATCAGCAACTAAAACAGGCATTTTGCTTTTAACAACAGGATCGATATTCCAGTTTGGAGTAAAAACAGCCAACCCTTCATCATTATTCATATTAATTTGTTCCTCTATTCTTTGAGAATAAAAATTAACCGATGGAAGCGCTTGTGCTAAAGTATTTTTGATCGTATAACCTACTACCGAAGGGTCTTTTTTGTAAGCAGTAGCCATTGTTTGCGTAATCGTTTTATTGGCTGCAGCATAAAATTTAAAAGTAAATGTTTCTGCAAAACGGGTATCTGCCGGCGATGGTACCGGCGAAAAAACCTCTGTCAATAAATATTTACTTGGCCTTAGCATTCTGCTGTTGGCTCTTCCGTAGAGAATACTGGTTGCTCCAGCCCCCCACTCAGCACCTCTTGTTGCCAGATCAGGCAAATAATATTGTCTTGTTCTTCCTCTGTTGAAACCTTCCGGATTTAAACCTCCCGGATCAATTCCTTGGGTAAACAAAAATTCTGTATTTTTCTTATTGTTGTTTCCATCCCACAATTTGCTAAATCCTGATTTCGTATTATCACTTAAATACAAAGCGGTATTGTATTTTGCAGCGTTATTGATTAATTCTTCAGCAGTCTCTAAAGCCAATTTAGCATAGTCCGAAACTTCTCCTAATCTTGTTCGCTGGAGATAAACTTTCGCCAGCAAGCCATAAGCTGCTTTCTTAGCCACTCTTCCCTGCAAAGTTTGCTGTACTGGAAGATGAGTACAGGCAAATTTTAAATCTTCGATAATTAAATCGTAAAACTCTTTTTCGGAACTTCTTACAGGCGAATTATCAGCACCTTCAATAATAGAGGATTTTGTTCTTAAAACTACACCTCCAAATTGCTCTACTAATATGAAATTACTAAAAGCTCTTAAAAAATAAGCTTCGGCTAATTTTGCATTTAATTCCTCTGTCGAAGAATAACCATTAACATCTTTTGAATAATAAATAGCCGTGTTGCAAAGATTTATAGTCGTGTAAGCTGTTCCCCAAATTACTTTAATGTTTCCATCGTCTGGGTTTAACTGACTGGCATATTGTGCATAACCAATTCCGCTGGTCCCTACGTTTTCCCAGGAATCAGTTCCGGCTTCTGTAGGCGCTATATAATCTACTTTCCCGTGCAGGAAATATAAATTCTCGTAACAACTATTAATTAATCCTTCAAATCCTGGTCTTTCACTATAGGATTTATCCAAAGAAACAGTAGTAAGATTTTTTTCGTCTAAACTACATGATTGCAAACCAACCATTAAAGACATTAAGACAATTACTGATTTTAAGTTTATATATTTTTTCATGATACTATAATGATAAATTAAGACCAAAAACAACTTGTTTAAATAATGGGAATGAATCTGATCCTCCACTTTCCGGATCTACATCTTTTAACAAATGACTGCGACTAAAAACAAAAGGATTGTAAGACGTTGCATAAAGTCTCAGCGAGCTTATTCCTGTTCTTTTAAGAAAATCTTCCGGCATCGAATACCCCAAAGTAATATTTTTGATTTTGATGTAAGACGCATCCACCAACTCTAATGAAGATTGAAACTGCGTATTAAAACTACCTCCTGGTCTTGGAAAATCGTTTGTTGGATTATCTTGTGTCCAGTAGCTATAGGTCTCTGGCTGGGCTTCTTTGTTCCAATAACCCAGAACCTGAGCACGCATCATACCGCCGTATCTTCCGTTTACAAATACAGTACAATCAAAATTCTTATACTTGAATGTATTTTGGAAACCAAAGAAATAATCCGGAACATTGTTCCCTACAATCATTCTGTCTTTTGTAGAATAAACGTGCACTCCATTATCTGATACTCCGTTGGCATCAAATTGTGGCACTGTCTGCAGTTTAATGTCTCCAGGTTTGGCACCGTACAAAGCAGCTTCAGTTTCTTGTCCCAACTGCCAGATTCCAATTTTTTTATAATCGTAAAATACACCTCCGGAAGCAGGAGTCTGTCCTATGAAAAGCCCTTCAGAAATTAATTCATTTACTGTTAGATTCCCTAAATCAATATTGGTCAGCTTTTCTGTTGCATGTGTAAAAGTGAATGAAGTATTCCATTTAAAATTTTCTGTTTCAATATTTCTGGTATTTACAGAAAGCTCAAAACCTCTGTTTTCAGAACTAGCAATATTAGAAGTCTTTTTATAAGGCGTTTTTGCATCGTAACCTCCTGAACTGGTTGGCAGACGACGATCCCATAAAATACCATCGGTATTTGTCCAATAATATTCGGCTACAAGGTCTATTCTGTTTTTCAAAACAGATACATCCAAACCTAAGTTCGTATTTGTTGAACGTTCCCAGGTTAAATCCGGATTTGAAATATGTTCTGTCGGGACATACATTGGTAAAGCTGTACCACCGCCAAGAGAAAGACTACTCGTTTTAGTTGAAGTACGTGTCAAACTAGAATACGGATCAATATTTGCCGATCCTGAAACACCATAACCTAATCTTAATTTCAAATTATTCAACCAAGAACTTGTTCCTTGCATAAAACCTTCATCGCTGATACGCCAAGCGACAGATGCAGATGGGAAAGACGACCATTTGTTCCCCTCTGCCAACGGAGAAACTCCATCCCAACGATTGGTTAACTGAAATAAATATCTTCCTTTAAAACTATAATTGAAACGTCCGGCAAAAGACATTCTGTTAAACTGGCTGTAAGCATTCATTCTTGTAGTTAGATTTTTTACTGCCCCCATATTATAAAACGTGAAGTCATCATAATCTATACCATTACCTCCTAAATAAGCTCCTTCCGATCTGCTGTCAGCCCAAGAAGTAATTCCTGTCAAACCAAAATCATGATCTTTACCCAACTTAAAATTATAGTTCAAAATATTTTCCCAGATGTAACTATAAGCCAACTCATTATTATAAGTAGCTTCACTTGCAGTTCTACCTTCCGTCAGCAGATTGTATGAGTTTTTATTTTGAAAAGTACCCGCTCTGCTTCCTGAAAATCGAGTACCTAAATTAGATCTTAACTTCAAATTTTTAGCAAATTCAAACTCCATGTAAGGATTGAACTGTACATTATAACTTAGCGATTCATTAGCGAAAGCCCCAGGATAATTATTTGCCAAAATGCTAATATTGTTAGGATCTCCTTCTATTGGATAAAGATTCACAACACCATTCTCATCAAATGGAACCCCTAAAGGGTAAACACTGTAAGCCTTATTAATTCTACTGTTTGTACTACTGTTTTTACGATAGTTTAAAATTAACTGAAAACCGGTTTTAAATTTATCGCTAAATTTAAGATCTACTCCTCCACTTGAATTGAAACTGTTTACCTTGTCATTTTTATATATTCCTTCCTCACCAACATATCCTAAAGAGAAATACCCCTGCACTTTTTCAGAACCTCCTCTCATAAAAAGATTGTGGTTTTGCTGCGTTCCTACTTGTAAAGTTTCATCTATCCAATTTACATACTGTCCTTTTTCGATAGCAGCAACAGCAGATGCATTCAGCCCTAAATCTGTTAAACTTGTAGCCTCGTATCCATTGTCTAAATAAAATCGGTCGCGTTTGTAACTTAACCATTTGTCTCCTGTAAGTGGCGCAGGAAAAGAAGAGAAACCATTTAATCCGAAATAGCTGTTAAAGTCAATTTGTGTTTTTCCTGCTTTTGCTTTTTTAGTAGTCACAATAATAACTCCATTAGCTCCCGAAGAGCCATATATTGCAGTAGAGGAAGCATCTTTTAAAACATCAATAGATTCAATATCATTAGGATTTAAATTGTTGATACTCGAAGGAATTCCGTCAACAATATACAATGGATCCTGACTTGCTGTTAAAGATCTGTTTCCTCTCAATAAAACTTTTGGAGAAGATCCCGCTTTTCCGGATCCACGCTGAATATCCAAACCAGAAACTCTCCCTTGAAGTGCTTCCATTGGACTCAAAACCGGACTCAAAACAATATCAGATGATTTCACTGTTGCTACAGCTCCTGTCAAATCTTTTTTCTTTACCGCGCCATAACCTACGATTACAACTTCATTTAGTGCCGAATTTTGCTCATTCAGAATCACACTCAAAGATTTACTTTGACCAACAATTACCTCTTTATTCTCAAAGCCTATAAAAGAAAAAACTAAGACACTGTTTGGGCCGCTTACGCGAATGCTAAACTTTCCGTCTAAATCAGTTGACACTCCATTTTTAGTCCCTTTTTCATTAACATTCGCCCCTGGAACAGGCATATTTTTCGAGTCGGTTACTACTCCTGTAATTTCAATACCTTGTTCAACTACCTCTTTTGGAACAGTATTTTTTTCCGGAAGATTACTCTTTTGTTTTTTCTTTACTAACAAAATCTGACGATCATTTACGGTATAAGAAATATCGGTTCCTTTGAATACCTCTTCCAGTATTTCAACTATTCCTTTTTTCTTTACATTGATCGTCACCTTTCTGTCTAAGTCAATTACACTACTTTCAAAAAGAAACCTGTATTCTGAAACGGACTCCACTTTGTTAAATAGTTTCTCTACCGGTGCATTCTTTATATTTAATGTCAACTTAGTATTTTGCGAATAGACACTTGCTTGAATTCTCATCAAAGAAAGCATCAGTAATAATGTGGTTAGTTTCATTCTTAGACTAATTTTAGGCAAATAAGGACTAAGCCAATTCCTCTTAATTATTTTTTTCATAATTTTGGATTGATTTTAAATGATTTAATTTCGATACGTCGTTTGAAACACTTAAATCGGGAAATACTGGTACTATTTTCCGATTTTGCTTCTTTCTTAAAAATTACATCCTCTTCATAAATTATTTTTTTTTTGGTTGGTTAATAAATAGTTAGTTTATTTTTATAAGCTTTCCTTCTTTTTTATAAGTGAAGCCCTGAATTTTACTCATTGTTTCTAACACCTTTTCTATACTTTCAATATTCTTATTGAAACTGGCATTAAATTTTTTATCTAAAATATCCGTTCTGTTATTTTCGATAGTCACATCGTAAGTGCGCTCTAACTTTATTATGATATCTCTAAAAGCCGTTTTTCTGAAAACAATTTCTCCGTTTATCCATTCCGTATAAAAACGAGTATCTACTTTATCTATCTCTATTTCAGCTTTTTCACTACTCCAGGATCCTTTTTCACCCGGTTCAAGTATTGCTTTATTTGTGTTATGAGCATCAGCTAAACTAACAGAACCTTCAATTAATACGGTATTGATATCTTTATCTTCTTTATAAGAGCTGACATTAAACTTTGTTCCCAAAACCTTTACATTTACCCCTCTTGTTTTCACAATAAAGGGATGCGCTTTATCTTTTTCCACATCAAAAAAGGCCTCTCCTTCTAAAATAACTTCCCTATTATGCCCTTTAATAAACTGAACCGGATATTTCAAAGAAGAACCTGCATTCATATTTACTGATGTTCCGTCTGATAATGTTATTTTAAAAGTTTTACCATAAGGAATTTTAATTTCATTGTAAACCAATTTCCCTATTGTTTTATCTGATTGATAATTAATTTCATTCTCTTTTTGTGAAGCAATAACTTCCCCATTCTTCTTAATAATCTGCTTTTTACCATTTGGATTCAAAACTTGAATATCACCATTTTCTAAAACCAACTGAATGGCATCTGATGGAATTTCAATTTTATTCTGTTTATCATTTTTGAATTGAAAAATATAAACTATACCAATCAGACAAATGAAAACTGCGGCATATTGAAAAATCTTTCTCCAATTAATTTCAATTGTCTTTTTATCTACATTTAATTTTTCTTCCAATTCTTCCCAGCTTTTATCAATATCTATTGACTCCGCATACGACAATGCTTCTTCCAGTAAACCATTACTTTGAAGGTCTTCTATCAATTCTTGTTCTTCAGGAGACAAGGATGCTATTTTAGAGACATCAAAGTTCCCTTCAGATGTTATTTTCCGCAGGATATTAATCAATTTTGAATTTAGAGTCATTGTTTTTTATATAGTGGTTTTTATCATGTTAGGAAAAAACATTTTAAGGGTGACAACAAATCAATATTTTTTGATTTTTTTTACACATTACAAAAAAAAACTAACTTTTTATTTTACATTTGACACCATGTAATCCATTACAAACAAATAAATGACATTTGGAGATGCTGAATTATAAAGATTTTAAAGTATTTGAAACCTTATACAAAGAACATTTTGTCTTTTTTTCATTGGTTTCATTTAATATTGTAAAGGATAAAGATGTTGCAAAAGATATTGTTCAGGATTTTTTTACTTATCTGTGGGAAAAAGAAGAAACTCTAAATTTTACTATTTCATTTAAAGCTTATGGTACAAAAGCAATAAAAAACTTAAGCCTCCAATATTTAGAAAAACATAAAACAATTCGCTTACAAAACAAAAAAATAGTGCTTCCAAAATCTGAAGAACAAATCGTGTTTGAAAATACAGAAGAAAATAAAAAACCTAAAATTCAAACCTTAGTCGAAAAAATTCCTCAGTCCAGAAGAGAAATTTTTATATCTCACGTCGTCGAAGGATTAAGCTATGCAGAAATTGCAGAAGACCACAATATTTCCATAAATACCGTAAAAACCCAGATGAAAAGAGCCTATGCCTCTTTAAGGGAATCACAAAATATCTCTCCGTTAAAATTCATCCTGTATTTCATGTGGCTAATAAAATAGCGTATTTTTGCTGTAAAATTTCCGTTTTGAATCACACTTTATACAAAAACACAAAAATATCTTTTTCCAACACCGGAAAAGGAACTACAATTGTCTTACTTCACGGTTTTCTCGAAAACAAAAAGATGTGGAAAGAATACGTTGAACTTTTATCCGAAAAACATCATGTTGTTACGATCGATTTATTAGGTCATGGAGAATCTGATTCTTTGGGTTATGTCCATGAAATGGAAGATAACGCCAATGCAGTAAACAAGGTTTTGGAATATCTAAAAATCGAAAAAGCTATAATTCTGGGCCATTCAATGGGTGGTTACGTTGGTTTGGCTTTCGCCGAATTATATCCGCAGAAAATCCGAAAATTAGTTTTATTAAATTCAACCTCAAAAGAAGACAGCGCAGAGAAAAAACTAAACAGAACCCGTGCTATAAAGGCAGTAAAACAGAACTATGTTAGCTTTGTAAGTTTAGCAATTGCCAATCTATTCAGCGAAAACAACCGAACACGTTTAGCCAACGAAATTGAAAAAGTAAAAGAAGAGGCTTTAAAAACACCTTTGCAAGGAATAGTTGCTTCTCTGGAAGGAATGAAAATCAGAAAGGATCGTGAATGGCTTTTACAAGAAAACCGTTTTCCGGTTTTATTGATTTTAGGAAAAAAAGATCCGGTTTTAAATTATGAAGAAAGTCTCGCACAAATTGAAGACACAACAGCTGAACTCGTTTCTTTTGAAGATGGCCACATGAGCCACATCGAAAACAAAGAAGCATTAAAAACTATTCTGCTAGATTTCTTCGAATAAAAACTAAAAACATCAAAACTCAAAAAAGGCCATTTCAAACCGAAGTTGAAATAGCCTTTTTCTCATTGTTGGGGGCAAAATATCATTATAACTTTGACGTAATATCTTTTTTGTATTTAGACAAAGTCGCTCTTGTTAATCCAAGATTTGCTTTTGTAGAATCTACAGCCAGATAGATAAAATATCTTCCATCTTCAGAAACATCAATAATATGAATTTGATCTGTTAATGTAATTAAAATATCATTAATTTTCTGATTTAAACCTAAAGCTCTAAGCGCATTCAACTTTGCTTTTACAACTTCTAAATTGTAAGCAGAAGCCAATTCCGGATCAAAATCAGGTCTAACTGTTAAGGAACAATAAGACATTCCTGTTTCAACCTCTGTAACTGAAACAGCGATAAATCCGTTTACATTCTCTTTTAAATCGTTTTGGAAATTTTGTAAAAAATCTGACATGTTATTTAATGTTGGTTTTAAAATTAATTGTTAAAAATAGAGTCCATTCTGCGAAGCAACAGCCCCATTTTACTTAAATCTTTAGAAAGTAACGCAATACAGTTATCATCCTGATTTTTGCTTGCTACAACAATTCCGTCGTTATTTTTAATCATAACTTGTTTAAGATCGCCATTGTTAACGTCCTCAGACATCTCCAGGCACATCTTTAAGATCATTCCGATCATTGCTGCAACATTTCCGTCATATTCTAAATTAACAGACTCGTTTAAGATTCCATCAATATTAAAACTCAACCCAGACTCTGCTCCAGTCTCTTGTACTAGTGTTTGTAAATCAATCATATTCTTTATTTGTCATGTTTTGGAAGCGTCAAAGATATTTCAATAATAGCAATTGTTCGATAAACACTTGTTAAAAAAAGTACCGATATAACATCCTGAATCACTTTTATTTATCACATAATTAATCCTATTTTTTTGCAGAAAATCTTTAACAAAATTTAACATAAAAAACATATTATATTAAAATCGCAACAATTCGTTTCATTAAACTCATTTCTAAGATTATCATTTGCAGATTGTTGCATTTACAGAAAGTTTTTATATAGATTTGCAAAAAATTTATCCAAATGAAAACTGTTGACGAATTACGCTTTGACCTAAATGTAAAATTGATGAAGTTTAGAAGATTTCGTATTGAAAACGGAAACATCAATACTACAAATGCCGGAGAAACCACTAAGAAAGGTTTTTTCAAAAAAATATTCAGCTAAAAACGCTAAGAAACGGCCGGACTATTCAGATAACCATTCTGAAAAAGTTCGGCTTTATTATTGATTACCCGCAACTTACCTTCTTTTAATAATCGCAGACCAGTCGAAATTTTCAAAACATTTTCGTAGTCATGATCTGTAAGCAGAATTCCTTTTTCTTCTGAATTCTTTTGAATTAACTCAATTATTTTTTCAATCATTTTAGGCGACAATCCACTAAAAGGCTCATCCAGCAATGCAAATTTTGAAGCACCAAAAAGAACTATTTTAACCTGAAGATATCTTAATTCTCCCACAGAGAGATTCTTTACCTTTTTCCCTAAGAGAGATTTCACAAAAACGTCTTCACAAAAAAAAGACCTTTTTTGTTTATCGACCGCTAACAAAACTGTCCTTTCTACGGACAAATGATTTGGAATAATTTGATCCTGACACAGATAACTAATTTCACTAAATAAATTCGAAGAATTATTTAGTGAAACCCCATCTACAAAAACACTTTTATCTGAAGATGATAAAAGGCCACATATAATTTTTAATAAAGTTGATTTCCCGGAACCATTTCTTCCCAGTATACCAATTATTTCGCCGGTTTGAATTTTCAGATAAACATCAGAAAGTATCCGTTTTTGACCAAATCTCTTTTGAACCCCGCTAATTTCAATTACATGTTTCTTCAAAATATTTTTTGGAATAAAATTAACCCCGATGCAAAAACTAAAATCACGAAAAAATTCAATAGAAAAACACAAAACAGCAATCTCTTTTTTGATATTCCGTTATTAGCATAAAACAAATATTCGTTTTTACGATACATTTCTTTAAAACCTAAACTAAAAAGAAAACCAATTGTCGCAAACATAAATAAAAAGAAACCTAAACTCCCAAAAAACAATGACAGAACAGAAACAGACAAGTTTATAATTAATGTCGTTTTATAAAACTCCAGTATGTTACAGAATTTTCTAATCAAGCAATTTAGATTTTTTCCTCAAAAGGAACATTAACATCAAAGATTTCACTCAGTAAATTTGCAATTTCATCTAAATAAGAGCTTAAAACTGCAGATGTCACCAAAGCATTAAGTTCTTTTTCTTCTTTATAAACAAAAGGCAAAAACCCGGATTTTAAATTTTTAAAGGAAATAATCCCTACTTCAATTGGAAGATTTCCTGCTTCTTTTTCAAACATAAAGGCATATGCCAAAACCTGAATTATTTTATCATTTTTAAGCTCCTGTGTCAATCCGTCCCATGTTTTCAATACCACATTCGACTTCTCTACTTTTCCGGTCTTATAATCGATAATTCTGATTTTTCCGTCACGGCGTTCAATTCTGTCGACATTTCCTTTAATCAAAACAGGAAAAGGCAGTTTTGGATGAACAAATTCGCGCTCAAATGTCTGTTCCAGAGCAATAATCTGAATTGCTTCATTATTCTTCACAGAATCCAGTTCCATCCTCAAAAAATTAGCCACATTTCTTTTTGCAACCTCAAAAGCCAGAAGATTTCTTCCCTTTTTAATTTCACCTTCTTTGTACACCAATTTAAATTGTTTCAAAACTTCGTCATCAAGAAGTTTAAAGCAATTTAACAGGTCATTTTCAGAAATAAACTTTCCAATAAATGGCTCGTACAAAGCTTTTAATGTTTCATGAATAATTGTTCCTAAAGTATTTAACGCAATGTTCTCCTCTACTTCTTCAACTTCCCTAATTCGCAATATCTTTTGAAAATAAAATTCAATTGGATTCCGGATATAGCTTGTCAATGCAGATGGCGAAAAACCATTTACCGCAATTTCCTTTAAGCGATCCATGACCAATTTAGACTTCGGAACTGATATAGGTTGGTAAGCTGTATTAGGTAAAACAGGATTATAAATATCAAAAGTAATATTATGATTCCGTTTTTTTTCTACTTCAAGCTGCGTAATAAAACGGCTTCTTTCACCAGCATCTAAACCGTCATTTTCTGTATTATAAATCAGATAGATGTTTTTTGCTCTCTGTAATAAATGATAAAAATGATAAGTATAAATGGCATCTTTTTCTTTAAAAGTAGGAAGACCCAGTTCTCGTTTTACATCGTACGGAATAAATGAATTCTGGGATTTCCCGGCAGGAAATTTACCCTCATTCATTGAAGTAATAATAACTGTTTCAAAATCCAAAACACGGCTTTCCAAAACCCCCATAATCTGCAAACCTCGCAATGGTTCTCCCTCAAAAGACACTTCTGCCAGATCTATAATTTGCTTATAAATAGCATGAAGCGTATCGATATTATCAATATGATCGTGTTTAGAATAGTAATTTATAAGCTTATTAATTACTTTATAAACTCCATACACAAAAGCTTTTGCTATTTTTTCTTCTTCATTATCATTACTAAAATGTTCTTTAACAAGAATCAGCAAAGCTGAAATATTATTTAAAACAGCAATAGATCCATTTTCCCATTTTTCAAATAAAAGATTAAAAAATCTGGATTGTTCCGGGTGAAGTTCGAAAATTTTCTGATGTGTAATAAACGTATAATTATTTTCCTTGATTATTCTAACCAAAGACTGAGCATAAGCATAAGGCTCAACCAATGGATGCGTCAACACATCGAGAACATCTTTATAATAGAAAACATAACTGCTTCCTTTTCGCGAAAGCGCATTGGTATGCATTTTAAACAATTTAGCAACTAAAATCTGAGATGGATTATTTTTACCTGAATACCCCATTGTTATATTCAACGCCCCAACAGAAGAAGGGAGCGAATACAAAACAGGAACCAACAAATTTTCTTCACCTAACACAACTGCAACTTTATCTAAAGATGCAGCTGGATCTTGTTCAATTAAATGCTCAATAATACTTCCTGTTAATTTTGCTTGCCCAATTGTTTTGGGAGTTCCAATAACCTGAATATTTTTTGACTGAGAAAAATCATCTGCAATCCATTCAAAAACATTGGCTTTATAATGTTTCCAGCTTTCTTTAAAACGCCTTAGAAAAAGCCCCGCATCATGATAAGGATCATTTAAAAAAGCCTGATCTGCATCCCAGTAAATTTTAGCTTGATCTAATGCCAACAAGTGCTGTACTATTTTTTCTTCGGCTGCATTTAAAGCATTGAACCCGGCAAAAATAAAAATACGATTACCAATAGTATTTGAAAAGTGATTTAAATTATTCACTGCTTCCCGATATAC
Source organism: Flavobacterium notoginsengisoli (assembly GCF_042686225.1). Lineage (NCBI taxonomy): Bacteria > Pseudomonadati > Bacteroidota > Flavobacteriia > Flavobacteriales > Flavobacteriaceae > Flavobacterium > Flavobacterium notoginsengisoli. The sequence continues at coordinate 216,317 of NZ_JBHUOT010000005.1, forward strand.
CAAACCCTGATAACCAATCGATTTAAACAACAAATGACTATACAGTGATTCGTAGTACAAAGGAAGTAATTTCCAAAAATCAATATAATTTTCCAGAAGCTTTGTTTTTTGATCAACCTCCAAACCCCATCTTTTTATATCTTCAATATCTTTCAAATAAGACAGAACATGCGAGGGATCCAAAAGATATCGATCAATTTCATTAAAATCCTGCAAAAGTGTTTTGGCCCAGTTTGCAAACAATTCAAATGACTGCTGATGCTTTTTTTCTGTAACAGACAAATACACTTCATAAAACTCAAATAAAAGCTCAATAGAATCTACAGAACGAATAGAGGCAACGTCTTGTACAAAATCTTCAATACTGGTAATTTCGGGAGCAATAATTGTTTTATCTGTCTCTTTTTTAAGAGCTTCAATCAAAAAAACTTTTGCCCTTTTATTGGGAAGAATTATGGTTATTTGAGAAAGTTTTTCAGCATAATTCTGAATTACAATACCAGCTAACTTTTGAAGAAAAGAATCATTTATCATAGTATAAAAATAAAAAAAGCCATTCAATTAAGAATGGCTTTTCATATTTATTTAAAAACTAAATTATAGTTTTCCTTGGTATTTAGAACCAATGTGTCTAATTTCAGTTCTTCTGTTTTGAGCTTTACCTGCAGCAGTTTTGTTACTTGCAACTGGTTGAGAAGATCCAAATCCTTTAGCTTCTAAGTTATCTGGGCTAACTCCTCTTTCAACTAAAGCGTTTAATACAGCGTTAGCTCTATCTTGAGAAAGTTTGTCGTTGATTTTAGCAGAACCTGTACTATCTGTGTGTCCTTCGATAGAGAATTTCGCGTTTGGATAGTTTTTAAGGATTTCTTTAATAGCATCTAATCTTGCTGGAGTTTCTTTGTCACCAGTTTTGAAAGTAGCTTTTCCTGAGTTGAAGTAGATTGCTCTAGCCTGAACTTTAAGATCTTCTAATGCAGCAGAAGTAACTTCTGGACATCCTCTGTTACTTGCAGGACCTGGAACTGTAGGACAGTCATCGTCTTTATCAGCAACACCATCTTTATCAGCATCTAAGAATGGACAACCACCATTTTCTTTAGGACCAGCAACTGTAGGACATTTATCATCTTTATCAGCGATTCCGTCACCGTCAGTATCAGGACAACCTTTTAAAGCAGCTAAACCAGCAACATCTGGACAAGCATCATCTTTATCAGCAATTCCGTCTCCGTCTGTATCAGGACATCCGTTTAATGCAGCTAAACCAAATACATCCGGACAAGCGTCAGAAGCATCAACGATTCCGTCACCGTCAGTATCAGGACATCCGTTGAATTGTTTTAAACCAGCAACATCCGGACAAGCATCATCTTTGTCATAGATTCCGTCTCCGTCAGTATCTTTACCTCCGAATTTGAAAACTAAACCAGCAGTGTGTTGGAAGTGAGATGGAGCATCTGGAGTTCCAGAAGCATCAACTCTATCTCCACTTACAGCCCATTTGTATCTTGTAGCCAACTCAAGACCAATAGCATCTGTAAACCAGAAAGTAACACCAGCACCTGGGTTAACAGTTCCGTAACTGCTATCTCCGAAGAAAGTATAACCACCACCAACAGATAACGAAGGATCAATCACTTTAGATTTGATTAATTCCTGGAAGCTGTATTTGATAGTAGCATCAATTCCGTAGTACATCAAATCTCCAGGATTAGTTACTACATTACCTCTACCATCATGCCCTGCAGCACTTGGATCAAAAGTAACGAATTTATCAATTTTATTTACAGACCCCTGCAAACCAACAGAGAAACCGCTACCAACATATCTATTTACACCAATGTAAGATAGAGAAGGAAGGATATTCCAGTTGTCTTTTACAGCGAATGGCTGAGAGAAGTGCTGATCAAAAAATCCACTACCTGCTCCAGAACTAGTCCTTGTATCCACAGCATTAACCCCAAAAGAGATCGCCCATGGATTGTTACTGTCTTGCGCGTGAGCATTTAAACCCATCGCCATCAATACAGCAACTAAAAGTTTGTTAAGATGTTTCATACTTAATTTTTTTAATTACAATTTAGTTAATTACAAGCAAAAGTAACACCAAATTTTTTAAATACAAAATGAAATGTTAAAAAAAACCTACAAAAATTTGACCAAAGTGGTAATTATATAACTTTTAACATTTTACCGACAACCGTAAAGGCATTTATCGCCTTATCCAAGTGTTCTTTTTCATGCGCTGCAGACAGCTGGACGCGTATTCTGGCTTTATCTTTTGGAACAACAGGAAAAAAGAATCCAATAACATAAATTCCCTCCTTTAAAAGTTCATTTGCCATCTCCTGAGACAATTTTGCATCATACAACATTACCGGTACAATAGCAGAATCACCATCTATAATATCAAAACCGGCTTTTTTCATGCCATCTTTAAAATAATTGGTATTCCATTCTAATTTATCACGCAATGTTGTATCTCTTTCCAACAGCTCAAAAACTTTTATCGAAGCACCAACAATAGAAGGAGCCAAAGAATTTGAAAACAAATAAGGTCTTGAACGCTGACGAAGAATTTCTATTATTTCCTTTTTAGCAGTTGTATATCCTCCCATTGCTCCTCCAAGTGCTTTACCCAGAGTTCCGGTAATAATATCAACACGTCCCATAACACCTTTTGCCTCTAGAGTTCCTTTTCCTGTAGCCCCAATAAAACCAGCCGCATGACACTCGTCTACCATAACCATAGCATCATATTTATCAGCCAGATCGCAAATTTCATCAAGAGGTGCAACAAGGCCATCCATAGAGAATACGCCATCAGTTACAATTAATTTAAAACGCGCTCCTGCTTCATTTGCCTTAATTAGTTGCTGTTCCAAATCTTCCATATTGTTATTTTCATAACGATAGCGAGCCGCTTTACACAAACGAACTCCATCAATAATAGAAGCATGATTTAAACTATCTGAAATAATTGCATCATTTTCTCCCAACAAAGGTTCAAACACACCACCATTTGCATCAAATGCCGCAGCGTATAAAATCGTATCTTCAGTACCATAAAAATCAGCAATCTTTTTTTCTAATGTTTTATGAATATCCTGAGTTCCGCAGATAAAACGAACAGATGACATTCCAAAACCATGTGTATCCAATGCGTCTTTAGCAGCCTGTACCACTTCCGGATGCGACGAAAGCCCTAAATAATTGTTGGCACAAAAGTTTAGAACCGTTTCTCCGGTCGAAATTTTAATTTCAGCACCTTGAGGAGATGTTATTATTCTCTCCTTTTTAAAAATTCCATTTTCTTCAATGGTCTGCAGCTCACTTTGCAGATGTTCTTTGATTTTACCGTACATTTTTTTAACTTATTTAAAACGTTAAAAATTAACAACTTAACAAAAATAAAGCTTCGTTATTTCTTTAACATCTGATTAATTTTTTCACAAATTTACCACTTCAACTTGCGACCCAATATACACCAATGCCTTTTTTAACACTTTGTATCCCAAATCTTCAATCGCATCTTGATATTCCTGAATTTGCTGCTGATATTTTACATTAACAGCTCCGGTTTTATAATCCAGCAAAAAAGCTTCTTTGTTTTCTAAAAAAACAACTCTATCCGGTTTTAATACTCTTCCTTGTTTCTGAACAATCGTTTGTTCGTTTAAAACAGTATGACTTCCATCAAAACAAACAGCCAACTCCGGATGATTTACAATTTCTTTTAAAGTCTGCAAGACCTGATCAACCTGATCGTATGTAATCAAACCATTCTCCAGCGATTTTGTCACTGCCAGATCAATATCTGATTTATCTTTTACAAAAGCCAAAATCTCATGCACAATATTTCCATAAGAGATTGCTTCCTGCTGGTGTGTTCCCCACATTAAAGCTTCGCGTTGTGCTATTTTTATACTTTTCGGATTTAAAACTTCTTTTACAATAGGAATTGATTTTACTAAATCAACCGTTTTGAAAGCTTTTGAAAGCCTAACTTTATTTCCGAATTCATAACCCAGTTTTTCTTCATCATAAACTCCTTCATGAATTAAAAACTTAATAAAAAAGGAAGCCATATTATTTGGATATTCGCCATCTTTTCTCGCTTCAAGAGATTGAGAAATAACATATAACTGCTCTTCGGCACGAGTTAGCGCCACATAAAGCACATTTATATTATCCAGCAACTCTTCTTGTTTTTTCAAATTAAAAACTGCCGATGCGCTTTCGCCAAAACTCTCCACAATACTACTGTTATCTACAAGCGCTTTTGGAACCCCCAAATCAACTTCTTCGGTATCAAGCCACAATTTATCTTTTGGTTTTCGATTATAATCTTCATCAGCAAAAGGCATAATAACTACAGGAAACTCCAAACCTTTAGACTTATGTATAGTCATAATTCGTACAGCATTATTCCCTTCCGGAGAAGGAATGCTAAATTTCTCCGAATTTTTATCCCAAAACACTAAAAAGTCCGCTACACCTGATTGATTCCTGATATCTCTTTCCAATACAATATCTAAGAAAAACTGAACATACGCATTCCCTTCTGAAGGCAGAATAAATTTAGAAATTATAATCTCGACAGCCTCATATAAAGATTTCTTTCGAACATCTTTGAAAGAAAAAGAAACATCAAAACTCAAAAGCCAGTCTTCAAATTCTTTTTCTATTTTATGATTCATTCCCACAGCAATGAAATCATGAACAGGCATTTCCAAATCTTTTGTTGAAGCCAAAAAATGAAGAAAGTTTGCTTTTGATTCCAAATCTGCACTGTTGCTCAAATAACGAAGCAAATGAATTATCAAACGAACCTCTGAAGCATTTTGCACCATTAAAGTTTCTGAAGACAAAAGCGGAATTCCTTGTTCTGTTAAATAATTAGCAACAGCAATTCCCTGCCCTCTTTTCCGGGTTAGAATTACAATATCTTTATACTCAAATCCTTGTTTTACAACTTCCTGAATAGTATTTAAAGTCGCCAGAACATACAAATCAGATTTCTCAACAACTTCCTCTTCATCACCAAATTCATTTTTATCTGCTATAGGAAGAAAAGAAATATTGACATAACCGCCTTTTTTCGAATTGGTATTTTGGAAACTATGATTTTCATACAAATCTTTATAATCATCATTTGAAAACTCCGTAGAAATCAACTTAAAAAAAGCGTTATTAAATTCAATCACTTCACTGTAACTGCGATAATTTGTATTTAAATGCCTAATCTGTTTATCTGGATTATTGAACGGATTTACTTCTTTACTTAATTCTATAAATTGCTCTGCTTTTCCTCCGCGCCAGCGATAAATTGATTGCTTAGGATCCCCAACAATCATTAGCGTTCCCTTATTACCAAAATCATCCAGGCCCGAAAGCGAATTATCTATTAGCGGAATTAAATTCTGCCACTGCATTTCTGAAGTATCCTGAAATTCATCAATAAAAAAGTGACGATACCGCTCCCCTAAACGTTCATATATAAAAGGAGCCGGCTGATTCTGAATTTCACGGTGGATAATGGCATTAAATTCAGAAATGGACAAAATATTTTGCTCCGACTGAATTTTCGACAATTCATTACTAACCGTATTCAACAAAGAAAGTGGTATAATATTTTTTAAAAAAGCTTTATAAAAATCTCTTTTTTCAAAGTTTTGATAAACCTCTTTTAATATCTGAAGTAATTCCGGAATAATATTTTCGATTAACGCCCGGTCTTTAGCCGTTTTGTTAATAGCAATATCCTCGAATTCATGAAAAGTCTTGTTTTTAGGATTAAATTTTCCATCCCGAATACTATCTAAATGATTTGGAAAAGTTCCTCTGGAAAACGATTTTGGATCGATTCCGTTTTTATCAATTAATTCAATTGCTTTACCAGCCAAACCGGCATTTACATCTTCCAACTCTTTACAGAGCGTTTGCATTTTCTTTTTGATCTCAACAAACTCTCCAATCGTTTTATCCTGAAAATGCAGAATTTCGTTTCGATTGTTTTCATTTAAAACCAATCTTCCGGTATCCAGAATTTCGCGCGAAATATCCCAACTTTTATCATCATCGGTTTTTTCCATCGTAAAGTCGATGAGCAATTTGGTCAGTGTTTCATCCTCACCCGCTTGCGCAATAATCGCATCAACCGCTTCAACCAATAAATTTTCGGTATCCAAAGTAACCTCAAAAGTCATTGGAAGATTTAGGTCGTGGGCAAAAGCACGAATAACTTTATGAGTAAATTTATCTATTGTAGAAATATCAAAAGCCGCATAATTATGAATTAAGTGCTTTATGATCTGTTGTGATTTGGTTTTAATTTTAATAATTGAAAGACCCGTATCACGTGCAAGGTCTTCCATCAGATCAACTGCCTTTGAAGATGGTTCATCTTTGGCGAATTCAGATAAATTTCCAACAATTCGGCTTTTCATTTCATGAACTGCCTTATTGGTAAAAGTTATAGCAAGGATATTTCGATATGCATCGTTTTTTGGTGAAGAGAGAATAATTTTCAAATATTCTTTTACCAATGTATACGTCTTTCCTGATCCTGCAGAAGCATCATAAATAGAAAAAGACGGACTTTGCATAGTTTGATTTTTTTGTAATGTAAAAATAACACAAAATATTAAACCCTAATAATGAAAAATTCCAAATTCCAATATCTGTTTGTTGCGAATGCCTCAAATATTGGAATCTGGAATTTTTAAAATTTTGGAATTTTTAAAATTTATGCGTGTTTGGGAAATGCTTTTTTATTGAACACTAAAAGAATCCCTACTCCTGTAGAAATTGCCATATCGGCAACATTAAAAATGGCATTAAAAAAAGCAAAGTGCTTTCCACCAAAAATTGGAAGCCAGGTCGGAAGATTACCTTCCCAAATAGGAAAATAAAACATATCAACAACCAAACCATGAAACCAGGTTCCGTATGGAGCCGGAGAAAAAATTGTCGCTAAGTTATGTGTACTGTCATCAAAAATAACTCCATAGAAAACAGAATCAATGATATTTCCGGCCGCACCGGCAAAAATCAAAGCGATAGCAACAATTAAATAAGCAGACTGACGTTTTTTTACCACGTCTGAAAGCCACCAACCTATTCCGAAAACAGCAAAAATCCTAAAAACAGTTAAAATTAATTTACCATATGCTCCTGGAATTTTAGTCCCCCAGGCCATCCCTTCATTTTCTATAAAATGAATTCTGAACCAATCAAAAACTACGACTTCTTCTCCAAGAACAAAATTTGTTTTGACATAGATTTTAGAAAGCTGATCAACAATTAAAACTAGGAATATAAGGAAATACGCTTTTCGTAATGACATTTTATGATTTTTTGATGGGCAAAAATAACAATTAAATCAAAAAAAACGCTCCCAAGGGAGCGTTAATTGTTTTTTAATAAACTAAACTTAGTTTATCCGCTAATGCAAACCTAACAAAGTCTATTTTTGTACAGTTGCTTTTGCAGCCGTTTTTGCCGGACTGTCGGAGAAAAAATCTGAGATAGATTTGAATATCCCTTTACTTTCTTTTCCGGCAGCAAGTTTCTTCGCTTCGCCCTTTTTTACATCAGCTTTAAACTTAATTCGCAGTTTTTCAAAATCTTTCATTCTGCGCTCCACATCAGAGTTTACTTCTTTGAATTTCAATACTTTAGCCATAATGTAAGTTTTTTACAGTAAATAATTTAAATTATTAATGATTTGGTATTACAATGATACATAATTTAATTTATATTTGTTAAACAAAATTAACACTTGTTTAGGATGATTCAAGATTAATTTTGAAAACAAATACCAAAATAAACTGAATTTAACATTCCTCCCTAAATCCTACAAATCATGAATGAAATCACAACTACACTGAATGACTTTCTTGTAAGCACAAAATCGACTGCAGCATTAATCTTAAACGGAAAAGGAAAATTAATCACTTCCTTAAACCTTGACTACGGAGACAGCATTGCCGCAATGAGCGCAGCCATTTTATCAATGAGCGAAAAATTCTTAATCGATCTCGAAAAAGGCTCTTTAAAACAATTGTACTTAAAAAGTGCAGAAGGCGTTATTGTTGGAAACAAAATCAGCGGCTCTAATTTTATTGTTGCCTTTTCCAAAGAAGGAAGCAACCTGGCATTACTCATGCGTTCAACAGAAGAAGTATCTGCTGAATTAAGCAAAAATTCCCTACTGAAATAACATAAATCTATTAACAAACAAACCCAAATGACTATGAGTAATGATTTTTTAAACGTGTTTTTAAATGAAATGAAAACAAACGTAAATGGCTTTATAGCTGTCGCTGTAACCGAGATTGAATCCGGATTAAGTTTTGGAAACCTGACAATCGATCCAAGTTTTGACCCGGAACTTGCCGCTGCTTATAACCTTGAAGTTGTAAAAGCTAAATTGAATGCAGTAAAAGCTTTAAATTTAAATCAGGACATCGAAGATATTTTGATTACTTTATCCAATCAAATTCATATTATCGACATTTCTCCAAACAAAAAATTCATGATCTACCTGGCTGCTGATGCTTCAAAAGCAAATCTGGGAATGACCAGAGCTATTTTAAGAAAGCACAAAGCTGACGTTGAAAAAAATCTGGCATAAACAACTACTCCTTTTAGAACTATCTCTAACCGAGATAGTTCTTTTTTTAATTCGCAGCTCCAAATCGATTGCTTATTTCATTCTTACAAAAAAAATCTCTGTTTTAAAAAAAACAACCACCTGAAGAATAATCCTTTTCTTTCAAATAAAAATCTTTTCAAAACAAACAAAATCACTTTAAGATTAAACAAAAAAAACGCCCCTAAAAGGAGCGTCTATTTTTTATTTATGTAGTGAATTTATCTCTGCAAGTTTTTAGCTTCGATACTCATTGTTGCATGAGGAACGATTTTAAGCCTTTCTTTGCTGATTAATTTACCTGTTACTTTGCAAATACCGTATGTTTTATTTTCAACACGGAATAAAGCATTTTTTAAGTCACGAATGAATTTCTCTTGTCTGATAGCCAACTGAGAGTTCGCTTCTTTTGACATGGTCTCACTTCCTTCTTCAAAAGCTTTAAAAGTTGGAGAAGTATCGTCAGTTCCGTTATTCAAATCGTTCATATAGGCACTTTTAATCAAATCAAGATCTTCTTGTGCTTTTTTAATTTTTGCCTGGATTATTTCTTTGAACTCCGCTAAGTCAGCGTCTGAGTATCTTGTAATTTCATCTATCATGGTATTATACTTATTTTGAAATTAATATCATTGTTCTAATATCATCAAACTCAATTTCTGTGCCGTTTTCTAAAGCGTCCACAAAAACCAGTTTGTCTGTTAATGTTTCTGACTTTATATAGTCTTCATTTTTCGAAACGGCTTCTTCTAAAATACCATCTCTTTTTATTTGTACATTAATTTTATCCGTAACCTCAAATCCTGAATCTTTACGGATGTTTTGTATTCTATTTACTAATTCTCTGGCGATACCTTCGTTTTTCAATTCTTCAGTAAGTGTAATGTCAAGCGCAACTGTTATTCCGTTTGAATTAGCAACTAACCATCCTTCGATATCTTGCGATGTAATTTCCACATCTTCTAGTGATAAAGTTACACTATTTCCTGCAATAACAATATCCAGCGTTCCCTGCTTGTCCAGCTGATTGATCTGTTCTGCAGAAAAACTTTGTATCTCCTTAGAAATCAAGCCCATATCTTTCCCAAAACGTGGCCCAAGAGCTTTAAAATTAGGCTTAATCTGTTTCACTAAAATACCGGAAGCATCATCTAAAAGTTCAATTTCTTTCACGTTTACTTCAGCTTTTACCAGGTCAGAAATAGCTTCTATTTCAGCACGCTGATTCTCGTCAAGTACCGGAATCATTACCTTTTGCAGAGGTTGACGTACTTTAATCATCTCTTTTTTACGCAGTGATAAAACCAAAGAGGAGATCGTTTGCGCCTTCTGCATTTTGCTTTCCAACGTTTTATTAACAAAGTTTTCGACAAATTTCGGGAATTCAGCCAGGTGAACACTAGCAAAATCCTCGGTTCCCGTAGATGTTGTCAAATCTCTATACAATTTATCCATAAAAAATGGAGCTACCGGAGCGCTTAATTTACTGATTGTAAGCAAACATGTATAAAGCGTTTGGTAAGCTGCAATTTTATCTTTTGCATATTCTCCTTTCCAGAAACGACGACGACACAAACGAACATACCAGTTACTTAAGTTTTCCTGAACGAATTCAGAAATAGCTCTTGTCGCTTTTGTTGGCTCATAATCTTCGTAACATTCGTCAACAAACTTTATTAAAGTATTCAATTCAGAAATAATCCACTGATCGATTTCCGGTCTTTCGTTTAACGGAATCTCAGCTTCGGCATATTTAAATCCGTCGATGTTTGCATACAATGAAAAGAAAGAATAAGTGTTGTATAAAGTTCCAAAGAATTTACGTTTAACCTCAGCAATTCCTTCAAGGTCAAACTTCAGGTTATCCCACGGATTTGCATTCATAATCATATACCAGCGTGTAGCATCAGGGCCGTTTTCTGCAATGGTTTTAAATGGGTCTATCGTATTTCCTTTACTCTTAGACATTTTAATTCCATTTTTATCCAAAACCAAACCGTTTGAAACTACGTTTTTATACGCTACTTTATCAAAAACTAAAGTTCCGATAGCATGCAAAGTATAAAACCATCCACGTGTTTGATCTACTCCCTCTGCGATAAAATTCGCAGGAAAATCTTTGTTCCCATCGATTTTATCTTGATTTTCAAAAGGATAATGCCATTGTGCATAAGGCATTGCTCCAGAATCAAACCAAACGTCAATTAAATCACTTTCACGTTTCATTGGTTTCCCGGAAGCAGAAACTAAAGTGATAGCATCAACAACATTTTTGTGTAAGTCAATTAAATCATAATTTGACTCAGCCATGTTTCCGATTTCAAATCCTTTAAATGGATTTTCTTTTTGGAAACCTGCTTCAATAGATTTTTCGATTGCAGTGTACAATTCTTCAACAGAACCAATAATAACTTCTTCTGTTTTATCTTCTGTTCTCCAAATTGGCAACGGAATACCCCAATATCTAGAACGAGATAAGTTCCAATCATTAGCATTTTTAAGCCAATTTCCAAAACGTCCTTCACCAGTAGATTTAGGTTTCCAATTGATAGTTTCGTTCAGGTCGAACATTCTATCTTTTACATCGGTTACTTTGATGAACCATGAATCTAGTGGATAATATAATAACGGCTCGTCAGTTCTCCAGCTGTGTGGATAACTGTGCACGTATTTTTCAACTTTAAATGCTTTATTTTCTTCTTTAAGACGAATAGCGATTTCAACATCAACAGATTTCTCTGGCGCTTGCCCAGCATCGTAGTATTCGTTTTTAACATATTTACCAGCTAAATCACCTACATGAGAAGTGAATTTCCCTTGCAGATCAACTAAAGGAACTGCAGTTCCATTTTCGTCTAAAACCAACATTGGCGGAACTTCTGGCTTAGCTTCTTTAGCAACTTTAGCATCATCTGCACCAAAAGTTGGCGCTGTATGCACGATTCCTGTTCCGTCTTCTGTTGTAACGAAATCCCCAGAAATTACTCTAAACGCATTTTCAGCATTTTGATACGGCAACACATAAGGCAGTAATTGCTCATAACGGATTTCTACTAAATCTGCTCCTTTTGCTTCGGTTAGAATTTTGTATGGAAGTTTTTTGTCGCCATTTTTCACATTGTCAAAATCAGCGTCATCTTCACTTACGAAATATCCTTTTCCGAATTGTTTTCCAACTAAGTTTTTAGCCAAAACAACATTGATTGGCTCAAAAGTATATTGATTGAATGTTTTTACTAAAACATAATCGATTTTTGGTCCAACTGTCAAAGCTGTATTTGATGGAAGCGTCCAAGGAGTTGTCGTCCAAGCTAAAATGTGGATATCTCCAAAACCTTGTAAAAAGCTTGGAAGCGTTTCCGGCAAAGTTTTGAATTGCGCTACAATCGTAGTATCCGTAACATCTCTGTAAGCTCCAGGCTGATTTACTTCATGAGAAGATAATCCAGTTCCTGCTTTTGGAGAATATGGCTGAATTGTGTACCCTTTGTACAACAAACCTTTATCGTAGATTTGTTTCAAAAGCCACCAAACAGACTCCATGTATTTTGGTTTATAGGTCACGTATGGATCTTCCATATCAACCCAATATCCCATTTTTTCGGTCAAATCGTTCCATACGTCCGTATAACGCATAACGGTTTTTTTACACGCTTCGTTATATTCTTCGATCGAAATCGTTTTGCCGATATCTTCTTTTGTAATTCCTAATTCTTTTTCAGTTCCCAATTCTACAGGTAAACCGTGAGTATCCCATCCGGCTTTTCTTTTAACCTGAAAACCTTTTTGAGTTTTATATCTGCAAAAAATATCTTTAATCGCACGTGCCATTACGTGGTGAATTCCAGGTAATCCGTTTGCTGAAGGCGGACCTTCAAAAAATACGAAAGGCTCAGCACCTTCGCGAGTTGTAACACTCTTTTCAAATATATTTTCTTTCTTCCAAAAATCAAGAACTTCTGACGCTACTGTTGGCAAGTCAAGTCCTTTGTATTCAGTAAATTTTGTACTCATTTTATCCTTTTCTTAAACGAGGTGCGAAAGTAAGGAATTTTGAGTAAAATAGAGAAAATATGACGGAAAAAAGACCGTATTCAGGAAATTTTGAGTAGATTCCGCAACAAATCTTAGGCTTTTTATTGATTTAAGAGAAAACTTCCTTTAAAATCTCTAAAGATTTAGGTTTTTTGAATCCTTCTAAATGCAGACTGTAATAATCGATTACGATTTTTAGAAGAATTTGTCTCTCTAAAACATGAAAGACTTTTTGATCGTTGTCGAATTTTAAATCAATTAATTTTTTGAATAGAATTGTTTCATGTTCTGTCAATACATTTCCTTTTTGAAAATGAATAAAAACACCCTCATTCATTTCAAAAAATGGCAGATTATTTTCTGACAAATCAGGATAAAAACCGAGATATTTTGTAATTTCTAAAAGCATAATTAGATGAAAATTAGAAATTTCATCATGATGATCCAGCCAGGTCAGCGCCGTTTCTAAAAACAAAAAAAGCTGTTCATTTTTTTCTTCTTCCTGAATCGAATAATGAAGCATTTCGGAAAGAAACATTACCATCGTACTTTTCACAATATCTGTATGAATACTCTGAAAAGGAACAGCAGTTTTTATTTCTTTGAAATTTTCAAGCGTGCCTTTATTTTTATGGACAGCTTCAATTTCTAAAATCGAAAACGGCTGAAAATAAGCAATCTTCTGACCTGCTTTTCGACTTGAAAAAGCATCACGCACGAAATATGATTTCAGTCCATTTGAAAGTGTAAAGCATTTTACAATCAAACTTTTTTCCTGAAATTTTAAAGAAGAAATTACTATGGCTTTGGTTTTGACTAACAATTTTAGATTTTAGATTTTAGATTTTAGATTTTAGATTTTGAAACTAAAATCTGATGTCATTTTTCAACTGAATACCGAAAACTGAGACTGCGACTGAGTAATTATCGAATAATCATCACTTTTTTAACTTTAGTTTCACCGCCGTCTTGCGCCGATATAAAAACCATATAAACACCAGAAGCTACTTTATATTTTCCAAAAGCAGTTGTATCCCATTCTATTGTCCCTCCGGAAGATGTGGTTTCGAAAACCAGATTTCCTTCTATGTCTGTGATTTTAATATTTGCTTTATCAATCAATCCTGCAACTTTTACCGTTCCTGAATAAGTAGGCCGAACCGGATTTGGATACACATAAACATTATTAAGATTATCATTTGCTCCCGTTGCAATTCCGTTAAACGAAACCATTCCCTTATTAGTAACAATAAAAACTTCGCCCGTTTTATTGTTTATTTTAATATCGTTTACATAATTACTTGGCAGCGGAGAATTGTTTATTGTAAAATGATATTTGGTTTCCTGACCATTTGGCGACACCATAAACACGCCTGAATCTGCTGTCCCGATCCATTTATTATTAGAACCATCAACCGCAATAGAAGTAATAAACTGCTCATAAAGTAATTCCTGCGCCAGATCGTCTTCCATAATAATAATTGGATTTGCCTTTAACTGGCTTTCCGATTGGAAATTTCCAACATTAGGCAAAACCCTTAATCCTTTTGTTGTTCCAATCCAAAGCTGACTTCTTGTATCCAAAGCTATCGCCCTGACATCTGCAATTGGAAGATTTCCTAAATCTGTTCCAACAGTTATTTTTTTAAATGTATTCGTAACTTCGTTAAAACCTACAACCCCATCTCTGTTAGTTCCAAGCCATTTTACATTATTTCTATCAATAACTATACTGGAGTAACTAATATTCTCTGCTATATCAAAAATTGGAGTCATTGAATAACTTCCCCATTGTCCATTTGTTTTTAAAACTTTTAATCCATTATTAATACGACTGTTGGTAACCCAAAGGTTTCCAGTTTTATCAAAAACATTTGCATTGATACGTACATCAATATAGCCCGCTCCCGCATTTGTAATAGATTCTAATCCACTATTTTTTTCGTTATACAAGAAATTTGGGACATCATCTTCAATTTTCAACAATCCTGAAAAGAAAGAACTCGCATAAACCTGTTTTTCATTATTTGGATTAATCAGAACTCTTGTAATAGATTTTGCATCATAAACTTCAGAATACGGAAGATTCAGCCATCCGGAAACATTATATCTACTTATTCCATAACTATCTAATGGATATGGATCGTACGAAGTATCATAATCCCCATAAACCGCCCAAATGGTATTTGGACTAACATCTATTGAAAAAATATTATTCTTTACAGGACCTGTTGGTGTATTATTTTCAAAAGCAGTTACATTATTCAGTGTAGAAAAAAACATTCCTTTTTCTTTGGTACCAATAAAAATTCGATCGCCAACCGCAGTAGCACAACTAAAATTCAAAGTATTATCCAGAACCTGAGAATTTGCAATCTGACGATTTAAAACCATTTGATTGTTATACACATAAACTATACTTGGTGTAGTGATAAACAAATTATGATTTTTTGCTCTCATATCAACCGAAGCCTGGGGTAATTGAGAAAAACTCAGAAATGTGTTCAAATTGTAACGATGAATATTTCCCGAATCATTTATTGCAATAAGCTCTGTATCCAAAGCTCCTACACTAGACCAGTTTCCGCCATTAACAACAGCCCACTGATTATAATCGATCAGATTTGCATTTGCTATATCTGCTCTTCTAATTCCACTTGATGTTGCAGCAAAAACAAATCCATTAAACAAAGTCGTTTGCTTAACGCTGATTTCTGCTCCATTATCGCCTATAAAATAAGTATCACCAAATTTAGAAGTAGTCAAATTAAACTGAACAATTCCAAAATCACAAGAAACATAAACCAATCCATTATATTCCATAAAATGATTGATCTTTTTAGCATTTGCCGGAAGCTGTTTATTAATTATATCTACGATTTTTAACATGCTTCCGTCACTTTCGTTGATCAATATCATTAAACCATTTTCATAACCAACCAATGTTTTTTTAAATACCTCACTGTAATACACTGCAGAAATCGTCTGCCCCGACAATCCATCAACTGTAGTTATCGTTTTCAGCATATTTGTTGTTGTGTTTTTTGAAAACAAAGCATTTTCTGAAGCGACAAAAACACTTGTTGAAGATTCCGAAACATCTTTAATTTCATTAAATGAAAAATACCCCTGCCAGGACAACTTATTTTGTGCCTGACAAAACTGAATTAGTATTAAAAAGAAAACGCAGAAAAGTATTTTTTTCATCACAACATATATTCGATTAGACAAATATACTACAAACAAGATTATTTAATTTTTGGCATCAATAAAAAATGCCTTCGATTTTAATTAACCGAAGGCATTTCTAATATATTGCAATTTTCTTTTAAACTACACCTTGCGCAAGCATAGCGTCGGCAACTTTTACAAATCCGGCAATGTTTGCTCCTTTTACGTAGTTTACATATCCGTCTTCTTCGGCACCGTATTTTTTACATTGATTATGAATCCCGACCATAATTTCTTTTAATCTCAAATCAACTTCTTCACTTGTCCAGTTTAAACGAATAGAGTTTTGAGTCATTTCTAATCCGGAAGCCGCAACCCCACCAGCATTTGCCGCTTTTCCTGGAGCAAATAAAACTTTATTATCTAAGAAAAGCTTAATAGCGTCTAGTGTAGAAGGCATATTTGCAGCCTCTGTTACACATAAAACACCATTGTCAATTAACTTTTGAGCATCTTCTCCATTTAATTCATTTTGAGTAGCACATGGAATAGCAATATCCACTTTTACTTCCCAAGGACTTTTTCCTTTATGAAAAACAGCATTTGGATATTTCTCTAAATACCTTTCGGCTCTGTTGTCACCCGTTGCTCTCATTTCAAGCATATGGTCGATTTTTTCTCCGGAAATTCCTTCTTCATCATAAATATATCCGTCAGGACCAGAAATGGTAACTACTTTACCTCCTAATTCATTTACTTTCAACGCCACACCCCAAGCTACATTTCCGAATCCCGAAATAGCTACTCTTTTACCTTTTACTTCATGACCAATTGTACGCAGCATTTGATCTGTAAAATAAACTACTCCATATCCTGTAGCTTCAGGTCTAATTAATGAACCTCCATAAGCCAAACCTTTTCCAGTTAAAACTCCTGTAAATTCATTTCTTATTCGCTTGTATTGTCCGAATAGATATCCAATTTCTCTTGCACCAACACCAATATCTCCGGCAGGAACATCTAAGTCAGGTCCAATATGGCGACATAATTCAGTCATAAATGACTGGCAGAAACGCATGATTTCACCGTCAGATTTTCCTTCGGGATCAAAATCAGAACCTCCTTTTCCACCACCCATTGGAAGAGTCGTCAAACTATTTTTAAAAACTTGCTCGAAAGCCAGGAATTTCAAAACAGATAAGTTTACAGAATGATGAAATCTGATTCCTCCTTTATAGGGTCCAATTGCAGAGTTCATTTGAATTCTAAAACCTCTGTTTACGATAATTTCTCCTTTATCGTCTACCCATGGAACCCTGAAAATAATTGATCTCTCTGGTTCTGCAATTCTTAAAAGTATATTTTTACCATCATATTTTTTGCGCTCAGATATAAAAGGAATAACTGTTTCTGCAAATTCTCTAACCGCTTGAAGAAATTCTGGCTCGTTTGGATTTTTTGACTCAATAAGAGCCATAAACTCATTTATTTTTTGTTCCATATTTGAAATAAATTTTCAGATAATTTGATTTAATTTTTCTCCTTATTATACCTAAAAAAGTTTTTAAGAAAACGTTTTCGTTTTAACACACAAAGATATATCAAATAATGATTCGATGTTATATTTTTCACTTTTTTGAATCGATTTGTGTTTTTTTCAAGCATTGCAAAAAAATACATTTTACATGTAGGTCTTTACATGCAAATCACAAAGTAAAAGTTAGTAAATTAAGTATTTTAGTAGTTATTTTTCAATACAATGATTTAATATTTTGAATCGACTATGTTTTTTATATATTTGCCGAGATTTGTAAGCCCTAGAAAATGTCTAAACACCTATTTATCACATTATTTGCCTTGTTCGGCATATCAAGTGCTGTATCAGCGCAAGGACTAGCTCAAGAGATCGGAATCTATGCCGGACCAGTAACTTTACAGTCTGATTTTGGTGAAAGAAACAACTTCGACACCAATGCCGGAAACTCCGGTTTTGGAATTGGAATTATGCATTTCATTAACTTTTCTGCAAACAACAATAGAGAGAGTTATTTTACAGAACACTTTAAAGTAAGAACTGATTTAAATTTCAATAGAACTACCCTAAAACATTTTGGACAATGGGTTGAGAGAAAACCTAACGGATTATTTGCTCAGCAGTTAAAGAATATGCATGCAAGTTCTACCATTATTGGGTTGGGAGCTCAATTAGAATTTTCTCCTTTTATGAAAATTCATGACTTTGAAAACACAGTTGGTAGTTTTAGTCCGTACGGAAGTTTAGGTTTTCAGGTAAGTTATTATTCAGCAAAAGTAGGATCACATCTGGGAGACATAACCCTTCCGTCTGTAACTCCGGGCAAATACTTAACTCCCTCTGATGGACGTCCTCACGGATTTTCTACAGAAAGCGGTGTTGTTTTATCTGCAACTGCTGGAGTGGGTGTACATTATAAATTAACGACAATGAGTGACTTAATGTTCGAAACTCGTTTTCAGATGTACAATTCAGACTGGATCGACGGATTAAATCCTAACAAAAATATTTACAAAGAAAACAAATCTAACGACTGGCAGGTTTGGTTCAACTTTGGATACATTTACTATTTAGAGTTCTAAAAATTCTCTAAATTTCAAAACATAAAAAATCCCAAACTCCAAAAAGTAAAATTGGAATTTGGGATTTTTTATTTTGTTTATTTTTAAGATAAAGCTTGTTCTAAATCTGCAATTAAATCTTCTGCATCTTCAATACCAACGCTTAATCGAACTAAGTCATCAGTAATACCAACCTCTGCTCTTTTATCAGCAGGAATCGATGCATGAGTCATTAAAGCCGGATGATTTGCCAATGATTCTACACCTCCCAAAGATTCTGCCAAAGTAAATACTTTCAGTTTCTCTAAAAATGCAATAGAATCTTCTTTCTTTCCTGATTTAAAATCAAAAGATACCATTCCGCCAAAAGCTTTCATTTGCTTTTTAGCAATTTCATGAAATGGATGATTTTTCAAACCTGGATAATAAACTGTTTTAATCTTTGGATGATTACTTAAATATTCAACTACTTTTTCTCCATTTTCACAATGTCTCTGCACTCTTAAAGCCAAAGTTTTGATTCCTCTTAAAACCAAAAAACTATCCATTGGCCCAAGCGTTGCACCTGTAGCAAATTGTTGAAAATGCAATTGATCTCCTAATGCTGCGTCTTTTACAATTAAAGCTCCAGCAATAACATCTGAATGCCCTCCTAAATATTTCGTTGCAGAATGCATTACAATATCAGCACCTAAATCAAGCGGTTTTTGTAAATACGGAGTTGCAAAAGTATTATCAACTGCAAGCAGGATTTTTTTCTCCTGTGTAATTTTTGCTATTTCCTGAATATCTGCCAATTTCATTAACGGATTTGTTGGTGTTTCAACCCAGATTAATTTGGTGTTTTCGTTGATTAAACTTTTGAATTTTTCAATATCTGTCATATCAACAAAATGAAACTTAATTCCTGAATCTTTGTAAACTCTTGAAAACATTCTGTAGGTTCCACCATACAAATCATCCATTGCAATGATTTCGTCTCCTGCTTTAAAAGATCTTAAAACACAATCAGTCGCAGCCAGACCAGATGAAAATGCTAAGCCGCGGGTTCCGTTTTCAATACTTGCCAGCGCCTCTTCTAAAGCAGTACGGGTAGGGTTTGAAGCTCGGCTGTATTCGTAATCTGCCAAAGGTTTTCCCGGACTTGTCTGTACAAATGTTGAAGTTTGATACACCGGTGGCATTACCGCACCTGTACTTGGATCATGATGCTGACCACCATGTATTACTTTTGTATTGAATTTCATATGTAGATATTTATTGTTTTTTTATTGGTCATATGTAATTCGCATATCTCCATTGATATTTGCGACCAATTTATGGTCATGCTCATTTCATATAGTTATAAATTTTGAATCCTTAATTCTTTTACAAATTTACCGCTTAATTTATTTTATCGCGTCACAAGTTCTTACCTTTGTAGATAATTAACACTTTTTGATATGAAAAATTACATATTTATAATCTTTTTGTGTTTGATTTTTACAAGTTGCAAAAAAGACCTTTCATTTGAAAATGAAACCTTTGAAGAAAAATCTACTAAGCCGTGCAAAAACGATTGCCCGAGCATCACAATAGAAGTTCCAGTTGCCAAAAATAAAAAAGTAATATCAGACAGCATTAATAAGAGAGTTTTTGGTGTCATTAAAGAGATTGTATTTTTTGAAGAAGATTCGGTAAAAGTCGACGATTATAAATCATTGGCAAAATCTTTTATTGCCTCTTATGAAGAAATGCATCAGAAATTCCCTCAAGACACTTTTGGCTGGGAAGCTAAAATAATTGGGAATATAGAATTTCAATCGGAACAGATTTTAAACCTAAAAATTGATCATTATACCTTTACCGGAGGTGCTCACGGTTATCAGGGTTACCGCTCTTTGTTATTTAATCCGAAAACAGGAAAAACGATTTTCAATAATCAATTATTCAAAAACGAAAAAGAGTTTAAGGCTTTCGCCGAAAAGGCATTCCGTTCAAAATATAAAATTCCTGAAAAAGCCAATATCAATGCTACGGGATTAATGTTTGAAAATGATAAATTCCAACTACCACAGAATATCTTTTACACTTCTCAAGGTCTACTTTTATATTACAACTCCTACGAAGCAGCTTCTTATGCAGACGGGCCAAAAGAGCTTATATTTTCTTATTATGAAGTAAG
The DNA here is from genome assembly GCF_042686225.1 of Flavobacterium notoginsengisoli. Taxonomy (NCBI): domain Bacteria; kingdom Pseudomonadati; phylum Bacteroidota; class Flavobacteriia; order Flavobacteriales; family Flavobacteriaceae; genus Flavobacterium; species Flavobacterium notoginsengisoli. The sequence goes on from NZ_JBHUOT010000005.1 coordinate 236,941, forward strand.
GCAATATTTGAATTTTCAATAATTATAATTCACTAGCTTATTTTTACCAAAAAACACAATAAATTTACTACAAATTTATTGTGTTTTTTAGTAAACTAATGTTTTTTCAAATATGCTAACATTTAACCATTCAGGGCTTTTGGTTCCTGACAATAAAATTATATCCACAGTTCAAGAACTAGAAAATGAATTTGTAACCAAAATTCCATCATTAAAAAGAAAAGAAATTTTTGAAGCTTATGTTAAATATAATCAAGATTTCAAAAAAGTATGTAATTTAGACGAACTGCATCAATGGATAAATGGATCTTACGTTACAAAAAAGACAAATCCTGGAGACATTGATTTAGTAACATTTATTGACTACAATATTGTTTCACAATTAGGCTCAAAATTAGATGCTTTTACATACCCGAATTCTGAAATAATTTATGGCGTTGATGCTTACATAATTGAAGTTTATCCAGAAAGTCATCCTAATAACTTTAGAACCATAAGTGATAAGGCATACTGGCTTGATCGATTTACAAAAACCAGAAGAATTAGAAGAAATAGGTTATCAAAAGGTTTTCTAGAGATAAAATCATAATTCATATTAAAATGAAAGACAATAAATTATATCACATTCTAGACTTAATTGAAGAAATTGACAAAGTTGATAAAATGATTTTTCTACATAAAGACTCCACTTCAAATCTAATGTCTGATCAATACAAAAATCAAAAATTGAAACTAAGCAACTATTTAGTAAAAGAACTTTTGAGCAATAGTGATAACAGAACTGAAGTTATGTATATCATAAAACTTTTTATTGAGAAATTCTATACTAACGAAATTAGTCATTTAAAGTTTGATGAAAATGATAGCTTAAAAAAAATTGAAAATGTCTTTATCGAAAATTACAATTAATACGAAAATGTACTGAACTAATTTTATAAGTACAAAGACACAACACAATTCTTGTTATATGTTGTATTTAGCTGCACTGCGATGCGTCTCTACAGAAAAACCTTTGCCACTTTGTCTCTCTGAATCTTAGAACCTTTCTCACTGCACATCATATTTCATCTTTCGTAAAACCCTCAAAGCCTCTTTAAACGAAGAATAAACCTGTTTATAAGGTTTCAGCAATAATTTAGCATCAATTAATTTTTGTCTCGCATCTTCAAAACCATTCAAATAACAAATCATAAAAGTAGAAGGCAGATTTTCTAAATCTTTCATTTCACGATCAGATAATGTAATTTCCTTTTGAAGTTTTGCCAGCAATGCCATATTCGAATTGTAAATATGATAGAGCATTTTTCTATTGAATTCCGGTGGCTGAAAAAGCATCTGACGATCGATTTTATAATAACCATTATCAAAGAAATGAATAGTTTGTTCTTCCAGCGGATAATAACTGGTTTTATCATTTAAACCTAGTGGCACATATTCTGTAATGGTAAAAGTGTCATCATTATATTCTATCGTAACGACATCTTGTGCAGAATAAAAAAGCTTAATTTGTTCGTTGATTAATTCAATATCAACACGCGAAAGAAACGTTTTTTCCCGCATTGTTTTCGGAACTCCAGCCCAGCAAATCACAAATAATTCTTTAAAAACATGATATTTGGGCGACATATCTTTATGCCTGAAATTCATAAAATCGATAACGCCGTCAAGAGTATATTGAATACTGTTTCGAGAACTATTTTCGATTCCAATAACCGTTTCTGTATTCTGATTGCTTTTTTCGATTTCCTCATGTTCTTCCAGCGGAATCGAGTTACTGCCACGTCTTATAAAAACGCTATTGGCCAAAATAGTATGAATTCCTTTTTTAAAATAAGAAATTTTGCTTTTGGGTTTAATCGTAACCAGACCGATTACTTTGTCTTTTGGAAGGTTTGGAAAAGGGACATTTTCGTATTGAATTTTTGGAGGATTTTCTAAAAAAGCGTTGACTAGATTCTGGATTCTGCTGTCATCGAAGAAATCGTCACCGACAATTTCATTATCCTGATCTTCTACACCAACCACGATATAAGAATTATTGTTCGGATTAGAGTTTGATAAAGCGCAAATGTGTTTTAAAAACTTCCCTTTTCCTTCTCTGGAATGTAGATTCAGTTGCCTTTTCTTATCATAAAAACTGCTTTCGTCATTATGAGCGAGTAAATTCTTTATCAAAAGGCGTTTATTGATCATAATCTAGTTTTTTTCTGTCACTAATTTACACTAATTAAAAACTCGGAATCATTTTAATTGCATTCAATAACCTTAAAACGAAAAAAAGACGCACTGCTGTGCGTCTTTACAATAAAATTTTATTAAATATTTTTCTTGACAATCGTCGAAGAAGCCTGTGCCGTACTCATCACAACCAAATCGGCTATATTTACATGATAAGGTCTTGAAACTACAAAATGAATAATATCAGCAATATCTTCTGCCTGCAACGGATCAAATCCTTTATAAACATTTGCGGCTCTGTCTGCATCTCCTTTAAAACGAACTTCGCTAAACTCGGTCGCAACCATTCCTGGATGGATTCCACCAACTCTAATTCCGAACGGATTTAAATCGATTCGCATTCCGGCTGTAATTGCATCAACTGCATGTTTAGAACCACAATATACATTTCCGTTTGGATAAACTTCTTTTGCTGCAGTTGAACCAATATTAATAATGTGTCCAGATTGTCTCTCCACCATCTGCGGAATTATCGCTTTTGAAACATACAAAAGTCCTTTTACATTAATATCGATCATCGCATCCCAATCGTCTAAATCTCCATTCTGAATCGGATCTAAACCATGGGCATTTCCTGCGTTATTAATTAAAACGTCAATTGTAGAAAAATCATTTGGTAAAGAACCAATCTTCTCTAAAACATCTTCTTTATCACGAACATCAAAAGCAAGGGAATAAACTTCTGTGAAAGCCGAAAGTTCATTTTGAAGTTCTTCCAATCGATCTTTACGTCTTCCGCAAAGAATCACTTTATAATTGTTTTTTGCCAAAATCTGCGCAGTTGCTTTTCCAATTCCGCTTGTGGCACCAGTAATTAAAACTGTTTTTTTCATTTTAAATATTTTGTTTTTAACACATAGAAACATAGATATACTTTGCTTAAAAAAGGCATTTCATTTGCATAAATTCACATAGCTATGTGTAAGTGAAACGCTAAATTCATCTTTTTTAAAAACATAAAAAATCTATGTTTCTATGTGTTTATTTTTTTGCACTCTAACTGAATACTAAAAACTGTAAACTGAACACTAAAAATTAAGGCACATCGTCGCCCATGCTTTCTGTCCAGATAGCGAACCAGTCTTCTGTATCCATATCCAATTCAATTGCTTTTGACAAAGATTGAATTCTGGCAATATTTACAGTTCCAGCGATCGGAATTACTTTTGCCGGATGTTTTAAAATCCATGATAATAAAAGTGTATCTGCACCTAAATGATATTTCTCTAATAAAGTAGAAAACAGTTTTTTCAAACGGCGAGTTTGTTTTGTGTCTTCTCTAAAAACAGTTCCAAGCGGATTCCATGATAAAGGACGAATTCCGTTAGTCTGCATATAATCTAAGCTTCCGTCAGTCATAGCTTCGTAATGTGTCGCTGAAAACTGTACTTGATTATAACTCACTTCTGTTTTTTGGCGAATTAATTCAGTTTGTGAACTTGTAAAATTTGAAAGTCCAAAATCAATAATTTTTCCTTCTCTTTTTAATTTCTCAACAGCTTCAGCGATTTCGTCAGCCTGCATTAACGGACTTGGTCTGTGCAGTAAAAAAACATCTACATAATCAGTCTTTAAATTTTTCAAAGATCCTTCAACCGACTTAATAATATAGTCTTTAGAATAATCATAATGTTTGATTTTGTTTTCAGGGCGTTTATCCGCAATCATCTGAATACCGCACTTTGTAATTAATTGTAATTTTTCACGGGCAATTTTACTTGCGTGAAAGGCTTTTCCAAAATCGGCTTCGGTCGTATACGAACCGTAAATATCCGCGTGATCAAAAGTCGTAATTTTGTTTTCGATACTTACCTGTATCATGTTTTCCATTTCTTTGGTTGTAAGGTTTTTATCCCAAACTCCCCAATTCATAGTGCCTGAAATTATAGGCGATAAGACTGTTTTGCTCATAATAGTTATGCGTTATTTTTGGTAATAATTATGCTTTAATAAAACATAATCATCAAAGTTCTTAAAAATATAAAAATAGATTCACAATTAGTCCTTAAAATTAGGTCATTGGTCGAAGTTTTAACCATTCTTTAACATCTTACTTATTAAAAAATATTCAATTTGCACTCTCAAAAATTAGGCGTTAAAATCAAGGTTTTAAAAATATTTATATGGAAGAAAATACAACGACTTTAGACATTAGAGCGATAAATGAAAAAATTGAAAGAGAAAGTGCTTTTATAGACCTTCTTACAATGGAAATGAACAAAGTTATTGTGGGTCAGAAACATATGGTCGAGCGTCTATTAATCGGATTACTTGGACAGGGACATATTTTATTGGAAGGAGTTCCGGGTCTTGCAAAAACTTTGGCAATTAATACGCTTTCACAAGCAGTTCAAGGTTCTTTCAGCCGTATCCAGTTTACGCCGGATTTATTACCTGCCGATGTTATCGGAACCATGATTTACAACATTAAAGCAAACGAGTTCTCAATTAAAAAAGGACCAATTTTTGCCAATTTCGTACTTGCCGATGAGATTAACCGTGCTCCTGCAAAGGTTCAGTCAGCACTTTTAGAGGCGATGCAGGAAAAACAAGTTACAATTGGTGACACTACTTTTAAATTAGATCGTCCATTTTTAGTATTAGCAACTCAAAACCCGGTTGAACAAGAAGGAACATACCAGTTACCTGAAGCACAAGTTGACCGTTTTATGCTAAAAACTGTAATTGATTATCCAAAAATTGACGAAGAGCGTTTTGTAATTCGTCAAAACTTAAAAGGATCTTACGAAAAAGTAAATCCGGTAGTTTCTGTAGATCAAATTTTACGTGCTCAAGAAGCAGTTCGTGAAGTTTACATGGACGAAAAAATTGAAAAATACATCCTAGATATTATTTTCGCTACGCGTTACCCGGAAAAATACAAATTAGCCGATTTAAAACCTCTTATCAGTTTTGGAGCTTCTCCTCGTGGAAGTATCAACCTGGCTAATGCTGCTAAATGTTATGCTTTCATCAAACGTCGTGGTTACGTAATTCCAGAAGACGTTCGTGCCGTTGTTCACGATGTATTACGTCACAGAGTTGGAATCACTTACGAAGCAGAAGCAGAAAACATTACTTCTGTAGACATTATCAACAAAATCGTTAACGAGATTGAGGTACCTTAAAAATTTGTTTCAAGTTTCAGGTTTCAAGTTGTTATTAAGACAAACTTGAAACTTTTAAACTTTAAACTTTAAACAAATCAAATGGATACAAAAGAGCTTTTAAAAAAAGTACGGAAAATAGAAATCAAAACGAAAAGACTGAGTAATCATATCTTTTCGGGAGAATACCACTCTTCATTTAAAGGACGAGGAATGACGTTTAGCGAGGTGCGTCAATACCAATACGGAGATGATATTCGTAACATCGATTGGAATGTAACCGCACGCTACAACGAAGCTCACGTTAAGGTATTTGAAGAAGAACGCGAATTGACCATGGTTTTAATGGTTGATATTTCGGGTTCTGAATCCTTTGGTTCTAAAAATCAATTCAAGAAAGACATCGTAACCGAAATTGCGGCAACGATGGCTTTTTCGGCTACACAAAACAATGATAAAATTGGTTTAATCTTATTTTCTGATACTGTAGAATTATATATTCCGCCTAAAAAAGGACGTTCGCACGTACTTAGAATCATTCGTGAATTGATCGAATTTGAACCAAAGAGTCATAAAACCGACATTGCTCAGGCTTTGAAATTTTTATCCGGAACACAAAAAAAGAAAGCGATCATTTTTATGATTTCCGATTTTATGTCTGATTCTTACGAGCATACTTTAAAAATAGCTTCTAAAAAACACGACATCACAGGTGTTCGAGTATACGATATCCGCGAAGAAAAAATTCCGAATTTAGGAATGGTAACGATGTTGGATGCCGAGACTGGAAAATTACAATTGGTTGATACAGGTTCAAAAGCAGTTCGCATGAATTATGAGAAACATTATCAGGAAAAATTGAATTATTTTAAAGATACCTTCCGTAAATCCGGAGCAGGAATTGTCAACACCAGAGTTGACGAAAATTACGTAACTAAACTATTAGGCTATTTCAAATCACGATAAAAATCTGGCAATTTTGATTAACAAATCAAAAATCGTTAATCTAAAATCAACAATCGTTACTCAAATGAAATTTAAACTTTATATATATTTATTGTTCTTTTCTACTATGATTTTTGCGCAGCAGAAACCAGTAGAAACCAGCATTGATACTACAAAAAACAAAATTGGTGCAGAGTTTAAACTGACACTTAAAACTGTCGTAAGCTCAAAATCAAAAGTTGAATTTCCAAAACTTAAAAATATTGGGCCACTAGAAGTTATTCAATCTTATCCTGTTGATACGGTTAAGAAAGATGACACTTATGAGCTAGTTAAAAAATATGGTTTAACACAGTTTGATTCTGGTCGTTATACTATTCCAAGCGTTAAGATTTTAATTGATAAAAAACCTTTTTATTCTGATTCTCTTAAAGTTGAAGTGGCTAATGTAAAAGTGGACACTTTACAGCAAAAAATGTATGATATCAAAGATATTTCTTCTGTAGATGAAGGAATGGGAACTTGGTGGATTTACGTTTTAATTGTTTTAGTTATTATCGGAATTGGGGCTTTTGTTTATTGGTATGTTAAAAAACGTCAGCTGAAAAAGATTGAAGAAGAAGTTTATAAAACTCCTATTGAAAAAGCGACAAGTTTATTAAACAACCTTGAGAAAAAAGAATTAGTTCAAAAAGGAGAAATCAAAGAATATTATAGTGAATTAACCGATATCGCCAGAAATTATATCGAAGAAGCAATTCATATTCCAGCAATGGAAAGTACCACTTCTGAGTTAATTCAAGCCATCAGAACGGCATCGACTCAAAAGAAAATGACTTTGACGCCTGAAACGGTTGAGAATTTAGAACGCGTTTTACGTCAGGCCGATTTGGTAAAATTTGCTAAATCAAAACCTCTTGATTTTGAAATTACTGATGATAGAAATAAAATTCAAAAAGTAATTTTAACGTTGGATAATGCTATTCCAACAGAAGTCCCTGAAGATATTGAAGATCAATTATTGAACGAAGCACAAAGACAAAAACAAATTCAGGCGCAGCTTCGCAAAAAGCGTAATGCACGAATTGGTTATTCGGTTGCAGCTGTAATCTTATTGTTGTTTGTAACTACAACTTATTTTATCGTTACTAAAGGTTTCAATTATGTAAAAGACAATTTAATTGGCCATCCTTCTAAAGAATTATTAGAAGGAGAATGGGTAAAAAGTGCCTACGGAAGCCCAGCTGTTTTGATTGAAACTCCGAAAGTTTTAAAAAGAATGGATACTGAAAAAGTACTTCCAAAAGAAACCATGGCGTTGATTAAAGAAATGCAGTTATTTGTTTACGGAAGCATGATTGACAATTTCTATGTAACCGTTTCTACTGCCAAATTTAAACAGCCAACTGATATCGATTTGGCAAAAGCCCTTGAAGGATCTTTAAAAGTAATGGAAGCTCAGGGTGCTCAAAATATTATTGTAAAACAAGAAGATTTCCAAACAAACGAAGGCATTCAGGGAGTTAAAGGTTATGGAACAATGTCTATTCTAAATCCGGCAACTAAAACAAGTACTAAAGCATATTACGAATTGCTACTTTTCAAACAAGATCAAGGTTTACAGCAAATCCTGATTTTACATGAAGAAGGTGATACTTATGCAAACGAGATTACCACTCGAATCTTAAATTCTGTTGAACTTCAAAGAGCAAACAACTAATGGGCAATTTCAGTTTTTTAAATCCAGAGTTTCTTTGGTTGTTTATATTAATTCCGATTGCGATAATCTGGTTTTTATTGAAACGCAACCAGCAGTCGGCTACCTTAAAAATGAGTTCGACGGCAGGATTCCAAAACAGCGAATCTTTATTGGTTAAATTAAGACCTTGTTTGTATGTTTTCAGAATTTTAGCTTTAAGTTCGCTGATTATTGCGTTGGCAAGACCAAGAACTGTAGACATCAGCAATCAGACTAAAACAACAAAGGGAATTGATATTGTTATGGCAATTGACGTTTCCGGATCTATGCTGGCAAAAGATTTAAAGCCTAATCGTATGGAAGCTTTAAAAAGAGTGGCTGGCGATTTCGTTGAAGAAAGACCAAATGACAGAATTGGATTGGTTTTATACGCTTCTGAAGCTTACACCAAAACTCCGGTTACCAGTGACAAAGCAATCATTTTAGAAGCTATAAAAGGAATTAAATACGACACCGTTCTTCAAGACGGAACGGGAATCGGAATGGGATTGGCAACTGCCGTAAACCGTTTGAAAGACAGTAAAGCAAAAAGCCGAGTAATTATTTTAATGACTGATGGAGTTAACAATGCCGGTTTTATAGAACCGGAAACGGCAGCAGATATCGCAAAACAATACGGTATAAAAGTTTATACAATTGGTATTGGAACAAACGGAATGGCAGAATCTCCATATCAATATGCTCCAAATGGAAGCTTAATGTTTAAAATGCAGAAAGTGGAAATCGACGAAAAACTGATGAAAAATATTGCTCGTAAAACAGATGGAACCTATTTTAGAGCAACCAGCAACGATAAACTAGCAGAAATATACAACGCAATCAACAAATTAGAAACCACTGAAATTCAGGAATTGAAGTTCTATGATTATGATGAAAAATACAGAGCTTTTGTTTTATTTGCAGGCTTTTTATTATTGCTTGAAGTGGGTTTAAGAAATACAGTTTACAGAAGCTTCATTTAATTTTAGATTAAAAAAAATCTAAAATCTAAATTCAGAAATCTAAAATTTAAAATGGAATTAGACGAAAAAAAATATTTATATCTCTTACTACTTATCCCAATTGTGGTGTGTATTTTCTTTTTCAATATGTATTGGAAAAGAAGAAAACAGCTGGAGTTTGGCGACTTGGAAATGGTAAAAAGATTGAGTCCGGAGAAATCAGTTTTTAAACCTGTTTTAAAAATTGTCGTGATTCTTTTAGCTCTTACCTGCTTAATTATTGGTTTAGTAAATCCGAAAATCGGAACTAAAATGGAAACCGTAAAACGAGAAGGTATTGATATTGTTTTTGCTGTCGATGTTTCTAAAAGTATGCTTGCCGAAGATGTTGTACCAAGTCGTTTAGATAAAAGTAAACAATTGGTTTCACAGATTATCAACAACTTAGGAAGCGACCGAATCGGAATTGTGGCTTACGCAGGAAGTGCTTTCCCTGTTTTACCGATTACATCCGATTACAGTGTTGCCAAAATGTTTCTGCAAAGTATGAGTCCGGATATGGTTTCATCGCAAGGAACATCTTTGGATGAAGCTATTCGATTATCTGCCACTTATTTTGATGAAAAAAGCAAAACCAGCAAGTTATTAATCCTAATTTCTGATGGAGAAGATCATTCTGAAGGCGCCACTGCTGCGGCAGAAGAAGCCAATAAAATAGGAATGAAGATTATTACAATTGGTGTTGGAACAGAAAAAGGAGGAACTATTCCGTTAAAAGAAAACGGCGTTGTAAGAGGATATCAAAAAGATCAAAACGGACAAACTGTAACTACCAAATTAAATCAGGAAGGTTTAAAAACAATTGCCAAAGCAACTAAAGGTGGTTATGTTTATGGCGGAAGCACCAAAGAAGTTTTAGAATACATCAAAAATGCTTTGAACAATATTCAGAAAACTGAATTTGAAGCCACGCAAATGGCAGAATTTCAATCCCAGTTTCAATGGTTTATCGGGTTTGCATTTTTACTGCTTTTCCTTGATATTTTCTTATTGGAAAGAAAAACAAACTGGATCAAAGAGTTGGATTTATTTAACGAAAAGAAATAAATGTTCAGAGTGAAATTCAGAACAGAAAAAAAAATTAGAATGAAAAATTTACTTCTTTATATTTTACTAACGGTTTCTTTTGCGGTTTCTGCACAAGAGAAAGACAAATCATTGCCTGCAGCCAATGAAGAATATAAACAGAATAAATTTGTTGATGCTGAGGCAAACTATAGAATTTCGGAATCCAAATTTCCTAAAAGAGCAACAGCGCCATATAATTTAGGAAACACCATTTACAGACAAAATCAGATTTCGGAGGCGAAATACGCTTACGCGAAAGCAATAAAAAATGCCAAAACAAGACCTGAAAAACATAAAGCTTTTCACAACCTTGGAAATACTTTCATGAAAGAGAAAGATTATACGCAGGCCGTTGAAGCTTACAAACAAGCCTTACGTAATGATCCAACAGATGAAGAAACGCGTTACAATTATGCTTACGCCAAACAAAAACTAAAAGAAAATCCGCCGAAAAACGATAACAAAGACAAAAATAAGGATAAGGACAAAGACAAGGATAAAAACAAAGATAAAGACAAGGACAAAAATAAAGATCAGAACAAAGACAAGGATAAAAAAGACGACAAAGGCGATAAGGACAAAGACAAAAAAGATGGTAAAAATGATCCTAAGAAAGACGACAAGTCTGACAACCAGGAACAGCCAAAACCACAGCCAGGCGGAATATCTAAAGAACGTGTTCAGAATTTATTAGATGCGGTAAACAACGAAGAAAAGAAAATTCAGGATAAAGTTAACGCTCAAAAAGTAAAAGGAAACCCTAAGAAAACAGAAAAAGACTGGTAAAATAAGTTGAATCGTTTAATCGTTTTATGTGTATTACAAAACGGTTAAACGATTAAACAGTTAAACAAACAACGACTAAAACAAGTAATGAAAAGATATTTAATTCTATTCCTACTCACTTTTCAAGGACTTATGGCTCAGGTGCAATTTGAAGCCAGAGTCAGCAAAAACACGCTTGGAGTAAACGAAAGACTTCGTATAGACTTCATTATGAATGTTGACGGAGACAACTTTGAACAGCCTGCTTTTGAAGGTTTCAGACTTGTTGCAGGGCCAAGTCAGCAAATCAGTCAGTCTTGGATAAACGGACGAAGCTCTTTTCAAAAAATATACTCTTATATTTTACAGCCGGAACGAAAAGGAGCGCTTCTTATCAAACAAGCTGCGATAGAATATAACGGACAAGTTTATAAAACTTCGCCAATAAAAGTTACCGTTACTAATGCCGTTGCTCAGGAAAGAGATCCAAACGACAGACCTCCAGGATCTGGAAACGAGTTATTGAATTTGGTTGCCGAAATTTCAAAAACAAACCCGTATTTAAATGAACCGATTACAGTTGTTTACAAACTGTATTTCAATAACATTGGCGTTACTGGTTTTAAAGAATTGGCTAAACCAAAATACAATGATTTCTGGAATCAAAACATCGACATTAAACAACTGGCCATTGAAGAGGGTTCTTTTCAAGGACAAAGATGCTATTATGTTATTTTAAAGAAAACTATTCTATATCCTCAAAAATCAGGAAAACTCACAATTGAACCTCTTTCTCTAGACATAGGAGTGCAATTACCAACGAATCGTCGCGATATGTTTGGCCAGATGATTATTACTGAAGACAATAAGGTAGTTTCAGCCGGAGCTAAAACCATAAACGTGAGACCGCTTCCTGAAAGCACTAAACCAGAAGGATTTACAGGTGCAGTTGGTAAACTGAACTTTACCGTTACGCCATCCAAAACAACACTTAAAAATGGTGAAGGTCTTGATTTAATTGTAAGCGCCCAGGGAACTGGTAATATGAAATTATTTACTCTTCCTAAACCAGTTGTCCCAAATGCACTGGAAATGTACGACCCTGTTCACGATGAAAAAGTAACTACTTCGTTGTCGGGAATGTCTGGAAGAATATCAGATAAATATACTATTGTTCCTCAATACCGAGGAAAATATACGATTAAACCGATGCAGTTCTCTTATTTTGATTTGAGTTCCGGTACTTACAAAACGATCACTTCAAAAGAAATTATGGTTGATGTTTTGGACGGGCCTACACCAGCTGAAGCAAATACAGGATCGGCTTCTAAAAATGCAACTGCTCAAACGGATCATTTTAAAAACATCAAATCTAAAACAGTTTTAACTGCTATTGCTAAAAATGAGTTTTATGGTTCTAATTTATATTTAGGTTTATTATTTGCGCCTTTTATCATCATTCCACTTATTATTTTAGCGAAGAAGAAAAAAGAGGCTATCGATAGTGATGTTACCGGAAACAGAATTAGAATGAACAATAAACTGGCGAAAAAGTATTTGTCGCAAGCGAAAAAACATCTTAATAATAAAGAACCTTTCTATATCGCATTAGAAAAAGCAATGCATAATTTCTTAAAAGCGAAATTGCATATAGAAACTTCAGAAATGAGTAAAGACAATATCAGAGAATTATTATTGTCTAGAAATGCTAATGCAGAAACCGTTCAGAATTTTATTGATCTGACTGAAAACTGTGAATTTGCACGTTATGCACCAGCATCAAGCGCTTCAATTCAGCAGGATTATAACAAAGCGGTATTGATTATTTCTGAACTAGAAAAACAGATTGTTTAAACGTAATAAAGCAAACCTGACAGGTTTTAAAAACCTGTCAGGTTTAAATAAAATTAAGATGAAAAACATACTATATCTCTTTTTATTCATCTCGCAGGTTTTCTTTGCGCAAGGACGCTTTGAAGCAGGAAATGCATTGTACCAAAAAGGACAATACAAAGAAGCTGTACAGGTTTATGAAAACATAGTAAAAGAAGATAAATTACAATCTGCTGAATTGTATTTTAATCTTGGAAACTGTTATTATAAACTGAATCAAGTGGCACCTTCGATTTACAATTATGAAAAAGCTTTGGTTTTAAAACCAAATGATCCTGAAACTTTAAACAATTTAAAGTTCGCAAAAAAGCTGACAATTGATGAAATTAAAGAAGTTCCAAAAGTTGGTTTTGCCAAACTGATTCAGAACTTTACTTCTATTTTTGATTACAATATGTGGGCAAAAATTGCTGTCGCAATTGGATTTGTCTTTTTACTTAGCTTTATTGGTTATTACTTTTCAAAAGCGACCATTGCAAAAAGAATCTATTTTGTGGGAATGTTTATTTTTTTAGTTGCTTTTGCGTTAAGCATTTCAGCTGCTGTATCAGAAAAACGTCATTTTGATAACGATCGTGTTGCCATTGTTTTTTCCGAAATGAGCCAGGTTCGTGCAAAACCTCAAAAGTCTGCAAATGGTATTATACTATTGCACGAAGGAGCAAAAGTTTATGTTCTGGAAACTACAGCTGAGTGGAAAAAAGTAGAATTAACAGATGGAACACAAGGCTGGATTGAATCTTCTACAATTAAAGAAGTTAAATAAAGTTTTATAAATATTTAAATAAAGAAATCCCAAATTCCAAAACAACAATCGGAATTTGGGATTTCTTATTTTTTGGAATTTTGTTCTTAATTTACTGCGTCTACTAGTCTAACAAATTCTGATCTATAACCATCTTCATCATTTTGTAAACCAGATTTTGCCAATTTTTTAATTTCTGAACTTGAAGTGTTCGCAATGTATTTTGACTCACGAAGTTTTAATCCGAACCAGGAAACAGCAGTTGTAAATTTGAAATCAGGAGAACTGTTTTCCAGATTTGTTTTCTTATCTGCTATTACATTTTCTATTTCAATACTTCTATCGTCATCAGGTTTTTTATACCTGAATTTCACAGTTGCCAGTTCATCACTGTAGATTCCGTCTGCTTTTTGTGTTTTAGTATATTTCAAATCTGACGGAACATAATCGCTTTCTACACCAACAGGAATAATTTCATATAAAGCTGTAACCGAATGCCCGCTTCCTAATTCGCCCGCATCAATTTTATCATTTTTAAAATCTTCTGCATTTAGTTTTCGGTTTTCATAACCAATCAATCGATACGCCTGAACATGTTTTGGATTAAACTCAATCTGAATTTTTACATCTTTCGCGATAGCGAACATTGAACCTTTAAATTCTTTTCCAAGAAAACGATTTGCTTCCTGAATATTATCGATATAAGCGTAATTTCCGTTTCCTTTATCGGCAAGAATTTCCATTTTAGAATCTTTATAATTTCCCATTCCAAAACCTAAAACGGTTAAGAAAACACCTGATTCTCTCTTTTGTTCAATCAATTTCAGCATATCATCATCACTTGACGCACCAACATTAAAATCACCATCAGTAGCTATCACTACTCTATTGTTTCCGCCTTTTATAAAATTTTCCTGTGCCAGTTTGTAAGCCAACTCGATTCCTTCTCCGCCCGCTGTGCTTCCACCCGCGTGTAAATCATCAAAAGCGTCCATAATTTCCTCTTTATCTTCTCCTGAAGTTGGTTCCAAAACTACTCCAGCCGAACCTGCATAAACTACAATCGAAACCCGATCTGTACTACGAAGTTCTTTAACTAAGATTTTCATAGATTCTTTCAACAATGGAAGTTTATTTGGTTCATCCATCGAACCCGAAACATCCAATAAAAAAACCAGATTAGTAGCCGGCAAATTTTCCATTGGAACGTCCTTTCCCTGTAAACCAATTTTCAGTAATCGGCTGTTTTTGTTCCAAGGACAGTCGCTGTATTCTGTATTAATTGCAAATGGATGCTGTCCGTTTGGCTGTGGATATTTGTACTTGAAAAAGTTGATCATTTCTTCGACACGAACAGCGTCTTTTGGAACTTTTTGCCCTTCGTTGATAAATCGGCGAATATTGGTATAAGATGCGTTATCAACATCTATAGAAAATGTAGAAAGAGGAGTTTTAAGTGGCGATTCAAACGGATTTTCTTCTAATCCTGCGTAACTTTCTGTGTTTGGCTCGGGAATATATTCTTCGTCTGAAACTGAATCAGTTGTTGTTACTGCAATTTCACTTGCATCTGCAGTCTCGTCTGGCGCATACGCTTTCTTACAGCTGAAAATAGTAAGTACGAGGAATGCCATCATAAAGAAATTAAGATTTCTCATAAAGTAAATTTTTAAAAAATTAGTAAATAGATTTTGGTTCAAATAAGGGCTAGCATTCCGGATGTACTAGAAGTGATTATTTGCAATTTTCGAGTATGCAAAATCGTGCCAAAAATTTTACAAATATTTTTCTGACTTAAAAATAAAATGAGAAACCTTGATTTTAGAGGAAATTATGCTCGATTTTTTTTCCAAAGAGTAAAAGAAAGTGGTTAAACTTTGGCAAAACGTTGCTAAGAAAAAGGGCGAGATGGAATTATTACAAAATTTCAATTTTAGTTTTTCTCAAAATGCTAAAAATATAGCCCGTGGTTTCAACCACGGGAAACGTTACAAATAATCTTAATCATACATTGTGTTCCCGTGGTTGAAACCACGGGCTATATTTTGAATATTAGGATTTTTATTAGACTTTGAAAAGAGTTAGATAGAATTAAAATGGATTAATCTTTGAAATCCTTTTAATCTGTGGCAACTATATTTTGTAAAATTTAAAACTGGTAAACTTTCTCTGGCGTAACACAATAATCCAATTTAATATCAGATTCAAAAACATCATCGATCTGGTTTACGGCTTCAAAGAATGAAAGTCCTATTTTGATGGTTTCGGGTTTGCATTCAGCGAGAAATTTATCGTAGAAACCTTTTCCGTAACCAATTCGGTTTCCAAAAATATCAAAAGCCAAAAGCGGTACAAAAACTACTTCCACTTTAGAAGAAGGCACTTCGATTCCGTCAACGGGTTCAGGGATATTGTATTCGTTCTTTTTGATTCTGGTATTATCTGTTAAAAGAAAATGAGTCATTTTTCTCGTTTCGAAATCGCTTTTTGAAATCAGGATTTCTTTGTCTTTTCCGGAAAGTAAATGCAGGATAAATTCGGTATTGACTTCTTTATGTTCTTCAATCGCAAGAAAAACATGGTAATAAATTTTGTCCCAAATGGGCATTTGGATTAATTGATTGGCAATCGCAAGACTTCTTTCTTCTATTTCATCAAAAGAAAGTGCTCTACGGAAATTTTTATATTCTATTCGGAGTTCTTTTTTACTCGTCGGCATTGTCTGGAGTTTTAGATAAATGGTAAATGGCATCGCCTTCATAAACAATTGGCGAATGATTGGCATTGATCACATAACCATCGTGCGGTGCTTTAATTTTCTGTTCAAATTTCCCAAACGGATCTGTAATAATCGCTAAGATAGTGCCTTTGGTTACAAACTTTCCAATCAAATTAAAATCATGCAATAAACCAGAACATTTCGCACGTAGCCAAACCGATTGTTTAATATAAATCGAAGGTGTTAAAGCGGGCTCCGCAATTTGCTTCGAATCCAACATCTGTAAATAATGAAGCAAACGTTTGGTTCCTAAAACACCTTGATTCGAAATTTCGTTATTAATGTCTAATGACTTTCCTCCTTCAAAAAGAAGCATTTTGACATTGGCATTTTCAGAAGTTTTTCTAAAAGAGCCATTTATATTTTTAGAATACAAAGTAAACGGCGCATTAAAAACATCGGCCAAAACTTTTAACTCGGGATTATTTTCAGTAATTCTAATTTGAGGTGCGTTGAAACGACTTGCTCCACCAGCATGAAAATCGACTGCATAATCTAAAATCGGTAAAATTTCTTCGACAATATGATAAGCAAATCGGCTGGCAAGAGAACCTTTTTTACTTCCCGGGAAAACTCGGTTTAAGTCACGGCCATCCGGAAACTCTCGCGATTTATTGACAAAACCGTACATGTTAATCACAGGAATGCAGATAATCGTCCCGCGTGAAGGTCTGTTAATTTTTTTACTGATAAGCTGGCGCACAATTTCAACACCATTTATTTCGTCGCCGTGAATTCCTGCCGAAAATAAAACAGTCGGCCCTTCATGTTTGGAACGACGGACAATAACAGGAATATTTAGTTTTGTTGTAGTATGAAGCCGAGCAATTTCGACGTTTATCGTTCTGTGTTCTCCCGGCAAAATCGATTCGCCAAAAATAACCAATGGAGTACTATTTTTCATTTGGAATTATAAAATCTAAATATAGAAATTATTCTTTTGATTTCGTAAATTTGAAACTAATTCAATGTTAAGCTTCATTTTTAAATCGGAATGGTTTTTGAAAAAAGCTTTTCAAATATCTTCAGAAATAAAATAGAATGCAAAAACCAGCCTTAGATCTTCAAATTTTAACTTTGCCAGACAATCCGGGCGTTTATCAATATTATGATAAGGACGGGAAAATTTTATATGTCGGCAAAGCCAAAAATTTAAAAAAAAGGGTTTCTTCCTATTTCAATAAAATTCACGATACAGCGAAAACCAATGTATTGGTAAAGAAAATCGTGACCATAAAACACATCGTGGTTCCAACCGAAACCGATGCGCTTTTATTGGAAAATAATTTAATTAAAACACTTCAGCCAAGATATAATGTACTGCTTCGTGATGACAAAAGTTATCCGTGGATTTGTATCAAAAAAGAACCTTTTTCGAGAATATTTTTGACAAGAAGAATGGTCAAAGACGGCTCAGAATATTTTGGCCCGTACACGAATTTCAAAATGGTTTATACGATTCTGGACTTGATTAAAGAATTGTATCCGCTTCGAACTTGTAATTATGATTTGAGTGAATCCAATATTAATTCCGGTAAATTCAAAGTTTGTCTGGAGTATCATATTGGCAATTGCAAAGGTCCGTGCGAAGGTTTGGAACCTTTGGAAGAATACCAAAGACAAGTCAATGCGATTCGCGAAATCCTAAAAGGAAACTTTAAAGAAAGTTTAAAAGATTTCAAGAAATTGATGAACACTTATGCGCAGAATCTTCAGTTTGAAGAAGCACAGAAAATCAAGGAAAAGATCGAGGTTTTAGAAAATTATCAATCCAGATCGACCATCATCAATCCAAAAATTACCAATATTGATGTTTTCTCAATTGTGTCTGACGAAAGTGCTGCTTATGTCAATTTCCTTCAGATTTCTCACGGTTCGATTATTCGTTCTCATACTTTAGACATCAAGAAAAAATTGGATGAAAGCGATGAAGAATTATTAGAATTAGCGATTGTAGAATTGCGTGAACGCTTTCAGTTATTATCCAAAGAAATCATTGTTCCTTTCGAATTGGATTTAGGCGAAAACATAAAAGTAACCGTTCCACAGCTTGGAGACAAAAAACAGATTCTGGATTTATCGATTCGAAATGCCAAATTCTATCGAATCGAGCAATTGAAACAATTGCAAATCGTAGATCCGGATCGTCACGTAAATAGAATTATGGCACAAATGCAGAAAGATTTACGTCTTCCTGTTGAGCCCCGACATATTGAATGTTTTGATAACTCGAATATTCAGGGAACAAATCCAGTTGCGGCCTGTGTCGTATTTAAAGACGGAAAACCAAGCAAAAAAGATTATCGCCATTTTAACGTCAAAACCGTTGAAGGCCCAGACGATTTTGCTTCGATGACCGAAATTGTGTACCGCCGTTACAAAAGATTATTAGACGAAAACGAACCGTTGCCGCAATTAATTATTATTGACGGTGGAAAAGGACAACTTTCTTCGGCTTTAAAAAGTATTGACGAATTAGGATTACGAGGAAAAATTGCCATTATTGGAATTGCAAAACGACTGGAAGAACTTTTTTATCCGGGCGATTCTATTCCGCTTTATTTGGATAAAAAATCGGAAACTTTAAAAGTTATTCAACAGTTGCGAAATGAAGCACACCGATTCGGAATCACTTTTCACAGAGACAAAAGAAGTAAAGCCGCATTGAATTCTTCTGTAGAAAGCATTCCGGGAATTGGAGAAAAAACCATGACAACCTTAATACAGCATTTTAAAAGTGTTAAAAGATTAAAACTGGCTACAGAACAAGAAATTGCAAGCGTTATAGGTGTTTCTAAAGCCAAAAAAATTGTCGATTTTTATCATCCAAAAGAAAACTAATTCACTTTGAAAAAAAACTTTTTACATATCATCCTGTGTTTGTTTTTTTCTATTTCGTATAGTCAAAGCGATATTTCATTTGTACAAAAAGACAAAAGTAAAATCGAAATAAGCTTTAAAAATAAAATTGGCACTAGCGACGAAGAATATGAGCAAGCAGTAGAAATAAAAAATATTCGAACCGGAAAAACTCAAATTATCAATAACATTGAAGTTTCGATCACAGGAAAACCATCGCATTTAGAAATAAACGATTATAATTTTGATGGTTTTACCGATTTCGCTTCTTATCATACTGATGACGGAATGGGAGTTTATACCATTTATCAGATTTTTGTCTTTAATCCGATAACAAAACAATTCGACAGTTTACAATTTCCGTCGAACTTTAGTCCAAAATGTGAAATGTTTTGCGATGTAAAAGTTGATAAAATCAAAAAGACATTAACCTCTAGTTGCAGAGGCGGTGCAAGAACTCATTCTGATGTCTGGAAGTACGATAAAAACAAAAAGTTAATACTTTCAAAAACAGAATCATTTTAAGAATAAACCAAAAAAAATTGCCGACTTTTACAAAACTAACTTGCAAATTTTTATGCGCCAAAATCAGCTGTCCGTTTTAAATATCCCATTAAAAGAACTTCTTTCAAATATCATTTGGAAAGCGGTTTCTATGCTGTTTGCTTTGTTAGTGCTTTTTTCACAAAACTCCTTTTCGCAGGAAGTAAAAAAAGACAGTGTAAAAAGACCTAAAATTGGATTGGTTTTAAGTGGCGGCGGCGCCAAAGGTTTTGCTCATATCGGAGTTCTTAAAGTTTTGGAAGAAGCTGGAATAAAAATCGATTACATCGGCGGAACAAGTATGGGATCTGTAATTGGCGGATTATATGCTTCTGGCTACAATGCCTCACAAATTGATTCTATTTTCAAAAAAACGAATTTCGACGAGTTGATAAACGATTATATTCCGCGTTCATCAAAAAATTTCTACGGTAAAAAGAATGACGAATTATATGCGATTGTTTTACCATTCAGCAATTTCAGGGTCGGTATTCCGGAAGCACTTTCTAAGGGAATGTACAATTACAATTTATTGAGCAGTCTAACTCGAAATGTTCGTCATGTTCGTGATTTCAATCAATTGCCAACTCCTTTTTTATGTATTGGAACAAACATCGAAACGGGCGAAGAAGTTTTATTGAATAAAGGAAATCTAGTTCAGGCTATGATGGCGAGTGCGGCTTTTCCTTCCCTGTTTACTCCCGTAGAAATTGATGGAAATTTATTAGTCGACGGTGGTGTTGTAAACAATTATCCGATTAATGAAGTTCGTAAAATGGGTGCCGATATTATTATTGGTGTCGATGTTCAGGATGATTTAATGAAGAGGAAAAACCTAAAAAATGCCACTCGTATTTTGGTTCAGATTACCAATCTGCAGTCTATTGACAAAATGAAAAACAAAATAAAAGACACTGATGTTTACATTAAACCAGACATTCGTGATTATGGCGTAATTTCATTTGATAAAGGAGAAGAAATTATCCGAAAAGGAGAAGAAGCTGCTTTTGCCGTTTATGAAAAGATAAAATCATTGTCGAATGAAACTACTTTTTATAAAAAGCCAAAACTAAAAGTGGCGACAGATACTATTCAAATCCAAAAAATCAATACAGATCAATTAGACAATTATACTAAAGAATACATTCGCGGTAAACTTCGTTTTAAACCAGGAAGTACCATTACGTACGACAATCTTAAAACAGGAATTAACAACTTAAATGCAACGCAGAACTTTAGTACAATTTCTTATTGTCTTCAGCCAGACGGCGAAAAAGACGATTTGGATTTGGTTCTAAAAGAAAATCCAACACAGACGTATTTAAAGCTTGGACTTCATTATGACGGACTTTATAAAAGCGGTATTTTATTGAATCTTACTCATAAAAAAACATTTCTAAAGAATGATGTTACTTCGCTTGATATTATTTTAGGAGACAATTTCAGATATGATTTAAATTATTATGTCGAAAATGGTTTTAATATTAGTTTTGGTTTCCGTTCAAGACTGAATCAATTTAATCGAAATGTAACTACAAGTTTGAGTAATCTTGTTTCTCAAAATCCAAATGTTAATTTAATTAATGTTGATTTTATGGATTTAAGTAATCAGGCTTATTTTCAAACTATTTTTGTACAGAAGTTCTTGATGGGCGGTGGTTTAGAATATAAATACCTAAAAATAAATTCTCCAACTCTTTCCAATGTAGAAAACATAATAGATAAGAGTAGTTACTTTAGTGCTTTTGCTTATTTAAAATACGATTCATTTGATGATAAATATTATCCAAGTTCAGGATTGTATTTTTCTACAGATTTGCAAACCTATCTGGCATCTTCAGATTATACCAATACTTTTAAGCCATTTTCAATGGCAAAAGCGGAAATCGCTTTTGTAGACAAATTATTTAACAGAGCAACTTTTAGAATTGATGCCGATGCTGGTTTTACTTTCGGAAACACAAGCGTCCCTTTCTTTAATTATATTTTAGGAGGTTACGGCTACAGCAAAATCAACAACTTCAATTATTTTTATGGATATGATTTCCTAAGTATTGCCGGAAACAGTTTTATCAAAACCGGGATTACGTTGGACTACGAAATCATCAGAAAAAATCACATTAACCTTTCTGCCAATTTTGCCAATTTAGGAAATGATATTTTCAGCGGTGTCGATTGGATTTCGATGCCAAAATACACCGGTTATGCTGTAGGCTACGGATTAGAAACGATTATCGGTCCAATTGAGATCAAACAATCCTGGTCTCCGGAAATGTCGAGAAGCTTTACTTGGTTCAGCATCGGATTTTTGTTTTAGGATTTTATTGAGGAATAGTTCAATAAAATCATGCTATTTTTTTACTATGTAAAAATTATATCAAAAAAAATTACAATATCTTATAGTTATAAATAATATAATTTCTATTTTTACTCGCGAAAATTTACGACATTTGTTATAATGAAAACAAAATGGACAGGTTTATTAGAGTATCTTCAATTCCTCATCAAGAGAAATCCTGAATGAAGCTATCGAATTGAGATAATTAGTCAATACTAAAATTGACTTGATTATCTGTTCACACAATTCAAATTTTTCGAATTATCTAATTAATTTAAAAATTATCTAATTGAAAAGCCATGCCATTATATCATAAACTTGGAGATTTTCCTCAAAAGAGACACACCCAATTTGAAAAACCAAACGGAGGTTTTTACTACGAACAATTGTTTGGAACCGAAGGTTTTCACGGACATTCGTCATTGTCTTATCATGTTCATAGACCTACACAGGTTAAAGAAATTTTAAATTCTTATTCGGTTGAACCAAAAATTGCAATCGGAAAAAACATAAAATCCTTACTTTTTAAAGGTTTTGAATTAAAACCAGAAAACGACTTTTTAGACAGCCGAAAAGCCATGTTAGTCAATAAAGACTGCATTATTGGTTTGGCCGCGCCGAAAGAATCGCTTCGAAATTATTTCTACAAAAATGCCGATGCCGATGAAATGCTTTTCATCCATAAAGGAAAAGGAAAATTAAGAACCATGTTAGGAAATATTCCGTTTGAATATGGCGATTATTTGATTATTCCACGCGGTATTATTTATCAAATCGAATTTGAAACAGAAGACAATCGACTATTTTATGTAGAATCGTATGCTCCATTTTATACTCCAAAACGATACAAAAATCAATCAGGTCAGCATTTAGAACATTCTCCATTTTGTGAGCGTGATTTTATTTTGCCAAGCGAATTGGAAACGCACGACGAGAAAGGTGATTTTTTAATTAAAATCAAAAAAGAAGGCATGATGCATGAAGTGGTTTATGCAACACATCCTTTTGACGTTGTGGGTTGGGATGGTTACAATTTCCCATACGGATTTTCAATTCACAACTTCGAACCTATAACTGGACGCGTACACCAACCGCCACCAGTACACCAAACTTTTGAAACGGCCACTTTTGTCGTTTGCTCATTCTGCCCAAGACTTTACGATTATCATCCGAAAGCCATTCCGGCGCCGTACAATCATAGTAATATAGATTCTGACGAAGTTCTATATTATGTAGATGGCGATTTTATGAGTCGTAATAATATTGAGCAAGGTCATATCACTTTACATCCAAAAGGAATTCCGCACGGACCAGCGCCAGGCGCAATGGAACGTAGTATTGGTCACAAAGAAACTTTAGAATTAGCCGTTATGGTGGATACGTTCCGCCCATTAATGGTTACTGAGGAAGCTATGGGACTTGACGATGGTCAATACTACAAATCCTGGTGTGAATAAATTTCACTTTCGATCTAACCGCAAAGTTCGCAAGGATTTTACGCAAAGATCGCTATAACAAACTTTGCGAACTTTGCGATTTTCTTATCGCCTTTGCGGTTAAAAAAAACTCAAACACAACACTTCGGTTGTATCAAATAACCGATTAAACAAATAAACATCATGTCAAAAGAAGTAAAATCAGTAGAATACGGATTAGAGAAAATATTTGAAGGAGCACAAGATTTCCTTCCATTATTAGGAACAGATTATGTAGAGTTTTATGTCGGCAATGCCAAACAATCTGCACATTATTATAAAACAGCTTTCGGATATCAGTCATTGGCTTATGCCGGATTGGAAACTGGAGTAAAAGACAAAGCTTCTTATGTTTTGAAGCAAGATAAAATTAGAATTGTTTTGACAACGCCATTAACAGCTGACTCTCCAATCAATGAACATTTGAAAAAACACGGCGACGGTGTAAAAGTTGCAGCTCTTTGGGTTGAAGATGCTACAAAATCTTACGAAGAAACCATAAAACGCGGTGCACGTTCTTTCATGGAACCAACAGTTGAAGAAGATGAATTCGGTCAAGTGATCCGTTCTGGAATTTACACTTACGGAGAGACGGTTCACATTTTCGTAGAAAGAAAAAACTATAACGGAGTTTTCTTGCCAGGTTATAAAGAATGGAAATCAGATTACAATCCGGAACCAACGGGATTAAAATACATCGATCACATGGTTGGAAATGTGGGTTGGAATGAAATGAATACTTGGGTAAAATTTTACGAAGACGTTATGGGATTTGTGAATTTCTTATCTTTTGACGACAAACAAATTACTACAGAATATTCTGCTTTGATGAGTAAAGTAATGTCAAACGGAAATGGAAGAATTAAATTCCCAATCAACGAACCGGCTGAAGGAAAGAAAAAATCACAAATCGAAGAATATTTAGATTTCTATGGCGGACCTGGAATTCAGCACATCGCCATTGCTACAGATGATATTATTAAAACGGTATCACAGTTAAGAGCTCGTGGCGTTGAATTTTTATCAGCTCCTCCTCATACTTATTATGAAGCCATTCCTGAAAGATTGGGTGTTCACATGGACATGATGAAAGAAGACATTAATGAAATTGAAAAGTTAGCTATTATGGTTGATGCTGATGAAGATGGTTACCTTTTACAAATATTTACAAAACCTGTTCAGGACAGACCGACGCTTTTCTTCGAAATTATTCAAAGAATGGGCGCAAAAGGGTTTGGCGCAGGTAACTTTAAAGCGTTGTTTGAGTCAATTGAAAGAGAACAGGAATTAAGAGGAACTTTGTAAAAACGCATTTTTTTTGCATTTAAACGAGGATTTCACCAAAAAACGATGCTTTTTTTGCAAATGTTATGTTAAACTTGACTTTGGCTATTTGAAATCTGAACTTTCTATCTATCTTTGCACTCGCAAATAAGGAAGGGGTGGTTTCCTTCCGAATTGATATAAATTTCATAATTTATAGTTTTTTGGTTAGTTAATAGCATAAAAACTCAGTCATCCTTGACTGAGTTTTTTTGTTTTGGTACATTTGGAATAAAATTTGCATTTATTTATCTTTATAATAGAATGTAAAAAATGTACTATGAAAAAACTCATATTCACTATATTAGCCCTCAACTGCTTAGCTTTCGATTCTCAAAAAGAGGATTCTTTTGACACTGGAGAATTCTTCAAATTTAGAATTCATTACGGAATTGTAAATGCCGGATATGCCACTCTCGAACTAAAAGATGCCACCATCAGCAATAAAAAAGTATATCATGCTGTGGGTAAAGGCTATACAACCGGAATGTCTAAATTCTTTTTTAAAGTGGAAGATTTATACGAAAGTTATTTTGACAAAGAATCTGGAAATCCCTATCGATATGTTCGTAAAATTGACGAAGGCGGCTACACCAAAAATCAAGAAGGATTTTTCAATCAAAATGAAAATAAGGTTTTAGTAAAAGATTATAAAAGAAAATCAGAAAAAACGATTGTAATTACTGATAATGTGCAGGATATTGTTTCGTCTTTTTATTTTTTGAGAAACCATCCGAACATTGACAAATTAAAATCAGGCGAATCCATTACAATTGACATGTTTTTTGATGATGAAATCACAAAATTTAAGTTAAAATTTGTAGGCCGTCAAGATATTACAACTAAATTTGGCACCGTTTCTACGATGATGTTTAAGCCTCTTGTACAAACAGGAAGAGTCTTTAAAGAAAAAGAAAGTTTAACGCTCTGGATCACAGACGACGACAACAAAGTTCCAATTAGAATTAAAGCAGATCTGGCTGTTGGTTCGCTGAAAGCCGATCTCGATGAATATAAAGGATTGAAAAGTCCGCTTAAAGTAAAAAAGAAATGAATTTAACTGATAATTCAGAAGCAATTTTAAAAGAAATTGATCTTAAATTTCAAGCCATAAATCAAAAAACTGATGTCCAATTGGAGGGATTGCTTTGGGCTAAACCAATCACCTATTGGGATTACATTCAAACCGATGCTTTATTAAATTTACAAATTCAACGCACCACACTTCCTGACGAAATGGTTTTTATCATGTACCATCAGGTAAACGAATTGATCTTCAAAATGATTTTGTGGGAAATTGACCAGATCGCCGAAAAAGAAAATATTCAGGTTGATTTTTTCAGCGAAAGACTTTCAAGAATTACCCGTTATTTTGACATGCTTACCAATTCGTTCAGCATTATGGAAAACGGAATGGAAGTAGATCAATATATGAAGTTCAGAAATACGCTTACACCTGCAAGTGGTTTTCAAAGTGCACAATATAGAATGATTGAATTTGCTTCTACAGATGTGATCAATTTAACAGACCGCAGATACAAAGCTAACTTTGACGAAAATACTGATCTTGAAACCAGTTTCGAACATTTATACTGGCAAGCCGCAGGAAAAGACTATCATACTGGCGAAAAATCATATCTTCTTCAAGAATTCGAAAACAAATACAAAGTTCAATTCTTGAGACAAATGTCTACTTTTAAGACAAAAAATATCTGGCAAAAATTTTCCCAACTTCCAGAAGCTGACCAGCAAAATCCGGAGTTAATTGCCGCCATGCGCCACTACGATAAAACGGTGAATATCACTTGGGTTATGCAACATCTTAATACTGCCAGAAAATACATTTTGGAAAGCGGAAAAGGCAATGGAGAAGCTACAGGAGGAAGTGACTGGCAAAAATATATGCATCCAAAATACCAAAGACGCATCTTTTTTCCTAAATTGTGGACCGAAGAAGAATTGTCCAATTGGGGAAATGAAACTGAGGTCTAATTTCGCCGTAAAAATCCCAAAAGTTTGAAAAAAGCAGTCGTAATTTTAATTGTCTTGTTTTCTATTTTTTCATGTAAAAAAGCAGAAGAAAAAGTAGAAACCAAAATTACTAAACCAGCAACCAAAAAAATAGAATTCGGTTTTAATTACGCAGATTTCAATGTTGTTAACGATACAATTTCAAAAGGCGATTCTTTTGGTTCTATTTTACAAAGTCAAAATATTGGAAACAAAAAAGTACATGACATTGTAGAACAAGTTAAAGATTCTTTCAATGTAAGATCCATTCGTTATAACAAACCTTTTACTTTACTTCGATCAAAAAACAAAACCAATAATTTACAGGTTTTTATTTATCAACCTGACGCATTAAGTTATTATGTTATTGACTTAAGAGACAGTATTGCAAAAGCTTATAAAAAAGTAAAACCCGTTACTTTAAAAAGAAAAATCATTGGCGGTGTTTTAAAAACTTCATTATCCGAAACTTTGGGAGGTGAAGATGTTGAAACAGCATTGGCTGGAAGAATTACAAAAGTATTTTCTTGGTCTATTGACTTCTTCAAACTTAAAAAAGGAGATCGTTACGGATTAATTTTCACGGAACGTTTCATCAACGGAAAAACGTATGACGGTGTAGAAGATCTTGAAGCCGCTTTTTTTGAATATAAAGGAAAAATCGTTTATGCTTTTCCTTTTGAAAAAGACACTACTTCTGGAAAAATCGAATATTATGACGATGAAGGAAAAACACTTAAAAACTTCTTCTTAAAAACACCAATCAAATTCAGCCGAATCACTTCAAGATTCACCATGAATAGATTTCACCCCGTACAGCACACTTGGAAAGCACATAAAGGAACTGATTATGCAGCTCCAACTGGAACTCCAATTTCTACTACAGCATCCGGAGTTGTTGAAACTACAGGATACACAGCAGGAAACGGAAACTTTGTAAAAGTAAAACACAACGGAACCTACTCTACTCAATATTTACATATGTCTAAAATCCTGGTTCGTCGCGGACAGCGTGTAACACAAGGACAGACTATTGGTTTAGTTGGAAGTACAGGTTTAGCTTCCGGACCTCATGTTTGTTACCGTTTCTGGAAAAATGGCGTTCAGGTAGATGCACTTCGACTGAATTTACCAACAGGAGAATCTTTAACCGGAAATGACAAAACTCGTTTCATGCAACAGATTGAGCCTTTGAAAAGAGAACTGGATAGTATTGGTAATCTATAATTAATTTCTTTTTTTTGAAATCTTTTTAAACCAAAAAGTCATGAAAAATGAACGTCTTAGAACTATTTACCATGAGACTTTTTCTGGTTTAAAATTGTTTTACAGAGACACCAATATTCCTGAAAATCTAATTTTAAATTATAAAATCGGACAAATTATTCAGGAAAAAGGTTTTACTGATATGAGCTCGATTGGCGGAGGACTTTCTGGAAATTTGAGATATTTAATCGCGAGTTCCCATCCAAAAGATCTATCAAAATTCAATCCTGATTCGGCAAAAATTGGACATTTTCTTTTAGATTCAATTGCTTATTTTAAAGTATTAGATATTTATAAAATCGGCGATAAAACGCAGGTTTTTCTATTGAATATTCCTGATATTTCTATTTCACTTTTCAAAAATTCCTCTTCCAACTTAGAAGAAGAAATTATAGAAAAAGCACAAAAACGCTTTCGCGAAAAAATCGATTTGCCTTTAATTTCAGAATTACAAACCGAAAACTGGAAAGAAAGAACTAGACTTCCTCTTGGAATGGACGAAAATGGATTATTGTTTTTTGATGACTCTAAAATTAAAGCAGAATCTCCAAAAAGAATTGATGTTGATATTACTAAGAAAGTTATAGAAATTAATAAAAAACCTTGGTGGAAGTTTTGGTAATTATATGAAAAACGAGATTTTATATTTTACATTTCTAATTTTATTTTCCTGTGGAAATCAACCATATGAATTGCGTTTTGACAAGTATGAAGATTTAAAAGAAACAACAAATCCAAGAATTAAAGGATGGTTTCCCAATATTATCAATTCTGATTCTTATGATTTGAGAAGCGATTCACATCTTAATATTTGTGATTTTGTCAAATTCAGTTATTCTGAAAACCAGAGTTATGATTCTATTTTCTTAAAAAATCCAAAAATTACAGTCGCTTCATTTCAACAAAAAATAAAAGAAAACGAAAATCTCAAACCAAAATGGTTTCCCAATTCTGAAGAAATAAATCTAAATGATTTTGAAATTGTTTTAGCAGATGGATTTGATGTTGCAAGAAAAAAATCAACAAAAGAAATATTTTGTATTTGTAATCCTTATCGTTTTCCAATTCGATAATTTATCATAAAACGTTTTCGTAACTAATTGTTATATAATCGCGAACCTCTCCTCTTTTAAAAGTTATTTCAGTATTTTTGTGTTTCATAGAACAAACTCAATTATAGATAAAAATGGCTTTAAACACAACAAACCCAACTGGGACTGAAGCGTGGAAAAATCTGCAAAACCACTATAACGCAATTCACGAAACCACCATACAAGAATTGTTTCAACAAGATAGTGCACGTGCCGAAAAATTCAATTTACAATGGAATGACTTTTTAGTAGATTATTCTAAAAATAACATCAGTCAGGAAACTGTCTCTCTTTTATTAGAATTGGCAAATTCAATCGGACTAAAAGATGCAATCTCTCAATATTTTGGAGGAGAATTAATTAACCAAACTGAAAATCGCGCAGTTCTTCATACCGCTTTACGTGCTCCGGAATCTGCAGTTATTAAGGTTGACGGAGAAAATGTAATTCCGGAAGTTTACGAAGTAAAAAATAAAATCAAACAATTTACGGAAGAAGTTATTTCTGGACAAAGAAAAGGATTTACAGAAAAAGCTTTTACAGATGTTGTAAATATCGGAATCGGTGGTTCTGACCTTGGTCCTGTTATGGCTGTAGAAGCTTTACAGTTTTACAAAAACCATTTAAATACTCATTTCGTTTCAAATGTTGATGGTGATCACGTAAACGAAATCATCAAAAAACTAAATCCTGAAACTACTCTTTTTGTAATTGTATCTAAGACTTTTACGACTCAGGAAACACTTTCGAATTCAGTAACTATTAAAGAATGGTTCTTAAAGTCGGCAAAGCAGGAAGATATTGCAAGACATTTCGTAGCAGTTTCGACAAATATTCAGAAAGTAACAGAATTCGGAATTAATCCAGACAATGTTTTCCCAATGTGGGACTGGGTTGGAGGAAGATTTTCTTTATGGAGTGCAGTTGGTTTAAGCATTGCTTTGGCGGTTGGTTTTGACAATTACAATGACCTATTGAAAGGAGCTAATGAAATGGATGAACATTTCAAATCAGCAGAATTTGATGAAAACATTCCAACAATTTTGGCTCTTTTAAGCATTTGGTATAATAATTTCTTTGGAGCAGAAAGCGAAGCTTTGATTCCGTACACACAATATTTATCAAAATTAGCTCCGTATTTACAGCAAGCCTTTATGGAAAGCAACGGAAAAAGTGTTGGTCGTGATGGAAAACCTGTTAACTACCAAACCGGAACTATTATCTGGGGAGAACCGGGAACAAACTCTCAGCATGCTTTCTTTCAGTTAATTCACCAGGGAACAAAAAGAATCCCAACAGATTTTATTGGATTCGTCAAACCACTTTATGGAAATGAAGATCATCACGATAAATTGATGTCAAACTTCTTCGCTCAGACTGAAGCCTTAATGAACGGAAAAACAGAAGCACAAGTACAAGCAGAATTTGACAAACAAGGACTTTCTGCTGATAAAGCTTCTTACCTATTACCATTTAAAGTTTTTACAGGAAACAAACCAACAAATACAATTTTGATCCAAAAGCTAACTCCAAAAAGTTTAGGTTCTTTAATTGCATTGTACGAACATAAGATTTTTGTTCAGGGAGTTATTTGGAACATTTTTAGTTTTGACCAATGGGGAGTTGAATTAGGTAAGCAATTAGCCAATTCTATCTTAGATGAAATCAATTCTAAGACTGTTAAAACTCACGATAGTTCGACTTCATTTTTGCTAAATCACTTCTTAAAAAATAAGTAAAAAGCAAAATTTAAAAATTTCATAACACTTTGGAACGCCTTAATTTAACCTAAATTAAGGCGTTTTTTCGCATAAAACACCGACAAAAAGCCTGAAAAAGCCGTCAATTTACATATTGTAAGCCACTACACAATTAGAATAATTGCATTTTTAACAAAAAACCAATATAAAAATTCAACAAAACAGTATTTTTTTTATCGAAAAGAGAAAAATTCATTTTAATGCGCAACACAAAAGACAAAAGTTATTTTTCTTAACATTTCGATAACATTATCTGAGTTAATTGTTATAATTTTGCCAAAAACAAATAACAAAACAGATGAAAAAATTGTCAAAGTTTCTCTTACTGCTTTTAGCGTTTATTTATGCAGGAGATATTTATGCACAAGGTAACACAACTTCTTCTATCAATGGAGTTGTTTACGATTCGCAAAACAAGTCCCTGCCAGGAGCAACGATTCTTGCAGTTCACGAGGCTTCAGGTAGCCGTTACTCAACCACAACGGATTTTGATGGTCACTTTAGAATCTCTAACATGCGTGTTGGTGGTCCTTACAAAATTGAAGTGACTTTCATAGGTTACACAACCTACACAGAGTCAGGAGTTTATTTACAACTTGGTGATTCTAAAAGTTTAAAAGTTGTCTTAAAAGACGAGACAAACCAGCTTAGTGAAGTTGTTGTTGTTGGTAAAAAAGACCCAACATTCAACTCTAAAAAAACTGGAGCTCAAACGGTTATCGATCACGACAAGATCAATGAATTACCATCTTTATCAAGAAACATTGCCGACTTTGCAAGACTTACACCACAAGCTCAAATGCGTGGAGATGATGTAATCTCAATCGGCGGACAAAATAACAGATTCAACGCAATTTATATTGATGGAGCTGTAAACAATGACGTTTTCGGATTAGCTGCAAACGGTACAAACGGTGGACAAACAGGAGTTTCCCCAATTTCATTAGATGCAATTGAGCAATTCCAGGTGAGTGTTTCTCCTTATGATGTTAAATTATCAGGATTTGCCGGAGGTGCAATTAGTGCTATTACACGTTCTGGAACAAATAACTTTGACGGTTCTGCTTATTTCTTATACAGAGACCAATCTTTAGCTGGAAAAACTCCACAAAAAGCAAGCGCTACTGCTGAAAGAAAAAGATTATCTGATTTTACTGCTCAAACTTACG
This sequence comes from Flavobacterium notoginsengisoli, assembly GCF_042686225.1. Classification (NCBI taxonomy): domain Bacteria; kingdom Pseudomonadati; phylum Bacteroidota; class Flavobacteriia; order Flavobacteriales; family Flavobacteriaceae; genus Flavobacterium; species Flavobacterium notoginsengisoli. Next base: position 269,075 of record NZ_JBHUOT010000005.1, read on the forward strand.
GTGTAAGAGCTGGAGGAGCAATCTTAAAAGATAAATTATTCTACTTCATCAACTACGAAAGACAAGATAACGAAACACCAGCCCCATTTGACATCAACAATTATACTGGTGCTATTGGTATTGCTAATGGAAATCCTTACAGCGGGGCTTTAGCTCAACAAAGAATTGACGCTTTAACGAATCGTTTACAAACACTTTATGGTTACAATCCAGGTGTTTACAACAACAACACTCAAACTTTAGTATCTGATAAATTAATTGCTAAAGTAGACTGGAACATTAATGACAACAACAAACTTTCTGTAAAGAACAGTTATGTTAAAGCAACAAACTTCTCACCATTCCGTTCAACGGCTTCTTCTTTGAACTTTGTTAATGGTGCTCAAGATTTCGAATCTATCACAAACTCTGCATCGTTAGAGTTAAATACTAGATTTAACAACAAATTCTCAAACAACCTTGTTGTTGGTTTTACAACTGTAAATGATGACAGAAATGCAGCAGGAAATCCATTCCCTACAGTTGAAATTAGAGATGGTGCAGGAACAATTTATTTTGGTGCAGAAGCTAGCTCAACAGCTAACTTACTAAAACAAAGAACCTTAACAATTACTGACAACTTTGAGATTAACGTTGGAAAACACAATATTTTAATTGGTACACACAACGAATTAACTTACGCTAAAAACTTATTCATCAGCAGTAACTTTGGTAGATACCAATTCGCGAGCTATGACAGCTTCATGAACAATGCTGCACCTTCAAGATACCGTTTAGGATATTCTTTAATTGGAGGTTCAGGCGATAATTCTCTTGGAGCAGCTGAATTCAACATGAATCAATTTGGATTATACCTTCAAGATAACATTAGAGTTTCAGACAACTTCAGAGTTTCTGTTGGTGTGCGTGCTGATATGCCGGTATGGGAAAGCGGAGTTACAAATACAGATTTCAACACTAGAACTGTTAAATTATTAGAAGATGCAGGAAAAGATCTTAAAGGTGCAAGAGTTGGTCAGCCAATTAAAAGCACTGTACATTTCTCTCCTAGAGTTGGATTCAACTATGATGTAAACGGAGACAAAGAAACTCAGGTACGTGGAGGTATTGGTGTATTTACATCAAGAGTACCTTTAGTATGGCCAGGTGGAGCTTATAACAACTATGGTATGGGACAATATTTTTATGATACAAGTATTGTTACAACAGGCCCTAAACCTCTTTTCAATCCTAATACAGAAATTCCTAGCCAAATGTATTCTAATGGTACTCCTGTAGGACCAATTCCTGGTCAAGGTGCAGTAGGTGGAAATGTTGATTTATTTGCTAAAGATTTCAAATTACCGCAAGTATTAAAAACAAGTATTGGATTTGACCGTAAATTACCAGGTGGATTAGTTTTATCTGCTGAAGCGATCTTCAACGAAAACCTGAACTCAATTCAGTATCAAAACTTAAACCTTGTTGGACCACAAACTTACACTACTGGTGGAGATGTTAGACCAATCTACAACAACGTTCTTGTTGACAAAACATATTCAGGAATCTACTTAGGATCTAACAAAAAAGCAGGAAGTGCTTGGAACACTAACTTTACGTTAACTAAATACTTCACATCTGATTTTATTGATGCTAACATTTCTGCAACATACTCTTATGGAGAATCTAATGTTTGGATGGATGCTACAAGTTCTCAAAACAGCTCTCAATGGCAATATATTGAAACTGTAAACGGTTCAAATGCTATCTCTGGAGTATCTAGATCAGATTTTGATCAAGGATCAAGAGTAATGGCAAACTCATCTATCAAATTCAAATGGAACAATAATATCAAAACTACTATTGGTCTTTACTACGAAGGTGCTCAGGGAACTCCAATCAGTTATATCTACAATGATTCAAACGGAAGAATCATGAGAGATACGAATCAAAACTCAGCGTTAGCTTATATCCCAACTAACAAAAGTGAAGTTGTTTTAGTTTCTACTACTGCTAACCCAATGACACCAGATCAACAATGGGAAGCTTATGACGCTTACATTTCAAGCAACAAATACTTGAACAGCAGAAGAGGTAAATATGCTGAGCGTAACGGTGATCGTTTAGACTGGAGCCATGTTATAGATTTAAAACTAGCTCAGGAATTTAAAGTTAACGTAGGTAAGAAAAGCCATAAGTTAGAGTTTACAGCTGACGTTTTCAACTTCACAAACTTGTTAAACAAAAACTGGGGAAGAAGATACTTCGCTACAAATGATCAGGTATTATTACTTCAACAAGTTGGTTTCTTAGCAAACGGAACTACTCCAACATTCAACTTCAACCCGAATGTTAAAAATACTGTTAACCAAATTGATGACGTAGGTTTACAATCATCAAGATGGCAAATGCAAGTTGGAGCCAGATATTCTTTCAACTAATAAAGAACCATCCTAAATAATAAAAAACGGCATTGACTTTTAAGTTTAATGCCGTTTTTTTATAGGCTTTTTTGTTATATTTGTTTCAAACAAAAAACAAGGTTTATGTATAATTTTCTACAAAAATTTCACTCTGGCTGGGCATACTTAGCATTGCTTCTTTTGCTGGTTGCAGTGGTAAATGCCATCATCGGAGTTACTTCAAAAAAAGAGTTTACAGCTAAAGATCGTAAAATTGCTTTATTTGCTTTAATTGGAACTCACACTCAATTATTAATCGGTTTAATATTGTATTTTGTTTCTCCACTTGGAAAAGCAGCTTTCGGACAAATGTCTAATGCAGAACTTAGATTAACATCATTAGAGCACCCATTAATTAACCTTATTGCTATCGTCTTAATTACAATTGGATGGTCTAAACATAAAAAGCTAATCAACAGCGAAGCTAAATTTAAAACCTTTGCTATTTTTTACGGATTAGGATTATTGCTTATTTTAAGCAGAATTCCATGGAACCTTTGGTTCTAGAAAATACCAATTTAAAAGCCCTTTAATCAGGGCTTTTTTTATCTCGGCATATTATTTGTACAAACTCCCCCCAAGTCTGAAAAACAATAACCCATGAGAAATAAAAAAAATATTTTATTCGCCACAATCGCTCTGACTTTAATTAGCGGCTTTACTTATGTCATAAGCCAAACCAAACCTACAACAGAACCCAAAATTATTCAAGACACGGTTAAAAATGCAAGACCAAACATTATTGCATTACCTGTAGATTCTGTCTTTATAGACAAAGGCCTAAAACTGAAACCATACAAAAAAAATGCTCATGCCTCTTACTACGCAGATCGTTTCAATGGAAAAAGAACCGCAAGCGGAGCCCGATTCAACAACAATCAATATACCGCTGCTCATAAAAAACTTCCGTTTGGAACAAGAGTAAAAGTAACAAACGAAGCCAACGGAAAATTCGTTATTGTAAAAATTACAGACCGCGGTCCTTTTGTAAAAACTCGTGAAATAGATTTATCTAAAAGAGCTTTTATGGACATCACTAAACAGAAAGGTGCTGGTGCAATGAAAGTCACAATTGAGACTATAATAGAATAAAAAAAATCCCGCTTTAGCGGGATTTTTCATTTAAACTAGTTTTCTTAAAGTCATTGCCATTCCGGTATGAATTCCTTCATGATAATTATTAAAATCTAATGCATCCTGAACATTTCGTAGCGTAAATCCCATACTGGTTGTATATTCATTATAATCCACAAAAAGGCCGCTTTCGAAATCATTTTTTGTTTTTTCTAAGGTCGAAGAAAGAAGAGCTTTAATCTCATCAACTTCAGTTTGTGAAACGTCTCCTTCAGGTTTAGTTCCTTTTTTGTATTTCTGAATAAGCTCCTCTGAAACCATTGTTGGAAGACCTGATAATTTATAAACCAAAACCTGTTGCGAAGAAACACAATGTCCGATGTTCCAAATAATATTATTATTAAAACCCTGCGGAATTTTGTTTAGTTGTTCTAATGAATGATTTTCTAAAATTTTCAAAAGAATTTCTCTTATTGTTTTTTGCACCTCAAAAACTGAACTCATAATTTTATTTTTTTTCTAAAATTAGTCATTTTTAAGTTTCAAATGAATTTTCTTTGTAGTCTAATAAAATTCAAAAATCATGAACAAAATATATTATTTAGCGTCTTGCGATACCTGCAGAAAAATTATTAAAAGTTTACCTGAAAACGATTTGGTTTTCCAGGATATCAGACAAGATCCAATTACAGAAGAACAACTGGAAGAAATGTATAAACTTTCTGGCAGTTATGAAGCTTTGTTCAGCAAAAAAGCACAATTGTATAAGTCTATGGATTTGAAGAACAAATCTTTAACCGAAGCTGATTTTAAAAAATACATTTTAGAGCATTACACTTTTCTAAGTCGTCCGGTTTTTATAATTGATGGTCAAATTTACATTGGCAACAGCCAAAAAAATGTTGCCGAAGTAATAAAAGCATTATCGTAAGAATAATAAAAACTTTATGTACGAAACTGATTAACAATTTACAACACAAACCAGCAAACTTTTAATTATCTTTGCGCCTTTATACTCAATTATATGATACAATCTATGACAGGGTTTGGCAAAGCTTCTTTGCAATTGCCTACAAAAAAAATTACGGTTGAAGTAAAATCCTTAAACAGCAAAGGTTTAGATTTAAATGTAAGAATGCCATCGCTTTACCGCGAAATGGAATTGGGTTTACGAACTCAGATTTCAACAAAACTGGAAAGAGGAAAAATCGATTTTGCTATTTACATCGAAAACACTGCTGAACAAACTTCTACTAAAGTAAATGTCCCTGTTGTAAAATATTATATAGCGCAGCTAAAAGAAGTAAATCCTCATGCAGACGAAACTGAATTGATGAAAATGGCGGTTCGTATGCCAGATACGTTAAAAACAGAACGTGAAGAAATTGATGAAGATGACTGGGATCAAATTCAGGTAATTATTGACGAAGCTTTACAAAACATATTAAGTTTTAGAAAAGACGAAGGCGAATCTCTTGAAAAAGAATTCAATCTTCGAATTGGAAATATTCGCCAATATATGAATGATGCTTTGGCACTTGATCCGGAACGTGTTCAGGCCATCAAAGATCGTTTACAAACTGCAATATCAGAATTACAAGTTAATGTTGATGAAAACCGTTTTGAGCAGGAATTGATCTATTATCTTGAAAAATTAGATATTACCGAAGAAAAAGTTCGCTTAACGAATCATTTGGATTATTTCATTGAAACTTTGGGTGGAAATGAAGCCAATGGTAGAAAACTTGGTTTTATCACTCAGGAAATGGGTCGTGAAATCAACACTATGGGTTCAAAATCCAATCATGCTCAAATGCAGAAATTGGTTGTGATGATGAAAGATGAATTGGAAAAGATAAAGGAGCAGGTACTAAACGTATTGTAAATACTATACAAAAATAAAGCTTAAAGCGTACTGCTAAAGCCTAAAGCATACATAATGAACAAAGGAAAATTAATTGTTTTTTCAGCACCATCAGGATCAGGAAAAACAACTATCGTAAAACATTTACTAGGACAGGAAGATTTAAATCTGGAATTTTCAATCTCAGCAGCTTCTCGCGAACCTCGCGGAGAAGAACAACACGGAAAAGATTATTATTTTATTTCTTTAGAAGAATTCAAAAAACACATTAAAGCAGAAGATTTCCTGGAATGGGAAGAAGTTTATCGTGATAACTTTTACGGTACTTTAAAATCTGAAATCGAACGAATTTGGGCTTTAGGAAAAAACGTGATTTTTGACATTGATGTTGCTGGTGGATTACGAATTAAACATAAATTCCCAGAACAGACTTTAGCTGTTTTCGTAAAACCGCCGAGTGTCGACGAACTTAAAAGAAGACTAAAAGAACGTTCTACAGAGAGTGAAGATAAAATCAATATGCGTATTGCAAAAGCATCTGTAGAATTGGCAACTGCTCCACAATTTGATGTAATTATCAAAAACTATGACTTACCAGTAGCTTTGGAAGAAGCACATCAATTGGTTAAGGACTTTGTTTCTAAATAGTTATTAGTCCTTAGTTGTTAGTCCTTAGTTGTTAGTCCTTAGCCTCTAGTTAATAGTCTATAAAACATCAAACTGTAAAATCTACATGAGCGGTATTAAATCCTATAAAGAATTATTCATTTGGCAAAAAGGAATAAAACTGGTCGTTCTTGTTTACAAACTTACTAACAGCTTTCCTAAAGAAGAAATATATGCTTTAACAAGTCAGTTAAAAAGAGCCAGCGTATCTGTTCCGTCAAATATTGCTGAAGGTTTTGGACGTCAAACGGACAAGTCATTTAATCATTTTCTGAATATTTCCAGAGGTTCTTTGAATGAGATAGAAACACAATTAATTATTGCAAAAGAATTAGAATTTATTTCTGATGATAATTTGTTTAATGAAATTATGTTGTTAATTGAAGAAGAAAGCAAAATGATAAGCGCTTTCGCCAAAAATCTAAAAGACTAATAACTATAAGCTTGAGACTAAGGACTCAAAACTAAGGACTAACCAACTATAAAAATGAAAATAGGTCTTTACTTCGGAACATATAATCCCATTCATGTTGGGCATTTGATCATTGCCAATCATATGGCCGAGTTTGCCGATTTAGATCAGATTTGGATGGTGGTTACGCCTCATAATCCGCTGAAGAAAAAGGCGACTTTATTAGACGACCAACAGCGCCTTCAAATGGTTTTTCTGGCTACAGAAGATTACCCAAAGATAAAACCGTCGGATATTGAATTTAAATTACCTCAGCCGAGTTACACCGTAATTACTCTGGAACATTTAAAGGAAAAATATCCCAATCATGAGTTTTCTTTAATTATGGGAGAAGACAATCTGAAAACGCTTCATAAATGGAGAAACTATGATGTGATTCTCGAAAATCATGATATTTATGTGTATCCGAGAATTTCGGACGAACCCGAAAATGTGGAATTAAAATCGCATCCAAAAATTCATGTTATCGATGCGCCAATTGTAGAGATTTCTTCTACTTTTATTCGAAACAGCATTAAAGAGGGTAAAAATATTCAGCCTTTGCTTCCTCCAAAAGTTTGGGAATATATTGATCATAATAACTTCTATAAGAAGTAAATGCTTTTTTCTGCTTCAATTTTTATTCCTGAAAAACCTAAATTTTTCAATTTAACCAGATCCGAAAAATTATCTTATTTTTCTTTTGGAGCAATCATACTATACTTTTTAATATCGTTACTAATTGAACGCTTAATAGCTCATAAATTACCACAATATTTTTACTATCCTATAACAATTCCTTTAATATTACAGATAGTAAGTTCTATTATTAGGTTAACTGAATTTGAAAACCTTAATGGATATTTTGAAGGAAAAATTTCATTTGAAGAAAACTTTTTAATGATAAATGAAATTGAATACAAATATTCAGAATTAGAAAATATAGTAGTTTATGGAAACTCATTTTCTGGAGAAAAAACAAAAAATTATAGATATGGTCCAATGTATGAGAATGGTGTCGAAAATTTAATCTCATTTACTTATAATGAAATTAAAATAGAAAAACACTTTCAGTTAAATTCAGAACGTCATCTTGATGAATTACAAAACACTTTGATTCACATTATTAATGAGGAAAAAATTCCGTTCAAAAAAGAACATTTAGATTTTATCAACGAAGAACACCGATCGTATATTCTTTTCGAATATTTAATTGGAAAATTGATTAGAGAGAAAAAAATTGACTTTAAGGAAGGTTTTAGTCTAGTAAAATTCAACTCTAATAAAGATGCTCAGGAATTTAAAACAAAATATTGTAAATAATCTGAATTGCATTCAGTTGAAACTGGAGGTAATTGATTTGTCTCGAAAAGAAAAAAAAACAACTTTTTGTCATTTCGACGAAGGAGAAATCTTCGTAAGAAACTCTACAAAGATTGGAGATTTCCGTTGCGGAGCTACTTGTGGAGATTTCTCCTTCGTCGAAATGACAAATAGAACGCAAAAAAAAAGCAGTCAAAAAAAGCCTGAACTTACATTCAGGCTTTCGTTTTATAATTAAGCTTCGATACTCACGTCGCTTTTTACTCTGGTTCTAATCTCACTCAGCGATTGATCCACTAAAAGTTTTCCATCTCTGAAAACTTCTTTCAATTCGCCTTGTTTTTCTTCTTCCCAAGACACATTATCACTTAAATGATACTTCCCGTCGATTAAATCAATTTTTATCAATCCTTTTGCTGATTTTTTAGTTCCGTCATCTGTGATTGGATCTTTGAAAATGGCTCTTCCTTCTCCGTTTACTTCTCCGTAAGTTGCTTTCATTGCAAAACCGAAAGTATCTCTTGTGTTATATTGGTATGTAAAAGATCCTATTCCGAGAACAACATTGGTAGATGCAAAACCTTTTTCTTTTAATCTTTCGCAAATTTGAGTCGCTCTTGCTACCGTAATACTATCTCCGTAAATAGCTCCAATCTGAGGCACTAGTTCTTTGAATCCTTTAGCATTTGTTGTACCGCCAAAAACATCCCAAAGTAATTCGATCACCCCTTTTCTTTCTTGTTCTGTTTTTCCGTCAGGATTTCCACAGATAATTAGAATCGGATCCCCACTGTCAGGACGAATTACGACTTTACCTTCTCTTGAAACGATATCTTCTCTCAACCTTGGAAGATAATCCGTTAAAACTTTCCATAAATCCCAAGTATCAGAAACGATAGAAACAATTCCTTTTGGATATACTTCTGTAATTAATCTTTTGAACGTTTCGTACTCACCTTCTGTGGTTCCCATACACATTACAGAATGCTCTGTAGCCGCAACTGAACCTGCAACCAATTCCTGATCTGAATTGGCTTTGTAATATTCTTCTAAGAAATCGATAGCCGGAATGGTATCTGATCCTGTAAAGCTTAATAAATGTCCCGCCGCAGAGGTTAAAGAAGCTTCGATTCCGCCCATTCCTCTCATAGAGAAATCATGCGCCTGCCAGTCAACAAATTCTGGCACAGAAGAAGTTTCGCCTGCATATTTATCCAATACTTTTCTATATTCTTTTGCAATGGTTGCTGAGTTACATGGAAGCCAGATTACGGCTGAAAGCAAAGTTTCAAAATAATTAGTTAGCCAGAAAAATTCCGGAATAGTATTATACATCGTAAACATTGGCACTCTCAAAGGAACGCTTGCTCCTTCTGGCAAAGCTTTAAAAACCATCGGAATATATCCTAAATCGTGTAAATCTTCGATATGTTTTGTACCGACTTGGTTTTCGCCCAAATAATTATTGATTCTTCTAGAGTACTTTTTAATTACTTCTTCTTTTGGTTGTTTAAAGAAATACTCCTCAAAATCATGAATTATATATTTTTTGATGAAGTACTGCAATCCGAAAAAGATTACTTCATCAACTTCTTCAAGTCTTGATTTTCTTGGTGTCCAGTTAGAATAAACTAAACTTGTTCCATCTGGATATTGTCTTCTGTGGTCAACTTTATAACCGTCGGTTAATAATAGTGGGTTCATATATTTTTCTATTTATATTTTTTGTGATAATCGGTATGCTAAATCTTCAATATCATTGGATCTTGCCAAATTGTCAATCCACTTTTCCGGGATATTTTCAATTCCGTAATAAATTCCTGCCAATCCTCCGGCAATTGCGCCTGTTGTATCGGTATCTTCTCCTAAGTTAACTGCTTTTAAAACCGTTTCTTCATACGAGTCCGAATTTAAAAAACACCAAAAGCTGGCTTCTAAACTATGAAGCACATAACCCGATGCCCGAATTTCGTTTTCTGGATATGTCCAAATATCATTTTTCAGAAGCTTATCAAACAACTGAATTTCGACAGGATTATATTTTTTATCTTCTAAAAACTTTGAAAGAACGTTTTGCATTTCTTTACAAGCCTCGAATTTATCTTTATCTTTTAAAATCTCCAAACAATATACAACATAAATAAAACAAGCAAATCCTGAACGAAAATGAGCATGTGTAATTGATGAAACTTCTTTTACCTTTTTATAGATAACTTCAATATCATTCTCTTTCTGAAGATAAAAAACTAATGGTAAAATACGCATTAAAGAGCCATTGCCATTATCTTCTTCAAAAAAATTGCCCGAATTCCTAGCCGATTCTCCTTTTACAACTCTAGCCAAAGAATGTTTTGTAGTGCCACCAATATCAAATACTTTGTTATGCGCTCCCCAATATCCTTCCTGCATCCATTTTACAAAAGTCAGAGCCATATCTTCTATATCGTAACCTTTGCACAGACTTTCGGCAGTACAAAAAGCTAATGAACTATCGTCGCTAAATGTTCCTGGAGGCTGATTCCACGACATGAAACCCATCATGTCTACAACCGGATTTTGTTTTAGTTTTTCTCTGGATTTAAATTCAACCGGAACACCTAAAGCATCACCAATTGCAACTCCAAATAAACCTGATTCTATTTTACTTTTCATCATTTCTTCCCTTTCTATTAGTCAAGCAGATTTTGCATTAACTCGTCTAAAGTTTTAAACTGCTCCACTCCATATCTTTCGCAAACAATATCAATGTTTCCTTTACGCCAAAAATCTTCTTCCACAACCACTTTCATTTTTTTGGATTGCGCATATAGTCCAAACTCCAGTAAAGAAATAGGTGACATTGTGTTTTCTGCAAAATACATGATAATAAGATCTGCTTTTTCTAATGCAGAAAGTTCCCAAGTAACCTGCTCTTTAAAATTAGGATTTTCTATGGTTTGTGACCAGCTACTATCCCATTCCTCTCTTCTGGGATTGAAAAGAATGTATTTTTGTTTTAACTGCTCTTCGCAATATAATTGCCAGTTAACTGCTTTATCCATTTCTATAGAACCAGCTAAAAAAATGGTTTTGACATCATTCTTCAATGGTATTTCTTCAGGTGCTCTAAAAATTCTTTTCATGATTATTTATTTCTTCCTTTTTCATTTGGATAAAATGTCTGCACAGCATCACTTTGCCAAAATTGCTTCGTTTCGACATCTATACAACTCAACTTTCCATAAAAACCTGCTCCGGTATCTATGTTCCAGACATTACATCCCTGCATCGGAATTTCAACATTATAATGAAGTGTCGGCGTGTGACCAATGTAAATTTCATTAAAAAGCAATAATCTTTTTGGGTAGGAAAGTGAATCTTTTTGGATTCTTTTATCCATTGTCAGAGCCATTTCCCACAAAGTTCTATCCCAGGAATAATTGGTTTTGTAATGTTCTTTTTCTGGCCCGTGCATAGATGAAAAACCCGCATGAATAAACAAATTGTTGTTTTCGTCTACAAAATAATCTTCCATTGTATTGAAAAAATTACGATGCTTTTCTTTTTCTGAAAGTTCAATAGCATCATAACTTTCTATTGTTGATTTTCCTCCGTGCAAAAACCAAATATCGTTTATAACATCATTCTCTAACCATTCCTGACACCAGGCATCATGATTTCCTTTGATAAAAATGCATTCCTGTTTTTGAGATAATTCAATAAGAAAATCAATCAGTTGTTTGGATTCGCTCCAGCCGTCGACATAATCTCCCAGAAAAACAAACCGGTCATTTTCTGAATAATCGATTCTTTCCAGTAACTGAATTAATGCTTTTAATCCGCCGTGAATATCTCCAAAAACTAAAGTTCTTTTCATCAATTATATACTTTCTTTAAGCTTATACATCACATCACTTCTTAAAACATATTTGATTCCCGAAATCAAAGCCGCGCCTTCATGACGCTGGCTATGTTCAAAAATAAGCGCTGTGCCTGTTTTGGGATTTATAATTTCACCCGAAGCAAATTTGGTTTCTCCGCCTTCATATCCCTCATTCAAATAAATAAGAAAGGTATAATAACTAGATTCCAATTCATTTCGTTTAAAACTGCCGTCTTTATGCATTTTAAATCGCTGACTAGGATTGTATTTGTAAAATCGAAACATTTCATTTAAGCCCGAAGCTATACTGTTTTCTATTTCAGGTTTGACAAAAGATTCTAATTTTTGCCACAGTAAAGAAGCATAATCAGGATCCTCATACATGATACGTTCGTTATTTCGTACCATTTTCATCATTTTTTGTGCGCCATCCACATTTACTCCCGCTTCTTCAAAGCCTATTTGTTCACTTTGTTCTATCAGTTGATTACATTCTTCTACTGTGAGAAAATGATCAATCGTATAAATTTCCAATCCTTCATTAATAATATTTAGCATAACAAATACATTTATGATTACTAAAAAGTCCTTTTTATGACTAACTAAACTTGTTGCTTAATGCAATATCCAATTGAATTAGAAAATCTTTCCCAAATTTATCATTCTCTAATTCATCATATAAAAACAATGGCAATGTCTTTTCACAATTTTGCTTCTGACTTAAAATCGCCATGGACAACGCAGCAACGGTATCGGTATCTCCGCCATAACCTATTCCGATTTTCAGACAATCTTTCATAGAAGTGGCTTCTGAAACCATTTTAATAACCGCTTGTGTCGTTGGATATCCATGCATATCGATTGGAGAAGTGATTCTATAATTTTCATCCTCTTTCAAAGTCTCATTTAGAAAAGGAATCAGAGTCGATCCATCACCTAGATTATTTTTAAAATAATGAACCGCTAGCGCAATACGTTTAGCACAGCTTATTCCTTCAACAGTATGATGTGAGGTTTTTGCCTGAATCTCGCAGAACTCCAATATCTGCTTAATATCTTTTAAATATCCAATTGAATACGCTCGCATCGCAGAACCATTTCCACTGCTTCCGTTGTCAATTATTTTAAGAAAATCCGAACCGTTTTTACTCGCATCTAAAGCATTGTAAACTCTGTCTGAATAACCGCGTCTTTTATCTCTGTGAAAAACCTCAACAAACTTATCTACCACTTTAATTTCATTCCAGTTATCTTCTTCAAGCAGCAATTCTGAAATTGCAATTGCCATTTGGGTATCATCTGTATATCTTTTATAAATCTCAGTGTACATTCCATGTTTGTGATACTGGGTCAGATTATTATTTTGAGAAATAAAATCCAGATCCCTAAACTCAAAACCTGCACCGTATGCATCGCCTATTGCTGCTTCTAAAATCATAACTTTTTATTTGATTGTTTTAAGATTTAAACTCGATGTATTTTGCCGGAACTTCATCTGTCAGCCAGACATTGTTTTCGGACAAATAAAATTTAAATCCGTCTCTAAACATGGCACCGCTTCTAACAGTTAAAATCTGAGGAATTCCTCTTCTGCTTCCTACTTTCGTCGCTGTTTCTTTGTCTTTGGAAAGATGAACATGCTGACGGCTCATTTTTTTCAAACCTTCTTTCTGAATACTTTCCATAAACTTCCCAACGGTTCCGTGATACAGATATTCTGAAGGTTCTGTTTCTGCTAAATTCAATTCAACCGAAATAGAATGTCCCTGGCTTGCACGGATTTTGGTTTTATCTTCGTTATAAGCGAAACGCTTTTTATCGTTATTTTCTACAACGTAATCCAAAAGTTCAGCCGTCATCTGATTCTGACTTCCTTTTTTGTTACATTTTGCTATTAATTCCTCTACATCTGCCCAGCCATTTTCGTCTAATTTTAATCCGATTTTTTCTGGCGAATGTCTGAGCACCAGACTCAAAAACTTGCTGACACTTTTTGCTATTTTTTCATTCATTTTAATATTTTTTTTTAGAAGTCATACACAACGACCTCAACATTCTTATCACTAAGCGTTTTAAGAATGATTGGCTCAATCATTTCCCATTTTCCGCCCGCTAATCCACATCCAATTCTTGGCATATGAACTGATGCTTTGTTTGTTATTGCAAAATCAGAAACCGTTTTTAATCCTTCTTCAATCGCATTGTATCGAATTGGCATCTCTCTGTTCTTATTCTTGACAATTATATCATGTTGACCTACTAGATTTGCTACCCATAAATCTTCTTCAACCTGAACAAACTGAACTTTTCCTAATTCAAAATTATCTTTAGATCTAAACCATTCACGGTATTGTTTTTCCAGATCTTTCCATCTTTTTGAGATTGCCACAACAAATCCTTTACCCCATCCACCAATGTCATTACAAACATGAACAATTATTTTGCTTCCTGATGCCTGAGGCGATGTTGCATCTCCTTTTGTATATTGAATATCTTTCATTTGTTAATCGTTTTTATTCAAACGTTCCTATGGAACTTAAATACAATCTGGTAACATTTTTTTCTACCGATGAAATGTTCCTATGGAACATCTTGCAGAATGTTTTTGTAAATCTTGTAATTTTCATCATCGAAGCAGACAAATATTACCTTTTCTATTCTTTCTGATTTGTCGAAATCTTTTATCGTGTTTACTGCAATTTCTGCTGCCTTATCTTTAGGAAAATGATAAATTCCAGTACTAATATTCGGAAAAGCAATAGATTTTATTCCATTTTGAATAGCCAGGTTCAAACTATTTTTGTAACAGTCCGCTAACAATTTAGATTTTTCTTCTTTATCGCCATTCCAGACTGGGCCAACTGTATGAATAACATATTTTGATGGTAAATTTCCTGCCGTTGTAATAACTGCTTCGCTTGTTTTACATCCGCCTTGCTTATTTCGAATTTGAACACATTCCTCTAAAATAGCTTTTCCCCCCTTTCTGTGAATCGCTCCATCAACACCTCCGCCACCTAATAAAGATGTGTTTGCCGCGTTGACAATGGCGTCAACCTCTATTTCTGTTATATCCGCTTTTAGAAGTTCAATTTTCATCTTTTACACAATTATCTCAATTCATCCCTAACTTCCATCAAAGCAAAACCCAACAAATTCAAACCTTTCCATTTTTCAGGATTTAGCGCCTCAGTATGATCACTTGCCATTCCAATTCCCCAGATTGGATCAACTGGACTTGCTTCGACAATAACTCTTTCGTTAGTGTTTAACAGAAACGTTTTCAAATCAAGGTTTTGACTGAATTTGTGGTAGTTTCCTTGTTTTACGATTTGAAATCGGTTTTCTAACCAGATTTTGTCATCGTAATTTCTCACTTTGCGGCCTAATTTTTTGGCTTCGGCTGGAGAATTGCAGTTTATGATTTTTTCTAAAATTTCTTGGTCTTTGAATAATTCGGCTTTTTTTGCCATCATCCAGTGTTCAGCAGTTTTATAAGTTACATCATTGACTTTAAACGAACTTAACCACCATTGGCTGAAACAAGTTTTGGTAATCGTTCCGTCTTTACTTGACTGATGTCCCCAAAAAAATAAAAACTTACTTTCTGGAGCTATATTTTCTATATTGTATTTCATTTTTTCTGTTATTAATACAAAGAAGTTATCACTTTAAAATCTTTAGAATCGGGTGAAAATGATCCATAAATGGTATTAAAATCTGTCGTGAGCTTTTCAAATTCATATTCTTTTTCTAACTGATCCATACAGGTTACCACCAAATTTCTTTTCGCATTCGGACTGTAAGCAGCATCTAATTTTAAAGCGTAATTCAACAAATCGTAATCCAGATCCCCAAATCTGAGCTGTTTTTGATATTCATTGAAAACACAGGTTTCTTCTTCATTGTTTTTTAATTCTATTTCTCTTTCATTTGGCATCCAGCCGTGACCGTGTCTTGTGGTATAACTTCTGGTTACGTAATAAACTTCTACCTCATCAATCTTCAGTTTATTACAGATTTCAACTGCATTTTTTGAGGTTGTATTGGCATAGGTCACATTCGGAAAAACACCATGATCCATATCCAAAAGAATTCCCTGACTGCCTTCAAAAATCAGATTATTGTATTTTGATAGGAAAGTATAATCGGCAATATTCCATTTTAGGTTATCAATTGCATCAAGATAGGCCTGAATTTCCTCGTCGATTTCACTGTCATTCAAAAAACCGTAGTAATAAGCAATCTGATTTAGTTTTTCTAAAAGCATTACCCGAGGCGCAATCAAATCTATGGCAAACAATTTATACGGGCCTTCATTTCTTTTCATGGTGGAACCAATGCCTTTTCCACAGGTTCCGTGATCAATGTTTCTTACGTTTCCTCTGTTATGCCAAACATCAAAAGGAGTCGTCACTTTTGCTAAGGGATGAATATATAAATCCAGATTAGCATTTTTTTCTTTCAATTCTTCTCTTTCATTAAATAAAAAAAGCGGATGAATTGTACAGTGTTCACTGTAATAAGAGGGAAGTCCGCGTAACGCACCACTGGCAAAACTAGAATGAACGTGTTTTTGATTGCCAATCATAACCGTATGCGCCGCCTGTTGTCCTCCCGAAAACCGAATAACTATAGATTCAGGATTTTGTTTTGCCAGAAAATCTGTTGTTATTCCTTTTCCTTCATCACCAAATCCTAAACCTATAACTATTTGTGCTGTTTTCATTTTCACTTAATTGTTGCGTAATTATTTTTAAACACATAGAATCATAGACTTTCGAAACTTAAAAAAGGCGTTTCACTTGCATTAATTCACATAGTTGCTATGTGTTAGAAACTAGTTTCTTTCTTTAATCTTTCAAATTCAAAATAAAAATCTATGTCTCTATGTGTTTAAAAAATTTAAAGCATTTCTATACTATCTAAACCTGTGTCGTTTGTATCAGAAACTGGTATAGTCCCTAAACCTGAACCTGAATTTTTATGTTTATCGCAAATGATTTTCTTGATTACATTCGGAATTTCTCTGTGATCTTCGATAGATAAGCAATTTTGTCCTAATAATTCTTTCCATTCCACATCGGCATTAATCGCTTGTCCTGAATGCAAGACACTGATGTGATATACATCGTATCTTTTTTGGGCTTCTGCCAATAATTCAAGATGTGTATACGTCTGCTGTCCCTGCCCCATAATTTCTTTTATTGCTGATGCCGGAAGTGTTTTTAAACCAGGTTCATCTCCTACAGTAAATAACAATCCTTTTTGCCCTCTTTTTTCGAAAGCATCTGTTTTGGTATGAAATGCTGCGAAATACCATGCTAAAAGATAACTTTCGCCGGCATTTCCTCCACCTCCACCTTCGATATAAGTTCTCGTTAACCACATGTCCAGTTCTTCATCTCCAGATTCAAATTGTCCTACTTGCAAAGGATATCTGTCGCACTCATGATCTCCGATTCCTAAGAATAAAAGTGCCGGATCAGGAACTCCGCCTTGAATAATTCCTCCCATTAATTTTGGAAGTCCTTCTTTAATCAGTTCGTGCGGAATATGTCCCATACTTCCTGTTACGTCCAGTCCTAAAATAATTGGAACTGTATTTGGGTGAACTTCCGAATCTCTCGCTTCTCTAAAAATCACTCCATTCGGATTCATAGATTCATGCGCCATTCTGAGTGCATTCTGTGTAAATATCTCGCTAGCTGATTTGCTGGCATATCCTACTTTTTTTGCTCTGTCTTCACGAGCTCCGAAATCATATCTTGTACCTCCCATGACTAAAATGTTTTACCAAATAAATACTCAAATCTCTTTTTTGTTACTTCAAACTGGATATTCAAATTTCTGATGGTCAGCGCAAGTTCCATATCTTTTTGTACAAAAGCTTCCGGCTGAAAATCGGCAAAGGTTAAACTGTTTTTATCCAGCGGACTTATATCGATCAATCCTTCTTGTTCTCTTTCGAGTCTTTTTATTTTTAATTCGATGTCTTCGACTCTTCGTCTGTATATTAATTCTGAATCCTCGCCAATTGTTTTGGCTCTGTCTTCTCTAATCTGATCATTGTTTCTTCTTAAAGATTCAATAAATCTTGGTTTTAAATCGCTCATTGTTTTGTGGTTTTTGTTTCAGGTTTTTCTTGTTTCAAGTTGTGCACTGAACTTAAAATTTGGGTTTTAAACCGGAAATGGTTAATAGTAATTTTTTTGTTTGAGATTTCAGGTTTTACGTTCCTAAAAGCAACTTGAAACGTTAAACATGAAACTTTTTAAACTAATTCAGCACCTCTTCAAACTGCTGGAAATTTGCATTTTTATCAGAGTATATGGCAAAAACAATCTTTTTAAAAGCGCCTGAATATTTTTCTTCAATAATTTCTTTGAACAGATGGGCTACATCTTTGGCTTCATTTCTAAAAACACCGCAACCCCAAGCTCCTAAAATTAAGGTGTCACATTTTTGATTTGCAGCAATGGCTAATACTTTATCCATTCTTTTTTTGAAAACCTCTTTTGTTGCCGCAATTTCTTCTTTTCTATTATGCTGTATCATCGCACCTTTATTTGGTGCTGGTGCCGTAATCACATCTACAACGAATGGTTTTTCAAAATAATCTCCATTATCATCATTCCAAAACAAAACATTCGGACTGTAAATCATGTAATCTGAATATAAAAACGAGGACTGATTTCTATTAAAGTCATACATCGTTTTGTCTTTAATCTGTGTTTCATAAAGACTGGAAGATCTTGCCAGACTTTCTTCCTGAGCCGAAGCTCCTCCCAAGAATCCACCGCCAGGATTTTTTGCCGAAGCAAAATTTAAAACACAAATTCTGTCCTTTTCCTCCTGAACAATTGCCTCAATTGTCGAACAGACTTTAACAACAATTTCTGTTTCAAAATTATTCTCAATTGGTGTTTCTAAGATTGCATCCCAATCATTTGGTGCAATGGTAAACGCATTTTTTATTGACTCTTCGAGTTCTTTTTTTATGTCAATCTTATTTCCTTTGTAATCATAGAAACCTTTTTTTATGATTTCCAAAGTTTTATTTGCTATTTCTACTCTATAATTTTTATTCATAATTTTAATTTTACAACCTCAACCGTTTCACCGTCAAAGTCTTTAAAAGAGTTCGTTGTAAAAATGCCATCAAAGCAATTTAAAACTTCGAAACCTTTATTGAAAATTCCGTGGCTTACGGCCAAGTACAGTTTTCCTGCATTTTTCTTTTTCAATTCTTCGGCCAAACCAACAAAGGTTCCGCCACCGTCGCAGATATCATCTACAATTAAACAATCCATTCCCTGCAAATCCTCTTCGTAAACTTTAAATCCAGACAGTTTTCCTGTTTTTACATCTCGGCTTTTACTGCATTCTACAACCTCAACACCGCCTAAATATTCAGAAACTTTATAGATTTTCTTCAAAGCGCCTCCGTCTGGAGAAATCAATTTTACGTTCTGACCAATTTTGTTTAGCACTTCTTTGATAAAAGTATAGTTCGGAATTACAGTACTATTATTCAATAAAGCTGGAGTCACTTCAGAGTGTGCATCAAAAACAAACACTTTATTCAATTGCATGGCATTGATAATGTCTGCGTACACTTTTACAGATAATGGTTCTCCCGGAATCATAACACGATCTTGTCTCGCAGCTGGGAAGTACGGAATAAAAAGATCGATGATCTTAACGTCCATTCTGCGTAACGCATCAACTGTGATACACAATAAACCTAAATCGTTGAATGAATTCAATCGGTGTGTAATGGTTACTTTCTGATTAACATCAAAATCCGGATTGATTTTAATGTGCGGTTCTCCGCCAGAAAATGTAAAACTTTGAAATTTGATTTCTTCCTGATTTTGAATCGGAGCGAATTTTGGGTCGAGATTTAGTATCATAGTTTTTTTTAGTTTGCGTTAATTGTACGCAAATGTAGAATTAAATTTTGAATAAACAATTTATTTTGTGTAAAAATTACGCAAACTTTATTTCGAAGTGAAAGCCTTTTTCAATCAATTCAATGTATTTCAACTTATTAAACTTAAAAAGTTTTGCTGGACGACCTGTTTTAACGGGTGAAAATTTTTCAGTCTCCTCTAAAATTCCGTAACTGAGTATTTTTTTTCTGAAGTTTCTGCGGTCAATTTCTTTTTCTAAAATCGTACAATACAAGTTTTCTAAATCTGAAAACAAGAATTCTTCTGGTAATAAATCAAAACCAATTGGTTCATAAGTCAGTTTCGATTTCAATCTTTCAATTCCTTTTTGAAGTATTACATTATGATCAAATGCCAAAGTTGGAATTTCATCAATTTTAAACCACTGCACTCTTTCAGCATCTGTATCTGCTTTAATTTCCAAATTGGAAGCATCTACCAAAGCATAATAAGCAACAGAAATTACACGGTTTCTGGAATCCCTATATATATCATCGCCAAAAGTGTATAATTGTTCCATAAAAGTCAACTGTACATTGGTTTCTTCGTGCAGTTCCCGAATAACAGCATCGCTCAGAGATTCTGAGTTTTGAACTAAACCTCCCGGTAAAGCCCAATATTTTTCTGAAGTTCCAAATTGCTGTTCGATCAATAACGCATACAAATCATTGCTTTTGTACCCAAAAACAATGGCATCAACCGCAATTCTAATATTTTGCAAATTTTCCATAATCTAAAATCGTATCAAACAAATATAACGAATGAGAGTCAATTTTATAATCTAATGCAAAAGCATAAATTATAAAACTGACTCTCACTAAATATCTTTTTCTTTTTCGGTTATCTAATTTACTGTAACATTTTTCTTTGGGCTCACAGTACAACTGCCTCCGCCTTTTGAAAGTGTAACATCAGCCTTTACTTCAAATGTTCCAGCCGAACTGTAAGTATGAGATACAGCACCGGTAGTTCCGGTTACAGTTTGTGCAGGAGTTCCATCTCCAAAAGTCCATTTTACAGAAGTTACGGTATTACTGCCGCTGTATTGTATGGAGTAATTAATTATTTTCGAATTAGTTCCGTCTGCCGAATGTTTTAATTCGGTTAAAATAGAATCACCAAAACAATCTACAATTGCTGCATCATCACTCTTACTGCAAGAATTGATCATAAAAAACAACATGGTAAACATTAAAACTGTTACAATCTTTTTCATAATTGGAAATTTTAGTGGTTTGTATTCTCAAATTTATTCTTTTAAAAGATGCCGTCAAAAGAAAAAGAAAGAATTTTCAATCACCAAAAAAACATAATCAACTGATAAAGTGAACTATAAACGATTTCCAAAAAACAACTTCAGTTCTTTTTCAATGATATCAAAAAACGATTTTAAGTTGTTATTCTTCGGAGCCAATAAATACACGAATTCTTCTGGCACATGAAAACTGTTCCACAACAACTGTAGTTTATTCTTTTTAATAAATTCTCTCGCATTACAATTCCATGTAGCTGCAACTCCTTCATTTTTGCCTAAAAGACGAAGCATTTCTGATTCTGAAGGAATAATATAATTCGGAACCATCGAAGGTCTTTTTTTATTGAAGGCATGAAGCCAAAACACTTTTATATGCGGAATTCTCGCATCATGGCTGTACCATTTTTGTGCATTGAGCCACTGTTCGATTTCAGTAAAATTATCTGATTTTAATTTCTGGCGGAATTCAGTTATATCCAAAGAAGTCGGAGCAACTAATATCAATTTGATTTTTCCAACAACTTCGTAAGTCGTATCAAATGTGTCAAATCGTTTTGTGGTAATGGCGAAATCTAATTTTTTAGCATCAACTAATGCAAAGAGTTCATCGTTTTCTGCGAAAGTAAAATCGATTAAATCAAACTTTGAAATCAGGAGATTTCCAACGCATTCAAAAAGATGTTTCGAAATGCCGACAGATATTAAACGATTCGCATCTTCTGCTTTGGCTCTGAAACTAGTTTCGACACTTTCGAGACGATCAAGTGCATCTATAATCAAATTATTCAGTAACTTAGCGTATTCTGTTGGTTCAACGCCTTTTGATTTTCGGTTGAATAATTTATTACCAACATGCGCTTCTAACATAGAAATTTGCTGACTAACCGCAGGCTGACTCATAAACAACTCCTTGGCGGCAACTGAAAAATTCCCATTTTTATAAACCGCCTTAAATGTTCTGTACCATTCTAGATTTACCATGATATAATTTTATTTATAACAAACATAGTTTATTTTATTTTTACTGATATCACATAAGCCGTAAATTTGTTCAAAATTTAATCTTATGAAGAAAATAGCATTACTCGCAATAATTGCATTTACAGCTGTAAGCACCTCTGCTTTGGCTCAAAAATCAAATAAAAAAAGAATGAAAAAAGTATTATTTGTTGTAACCAGCAACGATAAGCTGGGCAATACAGGAGAAAAAACGGGATTCTGGTCTGAAGAATTTGCTGCTCCTTATTATGAATTATTAGATCAAGGTGTTGAAATTACAATTGCGTCTCCGCTTGGAGGACAACCGCCAATTGATCCAAAAAGTGCTGATCCTGCTTCGGCAACAGAAGACACCAAACGTTTTGACAATGATAAAGTTTTACAAGAGAAATTAAAAAACACTTTAAAGCTGTCAACGGTTAACCAAAAAGATTATGACGCTGTCTTTTATCCAGGAGGACACGGTCCGCTTTGGGATTTGGTGCAGGATCAAAACTCTATCGCTTTAATTGAATCTTTCTATACGCACAATAAACCAGTAGCTTTTGTTTGCCACGCTCCTGCTGTTTTGAAAAACGTAAAAGTAAAAGGCGAATATTTAGTAAAAGGTAAAAAAATAACCGGATTTACTAACGAAGAAGAAGAAGCGGTTGGTTTAACAAAAGTGGTTCCGTTTTTATTGGAAGATGCTTTAGCCTCAAACGGAGGTATTTTTTCTAAAGGCCCAAACTGGCAGCCTTATGCTGTAGAAGACGGACTTTTAATTACAGGTCAAAACCCAGCATCGTCTAAATTGGTAGCTGGAAAACTGTTAAAGAAATTGGATTAAAAGATGCTAAGATACAAAGTTGCTAAGATTCTAAGATTTTAGCAATTTGGCTTTTTATCAATAATTAAAAAACAAAATTAACCCGATGCTAAAAAACTTAGAACCTTAGAATCTTAGCATCTTAGAAACTCTAAAAAAATCATGCTCAACTTCGAATTATACAATCCGACAAACTTAGTTTTCGGGAAAGGACAAATTGAAAAACTTTCGACTTTAGTTCCAAAAAATGCTAAAATTCTTTTGGCTTATGGCGGTGGAAGTATTTTTAAAAACGGAATTTACGATCAGGTAATTGCCAACTTAAAAGGTTTTGAAATTGTAGAATTTGGCGGTATCGAGCCAAATCCAAGATTTGAAACTTTAATGAAAGCGGTTGATGTTATTAAAGCCGAAAAAATCGACTTCATCTTGGCTGTCGGTGGTGGATCTGTGATTGATGGTGTTAAATTTATTTCGGGTGCCGTGAATTTTGAAGGAAATCCGATTGATATTCTGCAAAAACGCATTTTGATTAAAGAAAATGCAATGCCATTTGGAACAGTTTTAACCCTTCCGGCAACGGGAAGCGAAATGAATTCAGGTTATGTGGTAACGATTGAAGCAACTCAGGAAAAATTATCTTCCGGTGGAAGCGCTTTGTTCCCACAATTCTCTATCTGTGATCCAACCGTAATTGCTTCTTTACCAAAAAGACAACTCGAAAATGGTGTTGTAGATGCTTATACACACGTGATGGAACAATATTTAACGTATCCAACCGATGCTTTTTTACAAGATAGAATTGCCGAAGGAATTCTACAGACTTTAATTGAAGTTGGTCCAGGTGTTGTTAAAAACCCAACCGATTATACTTTGGCTTCTAATTTTATGTGGAGCTGTACAATGGCTTTAAACGGATTAATCCAAAAAGGTGTTCCAAGTGATTGGGCAACGCACATGATTGGTCACGAATTAACAGCTTTATATGAAATTGATCATGCCAGAACCTTGGCGATTATTGGCCCGAGTTTGTATACTGTAATGTTCGAAACTAAAAAAGGAAAACTGGCGCAGTACGGAAGACGTATTTTCAACTTAACTGGTTCTGATGAAGAAGTAGCAAAAGAAGCGATCAACAAAACAGTGGAGTTTTTCCATACTATGGGAATGGACACCAAACTTTCTCAATATACAGAAGACTACAGCAAAACAGCCGATTTTATCGTAAATCGTTTCGACGAAAGAGGCTGGAAAGGTCTTGGCGAAAAGCAATTAGTAACTTTAGATAAAGTGAAATCTATTGTGGAACTTTCTTATTAGTCACAGTATTCAGTGACAGTTTACAGTTTTAACAATCACTGAAAACTGTGACTGCAACTGAAAACTATAAAAAAAGGCGTTCTAACTTGCTCAAGAACGCCTTTTTAAAATACTAAAACAAAACTAACTAACTCAAATCTTTTTAAATTCATTAAAATTCTAATTTATAAAGAGTTACAACGTAGCGTTAATTATTTTATTGTGTAAGGATAAAATATTTTTTATTTAAAATCTTCATTCATTTTCTGTTCCAATAGTTTAGTCAGATTTTCGATCTCTGTTTTAACATTTTTCAGCTCAACATTATCCTTTTCCATTAGTTTTTTTTCCTTGAAAAACAATTTCAAATCATAGGAATTATTAGTGTTTTTCAATATTAGAGTTCCTATTTCAGGCTTTTTAGCTTCATTAATTCTTAAACCGGCAATTAAACCGCCTTTTAGCTCATTTCCGAATAATAGTTCAACATCTTTCTCTGATGAGATTTTGTCGGCAATCAAATTGAAATTTTCTTCGATCGTTTTATTGTGATTTAAGTAAGAACTAAATACTGTACTGAAAATTTCAGCATCTCTTCTTTCTCCCTCAATCTCTTCTATCGTTTTAAATAATTTTGCTTCGATTTTGTCAGCGTTTTCGTAATACAAAACACTTCCTGTCTCTGATGGAATTTTTTCATCAACGTCTATAGAAGAACTAACAACAATTAATTTCACGCCAATACTAAACTTACCAATCGTTACATTATTTGCTTTTTCTAAAACAATTTTTGCTTTTACTTTATTGTTGAATTCTTCCATTTCGATAGCATTATTTTTTAACTCAAAATGATATCGGTTAAAATAATGCATGCCAAAAACATCAAAATCAAAACTCTGTAGAATGCCTTTTTTCCAATTTTTAGTAATAAACTGGCGATCTATCAAATATTCAGGACCATCAACTATTTTATCATCTTTATAGGTCGATTTTATATCATAATTTGGATATTCATATTTTTCGAGATTTTCTAAATAATTATTAGAATATTGATACATGATTATTCCATTCTTATAGTAATTAACATAATTAAAATCTCTAAAATCTGTAGCAAAATAACCGAAAAAAGGTTTGTCATTTTTATAAGTTCCAATATAAGAATCCTGTCTGTCTGAAGTAATCAAAAAAGATTTATTAACGATTTTGGTTCTTTTCCCATTTTCAAAATAGATGGTTTTCAGAACATTGTTTGGGTCTTTAGAATCGTATTCACTTCTATAATAAATCTCTTCTGTTACAGATCCTTTTCTATAGATTGTGCTTTTTTTAGATTCTTCTAAAGTTCCATCATAAGGCAAGTCGTTTTTATACTCCAGTTTTCCCGTCACTTCCCGATTGTCATAAAAAACAGTTTCTCCATTTTTAACATCGTTTAAAACAGTGTATGTTTTGATTGGATCATCGAGATAATAATTAAATATTTTCTGTACGCCATTTTTCTTGTAATCAGCAACGTTGATTAATTCGTTTTGTTCATTTTCATTTTTGATGACAAATGTTCCGTTAAATGGTTTTCCATCCTTGTAAATTCCTTTTGCAACAATAGTTCCGGACTCATCTTTCACAATGGCTTCACCTTCTTTTAAGCCTTTACTGTAGTTTTGATTGATGAATAAATCGCTTGCAAATCTTTCATCAAAATTACCTTCAAAAGGCTGTCCGTTTTTATAAATTCGTTTGGCTTTTATACTTCCGTCTGAGTTGTATTCTATTTGATCGCCTTGTGCTTCTCCTTGAGCATATTTGACAATTTTTAAAACTTTTCCGTTTGGAAAATATTGAATCTCTTCACCATTTTTCTGTCCATTCTTGTAACTCGTTTTGGATTTAAGAGCAACTGCAAATTTGTTTTGAAAGTAATAGTCGTACACAATTCCATTTGAAATTTCTCGTCCGTATTTTTCAAAATCATTTTCATTGATGGTCTGCAGCATTTTCCCAGATTTATCGTAGTTAATCTGTTTAAAAGGCTCTGTAGTACCACTTGCAATATCGTACCAGATTTCCTGAGCCAGCTGTTTTGAGTTGATCCAGAATATTTTCTTTTTTATGACTTCTCTCTTTTTCGCATTTCCGGTTTCATCCCGAATAATTACACCTTCGGTCATTCGAATCGGTTCTTCTTTTTGTGCTTCATTATCAGCTTTGTTCAATCGGTAATCTTCCCAATTTAAAACCTCTTCAAAATCGCCATTTTTGGGTTTTCCACCTTCGTATTTTCCTTTCATCAAAACCGTTCCATCTTCATGGTATATAATTGTTTCACCATCTTTTCTTCCATTTTTGTACTGAACAGTTTTAAACTTTTTTCCACTTGGATAATAATAAGTCAAATTAGAAACCGGAGAAAAATTATAAAATTGATAAAAAGAAGCATCAAAACCATCCAGATCAAACCAAACAACATCTCCAACATAATTATCTTCGTTATCCTGAAAAGCATATCCTTGAAACTGCGGTGTTTTATTGATGTAGAAATCTTCGACTAAAATCAAATTTCCTAATTTCTTGAAAGGTTGTATTCTATAAAAAGAGGCATTTTCTTTGGATGTGGCTTTCCAATTGGCATCGAAATAAAGTGTTTCCATATTTTGGGAGAAAGAAAATAATGTAGTGAAAACTAAAATAAGGGTCAAAAATTTATTTGTCATAATTGAACGAAATTTCTCTAATATACCATTTTTTACACAAATTTAGTTTTTAAAGCTGAAAAATATATTCTGAAATTCAGCTAGTTTTTATTTAAAGAAAACACAGCAAAAGGCCTTTATCAAATTTCTTAAATCAGATTTTGCTTTATTAGCACATTATTAAGTACTTTTGTTTCAAATTAATAAAATAATGAGCGAAAAGTTAAAATTTGCAGTAATTGGAGGAGGGAGCTGGGCAACGGCAATTGCAAAAATGTTATGCGTTAATCTTTCCGAAATTGCCTGGTACATGCGTAATGATTCTGCAATCGAGCATATTCAGAAATACAAACACAATCCGAATTATTTAAGTTCTGTTGAATTTGACACCAACAAACTCAAATTAACTAATAATATAAATGAAGCAATAGAATATGCAGATTATATCATTTTTGCTATTCCTTCTGCTTTCCTGGATGCCGAATTGAAAAACATGACGGTTTCTTTGGCTGATAAAATTATTTTCTCTGCCATTAAAGGAATTGTTCCGGAGACGAGTTTAATCGTTGGCGAACATTTCCATATTCAATACGATATTCCATACTACAATATTGGTGTAATTACAGGGCCTTGCCACGCAGAAGAAGTAGCATTAGAAAGACTTTCGTACTTAACAATTGCCTGTGGAGATCCTGATAAAGCAAAAACGGTTGCTAAATCACTTTCTGGAAACTACATTAAGGCTAAAATCTCTGATGATATTATTGGAACTGAATATGCCGCAATGTTGAAAAACATCTATTCAATCGCTGCCGGAATCGCTCACGGTTTAGGTTATGGTGATAACTTCCAGTCGGTTTTGATGAGTAATGCGATTCGCGAAATGAAAAAGTTCATTAGAAAAGTACATAAAATGAAACGTAACATTAATGATTCGGCTTATTTGGGCGATTTATTGGTAACAGGATATTCGGTTTTCTCAAGAAACAGAATGTTCGGAAATATGATTGGCAAAGGTTACACCGTAAAAAGCGCCATGATGGAAATGAGTATGGTTGCAGAAGGTTATTATGCTACAAAAAGTGCTTATAAACTAAATCAGGGTTACGGAGCTAAAACACCAATTATCGATGCGGTTTATGCGGTTTTATATGAAGGAAAAGATGCTAAATCTGTTTTTAGAAAATTAACTGAATCTTTGGATTAATTCTTTTTTAGAGGATAGAAAATAGAGCAAAGAAAATAGAATATAGAGAATAGAATATAGAGAATAGAAAAGAGCTGGAAGAATTAATCTTTCGGCTCTTTTTTTATTGTATAAATCTAAAAAAACTAGAACTAAGTTAAAAGAATCAGCCTTAATTAACAGGAAATAACTTGATTCAGAATACATCAAACCTACATCGTCTCTAAAAAATATTCGCATCTTATTCTTACAAAAAAATAAAAACACTAGCTAACTGTTTATCAGATACATAAATCTAGAATTTAAAAACTCATTATTTGCTATTTTCTCACAAATTGAGTGATGCACAATTTTACAATTCCCTTATTTTTCATTGCTTCACAAAGAAATATCGGTAGATTTGCATCATTATTTTTATTTGTTCTAATTAAGCATAGATGCGTTTCATTGCCATTCTTTTATTGTTCAGTCAAGTTATTTTTTCACAGAAGACAATTTCTGGTCAAGTTTTTTCCAAAGAAACTTCGACCGCTTTAGCAGGTGTGTTTGTTCGTGATACCAAAACCGAAAACTGGACGATTTCTGATAAAGATGGAAAATTCAGTATGATCATTCCTTACTTTCAGGATATTGAATTAAACTTCTCCATTCTTGGAAAAAAAGATATTAATCAGACTTTAAAAAACGGACAAAACTCAATTACAGTTTATTTAGAAGATAATACGCTTCATTTGAAAGAGGTAATGGTTACCGCCAATAAAGAACGTAAATACTCTGAATTGACTCTTGGAACAAATGCTATAAACAATGTTCAGGCTTTTACGCTTGATGATGTTTTAGAACAGCTTCCCGGACAAACCACTTCCTCTTTTAATCTGAATTCTTATAAAAATATTATTTTCAGGACAGCATCTAATGTAGGTTCTTTTAAAAGTAGTAAAGCTTTTGGAACTGCATTTATGATCAATGATATTCCGATTTCCAACAACGAAAACATGCAGGCTCTAAGTCCAAATACACCTTCTTTGGCGGGCAATGATTATGGCGTTAATACAACACCTTTCAATAATCCAAATGTTGGTGTTGATCTTAGAGAAATATCAACTAATAATATCGAAGAGATAAAAATCATTCAGGGAATTCCTTCTGCAAAATATGGAGATTTGACTTCTGGACTGGTTTTGATCACTACTAAAGTCGGAAATAGTCCTTACAGAGTTTCGGCTTCCCTTAGAGATGGTACAAGCGAATTGAACTTGACAAAAGGAATTCAATTAAACTCCAATAATTCTATGAATTTTGGAATTAACTTTCTGGATTCTAACTCCGATCCAAGAAATAATTTATTGAGTTATCAGCGTGTCAGCGGGAGTTTAGCATGGAAAACTACCGATAAACATTCTAAAGTAAAAAATACTGTAAACCTATCGATAAGATCAACTCTTGATGATGCCAAACGTGATCCTGACAAAATTGCGGCAGATATCATAAAAAATGAAAAACAAGGGTTTTCTATCTCTAATAATTTCATGTGGAAACCTTCTAATTTATGGTTAGATGGTATCAATGTAAACAGTGGTTTCTCTTATGACAGGCAGTTTTCTAGAAAAGAGAGATGGATAAACAGAGCTTTAACGGCTGCAACTGATTCTAAAGAAGAAGGTATTCATGATGCTTTTGTTCTTCCATCGCAATATACCAGTATCAGTACGGTTGAAGGTATTCCGATTTCAACTTTCGTAAATCTTGAAGCCACAAAAACGATTACCAATAAAGCCAACTGGATTCACAGCTTATCATTTGGGTTATCAGGAAGATCAAGTTCCAACAAAGGAGACGGAAGAAAAAGCAGCGCAATTGGCTTAATCAATTATTATGTCTTAGATGACGGAGGCGACACCAGACTAGGTTATAGAGATTATGATTTTAACAGAACCCGAACAGAAAACCAATTTTCTGCTTATCTGGAAGACAGAGTCTATAAAAAATTTGAAGAAGATAAAATCCTAAATATTGATTACGGTGTACGATATGAAAATCAGTCTGGAAATGTATCGTTACAGCCGCGTATTAATTCATCCTATTCTTTAAATAAAACTTTCAGAATTCGAGGCGGATTTGGATTATCATCCAAAGCGCCTTCGCTTAATCAATTGTACACTGGAGAGCGTTATATAGACCGTTTATTAGGCAACGGAATTTATGTAAATCCGGGAGTGTATCAAAAAGCGTGGATTTTGACTGTAGTAACTTCTGGAGACAATTTGAATTTAAAACCTTCGAAATCATACAAAACAGAAGGCGGATTAGATGTTAATCTTCCTTTTGCCAATATTAATTTAACGGGGTATTACAACAAACTTAAGAATGGTTTTACGGGACAGATGGTTCCTATCTCAAAAGAAATTCCAAAAGTAAATATAACGACAAACGGAACAGAAATGCCAACGTATGAAGTTGTGGGAACAGATAACCTGTATTATCTAACAAATAGCATTCAAAACAATGCAAATTCAGAAGATATCGGTATTGAAACCATGATCAATTTTCGAAAAATTAAGGCACTAAACCTTGATGTGAGCATGAATGCAGCTTATGTAAGATCTAAAGATTTAAGTGAATCGATTACCTATTATGCTTCCACTGATCTCTTATCGGCAGAAAGATATGGAGTCTATCCTTCGATGCCTATGACAAATGAGAATTTTACTGCAAGTTTTAACTTCAGTTATCATATTCCAAAAGCAGGTTTATTATTGTCATTAAGAAGCGAGCATATCATTTTACGTACTTCCTACCTTACTAACAGTAATTATCCAAATGGCTATTTAGATAATCAATTGGCCTATCATGAAATTCCAGAGGCAGATCGTACAAATTCGCAAAAATACGGGCATATTATCCGCGATACGCAAAATGACTCACAAAACAAGCTTGAAAACATGCTTCATAATTTTCATCTGCGTCTTTCCAAAGATTTTCTAAACGGATTTAGCGTTTCATTTTATTCGACCAATTTTTTAAATCTGAAGCCTTATTACGAGAAAAACGGCATTAAGAGTCCGTACGATTATTTCGCAAAATTCTCTTTTGGAACCCGACTTAATTATCAATTCTAAATATATATACCTATGAAAAAAACACTATCTATTTTTATAATACTTTTTGGGCTAATCATTCAGTCCTGCAGCAATGATGATAACGAAAACGAAGCATTAAAACCAGTTGATTTTAATGTTTCACTTAAATACGATGTCACTTTTAACAGTCAGGTTGTTAAGAAAGCCAGTGTTACAATTGTAAATACAGAAACTGCCAATAAATATACTGTAGAATCTGATGAAAGCGGTGTAGCAACATTCAAACAGATTTTACCGGGAACTTATACTATTACGGCAACCAAAGTGATTGCCGCAGCTGAATTCACAGAGACTTTTGGTTACACGCCAACAGAAGCTGAAATTAATTTTAATGGTGCCGAAAGCAGTGTTATTGTAAATGCAACAACACTTACAAGCAACATAGAAATGAAAACGTCTAAAGTAGGCAATTTTGTAATTAAGCAAATTTATTACGCTGGATCTGACACTAAAAAAGGAGCTATTTTTAGAGATCAATTTATCGAAATTTACAACAACTCTAATACCGTTCAGTATGCAGATGGTTTATACATGGCATTGCTGACTGGATCTACTTCAACTACCGTTTTGGCTTATTCTTTACCAAACGGACAGTTTGACTGGAGCAAATCAGAAGGAATGACTGGCGGCAGTACTGCAAATACCGATTACGTTTATGCACTAAACATTATTAAAATTCCTGGAAGCGGAACGCAATATCCAGTACAACCGGGAACAAGTATTGTAATTGCCCAAAATGGTATTAACCACAAAGCAAATTATGTAGACAACAAAGGTAAAACCGTTAGTATTCTAAGCCCTGAATTAACGGTTGATTTAAGTACAGCAGATTTCGAATCCTTCCTAGGAGATTATTCCGGTGATTTATACCAATATGATATTCAAAATGCAGCTGTTCCGGATGTAAACATTGCTTACTGGGGAAATAGTAACAATGACATGATATTAGACTCAAACGGAAGACATGCTTATGTTATTTTCAAAATGAAAGATGAAGAGTTTGCTGCATTGAAAAAATATAAAAACCCTAAAGGAGATGCCAACCTAGCGCTTCAAATTCCAGTTAGTGTTCTTATTGATGGTGTGGACACTACAAAAGATTTAGGTTCGAATTTAGTCCCTAAAAAACTGCCTTCTCAAATTGATGGAGGAAATACATACGTTCCTTCTGGAGCTTATTCTTCAAAATCGGTAATGAGAAAAACTAAAACTACAATTGCCGGCAGAATTGTGCTTCAGGACACAAACAACTCTACAAATGATTTCGTAGAAGTAACAGCAAATCCAAGAGGATTCAACTAAAATTTTCTTTAATGAAAATCAATAAAATTAAAATATATTACAATAAAAGTAATGCCTGGAAATCCTGGGCATTACTTCTTTTATTGTTTTCTTTCGTTTTTACAGTGAATGCACAAGACACTATAAAAGTGCAGAATCACATTATTGATAATCAGATCAAAAATCAAATTTTTAAATACCCAATTGCGTATACCAATCCCAATATTAAAGATTTTACATTTACCGAAGTTTCATATGAACATCAGCAAAATGAATTTGCAAGAAAACAGGTTGCAAACGAAATCAATACCTATCAGTTTTTAGCGCAGGGCTATTTTACAACTAAATCAAAATGGAAGTTGTTTGGCGATTTGGCAATCAAAAAAATACTGGAAAAAGATCTCGGCTGGGTTCTTACTGATGATCGTGCCGAAGGACAGGAAGTGATTAACCCCCATTATTTTTATGTTCCCAGAAAAGCCGATTGGGACAATCAGGTTTATGCTTTGAGCGGAGGTTTTTCTAAAGACATTACCAATCATTTATCTGTGGCTGTTAAAGCCAATTATGGTACCGAAAAATTTAGTAGAACTTTAGATGCAAGGTCACAAATCACAAACAGAAATTTGGGAGGAGAAATGCAAATTGGCTATCAAATCACAAAAAATCAAAAGGCTTTTATTTTAGGAAGCTATGCCGAAAATCAAAAAGATTTTACTTTTAAGTATAATAATTCGAATTTAAATCTTGAAGTATATCCAGAAACCTACCTACGTTTCAATGCAGGTTATGGTAGAATACTAAATTCTTTTAAATCTTCTGGATCTGGTTATTTATATCAGGATATTGTAGATAAAATTGGATTAGGGTATACTATTAAAGGCAAAAATTCCATTTTCACTGTCTTATATTATGCTCAGAATTCCAATAATGTTTTCTATACCAGTGATCTTGATTTAATCGTAAATGAAAGAATGAAAATCAAAACAAAAAGCAACCATGCAGAATTGTTTGCTTTTCATAAATGGAATAAAAAAGAAATCCAGTCTACTTTCGAATTCGATCAAAGCGATGCAAAAAATTTTGACAAACAAAGTAATGGTTACAACTATACCAATTCCTTGAGCAAAGTCAATTGGACAGCTTCATTGGCCCAGAAAACAGGTTCTAAAATTGATTATTTAGTGGGTTTAAATCTACTTTATCAACAAAACGAATACAATGATATTTTGGCCACAACTCATATCGAATTAAATTCATTAAATACTGGAATTTATACGAGTAAAGATTTTGCTTTCGCTAAAAGTAAATTGAATGCAACGGCAAGTTTCAATATGTATTTCCCGCTTCCATCGAAACTGGACTACTATGATACTTCGGGCGGTACTAATATTAGATTTTTTGACGAAGTGATTCTTTACGATTACGCTGTCAATACCACGAATTATTTTGCTCCGGAATTGCGTTTACAATACAGTTATCCCACAAAAAAGAACAAAACAGTGGTTTTCTTTACCAATCTAAAAGAGAAAATCGCACTTAAAAAACAAACTGATTATCCAGTCAGTATTAATACGAATACCACCTATTGGGTTCAAATGGGTGTACAATTAAATTATTAAAGAATGAAAACGAAATTAATTAGTATAGGAGCAATGATAGTTTCACTCATCATGCTTTCTTATGCTAAGATTGAACCAAACTTATCTATTGCCGAATTAAAAAGATTATACAGCAGCGGCGATTATCAAAAATGGCCAAAGCCTAAAGTAGACTCTATAGTTTACACTCAAGGTTTTGAAGATATCGGAATTTTAGGCAAACCAGAATTTCCTGAAAACAATCCTTATACCGAAGAAAAAGCAGAATTAGGCAAAGTACTCTTTTTTGATCCGAGATTATCCAAATCCGGACAGATTTCGTGTGCCAACTGCCACGATCCAGAACTGAACTGGGGCGATGCCAGAAAAGTATCCTACGGAGAAGACAGACAACAAGGAACAAGAAATGCACCAAGTTTAATGAATATTGCGTATTCTAAAGTTTTCTTTTGGGATGGAAGAGCCAAATCTCTGGAAGATCAAGCCAGTTTTCCAATACAAGATGCTAAAGAAATGAATTTTCATATCGATTTAGCCACAAAACGATTAAACAAAATAAAAGGTTATAAACCGTACTTAAAAAAAGCTTTCGGAAAAGAAAAACTGACTCAGGAAGAAATTTTAAAAGCCATTGCCACTTTCGAAAGAACTTTAATTAGTCCGAAAAGTAAATTTGATAGATTCATTGAAGGAGATTCTACTCAATTAACCAACAGACAAGTTCTAGGTTTGCATTTATTCCGAACGAAAGCAAGATGCATTAATTGTCATAATACAGCCAATTTCGCCGACAATAAATTTCATAATGTTGGTCTAACCTATTACGGCAGACAATACGAAGATTTAGGAAGATACAATGTAACAGGAAAAGCTGAAAATGTAGGCGAATTTAAAACGCAGTCTTTACGTGGAGCGGCTCAAAATGCACCGTACATGCACAACGGTTTATTTCCTAATTTAAGAGGTGTTTTAAATATTTACAACGCCGGAATGCCTCAGCCTAAACGAAAAGAAAATCAGCTAAATGATACTTTGTTTCCAACTACTTCTAAACTGATAAAAAAATTAGATTTAAGTCAGTCAGAACTGGTTGCTTTGGAGGATTTTATTATGAGTTTGTCAAGTACTGCTTACAGAATGAAACAGCCTGTTTTACCGCAGTAGTTTTTTTAAGAGAATAGAAT
The DNA here is from genome assembly GCF_042686225.1 of Flavobacterium notoginsengisoli. Taxonomy (NCBI): domain Bacteria; kingdom Pseudomonadati; phylum Bacteroidota; class Flavobacteriia; order Flavobacteriales; family Flavobacteriaceae; genus Flavobacterium; species Flavobacterium notoginsengisoli. The sequence goes on from NZ_JBHUOT010000005.1 coordinate 304,154, forward strand.
AAAGAGTAAAGAAAATAGAGAATTGAGGATAGACAAAAAAAGAGAATCAAAAAGCAGTTTTTATAATACTTTCTTGATTCTCTTTTATTCTCAAAGCATAGCAATCTATTTTCTATACTCTATGTTCTATATTCTCTATTTCACCATCACCCCTTCAACAAACAAAATCGGCACTTCTTCCGTTTTATTTTCGTCAAGCGAATTGGCTTTGAAGATAAACTTCTTATCGTACAAAGTATTTCCGATGAAGAAAGTGACCATAAATTCGTTATTAAGTACTAAAAGACTCTTTTCTATCAACTCTATTTTCACAACAGAAACCGACGGAACCTCAACAAAAGCATGGCGCAGAATCGAAGTTTTTTTCATTTCGCCGTCAATAGTTCCAAATGCTTTTGAAACTACCATTACGCTGTCTAAGTTAAAATCGCTGTCGTTTACTAAATAAGCGTACCAAACTTTCTCCATAAAATCGTCGCTCCATTCCTGCACTGCGGCAAGAAATACGTTTTCGACTTCCGGAATTATTATATCTTTTTTCATTTTTATTAAAAGCTTTAAAACCTTTGTCAAAGCCTAAACTTCAACAAAGGTTCGTTGTTATGATTGCGATTAGAATTCAGAATTAATCTAAAATCTAAGATCAGAAATCTAAAATTAAATATTGGCTTTAAACTGCTCTAAGAAACGAACATCATTTTCGTAGAACATACGGATATCGCCAATTTGGTATAAAAGCATCGCAATACGCTCTACTCCCATTCCGAAAGCAAATCCGTTGTATTCGTCTGGATTAATATCACAGTTTTTCAAAACATTTGGATCCACCATTCCGCAACCTCCAATTTCCAACCAGCCTGTTCCTTTTGTGATACGGTAATCGGTTTCTGTTTTTAGTCCCCAGTATATATCAATTTCGGCACTTGGTTCTGTAAATGGGAAATAAGACGGACGAAGACGAATCTTAGATTTTCCGAACATTTCTTTTGTGAAATACAATAACGTCTGTTTCAAATCGGCGAAAGACACATCTTTGTCAATGTATAATCCTTCCACTTGATGGAAAATACAGTGCGAACGAGATGAAATCGCTTCGTTACGGAAAACACGTCCTGGAGAAATCGTACGAATTGGCGGTTTATGATTTTCCATATAACGCACCTGAACAGATGATGTATGGGTACGCAACAACACATCAGGATTGGTCTGAATAAAAAACGTATCCTGCATATCGCGCGCTGGATGATATTCCGGTAAATTCAATGCCGTAAAGTTATGCCAGTCGTCTTCGATTTCCGGCCCTTCAGAAACGTTGAATCCGATGTTGGCAAAAATATCTATAATTTGATTTTTTACGATAGAAATTGGATGACGAGAACCAATAATCACTGGTTCTGCAGCACGTGTTAAATCGCCAAAAATTCCTTTTGATTCTTCTTTGCTTTCAAGCTCTTCCTGAATCTGCTTTACTTTTTCTTCAGCAACAGCTTTTAAAGTATTGATTACTTGTCCAAAATCTTTTTTCTGGTCGTTTGGAATATTTTTAAACTCATTAAAAAGTTCTTTCAATAATCCTTTACTACCTAAATATTTAATACGGAATTGTTCTAAAGATTCTTTGTTTTTTTCATTAAAGGCCTTCGCTTCCTCTATATGTTGTTTTATCTTATCTATCATTTTCCTTCAATAATTGAAATACAAATTTAGTGTTTTTAGTTTAAAATGTGCGGTCACAGTTGCAGTTTTAAGAATTTTACAACTGGATTAAAAAAATCAGGAGAAATTTTTCAATTACTTTATCAGTTCTATTTTATTTTCAATTTCCTTGACTTTTTTCAGCCAGTAATCAATGCCTTCCTGATTTTTGACAATTTCTTTCTTATAATTAGAGGAAATCCGACCTAGTTCATACCAGTTTTTATTTAAATCCCGTTCTTGTTCTTGTTTATTTGTGGGTTCAATTCTAGTGCGCCAAAAATCCATGTTTTCAAGATATCTTTTTTTTATCTCTTCAAAATACTCCACTAGTTTTTCTGTTGAATTCGGAATATAGCCCGGCCCGCTGCAACCACAAGAATGAAATGTAATTCCAACAGAATATAAGCTTTTAAGATGTTCCCATTTCTTGATATCCTCTTTTTTTGGCGATTCAAAATCTAGTCCCATGTTGGCCATTAATTCTGCACATTCAGGACATTTAGCTTCAAAAATGGATTTTTCTCCCTTTTTAATATCCCCCATCAATCTTCTTTTAAATGTTTTTCGACAAGCAAAACAAGCATAATGCGGTTTATAGGAGATCATGGCGTATCTGCACATTTTTTAGTGGTCCGTTTTTTTAGTGGTCAGTGTTCAGGTATTTAGTGGTCAGCGGCTTACTTAGTTGCAGGTTACAGCACTGAACACTCAGCAACTGAATACTGAACACTAGAAAATCTAATCAATCAATTTTCTTTCTAAAAAGTAGCTCACGATTGCTTCCTTCATTAAAACAGATTGTTCACCCGCTTTTAAAGCAGGTAATTGTTCTTTTACTTTGTAATGTGGCCAGCCTTCGGCATCAAAAAAATCGAATTCATAAAATCCGTAAGGTTCCAGCAATCTGCAGATGGCAATATGCATTAGATTTAGCTTTTCATCTTTTTTAAATTCGCGGTGTACTTTTCCTAGTTCCTGAACTCCAATTAGGTAAATTATGGCATCCAAATCTAAATCTTCGCCTTGCGAAAACTGATTGGAAAGTATGTCAACGAGCTTTTCCCAGCGCTCTTTTAATTGTGTATCTCTGGACATTGTATGATTTTAGATTGTTGGTTTTAGATATAAGATTGCTTTAAAATTTACTTCTGAAGGGGGCAGAATAGCAATCTGACTCTAAATTTTGATTTGCAAAGATACAGAGTTCAAACTCAATGTACCTAAAAAAATTAAATACATAAACTTAAGTCTAAAATAAAACCTCTGAACGTTTGTCCCCCTGAACCTCTGAACCTGAAAAAAAACATATCTTTGCGCCTCATTAAACACAAAACCAATCATGAGTTTTTTTGATATTATTGTAGCCGCACTTTTAGGTTATAGTTTGTATAAAGGCATTAAAAATGGACTTTTTGTAGAAGTTGCTTCTTTTATTTCCTTGTTGTTAGGAATTTATCTTGCTATTAAATTTTCTTCTTTAATGACCGGAATGATTTCAAAGCATGTTTCATGGAATCCAACCAATATTCAGATTACGGCTTTTATCCTGACTTTTATTTTAGTGGTAATTGGCGTTTATTTCTTAGCCAAAATCTTAACCGGAATTGCAGATTTTGCTATGTTAGGCTGGATGAATAAACTCGGAGGCGGTTTTTTCAGGGTTTTAAAAACCATTTTGATCCTGAGTATTTTTATTGCTTTGTTTGAGAAAATTAATTTCAATAATACTTTTGCAAAAAAGGAAACGCTCGATAATTACATTTTTTATAATCCAGTAAAAAAAGTTGCTGGTTTTGTGTATCCGTCGATTGAAAAATGGTATGAGACTTTTAAAAAAGAGCATTCTGAAAAACAAGAAGAAGACAAAGAACAGACCGACAAATAATAGTTACATCGTCTAGAATTAAACCCGACAGGTTTTTGAAACCTGTCGGGTTTCGTTTAAAATAATATTTAGAAAACACCCGACTTTCAAATATTTACGAGAAATATTTTATCTTGCTCCGTATTTCCAACAACCGATTTTAACCAAAAATCTAAACCATGTTGTACTTAACGGGTATTATAATTACGTTTTTTCTGGTTGTGATTCTCGCCAGCAAAAAGAACAAAAGTGAAGCCGATAAAATTCTGGCGCTTTGGCTGTTTTTTACAGGTTTTCATTTGTTTTTATATTATCTGCATTATAAAAAAGACTTTACTTCGTTTCCATTTTTATTAGGTTTCGAACTTCCAATGCCTTTATTGCAAGGGCCATTTTTGTATTTGTACACTTCGGGTTTGACGAATCAAAATCAGCATAGGAAATACAATTGGCTTCACTTTTTGCCATTCGTAATTGCTGTTTTGGTTTTGATGCCTTTTTTTACCTTATCATTTCAGGAAAAATTAAAAGTTTTTGAGAATGACGGAAAAGGATATGAAAATCTTATTCTCATTCTGTACATCTCTATTTTACTTTCGGGAATTGTTTATGCTTTACTTTCTCTTCAAAAACTTTCCAAACACCGAAAAAACATATCAAATCAGTTTTCTTTTAATGAAAAAATTAATCTTCGATGGCTTCAATATTTAATTCTGGGATCCAGTATTATCTGGCTTGTTGTTATTTTTTATGAAGATGAATATATTTTTTCTGTTGTAGTTTTTTATCTAATGTTTATTGGCTATTTCGGAATCAAACAAGTTGGCATTTTTACCAATCAAACTATTACTGAAAATTTAATTTTAAATGTTTCTTCCAATGAAAATGTCGAAATCGAAAACACTTCAGAAAAAATCAAATATGAAAAATCCAGTTTAAGTTCAGAAGAACTTTTGTCCATTCATCAAAAATTGACTCAAATTATGGAGGCTGAAAAACTCTATAAAAATCCTGATTTAACTTTAACGGAATTGTCTCAAAAACTAAACGTTCACCCTAATATACTTTCGCAGGTTATCAATTCTGTCGAAGGCAAAAACTTTTATGATTACATCAATTTACAGCGCGTAGAGGAATTTAAAAAACGGATTCTTTTGCCCGAAAATCAAAAATTCACTTTGCTTTCTATTGCTTTTGAATGTGGTTTCAATTCGAAAACGGCTTTTAACCGAAACTTCAAAAAAGCAACTGGACTTTCTCCTTCTGAATATTTGAAGTGATTTTTTAAACACATAGAAACATAGTTATTCTGTGCGTTGAAAGGCATTCCATTTGTAATAAAAAACATAGCTATGTGTGAGAAACTAGTTTCTTTTAGTTTACTTTTTTACTCAAACAAAAAACTATGTTTCTATGTGTTTAAAATTTTAATCTCAAAGCATATAAAACTAGAACCACCTTACATGTTGGGGCGACCAGCATACTATTGGAACACATCTTTGCAGAAATTTTAATCAATTCTTGCAATGAAAACCAAAACACTTTACTCAGCCGTAATCGCTGTTTCCATTTTCTTCTTTATGGGATGCGAAAACGAAAATGACATTAACGAATCCGGATATTTAGTTCCGAAAACTGTTGATGAAGATCCCTCGATTCCATCCATTTTTGTAAACGGAACACAGTTACATTCCGAAACTTTTGGAAACCCGAACGATCCAATGTTGATCTTTTTACACGGAGGCCCAGGTTCTGATTATCGAAACGGATTAAACGTACAGCAATTAGCCAACGAAGGCTTTTATGTTATTTTTTACGATCAACGAGGTTCGGGATTATCCAAAAGACATGACAAAAAAAGTTATTCGATTCAATTAGTTTTGGATGATTTGACGGAAGTGATCAAATATTACAAAACTTCTCCCAATCAAAAAGTTTTTCTTTTTGGACATTCCTGGGGCGCGATGCTGGCGTCTGCTTATGTCAATAAATATCCAAATTCCATAAACGGAGTAATTCTCGCAGAACCTGGCGGACTGAACAAAAAACTCCTTGACGAATATGGCGAGATGAGCCGAAAAATCAACATCTTTTCTGAAGTAACAAGCAATCTTTTATACGTCGATCAGTTTATAACGGGAAAAGAAAATCAGCATGCGATTTTAGATTATAAATACGGAATTTCATCGAGTTTTACTTATGCGAAAGGAAATGATGAAGGCATTCCGGGACCTTCTCCGTTTTGGAGAATTGGCACAACTGTTTTGGAAAGTTTTATTGCTATTTCTGAAAATGAAGGATTCGATTTTACGACCAACTTAGATCAATATCAAACGAAAGTTTTGTTTTTATACGGCGAATTGAATAAATCATATGGACTGACTTTTGCTCGAAAAGAAGCGTCTTATTTTCCAGTTTCTGAAATTGCTGAAGTAAAAGGAACTGGCCACGAAATGATTTATTTCAAATGGGAAAACGTCGAGCCTTTGGTGTTGAATTATTTAAATAATCTAAAATAATTCGGCCATGAAAGCAATAATAGCACTAATCGTATTTCTCCTTTCGCTTCTTACTTCTCACATTTCACAGGCACAAACCATTAACTGGGAAAGTCTTCACGAAGATCAAAAACATATTTTAAACGTAAATGCCGGCTGGGATTATAGTTTTGTTTACGGATTGAGTTATGGTTATCATTTAAAAACCAAAATCCCAATTATTCTGGAAAGTTCCATTTCTTTTGCGTCAGGCGAAGTTATTTTTGATGATTTTAAAACCAAAATCGGTGGACAGCTAAATTTATATCAAATTGAAAATTTCCGTTTTAATGTTTCGTTTCACGGGATTTATAGGCGGTACGGAAATCCGCTAGTAACACTTCAAAATTTTGGTGCCGATGCTGGAATTGTTATTGGCCTTTATAAACCAAAATGGTTCATTGCCGGAGAATTTGGTTTTGATAAAGCAATCGTTACCCATTTTAAGCATTCTCATATTTACAAGGAAGTTTATCCAGATGTAAAAAACGGTTGGTACGAACCCGCAACAGGAGGAAATTTTAATTTCGGAATTCAAGGCGGTTATTCTTTTACTCGAAGCGATATTACGTTACGAGCAGGAAAAGTAATGAGCGAAGATTTTAAAAGTACACCGTTGATTCCGTTTTATGTACAATTAGGGTATAATTATAAATTGGATTGAACTTTTTAAACACATAGAAACATAGATTTTTCTGTTTCTATAAAAAAGGTAAAAGAAGAAGCTAGCTTCCACACATAGTCCCGATAGCTATCGGGATTAATTGATGCAAATGAAACGCCTTTCTGCACAAAGCCAAACTATGTTTCTATATGTTTAAAACTATTCCTAAAACAAATCCAATAGTTAGAGAGCCTCAGAGAGGCTAAATATTTATAGCAATCCAATTGCGCAAAGACAAGAGCTCCAGCGGAGCGACATATATAATTTTTCGCAATCAAATATGTCGCTCCGCTGGAGCTTTATATTGTAGATGTTCATTATTTGCTATAAATATTTTGCTTCTCCGAAGCTTCCCTAAAAACACCAAACCCGACAGGTTTTAAAAACCTGTCGGGTTTGTTATTCGTTTGTCAGGCTGAGCGAAGTCGAAGCCTTTTTAGTAATAAGCATTCAACTTCGCTCAGGATGACATTTGGTTTCAAAAGAATATTTAGAATTTCACTTCGAGCTTCTCTCCCTTTTTCAAAACAATCTCTTGTTTTTGATCGCCGAAAATCAAAGTTGTTTTCCCTCCGTTTTTAGAAGAAATAATTACATTTTCTGGTTTTTTATTGCTCCAAGTCATTTCAATTTCAAATCCACCTCTGGCGCAAATTCCCTTTACAGAACCTTCTGACCAAGCGTCTGGTAAAGCAGGTAATAATCTGATTTCGTTTTCGTCTGATTGTACTAACATTTCGGCAACGGCAGCTGCGCCTCCAAAATTACCATCAATTTGAAATGGCGGATGCGCGTCGAATAAATTCGGATAGGTTCCTCCTCCTCTTCTTGGTTTTTCTGTCTTCTTTCCGTCGGGATCTACGTAGCGAAGTAATTCTCGGAACATTTTATAAGCGCGATTTCCGTCCCAAAGTCTTGCCCAAAGATTGATTCTCCATCCTTTTGACCAGCCTGTGGTTTCATCGCCTTTTATTTCTAGTGTTTTCTTTGAAGCTTCTGCTAAATCAGGAGTTTTTAAAGGTGTAATATGATCGCCCGGGAAAAGTCCGAATAAATGTGATTGGTGTCGATGTTTGGGGTCATTGTCATCCCAATCAAAATACCATTCCTGAAGATTTCCTTTTTTTCCAATTTGGTAGGGATGTAAATTGGCTAAATCCGCTTCTAGTTTTTTTACAAAATCAGCATCAACATTTAAAATCTTAGCGGCTTTAATTGTTTTATCAAAACATTCCCGAATCATTGCCAAATCGGCTGTTCCTCCGTACATCGTTGCTCCTACAAAACCATCAGCTAATTTATATTGATTTTCAGGCGAAGTTGATGGAGCAGTAATTAAATTTCCATTTTTATCTTCTACCAGCCATCCCATACAAAATTCGGCTGCACCTTTCATTAACGGATAACCTTCATTTCTTAAATAATTTTGATCCTGAGTAAAAATATAATGCTCCCAAATATGCGTACTTAGCCACGCTCCCGCCATTGGCCAGCAAGCCCACATAGGATCTTCTTTTCCAAATTGTCCAACCGGATTGGTCATCGCCCAAATGTCTGAATTATGAGCTGCTGCCCAGCCTTTCTTTACTCCATAAAAAGTCTCAGCAGTAATCCTTCCGGTTTCGGAAAGATTGTTAATAAAACTTAAAAGTGGTAAATGCATTTCTGAAAGATTGGTGTTTTCTGCCAGCCAGTAATTTTCTTCCAGATTAATATTCATAGTATAATTACTGCTCCAGGGCGGATTCAAATACGGATTCCAAATTCCCTGTAAATTAGCTGGAACTCCTAAAGTTCTTGAAGCACTGATTAGCAAATAACGTCCATAATTAAAATAGAGGATTTCAAGATTTTTATCTTCTTTTCCATCAGCGTAACGCAATAAACGTTCATCAGTTGGCAAATCCAAAGCGGTCGTTTTCCCTAAATCTAAAGTAACGCGATTGTAGAATTTTTGATAATCTGTTATATGCTCGCTTTTTAATTTATCAAATGTTTTTTTGAACGCTGAATTCAATATCTTTTTGGCTATTGGTTCTGAAATTCCGTCAATTGATGGAGATTTATTAAATCCTGTAAAACTTGTTGCTACAGCAACATAAATTATCGCTTCTGTTGCATTTTTCACACCCAAAGTTGTATCTGTATTTACAATTGTTCCATCAGTATTTTTAATTTTTAACAAAGAAGTAAAACGCGTACCTTTTATTACTTTTTGCTCCTTTAAGGCTTCTTTCTTAATCTCGGCAAGCACCTTATCTTTATCTATATAATATGATGGAATATAGGCTTCAGTAACTTTAAAATATCCAGGATTTTCATGCATCGGAGCGTGTCCATTAAGAGCCAGACTATTTTTTTTTGCCTCAATATTTGACTCCAACAAACTACTGTATTGCACATCGAAATTTAAGCCCCCTTTTTTACTACTAGTCAATTTGATGATCATAATTTGATCTGATGCCGAAACAAAATATTCTCTGGTAAATTTTACACCATCCATTTCATAACTAACCTTTGAAGTTGCATTTGAAATATCTAATTCTCTATAGTAATTTGAAGCTTTTCCTATATGATCATTTTTTATTTCTAATGTCCCAAGTGGTGCATACGATTCTGAATTTTTACCCTGAATTTTTTTATTCAATTGTTCTGCCAATTTATAATCTTCTTTATTAAATGCATCACGAATAGCTGGAAGGTTTTGATACGCACTGTTATTCATATGGGGAAAAACAGGTTCACCGGACCAAAGTGTAATATCATTCAAATAAATTTTATCTGAATTTACTCCGCCAAAAACAGTTGCTCCCATTTTTCCGTTTCCTAAAACCAAGCTTTCTTCAAAGAATTCTGCGGGTTGTTTGTACCATAAAACATTTTTGGATTGCGCCGAAATGTTTGTATAGCAACATATGAGAAGTAAGAAGAGAAATGTTTTTTTTATCATACTGGGTTATCTTATCCTAACAGGTTTTCAAAACCTGCTAGGTATTTATTTTTTATCTAAACTAATAAAAAAATATAGTGATACCTAACAGGTTTTGAAAACCTGTTAGGATAACAACCTATAATCAATCAGATGTTCCTATGGAACATTATTACGGGACGTTTATTTTTTCATCAACGGATTTCATCCGTTGCTACCGATGAAATGTTCCTAGCGGAACATATATCGTTGCGAATTATTTAGCTATTTACTGAGGACTAATAACTACTTACTAACTTTATATTTTTCATTCGCTGTAATCATTTCCCAATTATCCGTTCTAAATGGCGATGCAGGAAATTTTTCTTTATTGAAAAGATTAATAGCTGTATCATCATCTGCCCAGCCGTAATGCACTGCTACGGGATTTTGAACTTTATCGCTTGAAACGATTATTTTGTTGTTTTTGAATATCGCTTTTGCGGCATGAAAAACTTTGTCTGCACCTGCGATTTCGAAACCTTTTAGTTCGTCATTGTTTGGCGTTGATAATCCGCTGCCGATATTGTCGAAAGTTAATGTAATTTGATTTCCTTTTATTTCCTGCGATTTATAAGTCGGTCCGCTGTGAACTTGTTTTTTGCCATAAAGATTGTTCATTGCGATCGCTGCCAAACGTAATCCGATGTCTTGTTTGTTGGTTGGATGAATGTCTTTTGCATTTCCGATATCGGTTGTAACGACCATTCCCGTATTTGGCAATTTTAATGTTTCAGACTGTGCTTCGCGAAGTTCTGCCCAACGGCTTCCTTTTTGGCTGTTTCCTCCCGTTTCATCAAAAGTGGACAATTGAACGAAGTAAAAAGGGAAATTTCCTTGTTTGAATTTTACTCTCCAATCGTTAATCATTAACGGAAATGATTTTTTATACTCTGCTGCTCTCCAAACATTCGCTTCTCCTTGATACCATAAAGCACCTTGAATAGCGTAAGGAACCAGCGGATTTACCATAGCATTGTACAATAATGAGGGATAACTGTTTGGAGAAACTTCGATTCTCACTTTTATAACGTTGAATTTCCAAAGTCCTTCTAACGGTAAATTTGAATCTTTAAAATCGATTTTTAGATCTTGCGGATCGCCGTAGATTCCGCCACCGCCACTGTAATCTGTAATTCTAACTGCAATTACGTTTGTTCCTTCTTTTAAGACATTTGCCGGAATTTTGTAAATTCTTTTGGCATCCCAAAGATTGTTTGTCCCAATTTGGATGCCATTTATATACGTTTGGTCTTCATCATCAACTTTTGCTAAATGTAAAACAGCTTCTTTTTTGGCTTGTTCTGCTGTTAAAACAATGGTTTTGCGCATCCAGACAATTCCGTCAATGTTTCCGATTTGTTGATTTTCCCAAAGTGATGGCACTTTTATTTCCGGCCAGTTTTTGTCTTGGAAATTTGGGTTTTTAAATTGCTCTTCGTTTTCCATCGAAACATCAAAACCCTGTACTTTTTTCAGATTGTCTAAAACCGATTTTTTATAGGTTTCAAAAATGGCATTGATATCTACGGTTGGAACATCGGCAATCATGGCTTTAAAATCGGGACTGTTTTCGAAAGCTTCACGGCTTGTCCAGGTTTCAACATTGGTTCCTCCCCAAGATGTATTGATAATTCCGATTGGGATTTTTAACTCTGAATATAATTTTCTAGCAAAATAATATCCGACTGCGGTAAAGTTGCTTACATTTTCTTTGTTCGCTTCTTCCCATTTTCCTTGTTTCAAATCGTCTTTTGGAGTGCCGCTTAAATCTTGAGCAACACCAAAATGACGAATCATAGGATAATCTGCACTATTAATTTCTTTTTCGGCATTCATGGTTTTAAAAACCTGAAATTCCATATTCGATTGTCCACTGCAAATCCACACTTCTCCAACCAAAACATTTTTGATCGTGATTTTATTTTTTCCGATAATGATCAATTCAAATGGTCCACCGGCTTTTTCAGCATTTAAATTTACCGTCCATTTTCCGTTTTTATCGGCTGTTGTTTTCTTGATTTGTTTGTTGAAATGAATTTCTACGCTTTCATTCGCATCAGCAAAACCCCAAATCGGAATTTGCTTGTCTCTTTGAAGCACCATTCCGTCAGAGAATATTAAAGGCATTCTAACATTAGCATTAGCTAAAACACTAATTAACAGAAAAATAAATAGTACACTCTTTTTCATTTTTTTAATTTAAAATATTTTAAAAGCACAAAAGTGATATAAGATTTTTTAAGCTCATTTGAATATCCAAAACTTATTTTACTTATATCACTTTTGCAATTTAAGGTGTTTTTTTACTTCAGTCCGTCTTGTAAAGCAGTTAAAGCTTGTGCATCGTACACCGTATTATTACTTCTATCAAATAAGGACATTGTATTCACTCCTAAATTTCCTGCATCCCAATAAAATGGAATTAATCCATTTGCTTTGGACTGTTTTACAACATATTTTAAGAAATAGGCTCTTGAATCTAAATGTAATTTCAAATTATCACCTTTCAGAGTAGTACGTTTTATTGCTCCAAATTCGCCTAATATTACAGGAATTCCTTTGTCTACAAATTGCGTTTTCATCGAAAGGAAAAATTTATCTAAGTCTGCCTCTTCTCCCCAAGTTGAGTTACGAGTAGGATCTGTTGTAGAATGATAATCTTTTCCCCAATAATAAAACATTTTACCCCAGTCTGCATCTTTGTCCATTAAAGCAAATTGATATGGTGTATAATAATGAACCTCTGCCATCATTCTGTTCGCCACTTTATCTGTTGGCAAAGTGGTCATTAACTTATTTGTTTTTTCGATATCTGTTGAAGGCCCTTGTACAATTAAATTACGGTAGGCATTTTTTCCACCTGTAGAACGAACTGCATCAATAAAAGTTTGATGATATGAAGTCAAAACAGCCATTTGTGCTGCATTTTCAACATTTGGTTCGTTCGCACTTGCAAAAAGAAGGTGTTCGTCAAAACCACGTAGTTCTGTTGCAATTTGTTCCCAAAATGCTTTTTGTTTCGCATTGTTAGCGTCTTTTTTAGCTTCTGTGACATTGTTTTCAAGCCAGCCGCTATCCCAATGGATGTTTACAATTACGTACATATCATTATCAACGCAATATTGTACTACTTCTTTTACTCGGCTTAACCAATCTGCTTTAATTTGTGCTTTTTCCGCATTAGCCAGATACTGGTTCCACGAACATGGAATTCTGATGGCATTAAAACCATTTGCTTTTACCAAATCAATCAACTGCTTTGTAACTTTTGGATTTCCCCATGCTGTTTCTCCACCAGTTGCTTCCAGCGTATTTCCAATGTTCCAGCCCAATTTCATTTTTGCCGCTAGTTGCACTGCTGTACTTCCCATTCCTGATGCATCTGCCGGAAGCGGATTTGTATTATAACTTGGATATGTACCGTCAGCTGCTCTACCTGCTGCCTGAGAAACTTTTATCTGCAATGAATTTGCCTCACCTGAACTCAAAGTTATAACGGCAGTTCTAGCACTGGAAGTTGTGTTTTGTAATGCTGTAATTTGAACAACTGTTGTTCCTGTTGTTCCTGCAGATTTACTGATCTTTAACCAGCTTGCTTCTGAATTTTGCAATAACCACGCTGTCGCTTCACTATTTATAGTAATGTCAGCATTACTTTCTGCGCTTTGAAAATCAATTTTATCGGTGTTTATTGTTAATCCTTTTACAGTTAAGTTTTGTGCTGTTTCTTTGTCAGAACTGCAGGCTAAAACTCCAAAAAATGCAAAACATAACAATGCACTTGCCAGGTAATCTTTTATTGTTTTTTTCATTTGGTTTGGTTTAAGTTAAGTTGTAAAATCAACGCCAACTTTTAAATGGGCTGACGTTGATTGATAGTTAGTTATTATAAAAAGAAAAACAGCTGGTTATTTTACTATTACCTGAATTTCTTTTTTAATATCTCTTGAAGAGGTTCCTAATTTGATGGTGTATTTTCCTGGCTCAACTGTCCATTTTTTTGATGCAACATCATAATAAGCCAATTCTTTTACCGGCACTTTGATGGTTACTTTTTCTGAACTGCCCGCTTTTACATCTGCTTTTTTGAATCCTTTTAATTCTTGTGCGGCACGAGTAATTTTAGAATCTGATTTTGAAGTGTATAATTGAACTACTTCTTTTCCGTCTACTTTTCCTGTATTTTTAACGTCAACCGTAACTTCGATCACATCGTTTTGAGCGTATGAATCTTTATTCGCTTTTGCATTATCAAGAGCGAAAGTCGTGTATGATAATCCGTAACCAAAAGGATATAATGGTGCAACATTTTTAGTATCAAACCAACGGTATCCAATCAAGATTCCTTCAGCATAATTTACCGCTTTGTCTCCAGGAAAACTGTTTGTGGCATGCGCAGGAGAATCTTTAAGTTGTTTAGGCATTGTCCAAGGTAATTTTCCTGACGGATTTACTTTTCCTAAAATCACATCAGCCAAAGCATTTCCGCCTTCAGAACCGTTGAACCAGCTCCAAACTAAAGCCGAAGATTTCTGACTTACTTCATTAATATCAAACGGAGCACCCGCACTCATTACGACAATAGTTTTAGGATTTACAGCTGTTACTTTTCTAATTAATTCTTCTTGTCCAAAAGGTAAATGTAAATCTCTACGGTCTGAAGCTTCTGTTTCATAATCACGGTTGGAACCCGCAAAAATGATGGCAACATCTGAGTTTTTAGCTGCATCAACTGCTTCCTGAACTTTTGCTGGATCTAATGCATCAATTGTAACTGGACCATTAGCTGTAATGTTTCCTAAGTTTCCTTTATTTTTCTCGTCGTAACGTTCTAAATATCCTTCCGCATAATTGATTTTAACTGAAGAAGGCAATCTGTTTTTAAGACCTTCTAAAGGCGTAACTTCTCTTTTTGTTTTTACTCCGGCACCAAATCCGCCCAAAGCGTTTTTCTTTGTTGCATTGTTTCCGATAACAGCTATAGATTTAACTCCGTTCAGCTTTAATGGCAATGCATTGTTTTCGTTTTTCAACAAAACAATTGCTTCAGCTGCAATTTTGTAGGCATCTTGGTAATGCGCTTCGGTTGCGATGCTTCCTTTTGCACGAGTTCCGCCTCCCATTGCCTTAACCTGAAACAATGTTCTTAAAATTCTTTTTACATGAAGATCAATTTCTTTCTCAGAAACTTCTCCAGATTTAACCGCTGCAATTAATTTATCGGCTAAGAAAAATTCATTGAAAGGTTTAGGTGTTCCCATTTCAATATCCAAACCATTTTTCAAAGATTTTGCTGTAGAATGCACCGCAGCCCAATCTGAAACTACGATTCCCTTGAATCCCCATTCGTCACGCAGGATTTTATTCAGCATATAATCGTTCTCACATAAATATTCGCCTCTAAATTTATTGTAAGCGCCCATAATACTGTATGCTTTTGCTTCTTTTACAGAAGCTTCAAAAGCTGGAAGATAAATTTCTCGAAGTGTACGCTCGTCAATTTGTACATCTACAAAATCACGATTCGTTTCCTGATTGTTTGCCGCATAATGTTTTACGCATGCCATTACGTCTTTTTCTTGTAAACCAACAATCAAAGGCACTGCGATTTTTTTGTTCAAAAACGGATCTTCAGACATGTATTCGTACGTTCTTCCTCCAAGCGGCGTTCTTACCATATTGATGGCTGGCGAAAGCAACATGTCTTTATCCCTTGCACGTAATTCTTCTCCTAAACTAGTTCCGAAAGTATGCGCCATTTCTGCATTCCAAGTTGCTGCCAAAGCGCCTCCTGCTGGATAGTACGTTGCAAAATCGTTTGTCCATCCTGCCGGAGCCCAATTGTCTCTTGAAATTTCTTCGCGAACTCCCAACGGACCATCAGCCATTTTTAGTTCTGGAATTCCTAAACGTTTTACGCCTGCATTGGCAAACATACTGTTCCCGTGAAGCATTCCGATTTTTTCTTCTAATGTCATCTGCGAAATCAGTTTGTCAATTTCAGCATCATGATCTGTGCCTATTTCTTTTCCTATGTATTCTTCGGTTTCAGCTGAATTTGAAGCTAATGTCTGGGCATCATTTTTACAAGAAGTAAACAATGCAAAAACTAGAGCTGCTGAAAGGAACATCATTTTGTTTTTCATAGATAGTTAGATGTTTTTTGATTTAAAGATTTTTGATTCCTCACAATTATCTTTAAATACAGTTAATACTATTTTTATGTTTGTGGTTTTCTCTCAACTATTGTTTAATTAAATTCAGCATGACAACATCATTTTCGTTGATTTTGAATTCTCTGCTGAAAGTCCCTTTTCCGTCAATTGTAATTTTTTCTGTCGAAATTGGCGCGCCGTTATTTTTCTCTTTTATTGAATTGACTTGTTCACGTGTTAACTGATTCGGCTTGTTCATCGCCAGATAATCCGCGTAAGCGTCATTCACTTTATAGCCCACTTTGTAAATTTCTAAAAGGTATTTTCCTTTTTGAATGCCATCAATTTCCACTTTCACTTTTCCTTTTTCTTTTGAAGGAAGGTCTTTTATATAATACGTTTGATTCAACTCTTTATCGCCAGGATGTGTATTGGTAAAATCCCATAACAAAACTTGCATATCGCCTTTTGCATTTTTGGAAGTCCAGGAAGCTTTATCCGAATTTTGAAGTTCTGTTTCTCCTAATTTATTCATTAAATAATAAGAGAAATAAGCCGGTTTTTTAATTCCCTGTGTATTCAATAATCCGAAACCGCCGTGAAATGGCGTAAATCTTGGTCCTGCTTCTTCAAAAATATCAGTAAAAACCCAATATGACATGGAATTTGCCGCATTGCCCACTTGTTTTATTTTTTGCAGAATATACGCTGCCGAATGATAACTGTCGTGAATTGGATCTGCTGGCGTGTACGATGTACTCCATTCTGTATAATGCAATTCTAAATTCGGTTTAGCTGATTCCGTAATCAATTTTCTGGAATGAATAATTTCTCCACTTACACTCCATTCGTCCTGATTCAAAATCGTTCCCGAAGTTCCGAATTCGTCCAGATAACCATGTTTTACTCCATAAGTATGAGTCGAAACAAAATCCATCGGAACATTATTCTTCGCGCAAAAATCAATAGATTCTGAAACCCAAGCTGAACCTGCCGTTGCTGGCCCGCCAACTTTATAAGCTGGATTTACTGCTTTTACACCGCGAGCTGCGTAATCGTATAATTTATAATATTCCTCTTGTGTACTGCTCCAAAAACCTGGGGATAAATTCGGTTCGTTCCAAACTTCAAAATACCAAGTTTTTACTTCTTCGTCTCCGTAACGTTCTTTAAAATGCGCAGTTAGATTTCTAATTAAATCTTCCCATTTTTTGTAATCTTTTGGAGGCGTTACGTTGCCTTTCCACCAGAAAATCGTTTCTTTTCCACTTGCTAAAGCATTTGGCATAAAACCTAATTCCACAAACGGTTTCATTTTCAGACTCACAATGTAATCAAATAAAACGTCCACATATTGGTAGTTGTATTCTGGATTTCCTTTTTCGTCTTCGCGATAAACGGCCATATCATCAGACAATAAACCATGAAAACGGATGTATTTAAAATCGCATTCTTTTTTTACCAATGCCAGTTGCTGCTGCCAATCTGCACGAAGACCTTCATTTGCTCTTCCGGCACCGATGCATTCTTTAAACATGGTGTTTAGTTTTCCTGCTTCTTTTTTGTAATCAACTTTTATGATTCGGTTTTCAGCAGTTTGTGCAATGATTTGGATTGAATGAATTAAAACTAGGAGTATAAAAATTCTTTTCATCTGAAAATGTGTTTTTGGTTATCCTAACAGGTTTACAAAAACTGTTAGGTATTTATTTTACCCAATCTAATAGTTTCATTATTGTGACTTGATATTTGATACCTAACAGGTTTTGAAAACCTGTTAGGATATTAAAACCAATAATTATATTTTTTTGAATCTCACTGCACCACCACCAGCACCGCCTAATTTCAATTGTAATTTATCAGATGATTTTACTGTTTTCTTCGAAATTGAAACTGCTTCCGGATTATGTGTTTGATCTGTTCCTTCGGCATCAACATAAATCTGTGCTTCGTAAGTCGCTTTTGGATCTAAGAATGATAATGAAACTTCTACATTTCTTGATTTTTCATTGGTCAAAGTTCCTAAATACCAATCTGCACTATTTCTGTCTTTTCTTACTGTTGTGATGTATTCGCCAATTTTTCCTTCTAAGATTTTAGTGTCTTCCCAATCTGTTGGAACGTCCTTTAAGAATTGTAATGCTGGTTTTCCTTCGTAGTTTTCTGGAAGATCTGCCAACATCTGGATTGGAGAATAAATCGTTACGTACAATGCCAATTGCTGTCCAACTGTTCCTTGAATTCTTTTTCCTGGGTAACCTTGTTTTACCTCAACATCAAAAATTCCAGGTGTAAAATCCATTGGTCCAGAAAGCAATCTTGTAAACGGAATAATACTTAAATGGTTTGGCGGATTTCCTTCGCTCCAAGCATTATATTCTTGTCCGCGCGCTGCTTCTCTTGAAACCATATTTGGAAAAGTTCTTCTTTCTCCTGTATCTTTAATTGATTCGTGGTATAAAACCGCTAAATCGTATTGTGCTGCTTTCTCTAAAATATATCTGAAATAATTTACTCCAAACTGACCGAAGTGCATTTGTTTCATATTCAATTTAGAACCTACGTGACCGATTTTTACGGTATGAATTCCTAGTTTTTTGTATAAAGCAAAACCTTCGTCAACTTCTTTTAAATAGTTAATTAAGTTCGAGCCTGTTTCGTGGTATCCGATTAATTCGATGTTCTTTTTCTTTCCGTATTCAACCACTTTTTCTAAGTCGAAATTGTCGGCACTTTTTGTGAAACTGAACATGTGCATGCGGTTTTCATACCAACCTGGCGTCCATCCTTTGTTCCATCCTTCGATCAATAAATGGTGGAAACCTTCTTTTGCTGTAAAATCGATATATTCTTCAGCGTGTTTCGTTGTTGCACCTTGTTTGTCACTTTCCCAGAAAGTATATTTTCCGATGTGCATTCCCCACCAAATTCCTAAATATTTGTATGGTTTGAAATAGCTGTTTGTATTTTTTAATTTGTTTGGTTCGTTTAAGTTTAAAACCAAATAAGAAGTAATCAATTCTCCCGGATTTTCTCCTATTTGAAGTGTTCTCCATGAAGAGGTAAAAGTATCTTTTACACGCACTTTTACTCCATCAGGCCATGGCACTAAATCCGATTTTAATTCTGTTCCCTTAGTATTTACCAAAGTCATACTTGCAAAATCGATCAGGTTTGCTTCGTGGAAACTTAACGCTAATCCGTTTTTGCTTTCAATTGTTAACGGAGTCAAAACGGTATCCAAAGTACTTACTGGTGCATCTTTGAAAAGATATTCGTCGCGGTTTTCTCTATTCGCCGGAATCCACCACGCTTTTCCGTCTTCTTTTAAGTTGAAAGTTGTTTTTTCATCCATGATGAAAATACTGTCTTTCACATTTTGTTTTGGATACACATATCTAAAAGCAATACCATCATCGAAAGCGCGAAACTGGATTTGTAATTTTCTTTTGTTTCCTGTTTTTTGCTGTAAATCAACTACCAATTGATTGTAGTGATTTCTAATATTTTTCTTTTCTCCCCAAACTTGTTCCCAAGTTTCATCAAACGTAGAAGTTTTTGCTCCTTTTATTTCAAAGTTTGTGCTTAAGTCTTCGTTTCCTTTCAATACAAATCCCATATCAGATGGAGAAATCACTTCGGTTTTTCCGTGAGAAACGGCATATTTTGGAGCATTTTTTACCAGCTCAAATTTGATTTTGTTTTTTCCGTTTGGCGATGCCAGTTCGTAAGCGTTCTTCGTTTTTTGACTGTAGCCTATTGCTATCGAAAACAATACGGCTGGGAGAATTAGATAGTTTTTCATGTTTTTTGGTATTATATTTTTTGCCTAAATGCTGGCTATATTTTTTAAACACATAGAATCATAGTTCATTGAAAACTGTAAAAAGGCGTTTCACTTGTTTAAATTCACATAGCTATGTGTGAGAAACTAGTTTCTTTCCATTTTCCTTTTATTCACAAACAAAAACCTATGTTTCTATGTGTTTAAATATTTTTTATTTTTTTGCCACGAATTGCACGAATTTCCACGAATTAAATTTGTGCTAATTCATGCAATTAGTGGCTAACTTTTTTTATTTAATCCACTCTGTTTTAAAAGTGGTTTTTCCATTTAATGGATTTGCTGCTACTTCAAAATTGTTTCCGCTTTTGTTCACTTTTATTTCTTGAACAGCATCACCTTCCGGTAAAAATACTTTGGCTGTTGCCGAAGTCGTTTTATCACTTGCATACACTTTTAATGTCAGTTTGCTC
This sequence comes from Flavobacterium notoginsengisoli, assembly GCF_042686225.1. NCBI lineage: Bacteria > Pseudomonadati > Bacteroidota > Flavobacteriia > Flavobacteriales > Flavobacteriaceae > Flavobacterium > Flavobacterium notoginsengisoli. The sequence continues at coordinate 324,300 of NZ_JBHUOT010000005.1, forward strand.
CAATCCATATCTTTTGTAGACTGCGCTAAACCAATGTGTGGAATTGCAGTTCCGTCTTTAACCAAAACGATAATTGGAATTTCACCTGCTTTGATTTTATGCCATCCTGCTTGGTATACTTTTTTAGTTTGGTAATCAATCCAAGTTCCTTCCGGAAGATAAACATCTCTTTCTTCAACCTCTTCAAAAAGCGGTGCAACCAACATACTTGAACCAAATAAATATTGATTATCAACTAACCAGGCTCCCGGATCGTTTGGATATTCTACAAAAAGCGCACGCATCATTGGTAAACCTTTTTGAGAACTTTCTTTTGCCTGAGCATAGATATATGGCATTAATTCGTAACGCATATTATCTGCTTTTCTAAATCCTTCTAAGAAATCTTTGCTGTACAACCAAGGTTCACGAGGTGGTTCTCCGTGGCTTCTTACGTGTGAAGTCAACATTCCGAATGGTGTCCATCTTCTATAAATATTTTCAGGAGATTTAGTTGCGAAGCCTCCAACGTCATGGCTCCAGAAACTGAATCCGCTAAGACCTAATGAAAGTCCACCGCGTAATTCTGCCGACATGGCTCCGTTTGTAGTTTCAGAATCTCCTCCCCAATGTAAAGGGTAACGCTGTGAACCTGCCCAAGTACTTCTTGCCCAGATTAAAGTGTATCCTTTTTCTTTTTGAGTAATTTCTGCAACTGCTTTATTGTATCTTAACGGATATAAATTGTGTTCGTAAAAACCAGTTCTTCCAGAATGGTAAATCCCGTCTGGCGGAGCAGCTTCTCCAAAATCTACTTTGAAAACAGCAACGCCTTCATCAAATAACTTTTTCAATTTTCCTTGGTACCAAGTGATTGTTTCCGGATTTGAAAAATCTAAAACAGCATCTTCGTACGGAAGATTTCCTTTTCTGTCTCTTACCGCTAAATTTTTGTCCATAATTTCAGGGAACAAGGTATTCTTTGGCGTAAAATAAGGCAACTGCCAAAGACAAACCTGGAAACCGTCTTTCTTTAAATCAGACATCATTTTTGTCGCATACGGGAAACGAGATTTTGCAAACTCGTAGTTGTTTCTCCAATCTACATCAAACCAGCCTGTGTCAAAGTGAATCACATCGGTTGGGATTTTGTATTTACGTAAATCTCTTGCTACATCACGTCCTTCTTTTTCAGAAAAATAGGTAATACGGCTCATCCAGAAACCGAAAGACCAAAGTGGTGGCATTGCCGCTTTTCCAGTCAGATTGGTATATTGATCTAAAATGTCTTTTGGTTCTCCGATGAAGAAAAACAAATCGGCTTCGTCATCGCCAATGTACATTTCATTTGCGCTTGAAAAATATTTTCCAAAGTCCACTGTAATTGGTGTGGAATGATGCATAAAAACACCGTAACCGCGACTGCTCATGTAAAACGGAATTGGTTTGTACATGGTTTCATTTTGGATTCCGTTAGCATCATCTGTCCATAAAACTACTTTTGAACCGCGTTTGTTGAATTGTGTAAATGATTCACCACAACCAAATATTTTTTCATCTGGTTCTAAGCTGAAAGCCGCTCCCATACTTCTTGAATAATCGCTGTTTCTGCGAACATAAGAAAAAGGAAGTGTAGGTGTATAAGTATTTTTAAAGTCAGTATCATGAAGTGTGCTTGTCAGCAGTTTTCCTTTTTCATCGTAAATTTTTACGTGCCAAGGTTTTGTCAAAATCTCCACTTTTCCGTGTTTGCTTGTATAACTATGACCGCCTTCTATTTTAGCATATTTCCATAATTCAGGATGATTTGGCGCAACGCCGTCAACCAACATCAAGGATTCTTTTTGCGGATGAAACTGCGGTCCAGAAGTCGTTTTAATACGAACCGTTCTATCTGAAACAAACTGAATTTCGAATGGCAAAACAGGAGATTCTGCATATTCTGTTGTTGGAAATTCGTTTGCTTTTTCAACATCTGGTTTCATCATCATGTTGTTGAAAGCCTGACGCGTTTTGTAATTGTATCGCAGATATTTGATGGTTCCTTTTCCTGTTGCAGGATCAAAAGAAGCCAATTCGTCTGCAAAATAAAAAGTGTTCAGATAGTTCTGAAAATCTTTGCTGATATCTATTGGTGCATTCAGTACGTCTGCATTTTGGATTTGAGCTGATGCTTTTGGCGTTAGAACAAACCCTAGCATAAATGCCGAAAACAATGCGGTTAGTTGTGAGTTTTTCATTGGTTAATAATCTAGATGTTAGTTTATCCTGACAGTCCGACGCGTCGAACTGTTAGGTATTTTATTTATATCTTAACAAAAATCTATTGACAAAAATCTATTGATACCTAACAGTCCGACGCGTCGGACTGTTAGGATAGCGTAACTTATTATTCTGTTGTTATTACAATTGTAGCTTGTTTTAAGCCATTCGCTTTAGCGGTCAATTCCAATCTACCTGATTTATCTCCAGATTGTACAATTACCAGGCATTTTCCAGCTAAAGCCGTATGCTTATTTCCTTTAAATGATTCGTGGCTAACTGGATCTCCGCTGCAAACACCTACAATTTTTCCGTTTCCTTTTAAAGAGAAATTAATTTCATTATTAGCATTTGGAGCTAAAGTTCCATTGGCATCTAAAATATCAACTGTAATAAATGACAAATCATTTTTATCAGCTTTGATGGTGCTTCTGTCGGCAGTCAATTTTAATTGCGAAGGATTTCCGGCTGTTTTAATTTCTTTTTCTAAAACCACTTTTCCGTCTTTACGAGAAATGGCTTTTAGAGTTCCAGCTTCAAAAGGAATTCTCCACATTACGTGTAAATCGTCTCCTTTTTTGCTTCTTTTTCCAACTGATTTTCCGTTTACGAAAAGTTCCACCTCATCGGCTTTATTGTAATAGGCCCAAACATCAACTGTTTGTCCGGCTTTCCAGTTCCAATGTGGAAAAATGTGAAGAACGGTTTTATCTGTCCATTCACTTTGGTACATATAATATACGTCTTTCGGGAAACCGGCTAAATCGACAATTCCGAAATACGAACTTACCGATGGCCATTCGTACGGCGTTGGTTCTCCGATATAATCGAAACCTGTCCAAACATACATTCCGGCTAAGAAATCATGTTTTTTAATGACTTTCCAGGTTGCTTCGTGCGTAGATCCCCAAGGCGTTTGTACCTGATCGTAAGCTGAAACCGTATTTCCAGGATTTCCTCCTTCAAATTTTTTATCCCAGCTCACCGGCCATTTTTTGATTGTATCTGAAACCGCATCATAATATCCTCTTGTTTGTAAACCTGAAGTCGTTTCGGTAGCGATAAAAGGTGTATTTGGGAAATTTTTCAAATGATGTTCGAATGTCTGATGTGCATAATTGTATCCTATTAAATCTAAAATACCAGATCCGGCAAGCGGATTAATCGATACATTTTTTTTCTCAAATTGTAAAGTCACCTCATCAATATTCATATTTACCGGCGGATTCATTCCTGCAGTAAGTGGTCGCGTTTTATCGTATTGACGTGTAATTGCAGCTAATTGTTTGGCGATTTCAATTCCGGTTTCATTCCATTGTTCCGGGATTTCGTTTCCGATACTCCACATAAAAATACTCGCATGATTTCGGTCGCGCAACAATTGATCAATTAAATCTTGTTTATGCCATTTGTCCCAATCATTTGCATAATCGTATTTGGTTTTGGTTTGTTTCCACATGTCGAAAGCTTCATCCATGACAATGAAACCCATTTTATCGCAAAGCTGTAAAAGTTCAGGAGCAGGCGGATTGTGTGACGTTCTGATTCCGTTTACGCCCATTTCTTTCAGAATTTCCAACTGGCGCTCGATGGCACGGGTATTAATCGCAGATCCCAACGGACCTAAATCATGGTGCATGCAAACTCCTTTTATCTTCACTTGTTTTCCATTCAGAATAAAACCTTTGTTTAAATCGAATTTAAAATCTCTGATTCCGAAAGTTGTTTTGTATTGATCTATTATTTTATCGTCAAGCGAAATTTCGGTAACTGCTGTATACAATTCCGGATTTTCATCTGACCATAAAACCGGATTTTCAACAATTGCCAATTGTTTGATGGTTTGATTGGCATTAGCATTTAATGTTATATTTTGAGTAACCGATGTTACTTTGGTGTCGTCTTTAAAAATAGTTGTTGTTACAGTTGCTTTTTTAGCCGCTTCATATTGATTTTTAATTGTAGTTTCAATATTTACTGAAGCATTTTCAGCTGTAACTTTTGGAGTTGTAATATACGTTCCCCATTGTGCTACATGAAGTTTATCTGTAGTTTCGATCCAGACATTTCTAAAAATTCCGGAACCAGAATACCAGCGTGAATTTGGTTGTTTTGAATTGTCAACCTTAACAATTATTTCGTTGTTTTTTTCTCCGTAATTTAAGTACGGCGACATGTCATATTGAAAACCAATATATCCGTTTGGGCGTTTTCCTAAATAATGTCCGTTTACCCAGACTTCACTGTTTCTATACACTCCGTCAAAAGTGATAGAAGTTATTTTTGTGCTGTCTTCTGCTGCTACTTTAAACGTTTTTTTGTACCAGCCTAAACCTCCGTTAAGAGATCCTCCACCATATCCGGCCGGACTCTTTTCATCAAATTTCCCTTCGATGCTCCAATCGTGTGGCACATCTAAAGTTCTCCATTTTGTTGAAGCTCCAATAGTGTCTTTATCGACAATGCTATCATTAAGATGGAAGTTCCAATCTGCATTAAAAGAAACTTTTCTGTTTACAAATACATCTTCTTTTTTACTGCAGGAATTGAATAGCATAATTCCAGCTATAACTGCCAATAAACGTATTCTTTTTATGTTTTTTCTAATAGACATAAGTACTTTTTACTTTTTGAAAATTGAAGATAGAAATAAAATATGATTTCAAATATTTCTACTTAGAATAATTTAAGTCTCAGTCTTAAAGCATATTATAAACATGTTTAAAACTGAGACTTCAAAACTAACTAACTTATGATTTAGGTACTAAATGATAAATCAAATAATCATTATCAGCTCTAATAGCAATAAAACATAAACTTGTATCAGTAAGTTCAACAATTTTTACATTGGTAAAACTAAATGACGGACTAAAATAACTTGCTTCATTTGGATGCAACATTTCTGTTCCTCCATTAAAAGAAATTCTATCATTTGTTTCTCCAGTTGTAAGACTAAAATTGAATGTTCCTACTTTGGTTGTTTTTTGTGTACTTCCTAAAGTTGGGTTGGTTTGTGTTACCGAAACATTGTAACCTCCATTAAGATCAAATCTAATTTCTCCCCAATCTTTATTTTCTAAACCTGCCCAAGAAATATCAGATAGATTTGGCCACCATCCCGGGCCGCTTACCGCTCTGTTTACATAACTTGGTGTATTTCCAATAAACTCTAAAGGTGCAGTCATATATAAAACCCAAGTTTTTCCTGCTAGTCCGTTAGTCAGTTTGTTCCATCTTGGATCGCTGAAAAAAGTATTATCATTCTGAGGAACATCTACTGTTACCGGTGCCGCTTCTACTGAACCTCCTCTAACAAATGCTGTGTAAAAAACAGTATACTTTCCTGCAAAAGGAAAAGTAATTTTGTCATCGCTTTTATTAGAATGTCCAAGTTCGTTTCCGTTTCCGTCAACATATCTCCAATATGGAATTACAGTTGGATCATCATTTTTTAAAATCACTTCATTCTTTTTTGCTGTATTTTGAGTTATAGAGAATTTAAGTGTTTCTGGTGTCTGAGTAACTGCTGGTAAACTCTCGCGATCTTCAACAGGCTCACAAGAGAATAAAAACGAACTGATTGTTACAGCCGCTAATACTATATATAATATACGTTTCATAATCAATTTGTTTAAAGTTAATTCCAACCTGGATTTTGTTGAATAGTACCATTTGAAAGTACTATCTGCGATTGTGGTAATGCAAACCAACCTAGAGTTTCTGGTCTAAAAGTCACATTAAATTGAGAATCTCCTGTATTGTTATCAATAGCCGATTTCATCACGCCCATTCCTTGTCTGATTAAGTCAAAATAACGTAATCCTTCTAAAGCTAATTCGAGACGACGCTCTTCCATAATCACCGCTTTTGTTACCGGAATTCTATGTGCCGTATTTTTGAAAGCACGATCACGAACCCGATCTAAATCTGTCTGTGCTAAACCTGCATTTCCGTCTAAATTTAATTCGGCAGCCATTAATAAAACATCTGCAAAACGAATAATAGCATAATCCTGATAGTTATCAATTTGGAAGTTTCCACCGTTTGCTTCAACAACTGCCGTTCCTGCCGCATTTGTAATTGGGCAGTATTTTTTCCAGGAATAACCAGTGTATTGACGCTGTTCTCTGGCTTGAGCATCAAAGTTTAGTCCTTCGCCAGCATAATTAATAAATGAAGCCGCTTTTCTACTATCCGCATTATCGTAAGCTGCAACCAATTTTGGGTTAACAGTTGCTCCTCCCCATCCTGTTGCATATCTTCCAATTGAACCTCCACGCGGTGCAATATTTACCTGAAAACGGTTTCCTTCGTGAAGATCCCAGTTTCCTTTTCCTGAGCCATTAAAACGAACTGCCCAAACCATTTCTGTATTATCTTCTCCAACAAAATTTTCGAAAGAAGCCGCTAACCAAAGATTAGCAAAATCAGGAACTAATCCGTGGCCGCTGTTGCTCACTACATCATTAATGTAAGTTGTTGCCTGCGCTTTTGTAATTACTCCGGCTAAATCCGGTTTGTTGTAAGCTCCTGTGTAAAACAAAAATGTTCTAGCCAAATACGCTTCTGCAGCCCATTTTGTAATTCTTCCGAAGTTGGCATTTCCTGCTTTTGAATAATTATCATTATTTAAGTTATCAGCAGCAAATTTTAAATCGTTTGCAATTAAAGCATAAGTAACTTCTGGTGCTTGTCTTGGTAATTCAAATTCGCTTGTAGTCACTGTATGATCTAAAGGAACAATATCTCCAAACATTTTTGCAGCCTGGAAATGAAAGTGTGCTCTTAAGAAACGTGCTTCTGCTTCGTAACGTGTTTTCAAAGCGGTATCAGCTCCCCAGTTTACTCTGCTTAAGTTTTCTAATAAAACGTTAGCTCTGTAAATTCCAAGATAAGAATTGGTCCATGTTGGCGCATTCATATCTTTATCTGTAGTGTATTGAAAGCGGTCCCATTGCAAATCTACTGTTGGATCGGCAATACCAAATCCACCAAAACAGTTATCAGATGCCTGCTCACTTACGATCAATTGTGTACCATAAGCTTCACGCTGTAATACGTCATAAACAGCAACCAAACCTTCAAAAGCATCAGATGGAGTTTTATAAAAATTCTCTGTTACTTTATCTGTATATGGTTCGTTTTCTAAAAAATCCTCCGAACAAGAACCTAAAACAAGTAAGCTTGAAAGGGCAAATAATTTTATATATGTTTTCATCGTTTTCAAAAATTAAAAGTTAACATTTAGACCCATCATGTAGGTTCTTGGCTGCGGATAATATCCAACATCAATTCCTTTTGCCCAAGACTGATTTACGTTTCCAAAACCAATTTCCGGATCCATTCCCTTATACTTTGTGAAAGTGTAAATGTTATTTCCGGCTACATACACTCTAAATTTCGAGAAGAACTTTAATCTGTCTGTTAACTTCGTTAAATCACATCCGATTGTAGCATTTTTAATTCTGAAGAAATCGGAATCCTGAATATACAAATCAGAAAATTTAGTGTAATTCCCGTTATCATCTGTCCCGTAAGTTACTCTAGGAACTGTGTTTGAAGTTCCTTCGCTTGTCCATCTGTTTAATATATCTGTAGTGTTATTGGTGTAAGCACGAGTATAGTCGTGAATTCCAAAAACGTTTTGCCCACCAGCAATACCGTACGTATTAATAGAAAAATCAAAAGCTTTGTATGATAATTCTAAATTAACACCATAAGTAATATCTGGATTTGGATCACCTACTTTTGTTTTATCGTTTGCATCGATTTTTCCATCTCCATTTAAATCCACAAAACGAACGTCTCCAGGCACTGCATTTGGCTGAACACCCGCTGCAACTTCAGCCGCATTTTGGAAAATTCCGTCTGTTTTTAGTCCGTAGAAATAACCCATTGGTTTTCCTACCTCAACACGGTTCATCTCATCTAAACCTTGGAACAAAATATTAGATTCTCCGTGAATGATTCCTTCATTGTTCGCAATTCTCAACACTTCATTTTGGTTGCGGGAAAGGTTTGCATTTACTGCAAAATTCCAATCGTTTCCAAAACGTGTACGGTAAGACAAACCAATTTCAAAACCTTTATTGCTTACATCACCACCATTAATATAAGGTGCAGTTGCTCCAGCATAAGTTGGGATAGAAGCTAATACCAACCAATCTTTAGTTTTCTTATCGTAATAATCAAAAGTTAAAGTAAAGTTGGTAAACAATGTCGCATCAAAACCTAAATCCAATTGCTCAGAAGTTTCCCATTTTAAGTTACGGTTTGCCAATTGGTCAGGACTTGAACCTACTAATAAAGTTTCGTCTCCTGTTCCAAAGTGATAGGTTTTATCTGTTGAATTTACAACAGACATATAAGCAAATCTTCTTGCAAATTGGTCATTACCATTTTGTCCCCAGCTTGCTCTTAACTTGAATGTGTTTAAAACTTTGTTTTCTTTGAAGAAAGCTTCTTTATCTAAATTCCAACCTGCAGAAAAAGATGGGAAAATAGCGTATTTATTGTCTGGACCAAATTCTGAAGATCCATCACGACGAACTGTCGCAGAGAATAAATATTTATTATCATAGTCGTACAATAAACGTCCGAAGTAAGATTGAATTGCATAATCTCTACGATTTCCTTTAACCACATTTGATGTTGGATCTTTTGCATTGTCTAAGTATGCATGTTCAAAATCGTCAAAAATTAAGTTTCTTCCTTGTCCTTCCATATAATCAGAAGTATTCTTTTTAGCAGAAGTACCAGCTAACACATCAAAATTATGAGACGCTAAATTGAATTTGTATTGAAGGGTATTCTCAAAAATCCATCCCATCGATTTTGTAGCGCTTTGTGTAACGCTTGAAACTGTATTATTATCGTTTGAAGAAAGAGAATAAACCGGTCTAAAAGCACGGTAGTTACTATCTGACATATCCACACCAAAACTAGTTCTGAAAGTCAGATCTTTAATAATTTTTAATTCGGCAAAAATATTCCCGACATAACGGTTTGTTTTTGTCTGGTTGAAGTTGTTATAGTATAAAGATCCAACCGGATTCGTTACATCATTTGAAATAATTGAACGGGCAAAATCTCCATTTTCGTCATAAGGCTGATCAATTGGAGCGGCATTCAGGAAACTTCTGATTGCGTTGCCATAAATACCATCATCTGCAACACCTTTAGATTTGATATTTGAAAATGTGAAATTTTCACCAATTTTCAAAAACCCTTTAATTACTTCTGAAGTTGAATTTACAGAAAAAGTGACACGATCGTATTGCGATTGATTAGTAGATCCACCAATCATACCATCTTGGCCGTAGTAAGATAAACCGGTTGCAATAGTCGATTTCTCATCACCGCCTGTAATCAAAAGAGAGTGGTTTTGCTTAATTGCACCTTCGTAGAACAAATCTTTCTGCCAGTCATTGTTAGGAAATCCAGCGATTTGAGCTTTTGTATATAACGGTGCATATCCAGAATTTACACGAGCTTCGTTAATGATAGTTGTATATTCTTGTGTATTCATCAAATCCAGTTTTTTAGCAATCTGCTGAAAACCTGTGTATGAACTGAAAGACACATTCATTTTACCGTCTTTTCCTTTTTTAGTGGTAACCAAGATAACCCCGTTTGCTGCTCTTGCTCCATAGATAGAAGCTGCAGAAGCGTCTTTCAAAACATCTATCCTTTCAATCACAGAAGGATCCAAATATCCAATTCCGTTATCCACCACAACACCATCCACAACATAAAGCGGATCACTGTTACCTGCCGTACCGGCACCACGAATATTTACCACCATATTCGCACCAGGCTGTCCGGAAGAAGACGTTACAGAAACCCCGGAAGCCTGACCTTGTAAAGCATTTACAACATCAAGACTCGCCACCTGCTGAATGTCTTTTCCTGATACCAAAGAAGTTGCAGCAGTATTTACTTTCTTCTTTTGAGTACCATAACCAATTACTACAATTTCTTTAAGTTCTGCAGTTTCGGGTTGCAAAACTGCGTTGACCACTTTTTGAGCGCCAACGGTAATATTCTGTGTTTTAAATCCCACGAAAGTGATCACTAAAACATCGCCTGTTTTGGCTTCCACTTTATATTTTCCATCAAAATCGGTAACAGTACTCGATTTTGTTCCCTGTACTTGTACAGTTGCTCCTGGAACTCCAAATCCGTCTTCGGCAGAAGTGATGGTTCCACTTACAGTTTTGGATTCTTGAGCAAATCCAAACTGCATCATAAATACGCTAAGCAGCACCGTCATAAAATACGACAGCTTTGTTGTTTTAATACAATTTTTGCTTTTCATAATAAGAATTGATTAAGTTTAAGTTATAGTTAGTAATTTCTACCTTAAGAGAAATCCGGAAAAGCTTCCCAAGCATTTCATATCAAAAACGAGGGCCTGAATCTCATTTCCAACATTTAATACTTGCAGATCATAAGCAGACATTTTTAATGAAAATCGATATAAAAAATCAATTTCTAAAAAAACATATGTGGTAAGTTTAAGTTAAGTTGTAGCTTTGCCTTTTTTACTTATGGTCAATTTGAATTTATCTTATGGTAAATTTGACTACAAGTGTAAAACAAATTTTCTATATTAACAAAATATTAGGGTTAATTTTTTTCAATTCTGAGAAATACTGTTTCATTTTTATCAATGCTGTAAAAAAGAAATTGAAATTGAAATAAAAAATATAGAAAAATCATTGTTTTATAAAATTGACAATCAGCTATTTAAGAATAAACAGTTTTGAAGCTGCTTTTTTGAGCTTTTTTAATTAACTGATTATCAATTTTTTGTTACGTTAAAAAAAATATAAAGCTTTGAAGAAGCCTAATAATCATTTTATTTATTTAATTTGTCAAAATTTATCTCGAATATGGTTGAAAATGTAGATGACAGAACTGCTCCAAAAAATGAACACAGCGCCATGAACGCGATCACAATTGACTGTGTTATTTTTGGTTTTGACAAAGGCAGTCTTGAGGTACTTTTGGTACAGCATGGAGAAGGTATCAGTAAAGGAAAATGGGGTCTGCCTGGAGGATGGATTTATAAAAAAGAAAGCACAGACAATGCCGCTCATCGTTTGTTAAATGAGTTGACTGGTCTTGACAATATCTATTTGGAACAACTGAAAGCATTTGGAGATCCTGATCGTTTTCCGTTGAGACGAGTTATTACAATTGGTTATTATGCCTTGGTAAAAAGAGAAGATTATAATATTAAAGCCGGTTTTACAGCTTCGGATGCCAAATGGTACAAAATAAATACTATTCCGGATTTGATCTATGATCACAATGAGATTTTAGATTACAGCTTAAAACATCTTCGAAGTAAAGTCCGTCAAACCCCAATCGGATTTAATCTGTTACCCGAAAAATTCACTTTATTACAATTAATGCAGTTGTACGAAGAAATTTTAGGAATCGAAATGGACAAACCTAACTTTAGACGAAAAATTCTTCATATGAAACTTTTAGTGGCTTTGGATGAAAAACAGCAGGACGTTTCGCATCGGGCGGCACAGTTGTATAAGTTTGATCCTGAAATCTATAAAAAATTAACTGAAAAAGGTTTTAATTTTGAATTCTGATTTTCATTACGTTATAAATCCTTTTTTACACTTCGAAACACAATACTAAATTGACAGAAATAATTACCAATAATCATAAACCAGCAGTTGACGGAATTACAATTGACTGTGTTTTCTTCGGATTTAACAAAGAGAGCCTTGAAGTGCTCTTAGTTCAGCATGCTGAAGGCGAAAGTAAAGGAAAATGGGGACTTTTGGGCGGTTGGCTTCAAATAGATGAAAGTGCAGATGATGCGGCACAGCGAATTTTACAGGAGCTTACCGGTCTTGAAAATATTTATTTGGAACAGTTAAAAGCCTTTACAAATCCGCAACGTGTTTTAGAAAGACGCGTTGTTACTATTGGTTATTACACTTTGGTCAATAGAGAAGATTATAATATTAAAGCCAGTTTAAAGGTTTTCGAAGCAAAATGGTTCAAAATAAACGAAATTCCGGATTTGATTTTTGACCATAATGAAATTCTGGATTTCAGTTTATTACAATTGCGTAACAGAGTTCGTCAGGCACCAATTGGATTCAATTTGCTTCCGGACAAATTCACTTTGTTGCAACTAATGCATTTGTATGAAGAGATTCTTGGAATTGAATTGGACAAATCAAATTTCAGACGAAAAATCCTCCACATGAAACTCCTTACAGCATTAGACGAAAAACAAAAAGATGTTTCGCACAGAGCCGCCAAACTTTATAAATTTGATGCCGAAATGTATAAGAAATTAACAGAAAAAGGATTCAATTTTGAATTTTAAACCTGTTTTTAATCCATTCCCGTCAACTATCGAAGAACAAGATTCCAGAATCCAAAACTTTGCGCTATCTTTGCGCCTTAATAACGTGCTTTACAGTAATTGTTTTGGCATATATTATTTCCAAAAAAATACTAAAATCGATTAGAGAACCGATATATTAAAATGAAGAAGATACGTAATTTTTGCATTATTGCACACATTGACCACGGTAAAAGTACATTAGCGGACAGATTACTAGCCGCAACACAAACCGTTACAGCTCGTGAAGAAAAAGCACAATTGCTTGACAACATGGACCTGGAGCGTGAGCGTGGAATTACCATTAAGAGTCATGCCATCCAGATGGAATACAAATACAAGGGCGAAGAATATATCTTAAACTTAATTGATACTCCCGGACACGTTGACTTTTCATACGAAGTTTCAAGATCTATCGCTGCCTGCGAAGGAGCTTTACTGATTGTTGATGCTGCACAAAGTATTCAGGCACAGACGATTTCAAACTTATATTTAGCGCTTGAAAACGATCTGGAAATTATTCCGGTTTTGAATAAAGTTGACTTACCAAGTGCTAATCCGGAGGAAGTTAGTGATGACATTATCGATTTATTAGGTTGTAAATTAGAAGATATTATCCATGCATCCGGAAAAACCGGTTTTGGTGTTGAGAACATTCTTGCTGCTATTATTGAAAAAATTCCTGCTCCTAAAGGAGATCCTGAAGAGCCTTTGCAAGCTTTGATTTTTGACTCGGTTTATAATCCATTCCGTGGAATCGAGGTAATCTTCAGAGTTGTAAATGGTGAAATCAAAAAAGGCCAGAAAATTAAATTCATGGCTACCGATAATGAATATTTTGCGGACGAAATTGGAACTTTAAAACTAAATCAGGTTCCTAAAAATGTAGTTTCTGCAGGAGATGTTGGCTATCTGATTTCCGGAATTAAAGAAGCACGCGAAGTGAAAGTAGGTGATACAATTACAGACGCAAAAGTACCAACAACGAATATGATTACTGGTTTTGAGGACGTAAAACCAATGGTATTTGCCGGAATTTATCCAGTTGACACTGAAGACTATGAAGATTTGCGTTCTTCAATGGAAAAATTACAGCTGAATGATGCTTCATTAGTGTTTACTCCTGAAAGTTCTGCAGCATTAGGATTTGGTTTCCGTTGCGGTTTCTTAGGAATGCTTCACATGGAAATTATCCAGGAACGTTTAGAACGTGAGTTTGACATGACTGTAATTACTACAGTTCCTAACGTTTCGTATTTGGCATACACTAAAAAAGAGCCAGAAAAGGCATTAATTGTAAATAATCCATCCGATTTACCGGAACCTTCAAAACTGGACAGAGTTGAAGAGCCTTTTATTAAAGCTACGATTATTACAAAAGCTGACTTCGTTGGAAACGTAATGAGTTTATGTATCGAGAAACGTGGTTTAATCACCAATCAAACTTATTTAACGACTGAAAGAGTTGAGTTGAATTTTGATATGCCTTTGGCGGAAATTGTATTCGATTTTTATGATCGTTTAAAAACAGTTTCTAAAGGTTATGCTTCTTTTGATTATTCTCCAATTGGAATGCGTACTTCTAAATTGGTTAAACTTGACGTTCTTTTAAATGCTCAAACAGTTGATGCTCTTTCTGCATTGATCCACGAAGACAACGCTTATAATATCGGTAAGAAAATGACTGAGAAATTACGTGAGTTAATTCCAAGACAGCAATTTGATATTCCGATTCAGGCTGCAATTGGAGCTAAAATTATCGCTCGTGAAACGATTAAAGCACTTCGTAAAGACGTTACCGCAAAATGTTACGGTGGAGATATTTCGCGTAAGCGTAAATTGCTGGAAAAACAGAAAAAAGGTAAAAAACGTATGCGTCAGGTAGGAAACGTTGAGATTCCGCAAGAGGCATTTATGGCGGTTTTAAAATTGAATGACTAGTTCTTTTTTTTAGATAAAAGAGTAAAGAACAAAGAATATAGACTAAACCCGATGACGAAAGTTGTTGGGTTTTTTGTTTATAGTCTAATCTCTGATCTTAAATTAAAACAAGTAAAAACCTGTTAATTTATACAAATATTAACTTAATAAATTGATTTTTAACGCGTTTGACTAAACTTAAAGCGATTTAAAACCATAAAAAGTATTTTTAATCTTACAAACAATTAAATTTTTAAGATTATGAAAATCAATTTATCAGTTATTTTAGCCCTTTTTACCTTTTGTTTTGCAAACGCTCAAGAAGACCAAGCTGAAGCTGAAATGAATTCCGCAAAAGGGGTGACTTTTCAACAAGGAGATATGTTTCTTGAAGGTTCTATTAAAATTAGTACTGGTGGTACAGCCGATTATTACGGATTTAGTCCAAAGTTTGGCTATTTACTAAACGATAAATTTGCTGTTGGAGCCAAATTAAATTATTCAAGCAACAAAGTAGAAGCGACTCAGGTAAAAACAAATGTATTTGGAGTTGGAGCTTTTGCACGTTACTATTTCTTAGAACTGGACAAAAAACGTTTTAAAACTTATGCTGAGCTTGGCTTAGGTTATGGAAGAAATAAAACTGAGACACCGCTCGTTGGTAGTGATACAGACAATAGTTTAACTGCTGATATTAATGTTGGATTAAACTACTTCGTTACCAAAAACATCGCAGTGACTTTTGTGTTGGCAAATGTTTTGGCTTACAATAGTGTTTCTCCGGAAAATGGTCCATCTTCAGATACTTTTCAATTAAACATCAATTTATTTGAAAATATCTTTGATCAGCCTCAATTTGGAGTTCTGTATAGATTTTAGTCTGTTTACAATATTGAGAAAACCCCAAATAAACAAATTATTTGGGGTTTTTATTAAGATAGGAGTGTTCCGCATATTCCTAAGCCAATAATCAAATATAATGCTCCAATAATAAAAAAAACTTTTGCTCCATTAGGATGGTTTTTCTTTACTGCAAAACCAATAATTGTCATTAAAATTGGCGGCCCCACCATAATTGCTATAAAAAATGCGACCAAACCATTTAAATTACCTACTTCCAGCGCTATCATATTCTTTATATTTTAGTTCTTAATTCTTCCAGTCTTTCAATTTTATCATCTCTGTAAAACAAATTCATTGTTTCAAAAGGGATTATTTTATTATCCTTGTTGACAATATGTACACATGATTTTTTTATTGCTCTCACGTCAAAATTATAGGCATCAATAAACTGCATGATAATAATTCGAAACAGATTGTCATAACCTAATTCAGGCGCATCAATATTGGGAAGGCAACATAATATTGATTTCAAATTTTCCTGCGCTACTTCTACAGAATTCCCTGTACTAAACAAGTCTATCATTTTGCCGCGAAGTACTTCATCCTGCTCATAAATAATTGTGTTTTTACTATTATCCAACAAATCATTTGGATTAATATATCGTGTCAACGGAAAAACCTCTTCTCCCAATTTTAATGCATAACCCATTACCAAAGCATCTGGATTACAAGGAACGGGAAGTAAATCATCTGAATTAAAAACGGTGGTCTGTTCCAGAATTTTTCTTCTTACTTCCGTTAATGTCATGCGATCCGTTTCTAAATTGAAATTCTCCAGTCGGCCTGCAATTTGAGTCGGCTGAAATGTAACTCCCCGAACACATTTTTGTTTTAGTGCAAATTCAACAATTTTACCTATTTCATGATCGTTTAATCCTTTTTGAAGTGTCACAACCAAAGTCGTGGACAAATTAACTTCATTTAGATTTTCTAAAGCTTGTTTTCGTATTTCACTTAAATCAGCTCCACGCAATTCCTGCAATACACTATCTTCAAAAGAATCAAACTGAAGGTAAATTTCAAAATCCGGAGCATAACTTTTAAGTCGCTGAACAAATTCTTTGTCTTTCGCAATTTTAATTCCATTTGTATTCACCATTAAGTGTTTTATTGGAATCGATTTTGCATAATCTAAAATTTCAAAAAACTCAGGATGTATAGTTGGTTCGCCACCACTAATCTGCACAACGTCCGGTTCTTTTTCATTTTTAACAACCGTATCAAGCATTACTTTAATTTCTTCAAGAGTCCTGTGTCTTCCATAATTGGGAGACGAACCTGCATAACAAGTCGGACAGGTCAGATTGCATCGATCAGTAACCTCAACAACTGTCAGACAGGAATGCTGTTCGTGATCCGGGCATAAACCACAGTCATACGGACAACCATAATGCGTTTTTGTATTAAAAGTGTACGGCATCTCAGATGGTTTATTGTAGTTTCGGATATTCTTGTAATACTGAATATCGTCGGCAATTAAAACCTTAGAATTTCCATGCTCCGGGCATCTTTTAAGCATGTAGACGTTCTCATCTTCAAAAACAATTTTGGCATCAATTCTCTTTAAGCATTCCGGACAAAGGCTTAAGGTAAAATCATAATAAGTATATTTTCTAACCGGCATTTTTTACAAATAAATTTAAAATTGTTTTGTTATAATAAAGCAGACATACTAAACATAAAATCTGAATCGAACTTATACCAAAAATCAGGAAATGATTTGGTTTCAAAAATTCTACAAAAAAGCGAAATGCAAAATAGGTAATCATAAAATACTGAAATAACAGTCCGCTTTTAAGATTTTTTGTTTTCAGTTTCTTTAGAACAAAAAACAAAATAATCAGAAAAATTAATTCGTATAAGGCAATTGGATGTCTTTTAATATTATCTCCAAGATTCATTCCCATAAAAAAAGTCGTTTTTTTTCCATACGTAAACTCATTCGTACCAGATAAAAAACAGCCAATTCTCCCAATAAAAATTCCCAGAATAATTGGGAAAGTAAATAAATCGCCTGATGATTCTTTTTCGCCAATAATCTTTTTAGCAATTTCAACACCTAATAGTCCGCCAAACAATCCTCCCATAATTGTTTTTGCATTGAAGAGTTCTAAAATTGATTTTATATCCGAATGAAAAACAGGATTTTCCAGAAAGCCCATAATTCTGGAACCGAGAAAAGCTCCAATTGCTGCTCCTAATACAATCGATAATCTATTGGCAGAAACGATAGTATCATTCGTTCTTTTTCGCAAAAAAACATAATATCTATATCCTAAAAAAAATGCCAGATATTCTAAGACTAAATGGATATTAATTTCATAACCAAAAATAACCGGCTCAAAAGGGAGCTTCATTTCTTTTAAAATTTAATACTACAATTCTGTAAAGATGCAAAAAAAATGTTTTGAAACTCAAGCTGATAAAATATTATAATTAAAAAAGTGTTTTAATTCTTTCGACTTATAAAGCAAAAGCTGTTTCAATTTGGAACAGTTTTTTTATTTATATAAAGATTAAACCTTTGTAACTTTGAACCTCTAAACCTTTGAACCCAGAAGAAAAATGCTCGACGAAACTCCTAAACGATTTGACCGGATTATTGCTATTCTGATTCAGTTACAATCCAAAAAGATTGTAAAAGCTCAGGAATTGGCCGATCGTTTTGATTGCAGTTTACGAACTATTTACAGAGATATTCGAACTCTAGAAGCTTCGGGAGTTCCTATTTATAGCGAAGCTGGCGTAGGTTACGCACTAATGGACGGTTATAGATTGCCTCCTGTTATGTTTACGCGCGAAGAAGTAAGCAGTTTTATTGCCGCCGAAAAACTGATGCAAAAATTTACCGATCCTTCGTTGGGAACTCATTATGCATCAGCTATGTACAAACTGAAAGCAGTTTTAAGAGGGAACGACAAAGATTATCTTTCTAACATCGAATCAAGAATTGTAATGCAGGATGCTGAACCGATGTTCAATGATAATTCACCAAACACTTTGGCTGTTCTTTTTGAAGGAATTGCAGAAAAAAAGCAGATTCTTTTGACCTATAAAACTTTTGAAAAAGACGAAACCACTCAACGTAATCTGGAGCCTGTAGGTGTTTTTCATGACAATAATAATTGGTATTTTCTTGGCTATTGCCATCTTCGAAAAGATTACCGTCAGTTTAGAACCGACAGAATTCAGGGCATAAAAAAAACAGATTTCGATTTTACTATTGAGCACGATGCCCTGGAAACTTATTTAACCAAAACAGAAACCTGTCCCACAACAAAAGTCCGTCTTTTAATTGACCGTAAAATAGCACGGTATTTGGCAACTGAGAGAAAATATCATGGTTTTATTTCGCAGAAAGAAATTGACGAAAAAATCGAAATGACCTTTATGTCCAGAGATATTACTAATGCTTTTCCGAGATGGTTTTTGATGTTTGGAGATTATGCTGAAATTCTGGAACCTGAAATCTTAAAAGCCAACGTTCTGAAATTGTTAGAAATCAACAAGCAAAGATTATTATAGAAAAAACTCCTGAGAGAAATTATCTTCAGGAGTTTTTTATTTATTGCTGTTTTACCACATTATAGAAATTGTAATCTGTATTGGACGCATCTGTAATTCCGATATTTCTTCCCATCGTTACAATCTGACCCCGGTGATAAGTTCCGTGATTGATAACCTGAAGCAGATAATCTGCAATTGGCAGTTCGCATTCAAACCACGGATTTGTTATTTTAATTTCTGTGCTTAAATCTTCTTCCGACAATGAGTTGATAAAGTGTTTCAATTTTGCAGACGAGTTAAGCAAACCGGCAAAAATCTCTTCTTTAGATAATTCATCTTCCGCTTTTTTCTGAGTAAGCGCCTTTTCAGAAATTACCGAAAACCAATACTCTTCTGTAGACCAGATATGATCCAGTGTTTTCATTATAGTTGAAAAACTCGAAGGCATTTCCGCATAAAGCAAATCATCTGACTTTGGCGAAAGCCAGTTTACAAATTGCTGATTTACCCATAAATTATAATCTGCATAATTGGACATTATCTTCTTTAAACTCATAGTCTTATTTTTAGATTTGTGATATTAAGTTAGTAAAAAATAATCAATTATCTTTCCCAGAAAAATGGTGGTTCGATATTTAAAGCTCTTAAATAAACATAAGCCTGTCCACGGTGATGTACTTCATTATCAATAAAGTACAAAATGTTTTGAATAATCGGAAACTCGTATTGTCCAAAAAGATTAAAATTTTCACTAAAATCTTCAATAGATAACTGCTCCCAGTATTTATTGATTTCTTCTGTAGCCAGATCCCATTTTTCAAGATACTGTGCTTTAAAAATCAATTTTTCTCCCGCTCCTTCGTTATAAGGCTCACTTGCTCTATTTACAATTCCTTTTAAACCCGGAACGGCAATAGCTAAAAGTTCGTCAACCAATTTTGCAAAAGGTCTCATTCCTCCTATTGAAAATTCAAAGAAATCTTTCTCTGGAAAAACTTCGATCAAACGACGTGTAAGAGCGCGATGCCCTTGCCAGTGTTTCAATAAATCTTCTTGTGTAATTACTTGTGCTTCTAATGTTTTCATGGTTTTAAAGTTTTAATATTTTTAATACTTCAAAAGTAAAATGGGCTGGTGACAACAGTTTGTCAGCAGGAAAAAATAATTTTAAAAAATCTTTTGTTTTTCCTTTTTAACCCTTTTAAAAACATCTTGCTTTTCTTTCCGGCTTCAACAATTCCGTTTCTCCAATAATCCTCAAATATTTAAAATTTAACAAATTTCAAATTGTTAACTGTTTTTATTCAAAACCTGTTAAAAAATCATAAAATACTGACAATCAAAAAATTAAACAGAAACAATTTCGTAACTTTAAATAACCCAACTAATAAAACATGAAATATGAGAGCTGCTCTACTTCTACTTTTATTATTTTATTCGGCCATATCTTCATCACAAGGAATCATAGTCGACACTACAACTTTGGGCATACCTGAACTGATACGGGCAGAATTGATGCAAAACGGTTGCTCAAACGAAAGCAATTTTAAGTTCTCATCACATCAGGGTATCGGTAAATTTACCAACACCAATCCAAACTTTCCCATTTCAAACGGAATCATTATACGTAACGGAATTGCTAAACACACAGAAGGCCCTTACACCGGTAGCAATGAAAGCAGCAAACTGAATAATGCTACCGATAATGATTTGCAGCTTATTAGCGACAGCAATGGTCAAGTTGTACCTGTTACAGATGTCAGTTTTCTTGAATTTGATTTTACGCCTTTATCAAGCAATTTCAGTTTTGATTTTCTTTTTGCTTCAAATGAATATGGTGAATTTCAGTGTGGCTTCAGCGATGTTTTTGCTTTTATCCTGACGGATTTAACAACGGGAATTTCTAAAAATCTTGCAATATTGCCAGGAACAACAACTCCTGTTTCAGTTAAAAACATTAGAGATCAACAATATAATTCATCCTGTTTATCTGCCAATGCCAATTTATTTGACCGATATAATGTTGCGAATCCATCTCAATCGGCTATTAATATGAGAGGTGAGACCAAAGTTTTAACAGCTTCCTCAACTATCGTTCCAAACCGAACTTATCGCATAAAACTCGCTATTGGCGATTATAATGACAGTAATTATGATTCGGCAGTTTTCATAAAAGGAGGCAGTTTTATGACTACTATGGATTTAGGTCCCGACAGAACCATTTGTCAAGGCGAAAAAATTACACTGAAATCGGATCTCGTCGGTAATTTCAGCTATGTATGGACACTAAACGGAGCAGTAATTCCAAATGAAACAAGCAATTCTTTGACAGTAGACAAAGCAGGAACTTATGGAGTTACAGCAACACTTTCCGGTTGTGTAGTAAAGGACGAAGTTGTAATTAGTGATTTGATTATTAAAACTCCCCAAAACTTAACTGCCTGTTATAACACAAATGGTATTTACACCTATGATTTGACTCAGAATAATTTAACTCAATTGGGAATTGATCCGGCTAAATACGCAATCTACTATTTTGATTCTCTGGCTTCTGCCAATGCAAATGGGCCGATGATTCCAGAAAATCAATTAAATTCTTATACAAGTTCCGGAAATCAAACTATATACATAAAAGTGGTACCTGCTTATGACAAAACCTTTTTCTGTGATAATTTAGTTCCGTTTAATTTATTAGTAACTAATCCAATTACTGTTGTAAAACCACCAGATTTAAATGTGTGTGATATTATTTCTAAAAATGTTTCTGTAGATTTAACAGTTCAGGAAACCATCATCTTAAATGGATTAAATCCTACCGAATACAAAATCAGATATTACAATAGCGAAACAGAGGCTAACAGTGCCAGAAACAATATTTCCGATCCAAAAGCATTCCTTACCTCTTCGTCGCAATCACCAAAAACGATCTGGGTACGTATTGAAAATGTCTCGAATTCCGTTTGTTATACAACAGTTAACTTCAATATCATCATTAATCCGCTCCCAATCGTAGATAAGATTTCAGATGTTATCGCCTGCAACAGTTATACTCTTCCTTCAATTACAAATGGCGAATACAACACCTCAACAAATGGAACGGGAACCAAACTAAATCCCGGAGATGTTATTACCACAAGCAGCACTATATATATCTACAAAGGGCCAACTACAAACAGTTGTACTAACGAAAGTAGTTTTAATATAACACTGATTTATGAAATTGGTTTCAAAAAAGAAGCCTGCGGACAATATATTGTTCCCAAGGTACCTGCGGGTGGTTTTT
This sequence comes from Flavobacterium notoginsengisoli, assembly GCF_042686225.1. NCBI lineage: Bacteria > Pseudomonadati > Bacteroidota > Flavobacteriia > Flavobacteriales > Flavobacteriaceae > Flavobacterium > Flavobacterium notoginsengisoli. Next base: position 346,535 of record NZ_JBHUOT010000005.1, read on the forward strand.
ATACTCAGTCTGGCGGACAAGGAAATGTTATCCCGGAAGGAACAGTTTTTACAACAAGTCAGACTATTTATTATTATGCCGTGATTAACGGATCTGTCTGTCGTGACATTCCGGTACCTTTTACCGTTTATCCTTTGCCGGAAATAGATAAACCTCAAAATGTAGTGACTTGTGATTCGTATACATTACCGCCTTTGACAAATGGAAATTATTTTACATTATCAGGAGGTTTAGGCAAAGCGCTAAATGCGGGAGACAAAATAACTTCAAGTCAGACTATATTTGTTTATGCAAATGACGGAAGATGTACCAATGAACATTCTTTTAAAATTGATATTGTTAATTCTCCGATTTTTATTCCGATCTCGCGATGCGGAAGCTTTACTTTGCCTCCCGTCGCTATTGGTGGTTATTATGAAAGTCCTGGAGGTCAGGGCAAAAGTATTCCGGCTGGAACTGTTATTACCAACTCGCAAACTATATATTATTACGCTACAACTACAACATCCCCCAATTGCACCGAAAATCTTAAATACGTCATCACTATAAAACCATTGCCATTGGTAGATACTCCTGCCAACAGACTGGAATGTGCCCGTTATGTTTTACCGCCATTGGTAAATGGTAATTATTTTACCAAAACCAACGGCGGAGGAGCCCGACTAAAAGCAGGCGACATCATAACTTCAACACAAACCATTTATGTCTTTTCTGTTGGACCTGAATGTACAAACGAACATCGTTTTAGTGTCGAAATCAGACCGCTTCCGCCTGTTGATAGTTTTACAGATGTAGTAACCTGCAACGATTTTAAACTTCCAAAACTAAAAAATGGAAAATATTATACCGCAACAGGAGGTCCGCATGGTCTGGGAACACAGCTTGCAGAAGGAACAGCCATCAATACAACACAAACCATTTATATTTATAACGAATGGGCCAATTTTACTTCCTGCAGTAATGAAACCTTTTTTAAAGTCAATTACAACGGAATAGATGTGGGTAATTTTAATAACATAAATGTTTGTGACAGTTATACTTTACCTCCGTTAAAATTAGGTAATTATTATGCGCAACCAGGCGGGAAAGGTTCCATTATAGCAGTCGGAACCATATTAAAAACCTCGCAGACTATTTATGTTTATGCCGTTTCAGGTAATCGCCTCACCTGCGTCAGCGAAAAGAGTTTTACAGTTAGCATCTCTCAAACTCCTGTATTAACCAATACTCCTGATGTTGCAATTTGCGAAAGTTATACCTTACCTCCTTTAGCCATCGGAAATTATTACAGCGGTCCCAATGCCACCGGAACTCAATATACAGCAGGGCAAAAAATAAATGTCAGTCAAAAAATGTATATCTATGCGGCAGCGGCTAAAAATCCCAGTTGTTTTGCTCAGGATGATTTTGACATTACCATTTATCCTTTAAAAAATTTCTCTGTACAAAAAGGAATTATCTGTGTCGATTATCAAACTGGGACGTTAATAAATTCAGTAGTGTTAAGTTCAGAAATTAATTCAGCTGATTATACCGTTGAATGGTATTTAAATAGCACAAAAATGGGTACAGGACCAACTTATACCGCAACTCAGGAAGGAATCTACACTGTTGTACCTGTCAAAAATGTACCCGATGTTGGGAACGACTGCGGTTATAATCCAGCGACAGTAACTGTCGAAAAATCCAGTCCGGCTATTGCAACTGTGACTGTATCGGATGAATTTGAAGATAATATCGACATCATTGTAAATCTAATTAATGGTTTTGGAACTTATGAATACCAACTGGATGATGGCGATTTTCAAACCAGTACTATATTTCAGAACGTTGATTCAGGTGAACATGCTATTACGATAAGAGACATTAAAGCGAATTGTGACAATCTTATTCTATTTGCCAAAGTACTCAAATACCCTAAATTTTTTACTCCAAACAATGATGGTTACCATGACACCTGGAATATTCCGGATCTTGCCGATCAGCCTGATGCAGTCATTACTATCTTTGACCGTTATGGTAAATTTCTAAAAACGATCAAACCTTCCGGTGCAGGCTGGGATGGTAATTTTAATGGAGGTCCGCTTCCTTCTTCAGATTATTGGTTTCAGGTTACTTATACTAAAAATGGCGTGGTTCAGGAATTCAAAGCTCATTTTAGTATGAAGCGATAATAACTTGAGTGTACTAGAATCCTTCACGCGACCATAGGACCATTTTGTAAATGTGATACTATTTTTTCTATATTTGGAAGAAAGAAAAAGCTTTGGATTAATGACAACTTTATCTTTAAATCATAAAAATACCAGCTAGAATTCAAATTACAATTCCAAATAAAACAGATGACAAAAAACATTTCTTATGCTCTCTTAATGTGCCTTAATGCATTTATAACTACTGCTCAGATGAATGGTTTACATAACACATTAAAAGATCATAAATTGTATGGAAAAGTCAAAAGTGTCAGCACTCATTCAATCAATAACGATGAGAATCCAGAAGAATCAAACAAAACTCTTAAAGAGTATTTTGATGAGAAAGGAAGACTTACACAAGAAGATTCGTATCAAAATGGCAAACTAGGTACTTCTTCTAAATATTATTATGGCAGTAATGATTCAGTAGTAAAATTTCAACATTTTGACCATGAGAATCATAAAATTCGTGAAACTATATTTTCTTTTAATTCAAAAAACCTTAGAGAAAAAGAAATAAATTATAGCAATGACACAATCGAAGATCAATTTCAATACAAATACAATGAGAAAAACCAACAAATTGAAATTGCATTTATTATCTATAATAATACTTTAGGAAATAAAAGCACGAAAAGCTATAATAGCAAAGGCTTACTATACAAAAAAACTGACTTTGACAACAACAATGAAATTGTGGCAGAAAGTATCAATAAATACAATCTCAAGAATCAACTAATTGAAAATCGAACAGTAGATTTTAAGGAAATAGATACGAAAACGCTATATACCTATGATGCAATGGGAAATGAAAACTCTTCAGTTTCATTCAACAAGAATAAAGAAATGATTTATCGCTTAGATTTTATGTACGACAACCATCGAAATCTCATTAAATCATCTCAAAAAATGAACGTAGCCGGAAGGCTAATTGAGATAACCGAGAGTTTAGGATATACTTTGGACGATAAAAACAACTGGATAAAATCAATAAGAACTTCCAAAAATAAAAAAGGAATCCAAAAGCGTATTATAGAGTATTATTAGAAAACTTTTTTCTTTTTTAAAAATTTATGACTCTCCGCTCATAAAAAGCAACATACCAAACTAAATATCAGGCGCAATAAATACAATTCTTTAAATCAATTGGATTTGAAAAATATTTTTACAAAACAAACCACTTATCACAAAAATATTTTAAAAACTTTGGCCTTTTACGCAGCCTATATTTTAATTTCATTTCTATTTTTTTATGTCCTGCCTCATGGAATCTGCGCACCAGGTCCAAATACAATATTAATTTTGTTGGCACCTTTTATTATTGGAATTCTCACTATTACTAATTTGATAAAAACATTCTCAAATAGAGAACACTTAGGTTCGTTATTAATTCATTGTTCAGTCTTAATTATTTTACTCTTTTTCATATTATAGTCGAAGTTTCATAAAGTTCATTTGGAGTAAAATCAGGACAATCTCAATAAAAAAATCAAATCTTTCTGCTTCAAACTAATAATCGAACTCCGTTTATAGTTATTCAATCCTCAACTTTGTACCTTTGCAGCTTACAAACTTTGGAACTCAGAAAAAATGATAGAAGATAAAAATCCACAACGAACGAGCATAGCTCAATTGGGCGAATTCGGTTTAATTGACCATTTAACCAAAAACTTTGATGTTACACAAGAATCGACTTTAAAAAGCATAGGAGATGATGCAGCTGTTCTTGATTTTAAGGACAAAAAAGTAGTCGTTTCTACTGATTTATTGATAGAAGGAGTTCACTTTGATTTGGCTTATATGCCATTAAAACATTTAGGATACAAAGCTGTTGTAGTAAATGTTTCTGACATTTGTGCCATGAATGCTAAACCAACACAAATTACAGTTTCAATAGCGGTTTCAAACCGCTTTCCGCTTGAAGCATTGGAAGAGTTGTTTGCAGGAATCACACACGCGGCAAAAGAATATAAAGTAGATGTAATTGGCGGAGACACAACCTCCTCTCAAAAAGGCTTAATTATCAGTATAACTGCTATTGGTGAAGCTGATGAAAATGAACTAGTTTACAGAAACGGAGCTAAACAAACTGACTTATTAGTAGTAACCGGAGATATTGGCGCTGCCTATATGGGATTACAGGTTTTGGAACGTGAAAAACAGGTTTTTCAGGTTAATCCAAACAATCAGCCCGATTTGGATCCATATACTTATTTGGTCGAACGCCAATTAAAACCGGAGGCAAGAAAAGATGTTCGTACTTTACTTCATGCTTTAGACATTAAACCCACTGCAATGATTGATATTTCGGACGGATTATCTTCTGAAATTATTCATATCTGCAAGCAATCAAAAGTGGGTTGTAATTTATATGAAGACAAACTGCCTTTAGATCCGCAGTTTATTTCTACTTGCGAAGAATTTAATATCGACAGTACAACAGTTGCTATCAACGGTGGGGAAGATTACGAGCTTTTATTTACAATTGATATCAATGATTTTGACAAAATAAAAGGAAACCCGAATTTTTCTGTAATCGGACATATGGCAGAAGAAAATGAAGGAATTCATCTTGTAACACGTGCTAACACAAAAATTGCTTTAAAAGCACGTGGCTGGGACGCTCTTACTGAATAAATTTTAAAAATTCCAATAAAAAAATCCAAATTCCAATGCTTAATAATAACTATTGGAATTTGGATTTTTTTATTGGAATTTCATTTAAAAAAGCCCTTTGCTTTTTGCTTCTCTGACTAAATCATCATCAGAACTACTTTTTATTTTGAGTAATTCTTTCAGGTGTTTTTTTCTTTTTTCGATTGCATTTAAAGAGATTGGAATATTATGAAGCATCTCATTAACTGAGGAGCCTTTAGACAAATGAATTAATATTTGCTTATCATATTGATCTATTTCGATTGCATTGTGTGTAGTCTGATTCAGCATTTTTACTACAGACTGGCTGTAATATTTTTCGTTTTTCATCACATTATCAAAAGCCAAAAGCAATTCATCAAAAGTAAGGTCATTTTTTATGATCAATCCATTGGGTTGAATTGTTCTGATTATGGTTTTAATTTTCAGCAGTTCCGTATACATAGTCAAAAGAATAACCTTGCAGGAAGGCATTTTCTTTAACAGCAGCTTTGCTAAATCTTCTCCTGAAAAAATCTCCTTTTCCTCATAAGGTGGCATACTGATATCTAAAAAAGCAATATCAAATAGTGGTGTGTTCTCATTTTCTATTATATCATAACCTGATCTGCAATCGTGTGCCTGAGAAATAAAAAACTCATACTTCTTTGGATTATAACGAGTTATCGCGTTCTTATATCCTTCAATAATAAATGGATGATCATCTACTATTAAAATATTCTTTTTAACTAATTGCGGAACTGGAGCTGTTAAATCAAATGTCATTATTTTGCAGGTTATTATTTGGGTCTATAGGTATTTTTACAATAAGGATTGTTCCTTCTCCTTTGGCAGATTTTATAGTAACTGTACCCCTACATTCTGTTGCCCTGTACTCAATATTGTGCAGACCAATTCCGTTTTTGGTTTTATTGGTATTAAATCCTATTCCGTCATCTTCAATTGTTAAGACTAAATCATCGTTTTCAATCTTAAACTCTATTTTAATAATATCAGCCTTAGCATACTTATTACAATTTTGAAGTCCTTCCTGAATAATCCTATATAAATTGATTTTAACAATATTACTAATTAATTCCCATTTAACATCAGGATCAAAAGACGTAATCAATTTGGAACTATATGTATTTCTTTGATTTTCAAATAGTTTATTAAGAATAGCAACAAAATTATTAATTAATTCTGACTTTTCTCTATTTAAATCGTGAGAAATTTCACGTATATCCTGTTCAATATTTTTAAGCTCTGCTAAGTATTTTTTTCTTTTAGACGCTGCTTCAACTTCATCAACCTTGTCCAGACTGTCTAAACTGATCCGAATACCAAACATGCGTCCCAGAACTCCGTCATGTAATTCCTGTGCTACTTTTTTCTTTTCTTTAATTCGGGTCAGCTCAATTTCATTTTGTTGAGAAATCATTAAATTGTAAATATCCTCATTTGCAATCTGTTGTTGTTGTTTAAAAAGTAATTCACGGTTTTTTGCCTGTTGGGTTTTATAAACATAAAAAAATAATCCAAGCAATGTACAAATACTAAAAACATAAACCAAAGTCTTATTCTTTTCCTGAAGATTGAAATTCTGATCTTTTATTTCGTTGGTTTCATATTCGATTCGGGAGAATTTCTCGCCCATATTTCGTTCTGCTTTTAAAACTTTATCACTCAAACGGATGTATTCTTTTGAATAAATAGAGGCATTACGCGGATCTACAACTGCAATTTGTTTTAAAGCAATCAATGTATTATTTAGTTTTTCGAAAGATCTCGAAAGTAGAAGTGCTTCTTTAGAAATTTTAATAGCATTTACAGTATCTTTTTTGAATGCATAATATTCAGATAAATGAATTTGATTAGAAATCATTTCGGTTTTTAACCCCAAACTGTCTCTAATCTTCAAAGATCTGTAAAACTGCTCCGGAAGTCCGTCCATTCTATTAGACTTAAATTTTGCATAAGCCAAATTATCCAATAGCATAGCATATAATATTGTCTTTTCCTGAAATAGATTTTTTTCTTCTAACCCCTTTTCAAAATAGTAAACAGCTTGAGTATAGTTAAGCATAGACATATAAATAAAGCCTATATTATTTAGCGACGTTGCCCTTAACTGAAGATCTGATGGAATTGTATTGTCATTTAAAACGTCTAGTGCTTTATTCTGAAACTCCAAAGCCTTCTTGTACTCTTCTCTTTGGTTATACAAAATACCTAAAAGGTTGTAACAATCATAAAGCTGACTGTTTACATTTTTTTTCTGCTTTAATATTCCGAGAACTTTAAAAACCGAAATTTCACTCTCAAAATAATCTGACTCATTGTATTGTAAAGTTGCCTTGCTTAATAAAGTTTTAGCCAAATTACTTTCGTCATTAATCTGAACATAAATTTTTTGGGCTTTAAAATAATTTCTATAAGCACTATCAGAAATTGTTTGAGCGCTGTAGTAGTCCCCTAAATAGGTATATGCTTTAGCAATATTTGCCGAATCCCGAGCACTTATAGATCGGTCTAAGATTAATTCCGAAATCATTTGATATGACTTTAGATCATTCATATTATAATATCGATTCGCAATTTTAAATAAATTGACGAGGCTAAGAGAATCCTTTTTCTGATTTTGTACAATCAAAAATGCTTTCTGATTGTTTTTTTGTTTTAAATCATAGCTCAAATTAATATCATTGGCCAACGACAGATAAATAGAAAGACTATCTTCTGTAGAATTAACGCTCTGATCTAAATGTTTTTTTTTTGTACACCCAATAAAAAACACAAATAGAAGCAATACTATCTGACAATATTTTTTCAATAGAGGTTCTGAGTTTCACCAAAAATAGTAAAACTATGCATACAAAAAAAGGCTGTCAAAATTTTGACAGCCTAAAATATTTTTTTACAATTATTTCTAAAATTTAGTCTAACTTTTTGCTAGTTCCTAAAGATTGATTGATATCTGCGAAATTTGATTGATTGTTTTTTAATGACAAATTTTGTTCTACTATCGGATCTTGTTTTCTTCCACCACCAGCTGAACCACCTAACTTAGGATCGATAATATTCTCTGAAGTTGAAATTTTTATTTTCTTTGAAAAATCTGTAGGATTTGCAAAAGAAGTTGCTACCATTACTAAAGAAAATAATCCGATTGTCAAAGCTGTTTTTTTCATGACCTGAGGTTTTAAATGTTTGTTTACTTTTTTTGGAGAATGACTGCTGTTTGTTGCGAATCATGGTGTGAAACTAATACAGGGATCGAAAAAAATTTATACAAAAAATTGAGTTTATGGTAAATCATACCCAATTGATAGTCAATGGGTAGCAAATTCGTGTAAACGTCTGGTTTTTAGATTTCTAAGTAATTTCCTGCAGCAAAATCAGAAATTATAAGCTCTACATTTGCTTTGTAAGTTTTAGAAAATGGAATCTTTTTAGAAGAGTTTTTTATGTAACAGATTGAGTTTCCGCTATGAATTCTGGCAATATAGTTACGATTGATGACATAACTATTGTGAATACGGATAAAAGGATACGACAAAACGCTCTCAAAATGTTTTAACGTTTTAAATGCTGTAATCATTTCACCTGTATTCAAATAAATGTCGGTTGAATTATTATCGGCCTGAAAGTAACAAATATCGGCTGCGTTTAAATATCGATAATCTCCATACGATTTTATGCAGATTGTTAATGGTTTTTCGATATTTTGAGGAATCGTTACGTTGTTTACGTTATCTATAACAATTGAAGTTGGTTCTTCTTTTAATGGCGCTGTTTTTAACTCTAAATTTGCTTTTTTAAGCTTCAAAACTGTTTTTAGAAGATCAATATGTATAACAGGTTTTAAAAGATAATCAAAGACACCATATTGAATTGCATCAAAGGCTTTGTCTTTTTTACTTGTAGTAATAATAATTTTTGGAATTTCCTGAAAAAAACGGTGCAATTCACTGATAAAAGCCAGAGATAATTCACTTGCCTTATTTTTAGGATCAATTTCCAGAAAAACCAGGGCTGGTTTATGCTCCAAAACCAAATTTAAACCTTCTTGAAAATTTGATGCGGAAGCCGTAAAAGATAATTCTGAAAAACCTGTAGCGGTTGTTTTGGTCTTCAAAATACTTTCAGCATCATCATCAATAATAATATACGAATACTTTTTCAAATTTTGGTTTTGTTGCTTTTCTCACTTCACAATCACAATCAAAAAAACAATTTAATTTGATCCTTTGCGAAAAAATTTTGGTTTTGGCATTTTTCCGCATTTAAAATTACGGATTTTAACTTTTTAAGCATTTCATTGTTAACACATTACACCTAAATGTTGATACATAAAGATGAAATGCAAAAAACATCGATAAAATGCCTGTTTTTTAAAATCAAAAATCCCAAACTCCTTTACAGAATTTGGGATTTATAATATAGAATGTAAAGCTTACATTTTCATTAACCAGTTTTTCATCGAAACTTCATTTTCGATAATACCTCTTAATTCAGTAATTTTTACGCGATCTTGTTTCATAGTATCTCTATGACGAATCGTTACCGTTTCGTCTTCTAATGTCTGATGATCTACTGTAATACAGAAAGGTGTTCCCAGAGCATCCTGCCTTCTGTAACGACGTCCTACAGCATCTTTTTCATCATACGCCACATTGAAATCCCATTTCAGGTCTTCGATGATTTTTCTTGAAACTTCCGGTAAACCATCTTTTTTAACTAATGGTAAAACCGCAGCTTTAGTTGGAGCTAAAACAGCCGGTAACTGTAAAACTGTTCTTGTAGAACCGTCTTCTAATGTTTCTTCTTTTAATGAAGTTGCAAAAACAGCAAGGAACATACGATCTAAACCTACCGAAGTTTCTACTACATAAGGAACGTAGTTTTCATTTAATTCAGGATCAAAATATTGTAATTTTCTTCCGGAATATTCTTCGTGTGCTTTTAAATCGAAATCGGTACGAGAGTGAATTCCTTCCAATTCTTTAAATCCGAATGGGAAATTAAATTCAATGTCTGCCGCTGCATTTGCGTAATGCGCCAGTTTTTCGTGATCGTGGTAACGGTAATTTTCTTTACCTAAACCTAAAGATAAATGCCATTTTAAACGTGTTTCTTTCCAGTGTTCGTACCATTTCATTTCTTCTCCCGGACGAACAAAAAATTGCATTTCCATTTGTTCAAATTCACGCATACGGAAAATAAATTGTCTTGCAACAATTTCATTTCTGAAGGCTTTACCCGTTTGAGCAATTCCAAAAGGAACTTTCATACGACCTGATTTCTGAACATTCAAAAAGTTAACAAAAATACCCTGAGCTGTTTCCGGACGCAAGTATAAATCCATTGCATTTTCTGCAGAAGCTCCAAGTTTAGTTCCAAACATTAAGTTAAACTGCTTTACATCTGTCCAGTTTTTAGAGCCGGTTTCAGGGTCAGCAATTTCAAGTTCTTCGATTAAAGCTTTAACATCTTCTAAATCTCCGTTACCTAAAGAACGTCCTAAACGCTCTCTGATTTCTTTTTCTTTAGCTAAATATTCAATTACACGAGCATTTGTAGTTACAAACTCTTGTTCGTTAAATGCATCGCCAAAACGAGCTTTTGCTTTGTCAATTTCTTTTTGTGCTTTTTGGTGAATTTTTTCAGCATAGTCTTCAACCAAAACGTCAGCTCTGTATCTTTTTTTAGAATCTTTATTATCAATTAATGGGTCATTGAATGCATCAACGTGGCCTGAAGCTTTCCAAGTTGTTGGATGCATCAATATTGCAGCATCAAGGCCGACAATATTTTCATTCATCTGAACCATTGATTTCCACCAATATTCACGGATATTCTTTTTTAATTCGACACCGTTTTGTGCGTAATCATATACAGCACTTAAACCGTCGTAAACTTCGCTTGACGGAAAAATAAATCCGTACTCTTTTGCGTGCGAAACCACATTCTTAAATATATCTTCTTGTTTTGCCATAGTGATGCAAAAATATAAAAAGTACCTTTAAAAAAAAGAAAAATTATAAAGATTGAACCATTGATTTTGTTATTTTCGTAAATAAAATCTTTCTTTTCGTGATTAATTATCTAATAAATCTGTTTTTTCCGAAAGTCTGTAGTGGATGTCGGGTTCTTTTACTGCAAAATGAAACTGTTTTCTGCACTTCATGCCGACACGAAATGCCTCTGACTCAATATCATTTAGATCCAAAAAATGAAGCTGTAAAAAAGTTTTACGGTAAAGTTGAGATTCAATTTGCATCTGCTTTTTTATATTTCAATAAAAAAGGAATGGTTCAGGAACTTATTCACAACCTGAAATATAAAGGGCATCAGGAAATCGGAACTGTTTTAGGAAACTGGTATGCCGAAGATTTAAAAAAACTAAAGACAGAAACACCTTTTGAAATAGTGATTCCTGTTCCTTTACATCCAAAAAAATTTAGGGAACGCGGTTATAATCAGGTTAGCACTTTTGGAAAGGCTTTGTCCGAAGGTCTAAGAATTCCCTATAACGATTCTGTTTTATACAGAAAAAAATATTCTAAAACACAATCCAAAAAAAATCTTTTAGGACGATCTGAAAACATTGAAAATATTTTTGATGCAGTTTTGACAGAAGAAATTCAGAATAAACATTTTCTCATTGTTGACGATGTTCTTACAACCGGTGCAACACTCGAAGCCTGTTCCAGAGCACTGTTAAAAATTCCCGGAGCAAAAATTAGTATTATCTGTATCGCTATGGCACATTCATAACAATAAAACTTCAAGCTTTTAAATTCCTAATCCCAATAAAATGCTTAATTTGGAATTTAAAATATTAGGTTTTAACAAACTAGTTTACCAATATTTTCTTTATGACTCTTCTTTCCCCGTCAGTAACAGTAACCAGGTAAAGTCCAGACGGTACATTTGGCAATTGAATATCCTGAATAAAATATCCTGAACCCTGAAAAGTGTTGCTATAAACATATTTCCCTAAAATATCATGAACATAGACTTTTACTTCTTTTACAGAATCTCTGCTAAACTGAATTGTAAAATTTCCTTTGTTTGGATTTGGAAATAAAGTAAAATCAACATTTTCAAAATCAGAATTCCCAAGTGTATATGTCTTATTACAAATAGTAACCGAAGCCGAATTTATTGTTCCTAACGCTCCTGTAACGTTATCCCGAACTCCAAAAGTCCACGTTCCTTGTGCATTTTCGTTATTGAAAGCAGTTAAAGCACTTGCAGGAACAACAATCTGACTTGTTGTTGTACCACAGTTTAAACTTGTTCCACTGTCATCAAACTGAAGTGCTAATGTTGAATTTGTAGTTCCACAGCTTTTATTGAACAAAGTTACAACTGTTCCGCTTGGGCTTACAATCTGCATTTCCAAATCTGAAAATCTTGCATGTGTAACATTCACAGAAACATTTACATCTGAAACTGTTCCTGTAGAAGACGGAACATTAACCGTTTTATTGGTAAACGTTGAGCCGTTACCTGTCGAATAACCTCCCTCAAAATTATAAGTAGAACAAGTTGTTGCAATAGAATATCCAATTGCAAAAGGAGTACTGTTTACTGCATAATAAATATTATTTTCAGGCTCTATCAAAAGTCTGCAATTAGTAGATGCCTCAAGGTCTGACGGAGCTAAGATTGTTTCCGAACCGTCATTTGGAGTCCCCGAAGCCAAAGTAACCGGAAATGTTAATCCTCCATCCAAAGATAATTTGATATTCACATTAGATGACCCCTGAAGTGTGTTGGTGTTGTTTACCGCCCAGGTAATAGTTTGCGCCGATCCTTTTTCCCATGCTACATTTCCATTATTTTGTGAAGTTATAACAAAAGGTCCGGCAGCAGCATTAACGGTTACTACCATAGCATCTGTATTAGTCTGAGTTGTTCCGCTTGGTGCATTGTCTCTTCCTGTCAAAGTAAAATTCATAGTTTTGGCTATAGACGAAACCGATTCCCAGGTTGTAGTCAAAGCATTGTTCAAAACCGAACTCAAAGCCGGCATATAACGAACTGGTGAAGTTGTCGGTGGCAGCGATCTAAACATCGGACCATTTGGTTTGGTTGCATAGGCAATACTGTTTGCTCCCGAAGTAGTAATTGCATTATCATATTGCTCCCAGGTATAAGTTATACTATTCCCTTCAGGATCTGATCCTGTTCCTCTTAAAACAAATGGTGTACTAATAGGAATTGTATAATCAGCACCTGCATCTATTATTGGTGGATTGTTTGTTATTGGAGTAGAAACCGGACAGGTCTTTGTTGCTAAGTTATTCTGAATCTGATTAATACTTGCATATGAAAAATAATCATCGGAGTTATCCTGCACATCGTAATCTGTTACGCCGGCATATGCCATGATAGTCGAACCACTGCCTGGTTCGTAGCTTGTTCCTAATCCTTCAAGTACATACGAAAAAGTATGCGACCCTCCTAATTGATGTCCCATCTCATGAGCTACAAAGTCAATATCAAAAGTATCTCCCTGTGGTCTTCTATCTGCCGGTGAAGTAAATGCACTTCCTTTTCCATAAGGTTGTGAAGAAGTTGGATCTACACAGACACAGCCGATACAATGTGCATTACCACCGCCTCCAGAAGCACCAAACAAATGTCCAATGTCATAATTTGCATTTCCAATTACATTAGTTAAAGTAGTTTGAACTTCCTGTCCCCAGGTTCCTCCCTCTTTTGCTCCATCAGCAGCAATAGAATAAGGATCTGTAGAAGCATTGGTGTAAACAACCGCATCATTATTTGCAATTAAAACTACTCGTACAGAAAGATCTCTGTCAAAAATCCCATTCACTCTTGTCAATGTAGCATTCATTCCTGTTAATGCTCCTTCTTTTGTACCGCCAAAATAAGCAGCATATTCTCCTGTGCAGGATAAAGCTAAACGAAATGTTTTAAACTGTTTGGCACTGGAAGCCGTTTTGGCAGTAGCAGAAGATTTATTTTCAGAAATAGCATTGATTGTTTTGCATTCTAAACGCGATTTAGAAGCCGTATTGTCTGTCGATTTAAACAAAACATACTCTGCTTTATTATCCGGATTTTGTTCAATATATTCTGTTGGTTTATCCCCTCGAAAAACCATAGTTTGCATTCCCATTGGCGCAACACTAAAATGGATTTTAGCATTTTTATCATCAATTCCTCTTCCTTGGTAAGCTCTAATTTCAGGATATTTTGCCTGTAATTCCGGATCAAAATTGGAAGATTCCCAAACTGAAAAACGTTCTAATGTTCCATCAGTATTTGGAATCGTTATTTCTGTTTCAGCATTTGGCGCCAATTTACTTGTTGTTGAAGCCAGTTTGGCGCTAAGCAAATCTGCATTTAGTCTATAATACCGTTTTCCCGCATCGGAAACATTTGCTTTTTGCGAAAGCGACGAAGAAGAAGTTACTTTCTGCCACAAAACATCATTTTGAGCGCTTACTTGCAGGCAGCAGAAAATAAAAAATATATAAAGTAATTGTTTTTTCATACCTCTAAGTTATTACATCAAAATTACTTCAATTAATTTAGATTGTGCAATATATAAGACAATTAATGTAATTTGATCGACGAGTGGGCTTATTTTCACAAAAAGAAATTAGTTGTTGGCTAAAATTCAATTTTGCAGTATTAAATTTAAAACAGAATAGTATAAATTTGCAGCATCTTAAATAATTTGTTTTGAAGCTCTTTCATTCTATAAACGATTTTCAGTCAACCAAGAAAACAATCTTAACTCTTGGTACCTTTGACGGCGTACATATTGGTCACAAAAAAATTCTGGAAAGAATAACACAAAATACTGAAAACGGGAAATACGAAAGTCTGGTTCTTACCTTTTTCCCTCATCCAAGAATGGTTCTTCAGGAAAAATCAGAAATAAAACTGCTTAATACGATCACTGAAAAAACAGAACTTCTGGAAGCAACCGGAATACAAAATTTAATTGTTCATCCTTTTAACGAAAGTTTTTCAAGACTGACTGCTGAAGAATTTGTTCATACCATTTTAGTAGATAAGTTTCAAATCCATAAAATAATCATAGGGCATGATCATCGTTTTGGACGTAACCGAACTGCAAATATTGATGACTTAATTGCTTTTGGCGCAGCATACGGATTTGAAGTAGAGCAAATTTCTGCCGAAGAAATTCAGGATGTTTCAGTAAGTTCAACCAAAATCAGAAAAGCTTTAAACGAAGGCAATATGGCTTTGGCAAATGAATATTTAGGATACGATTATTTCCTTAACGGAACAGTTGTAAAAGGAAAACAACTGGGCCGAACAATTGGTTTCCCAACTGCAAACATTCATATTGAAGAAGATTATAAATTGATTCCAAAAATTGGTGTTTATGTGGTAAAAGCGGTTGTAAATAACGAAGTTGTTTATGGTATGATGAACATTGGTTTTAATCCAACTGTTAATGGAGAAAGACAGACAATCGAAGTTCATCTTTTTGATTTTGATAAAGATATTTATGATCAAAACATCAAAGTTTCATTGCTTCGTTATATTCGTGAAGAGCAAAAATTTGGTTCTGTTGATGCTTTGAAAGCACAGCTTAATCAAGATCAAAATGAAGCTTTGGCTTTTATAAATCTTCTTTAAAAATCGAAACCAATAGTTTTTACTATTTTTAAATCATCGTAGTTACTTTTTTTGTAAATTTGATAGAACACTGTTTTTCAAATATTTACTATTAACTTCTTTAAAAGTAACCACTATGAAACTACCTAAAGAAATTACCAACGGTTTTTTGATTTTTCTCGGAATAGGCATTTATTTTTTATTGATGAATGTTTTGGGTTTAGCAGATTTGTTTTACTTGAGAACACTTAATGTATTCTTTATATTTTACGGTGTTAACAGGACAATGCAGATGAACCTTCATGAGGGAGAAACTAATTTTGTATCAAATGCTGTTTCTGCAATGGCTACTTCAGTTGTTGGAGTGTCATTGAGCGTGTTTGGATTATTAGTCTATAGTTACGCTAGAGGCGGAGATGCTTATGTAAGGACTTTATCTGAAACATTTATGTTTGGCGGAAATCCATCTGTACCCACTTATTGCATTTGTTTATTATTTGAAGGAATTGCTTCCTCTGTAATTGTAACTTTAATGATGATGCTTTACTGGAACAATAAGTATGCGGCCGATTAATTAATCAGAATAAAAACAAATATTTGAACACTCAAAATCATAGAATTACTAAATTTTATGATTTTGAGTGTTTCTTTTTGGTACAGTCCAAAACATATAATTAAAAGAAACATTGAAGCTTCTTTCAAATCAAAAATTTAGTCAAAAGAGTTCATATTTCTCGATAAATATTTTTAAATTGCTTGTACCACAGAGATATAAGCAATTTTTTTTTATTAGAAAATGAAATTAAAACAAATAGAAAGGGTCAAAAAAATCTCTAAAGAAGATTTTATTTCCCAATATGTAAAAAAACAAATTCCCGTTGTTGTTGAAGAACTGACCGAAGACTGGCCAGCTTATCAAAAATGGAAATTATCCTATATTAATACTATTGCAGGCGACATTACAGTTCCTTTATACGATGATCGTCCTGTAAATCACGAAGAGGGATTTAATCAGGCTCATTTAAAAATGAAAATGAGTGATTATATCCATCTTTTAGAATCAAAACCTACCAATTACCGCATTTTTCTTTATAATTTAATGAAAGATGTTCCAACCCTGAAAAATGATTTTTTATGGCCCGACATTGGCTTGAAATTGGTCAAACAACTGCCAATGTTATTTTTTGGAGGAGAAAATGCAAGAGTATTTATGCATTACGATATCGATTACTCTAATATTCTGCATTTTCATTTTCATGGGGAAAAACAGTGTATGATTTTTGCTCCCGATCAATCCAAATATATGTATAAAGTCCCTCACGCCTTAATTTCAAGGGAAGACATTGATTTTGACAATCCTGATTACGAAAAATTTCCTGCCCTGAAAAATGCGGAAGGCTTTATAACCAATCTCAAACACGGCGAAATGCTTTATATGCCCGAAGGATATTGGCATTATATGAAATATTTATCTCCGGGATTTTCGATGAGTCTTCGTGCTTTTCCAAAGAACATTGTTAATTTATCCAAAGCTGCATACAATGTTTTTATCATGCGTCATTTTGATATTATGATGCGAAAAATAAAAGGCCAGAAATGGATTGATTATAAGAATGAAAAAGCGATCACAAATACACATGAAAAGCTAAGACATACAGCATAATTATAAAAAAGCGGTTGAGTTTTATTTTCAACCGCTTTTTTATTAGTTATAGATTATTTTCTTTGTCACCGTTTGGCCATTATCTAATTTTATTTTGACCAATAAAACTTGTGGTCCGGACCTTAAATTTGTAATAAGCCATTCTTTGCTGTCAATTGCTTTTTTATTGTATAACATCTTACCTCCGGAATCGTAAACTGAGACTTCTTCCAGATTTTCATTATCTGAAAAAGATTGTAGTTTAATGTTTTTATCTTTTACCGAAACAAAAATACTTCCTTCAGAATTAGTAAACTCTTCATTTCCTAAAGTATCATTAGGATCTGTGTAGCGCAACACAAAACGTTTTTGAAAAACTCCTATAGCTGTTGTAAAAGTATAACCTCCCGTGGTAAGATTATGTATTTTATTTGTCACATTATCCTTCAAATAAATAACCTGATTAGTTAAATCTCCATCTGCATGATCTATAGCTATGGTAAACTCACCTTGCAAAGCTGACCTATATCCTAACTGGATTGTATCAGATACCGTAAAAGGAAGTGCTCTTCCCTGAATTACAAGTTTTTTTCCTTCATTTACACTATAGAAATCAATAAACGGATGTCCATCGAGGCTCACTCCATCAAAATTGTTATCCCAGGAATTTGTAGCTCCGGTTGCATACCCAATCAAAAGTTGTTTGAATGCGCCTTGTGTGTTTGACATATTTAACCAAACCCGGTGTCTTTCAATAGCAGTCAAATTACCCGATTTATAAAACTGACTATTTTCTCCCGCTACACGCATTGAATTTGTAAAAATAG
The DNA here is from genome assembly GCF_042686225.1 of Flavobacterium notoginsengisoli. Taxonomy (NCBI): domain Bacteria; kingdom Pseudomonadati; phylum Bacteroidota; class Flavobacteriia; order Flavobacteriales; family Flavobacteriaceae; genus Flavobacterium; species Flavobacterium notoginsengisoli. The sequence continues at coordinate 364,468 of NZ_JBHUOT010000005.1, forward strand.
ATTTTTGACTTGCTCGTGATTTAACCAAAAATCCCTGACCTGCTGCAATATATCCTTTTGGTACACTTTGATTACCCGGATTTGGAGCAGAATCTCCTACCATGCTTCCAATAACAACACTACCTGATAAATTATAAATTGCATAATCGTCATTACTATAGTACAAGTAATGTTCTCCCGGAACACTTTGCTGTGGTAACGTGTTATGTGTCCAGATGTATATTGTTCCGTAAATATTTGCCTGGTTATCATAAATAAATTGATCTGCGTAAATGGCTGAAGGATAAGGATTCCCCAAAAGATTGTATTTTTCTGCAACAGCCTCCGGTCCAAAAAAGTTTCCGTTATTAGGAACGCCAATAAACTGAGCATTATAAATCTGAGGCATAGTTGTGCTATAAGGCTGTGGTGCCCTCACACTATAACCTCTTCCCGGTTCCATTTCTTCCACACCTCTAAAGATGGTTACCCATTGTGCAACAGGATCAAACTTATAGAATTTATCGTATAATGTAGCTGGAGTTAAATCATACAAAGTAAATGCAGGAACTCTTTTAACCGGAGTTGACCAATGTGTAAGATCAAAACGTCTCATTGGTTGTGTATTTCTCTTATAAATAATATTTCCAACATTAACAGCGTTTGACACCTGAACCAAACTTGAATTATTTTCGAACATAAAAATACCATTACCTAATACTTTAACTTCATTTGTAACAGTAATCGTATTTGTTCCTTCAACTATCAAAGAACCTTCATTCTCTATAGTTAATCTATTGGCAAAAAAACTTCCGTTTGTGCCTGAAATAATCGGGTTAATGGTTACGTCTGGAATATCAACACAATCAGAAGCGAGCGGAACACCTGTTGGAGTCCAATTTGCAGGATTTCCCCAGTTGGCATCATCACTTCCATTCCATGTTTTAGTAGAAAATGTATTTATTGTAATTGGTGTTGCTAAAGATTCGCAGCCTGATACTGTATTTCTCACTTTTACATTATAAACTCCAGGAGCAATACCAGTGAATACTCCTGTAGTATTTGTAAAATCAATTCCGTCTATAGTATAAGAATACCCTGCTCCTGCAGCTGGAGAAGTAATGGTTATACTTCCTGAATTATCCTGACAGCTAGGCTGTTGTGTCACTGTAACAGTCGGCGTAGGAGATACTTCGTTTACAATTAAAGAAACGGCTTGATTTACAGGACATCCGTTTGCAGTCGAAATTGTCATTACACCATTATAAGTTCCGGCTGGCGTATTAGCAGGAACACTCACATTTATAATAGTTCCTGATCCCGAGCTAAAAGGAAACGGTGTTGCTGCCTGATCTGTCAATGCAATCCAGTCTATTGCATAATTAACCGGTGATCCTGTTGTGGAATTATAATTTAAGGTCGTTGACTGAGCAGAAGCACTTTGACAAACTGCACTAAACACCCCTGTTGTTGCAATTGTTGGATTAGCATTAACTGTTAATGAAACGGAATGAGTTGCAAAGCAATTAGCTGATGTAAAAATTGTCATTAGTCCTGTATAAGTTCCAGCGGTCGTATTTGCCGGAACAGTAATATTGTTAACACTCCCGGATCCGGAACTAAAAGTAAAAGCTGTCGCACCCTGATCTGCTAATACGTCCCAATCAATTGAATAACTTAATGGTGATCCTGTTGTAGCAGAATATGCCAGAGAAGTAGTCTGTACAAAAGTACTCTCACAAACTGCCACTACTGTTCCCGCAGTTGTAATAGTTGGATTTGAATTAATTGTTAGCGATACATTTTGAGTTGCTGAACAACCATTTGCCGTTAAAATTGTCATCACGCCGTTGTAAGTTCCTGCTGAAGCATTGGCTGGAACAGCAATATTATTTATACTACCTGTTCCGGCTGCAAAAGCAAAAGTAGTTGTTCCCTGACTAGCTAGTCCTGTCCATGCAATTGAATAACTTATTGGTGAATTAGTTGTAGCGGTATATGCTAAAGAAGTAGTTTGCGCCGAAGCATTCTGACAAACAGATGTTATTGTTCCTGAAGTTGCTATGGTTGGACGAGAATTTATGATTAATGACACATTTTGAATTGCGGCACAACCATTTGCATTCAAAATTGTCATTATTCCGTTGTAAGTTCCTGCTGAAGCATTGGCTGGAACAGCAATATTATTTATACTACCTGTTCCGGCTGCAAAAGCAAAAGTAGTTGTTACCTGATTAGCTAGCCCTGTCCATGCAATTGAATAACTTATTGGTGAATTAGTTGTAGCGCTATACCCTAAAGAAGTCGTTTGAGCTGAAGCATTCTGACAGACAGGCGTTATTGTTCCTGAGGTTGCAATAGTCGGATTTGAATTAATTGTTAGCGATACATTTTGAGTTGCTGAGCAACCATTTGCATTCATAATCGTCATTACTCCGTTGTAAGTTCCTGCTGAAGCATTGGCTGGAACAATAATATTATTAATGGTTCCCGTTCCGGCTGTAAAAGCAAAATTGGTCGATACCTGATTAGCTAGTCCTGTCCATGCAATTGAATAACTTATTGGTGAATTAGTTGTAGCTGTATATGCTAAAGAAGTAGTTTGCACTGAAGCACTCTGACAGACAGGGGTTATTGTTCCTGATGTTGCAATAGTCGGATTTGAATTAATTGTTAGCGATACATTTTGAGCTGCTGAACAACCATTTGCCGTTAAAATTGTCATTACTCCGTTGTAAGTCCCTACTGCCGTATTAGCAGGAACAATAATATTATTAATGGTTCCCGTTCCGGCTGTAAAAGCAAAATTGGTCGATACCTGACTAGCTAGTCCTGTCCATGCAATTGAATAACTTATTGGTGAATTAGTTGTAGCGGTATACCCTAGAGAAGTCGTTTGAGCTGAAGCACTCTGACAGACAGGCGTTATTGTTCCTGAGGTTGCAATAGTCGGATTTGAATTAATTGTTAGCGATACATTTTGAGTTGCTGAGCAACCATTTGCCGTTAAAATTGTCATTACTCCGTTATAAGTTCCTGCTGAAGCATTAGCTGGAACAATAATATTATTAATGGTTCCCGTTCCGGCTGTAAAAGCAAAATTGGTCGATACCTGATTAGCTAGTCCTGTCCATGCAATTGAATAACTTATTGGTGAATTAGTTGTAGCGGTATACCCTAAAGAAGTAGTTTGAGCTGAAGCACTCTGACAGACAGGGGTTATTGTACCTGAAGTTGCTATAGTCGGATTTGAATTAATTGTTAGCGATACATTTTGAGTTGCTGAACAACCATTTGCCGTTAAAATTGTCATCACGCCGTTGTAAGTCCCTACTGCCGTATTAGCAGGAACAATAATATTATTAATGGTTCCCGTTCCGGCTGTAAAAGCAAAATTGGTCGATACCTGACTAGCTAGTCCTGTCCATGCAATTGAATAACTTATTGGTGAATTAGTTGTAGCGGTATACCCTAAAGAAGTCGTTTGAGCCGAAACACTATGACAGACAGGCGTTATTGTTCCTGAGGTTGCTATAGTTGGACGAGGATTTATGGTTAATGACACATTTTGAGTTGCTGAACAACCATTTGCATTCAAAATTGTCATTACTCCGTTATAAGTTCCTGCTGAAGCATTGGCTGGAACAGTAATATTATTTATACTACCTGTTCCGGCTGCAAAAGCAAAAGTAGTTGTTCCCTGACTAGCTAGCCCTGTCCACGCAATAGAATAACTTATTGGTGAATTAGTTGTAGCTGTATATGCTAAAGAAGTAGTTTGCACTGAAGCACTCTGACAGACAGGGGTTATTGTTCCTGATGTTGCAATAGTCGGATTTGAATTAATTGTTAGCGATACATTTTGAGCTGCTGAACAACCATTTGCCGTTAAAATTGTCATTACTCCGTTGTAAGTCCCTACTGCCGTATTAGCAGGAACAATAATATTATTAATGGTTCCCGTTCCGGCTGTAAAAGCAAAATTGGTCGATACCTGACTAGCTAGTCCTGTCCATGCAATTGAATAACTTATTGGTGAATTAGTTGTAGCGGTATACCCTAAAGAAGTCGTTTGAGCTGAAGCACTCTGACAGACAGGCGTTATTGTTCCTGAGGTTGCTATAGTTGGACGAGGATTTATGGTTAATGACACATTTTGAGTTGCTGAACAACCATTTGCATTCAAAATTGTCATTACTCCGTTGTAAGTTCCTGCTGAAGCATTGGCTGGAACAGCAATATTATTTATGCTACCTGTTCCGGCTGTAAAAGCAAAAGTAGTTGTTCCCTGACTAGTTAGTCCTGTCCATGCAATAGAATAACTTATTGGCGTATTAGTTGTAGCAGTATAAGCTAGAGAAGTCGTCTGAGCCAAAGTACTCTGACAAACCGCCGCCACAGTTCCTGAAGTTCCAATGGTCGGATTTGGATTGATAACAACATTAAAATTATAGCCCGAAGAGACACAACCAGCAGCATTAATTACATTCAAAGTTCCTGTATAAGTCCCTGGTAGTGTATTTGCAGGAATAGCAATATTAATCGGACTGGCAGGTAAAGCTGCATTAGTAACAGGTAAAAAATTGTTTGATGGAGATGCATTCCATGTAATACTATATAAAGTTGGTGAATTTGTTGTAGCATTATAATTCAATGCAGTACTTTGTATACTTGTACTGGCACATTTAGCCGCAATTGAACCTAATGTAATAGTAGGAGTTGTACCAACAACTATTGGGATTTGATTGTTTCCATTAAGTGTAGAAGAACAATCTTGTGAAGCTAAAGAAACAACAGTAATAGTGCTGTTACCCGGAGTATTAAGTCCCATTGCTGTAAACTCTCCTGTTCCAGCATTGTTAACTGTCATAGTTGTTGTTTGATTATTTTGTACAGGGATACTTGTACTGTATGTCACTGTATAAGTACCTTTCGGCAAGCTACCTGTTAACTTTACTAACGAAGTTGTTCCATTAGGAATGCAGACATTTGCAGCTGAAATTCCTGTAAGACTATAGGTTTTACAAGTATAGGTAAGTATCATATGTCCTCTTGCCCCATCTCCTCCATTTTGTACACCAGCTGCACTTATAGCTCCCCCACCTCCGCCTCCATAATTATTTCCTGGATTCCCCGGTGCAGTTCCTAAAACTGCAGCACTTCTTGAAAGACCTCCAGTTCCACCTAATCCTACACCTGGATTTCCAGCTGTACCACCAGCCCCAGATGTAAGAAGTAAACCAGCTACACTAATTGCACCGTTACCACCGTTTTGACCAGCTAATGCTGCCTGACCACCTACTACTGCTGTAGTACCCGCTTGTCCACCACCTAGTCCACCACTCGGATTAGCACCATCCGCAATATAAGCATTACCACCAAGCCCACCAGTTGCATAGAAACTAGAGTTAAATCCTGTTATATAAGATGGATTACCAGCAGCACCATTGCCACCTCCGCCAGCAGTTAGTCCTCCAACATTGACCTGCAAAGTTTGTGGGGTCGAAGTAGTAATCGTTGCTTTTGCATAAGCTCCGCCGCCGCCGCCGCCGCCGCTTCTTCCAACTAAAAATCCAGTTGAAGCTGCTCCACCTGCTCCACCTGCTCCCCATCCTTCTACTATAACCTCATCTATTCCCGCTGGGAGAATTAATGCCCCATTTGCAGGAAATGGATGGACACGGGTTTGTGCTTGTAAAGCATCACAAAAAACAAGTAAAATTAAAAAGTATCTTAATTGGTAAAAGGAAGCAAAGTTTGATTGCCTTTTGATATTAACTTGAAGTTTGGTAAAACAAAAGCAATTCAATGTAGTAAGTAAATCTTTTTTCATCTTGTGGCATTTTAGTAATTGAAAAAATAAATTCAAACTCAAACAAGATTAATCGCAAAATGTAGCATACTTGGAAACTTAGCGGGGATCTAAATCTAAAAAGTTACTCATTTTTACAATCAACTGAAGGCAAATAAAAAAACACTCTTAAAGTTGTTTTTGGACAGATAAAAATAGAATCAAACAAGGCTTGTAAAAGATCATTTAATCGAGATTTATTGCATTTAGTCGATTAAATATTATAACAAGGTACGATTTTATTTACATTGAAATTCATAATGTAGTATTAAACATATAATTTTAACAGTTAAAACTAGTAAAATACAAAAAATAAGAAAAAACTGTTAATTATTAAAAACAGAAACAATAAACAATTAAATATCAACACATTAAATAACAAAAAAGCCTTTCACAACTTTGTAAAAGGCTTTCATAAAATTTAAAATTTAATCCGCTAAAAAATCAGTTTCTTTGAAATAGAGTTACTATTCTCAAAAAACACTTTGACGACTAAAACCTGGTGAGAAGAAATTAAATTCTGAATATCAATTTTGTCTGTTTCAATCTTGTCTCTTTTGTACAATTGCTTTCCGGAAACATCATAAATTTCCACTTTTCTAATATTTTCATTTAGGCATTTAATAGTAATTATTTGATTTTTGACCGATATAAATGTATCATCCAATTCTTTAGCCTCTTTTGAAATTCCCAGATTAGTATTAGTATAAGTTATAGAAAAACGATTATTAAAAATTCCTGAGTCCGAATCAAACTGATAAGGGAGTTCACTGAGATTGTGCACCTTATTTAGAGCCTTATCAATTAAAAAGATAGTAACTTTATCAAAAAAACTGTCCTGATGATCAATCTCTAAATAAAAAGTCCCTTTTGTATATGCTTTGTATCCCAAAACAATTACATCACTTTCAATTAAAGGTTTTGCTCTTCCCTGAATGGTTAATTTTTTATTTTCTGTAATACTATAAAAATCTAACCCCTGATCTGAGCTTAAAAATTCTGCATCATAATTTAGATCAATATAATTTGTAGCTTCATCTGCATAACCAAGCAAGATCTGTCTAAATCCATTATGATTATCAGCAAGATTTAACCAAAAACGATATTTATCTTCCTGTTCCTGACTTAGAACTTTTAAATTCTTAGCTGGTTTAAAAAAAGTACTGTTATTTCCTGAAACTCGCATACTGTTGTTAAATTCAAGAGTTCCAACTACATTACTTACCACAAAAAAGCCTTGTCCTGAAGCTATATTACCATCCGGAGCTTCATTGCTTACACCGGAATTTAAAGAAGGTCTTGTCCCGATTCCTCCCAAAAGATTGTAAGCTGCAAAACCATCATTAGAATATTCATAATTTGACGGAGGCTGATTATGGGTCCAGAAGTAAATTGCTCCTTTTGTTTTACCCAAATTCTGTTTCAAAAAAGCATCTGCACTTATAGCAGAAGGATATGGGTTTCCAACTAAATAATAACGATTTGCCGTTTCAAAATCAAGTTCTACTTTACCATTATTTGGAATCCCTTTAAAGGTTCCTTCAAATATAACCCGTTCTTTAAGCGAATAATTTTGAGGTGCTCTAATATTGTAACCTTGTCCCGGTACCATTATCATTGTTCCTCTGTAATTAATTGTCCACCCCTTAAGAGGATCATACCAGGTATATTTATCGTAAAGAGTTTCCGGTGAAAGATCAAATAACTTCTGACCATTTACAGGCGAAGACCAATATGTTAGATCATATCGCATTACAGGTGTTGTCTTTCTTTTTAAATGAATAATTCCTGTATTAACCATGTCATCATCTGTTTGATACAAGCTGGCAGAGTTCTCTAAAACCAAAGTTCCCAGACCTGTATAGGCAAACTCTATTTCTAATGTATTTTTCTCTGGTATTACAACTATTTTGCCCTGATCAATATTACAACCGCAAATATTTGTTGTGGTTAAATTTGAATAATCTTCCTTGAAATAAACATCTTTTCCTACTGACGGGAAGCCGTTTGACCAGGAAATTCCATTCCAGATTGTAGTATTTACACAAAGCTTCAAACGGGCAATTCTATGTTTTGAAACACCTGAGACAGAATTAAAGTTCCCTCCAATTAACAATCTGTAATCTTCTGTAAAATTCATTGCGAAAAGTGTATTATTTAAATTCGCCGAAAAAGAATTATCATAACCTCCTGAAGGCATTAATCGGATAAGTCTTGAAGATGCCACATTTTTATAGGTTCCTGAAAAAGCGCCTCCCAATAGTATTCTTCCATCGGGTTGTAGTAAAATACTACGAACGTCTCCTTTGCTAAAACCTGTGCCTGACTCAAAAGTTGGATCTAGACTTCCATCGTTATTTAATCTCAGTATTCTCTTTTGTGAAATTCCGTTAAAAGTTAAAAAAGAGCCTCCAACAAGTATTTTTTGATCGGACTGAACTGCAATAGCAAAAACATATTTGTCAAAACCTTGTTGTACATTAAAACCTGTATCTATACTTCCATCAGAATTTAGACGCAGCAAACCGGCAAAAGACAAACCATTAAAGGTTTTAAAATGACCTCCAACCAGAATCTTCCCATTCGGTTGCAGTACTACAGTATCAACAATTCCATCAGCACCTGAACCAATATTAAAACTTGGGTCTTTTGATCCGTCCGGAAGCAATCTGATAATCCTGCCTGCATTTAAAGCTGAACCATTGTATTTTGTAAAATTGCCTGCGACTACTATTTTTTGATCATTCTGAATCGCTAATGAATAAACCTGTCCATTACATCCATCCCCAATATTAAAAGAATAATCGATTTCTCCGGAGGGAGTTATTCTAACAATTCTGTTACTTGTGACATCATTATATTTTGTAAAATTCCCTCCCGTAATGATTTTTCCATCAGCTTGTAATACTGTCGTTTTTACTACGTTGTTAGCACCTGATTTTTCAGGGTTAAAAGAAAAATCAATAGATCCGTTCTCTAAAAGACAGGTAATTCTGGAGGCTGATTCCCCGTTGAACTTTTTAAAATTACCTCCAATAATTATTCTTTTATCCGGCAGAGGTAAAATACTAAAAACAGAATTGTCAAATCCAATTCCCGAAGAAAGGTAAGCAATATCATGTTCTCCTTCGCTACTAATTTTAGCCAATCTTCCTTGATTAAGTCCATCGAAAACAGAAAAAGAACCACCCACGAACCAGGATCCTTCATCATCAGTTTCTAAACACAAAACTGAAGCTGATGCCGGTCCTGTACCAATATCAAAATCCGATTTCAATATTCCATTGGCACTTAAAAAGACAAGTCTGTTGACTTCATTGCCGTTATAAAGTCCAGTAAAAGATCCTCCTGCCATAATATCTCCATTTGCATTAATTTTTAATACCTGAACACCTTCCTTACTAAAACCTGTACCCGTTTGAAAACTATCATCTCTCGATCCGTCTTCATTTAAACAAATTATTCTGTTGGCTGTGACATCATCATACATAGTGAAATTACCTCCCAAAACAATCTTTCCATCCGGACGCAAAGCAATCGCATTTATATCATCATTAAATCCGGTTCCGCAATTAAAATCCGAATCAAAACTTCCATCATCTTTTAAGCGAATTATTCTATTAGCGGAAGTATTATTGAATGTTGTAAAATTTCCTGTAAGAATCACTTTTTGACCTGAAATAACACGAACATGCGTAATATTTAAAGCCGAACCCGAACCGGTCAAAAAGGAAGAATCGAGTGCACCATTCGGCAATAAACGCGCTACCCGATTAACTGTAGCATTAGTGTATTTTGTAAAACTCCCTACAATAATTATTTTACCATCTGATTGTAAGTCAATATCATAAATAATTCCTGTTGTTGCTCCAATAGTTGTATTAAAGCTTTCGTCATAAGAGCCATCAGGATTTAAACGAATAAGTCTTCCTGCACTAACTCCATTGTAACTTGTAAAACTTCCTCCCAGAATAATTTTACCATCTTCTTGTAAATACGATGCATAAACTTTTCCGTTAAAACCAGTTCCTGTATTGAAGCTGTCATCAATTGATCCATCAGGATTCAGACGGGTTATATAGGAAACAGGAAATCCATTTAAACTTAAATAATCTCCACCCACAATCAAACTGCCATCTTTTTGTAAAAGAAGTGTTCTGACTGCAGCGTTAAAACCGTCTCCGTTTTGTCCGTCATCTTTTGTGTTAAAGGTAATATCTACTTTACCCTGCTGTGCAAAAAGGCTTTCATTGGGAGCAAACACAAAAATAAAAATTAGTAAATGAAGTATTTTTTTTATCAAAACAATATAATTAGAGTTACAATTTGTAAGAATTAAACTAAAATTATAAAGTATTATAAAAAACTACAATACCAAGATTTAGGGATATTTCACAAAAAAGTCCATTCCTTTTAGGGAATGGACTTTAAAATTTATTGAATTTCTTATTTTACAAATTACTGTAGATAATTTTTCTTGTAAAAGTATGTCCGTTTTCTAAACTAATTTTCACCAATAATGCCTGATCACTGCATTGTAGATTAGAAATCTGTAATTCTGATGAATTTACATTATTTTTATTATACAATAATTGTGCACCAATGTTAAAAATGTTTACGTCTTTTATTGTTTCTTTTGATGATGTAATTCTGACTACTTTATCTTTCACTGAGATTAAGACACTATTTTCTAAACTCTCAAAATCATCAGTTCCTAAAGTACTATTTGTATAACGAAGTACAAGGCGACTATTGAATGTTCCTTTTTCCGATGTAAACTTATAATCAGCAAGGCGCAGGTTGGTTATTTTTCCTGTTGTTTTATCTTCTAAATAAACCTCCTGATTCTCATTAAACATACCATCTGCATGATCGATTGAAACAGTATAATCTCCTTTAGCCGTTACGGTATATCCAAAAGGCACAAGATCGCTTTTGCTAAATGGCATTGCACGGCCCTGAATCATTAACTTTTTAGAATTGTTGATGCTGTAAAAATCAATCACTCCGCTGGAAGCCATCGACAGACCGTCATATTTAGCATCAGTGGTATTGGTTGCTCCCTGAATATAGCCTACCAGAATTTGTTTGATAGCGCCGGTTGCATTGGTCATATTTAACCAGATACGATGTCTGTCTGTTTCTGATGCAGCTGTTTTGAAAAACTGTTTATTGTTGCCCAGTCTACGCTGATTATTATTAAATTTTACAGTTGTAGTTGCTGCAGGTGCTTTTATCAGGAAGCCCTGAGCTGCTGCAATATAACCATTAAAACCAATGCCTCCAAGACCATTATAGGCAACAAAATCATCTGTATAATAGATATATTGATCTGTAGTTGACTTAACCGGAAGATTGGTATGCGCCCAGAAATATAATGTACCCAGATCTTCATTGTCATCTAAAAGCTGTTTTGCAGATATGGCGGAAGGATAAGGGTTTCCTATCAGGTTCCATTTTCCTTCTACAACATCAGCCGGAATATCACCATTATTTGGAATACCTGTAAAATTCGCTGTAAAATCAGCCTTGTCGGTAATACTAAAGTTCTGAGGAGCTCTAATACTATATCCCTGACCTGTTTTCATTTTCATAGTTCCTTTTCCATTGATTGCCCAGTCTCCTTTAACCGGATCAAAATAGAAATATTTATCTACTAAAGTAGCCGGCGATAAATTGTACATTGTAAAGCCTTCTTTGGTTACAGGCATAGACCAGTAAGTCAAATCATAACGACGTACAGAAGTTGTTCTCTGATAAACAATCTCTCCGGAATTCTGAATATCTGTTTTTTGTATCAAACTGGCACCACTTTCAAAAAGTAGTTTACCATTAGAAGTTACTGCATTGGTAATGGTTAGAGTTACTCCTTCTGGAACTGTAACAAAAGGATCTGAATCATCATTCGGAACACTAATTATAAGTGAGCAAGCCTCAATATCTGCCGCTAAAGGATCACCGGCAGCAGAAGTAATAATAACACTTTTAGTTTCATTCGGAAGACCATTTGACCAGCCCGAACCGTTCCATGTTGTAGACGATTCATCTTTAATTTCTACTTCTGCAGATAATCCTGATGCGCAAGTCGTTGTTGTTTGGACTGTAAAATAATATTTCCCAGCCGCCAAACCTGTTACTTCATAAGTTCCTGTAGATCCTGTAACATAAATAGGTCTTGATGCATCACCTGTCTGGTTAATCTGAAAAGAACCTGATGGTAGATTTCCTAAAATTACTTTTCCTTGCCCCAGACATGTTACATGAGTTATGGTTCCTATGGATGGGGTGTTTTCTATTGGGTTTACGGTTATTGTCCAGCTTCCATTTGATATCGTAGCTGTATTACAAGTTCCGTCATTTGCAAACCTTGTATAAGTAGTTGTTGTGGTCAATCCTACTGGAGGCGTATAGGTTGCATTATTTGTACTTGTTATATTGACTCCATTTGCTTGCCACTGATAGGTAATATTTCCGTCTCCTCCACTGGCTGCTGTTGTACTGCCGATTGCAGCAGGTGTTCCCCCATAACAAATCGTCTCTCCTGTGGAACTGATTGCACCAGCTGTAAATTGAGCACGAACCGTTACAGCCCATACATTTGTTGAACTTGTAAATCCACTGCAAGCTCCATCTTTCGCCTGACGTCGGTACCACATATTTGCAGTCAATCCTGCCGGTGGTGTATACCCAACCGTATTATTTGAAATTGTTGTTGGTGAAGTAAACGATGCATCTGTACTGCTTTGCCACTGATAGGTAATATTTCCGTCTCCTCCACTGGCTACTGTAGTACTGCCGATTGCAGCAGGTGTTCCCCCATAACAAATCGTCTCTCCTGTGGAACTGATTGCACCGGCTGTAAATTGAGCACGAACCGTTACAGCCCATACATTTGCTGAACTTGTAAATCCACTGCAAGCTCCATCTTTCGCCTGACGTCGGTACCACATATTTACAGTCAATCCCGCTGGTGGTGTATAGCTAATATTATTAGTTGAAATTGTTGTTGGTGAAGTAAATGCTGCATCTGTGCTGCTCTGCCACTGATAGATAATGTTTCCGTCTCCTCCACTGGCTGTTGTAGTACTACCAATTGCAGCAGGTGTTCCTCCATAACAAATCGTCTCTCCTGTGGAACTGATTGCACCAGCTGTAAATTGAGCACGAACCGTTACAGCCCATACATTTGTTGAACTTGTAAATCCACTGCAAGTTCCATCTTTTGCCTGACGTCGGTACCACATATTTGCAGTCAATCCTGCCGGTGGTGTATACCCAACCGTATTATTTGAAATTATTGTTGGTGAAGTAAACGCTGCATCTGTACTGCTTTGCCACTGATAGGTAATATTTCCGTCTCCTCCACTGGCTGCTGTTGTACTGCCGATTGCAGCAGGTGTTCCTCCATAACAAATCGTCTCTCCTGCGGAACTGATTGCACCGGCTGTAAATTGAGCACGAACCGTTACAGCCCATACATTTGTTGAACTTGTAAATCCACTGCAAGCCCCATCTTTTGCCTGACGTCGGTACCACATATTTGCAGTCAATCCCGCTGGTGGTGTATAGCTAATATTATTAGTTGAAATTGTTGTTGGTGAAGTAAATGCTGCATCTGTGCTGCTCTGCCACTGATAGGTAATATTTCCGTCTCCTCCACTGGCTGCTGTTGTACTGCCGATTGCAGCAGGTGTTCCCCCATAACAAATCGTCTCTCCTGTGGAACTGATTGCACCAGCTGTAAATTGAGCACGAACCGTTACAGCCCATACATTTGTTGAACTTGTAAATCCACTGCAAGCCCCATCTTTTGCCTGACGTCGGTACCACATATTTGCAGTCAATCCTGCCGGTGGTGTATACCCAACCGTATTATTTGAAATTGTTGTTGGTGAAGTAAACGCTGCATCTGTACTGCTTTGCCACTGATAGGTAATATTTCCGTCTCCTCCACTGGCTGCTGTTGTACTGCCGATTGCAGCAGGTGTTCCTCCATAACAAATCGTCTCTCCTGCGGAACTGATTGCACCGGCTGTAAATTGAGCACGAACCGTTACAGCCCATACATTTGTTGAACTTGTAAATCCACTGCAAGCTCCATCTTTTGCCTGACGTCGGTACCACATATTTGCAGTCAATCCTGCCGGTGGTGTATACCCAACCGTATTATTTGAAATTGTTGTTGGTGAAATAAACGCTGCATCTGTACTGCTTTGCCACTGATAGGTAATATTTCCGTCTCCTCCACTGGCTGCTGTTGTACTGCCGATTGCAGCAGGTGTTCCCCCATAACAAATCGTCTCTCCTGTGGAACTGATTGCACCGGCATTAAAAATAGGCCTAATAGTCAAATCATTTACATATTCACTACCAGTTATAACCGGATTTGAACTTACAATCCTCATTTTATATCCAGTCCCTGCTGCTGTTCCATTAGGAATTGTCACAGAAATAGATCCTGGCGTACTCGATGTTACTGAACCAATTGTTGTTGGAGACGAAAAACTTCCAGTTGCATCAGATAGCTGAGCTGTAAAAATATTTCCTGAAGCGTAGGGAGGTAATGGTCCCCTAAGACTATAAGATATTGGAAAAGTAGTTCCTGCACAAAATGGAGAAGTAATAGATGTAATAACTATATCACGTATTCTTGCTAATACAAAAAATCTATTATTTCCTATAGCCGATGAGTTTGTTACACCATTAACACCAACGGTTCCTGCCAAAGAAGTATATGTTCCAGATAATGTTGTACTGCCTCCAACAGCATCTAATGGGCTAATTGTTGTAGGTCGAGATAAAGACACCCTTGTATTTGTAAAATTCCCACTAGTGACCAATGACCAATATTCTGTTTTGCTTAAACTAGCTAATACAGTATTATCAGCAGTTCCTCCACAATCTCCTAAGAAGGCTTCGGCCTGTGCTGTTGGAGATGAGGTTGGTGCAGTATTATTTATTAATGTAAACGGTAAATATAACGTTCCTTTTCCTGTTGGAAAAAGATATGTGCTAGCAGTAGATGAAGACCATCTAATGGGGCCTTTTACAAATGAATTTGAAGACCCTCCACTAATTGCACTTGTAGAAGAATTTGTCACATTAACAAAACTAGTAGTCGTGGTTGATAAAAACCCATTTGTCATTGTCAATGCGTTTGATACCTCTATCGTGGCGTTATTTGTCCAATTTCCATTTATACCATTAAAAACTAAATTATAAAATTTACCAGAATTACCGGATAAAATTCCGTTAATAGTTTGTGTACCAGTCCCTGTAAAATTAACAGTACTACTTCCCGCCGTAAAAACCTTATTATTTGTCCAGTTTTCACTAATATTAATTGTTGGCGTACCTGATGGACATGCATAAGAATTTGTACCAGTAGCGTTTATAGTAAGATTTTTTATATTTGCTGTTCCTCCTGTATGCGTAATCGTACCAACAGTTGCTATAGTACCTGCTCCAACATAAACATCATCAGCATCTAATGTACCTGAACTTATTTCAAGCACACCTGCAGTTGTAACAGCTCCAACATTCAATCCTCCTTTAACTGTTAAAGTTCCCCCATTCACCCTTACTCTTCCCCCTGCAACAAATAGAGTAGAATTAGCAATTACTGTATTTCCATTAGTTTCAAATACACCTGCACCTCCAATAACATTCCATGGTGCCCAAAAATTAGCATTAACGGTCACTAATCCACTTGCCCTTATTATTCCACTTGAATGAGCCAAAGTTAAAAAACTAAATGCTGATGGTGCAGGTCCGCTTCTAACAGTTTCACCTGCAGTATACATGTTTACTAATGGGGTATACGAACCATAATCATACAAACCATCTATAGCAATACTACCCCATACATTCATTCTTTTATTTGTACCCCAACCAACATAGTGACTTAAAATACCATTAACAGAAACAATTAAATCATTTGATAAATCATAATCTGAATCAGACGCTGTTAAAACCAAATTACCTTGTGTAACAGTTAAATTACCAAGAACCCTAAACGCTGTATTATTATTTGTAACTTTGGTAGTCTTAGCATTTTTATTGATTACTAAATTATTAAATGAAGTTGTAGAACTTCCTTGTATTATAGCATCATTCGCTCCATCAAAAGTTACTGTGGATGATCCTGCTGTGAACGCCCCATTATTTGTAAAATCACCTCCAAGATTAATCGCATAATTACTTGTAGAAGTACTAAATGTCACTCCATTCAAAATATTCAAATTACCATTTATAGTAGTAGCTCCAGACAATGTTTTTGTCCCACTCCCTGAAAGAGTAAGGTTAGCGTAATTTAAATTCCGAACAGTCTGACCTGCAGCATCATACTCAACTGTGAATCCTATTGGAAATGAAGTTGGTACAAAGGAATAATTTCCTCCCCATGTTGTTGCACCAACTCTTAGTGTTCCTGCAACTAAATTATATGATGAGGTTGTTAGAAGATAAGTTGCAGCATCAAATATACCAGTTGTATTAGTAAATGTTCCTATACTAAGCGTATTTCCAAGAATTAAAGATCCACCAGTTTTATTAACCACCAATTCTCCACCACTTGTTGTTATCCTACCTGTTAAACTCTGAGTATTTGTACCCGTAAAAACAGCAGTTGCTCCACTACCGGTTGAAGTTCCATTAAAACTCCAATTTCCCGTAAGAGAGATAGTTCTTATTCCTCCACCTGTTGTCCAATTCCCTCCACCACTAACATTTCCGTTAACAGTAAGAGTCTCACCATCCATCATTGTAAGTCTTCCTGTAATAGTTATACCTGCACAAGTTTGATTTCCGTTTGTCAAAACATTCGCTAAATTAGCAATAACTACAATATCTGTTGGCAATGGAACAATTCCTCCTGACCAAGTTGAAGGTACGTTCCAATTTCCTCCAGTTGCTGTACTTGTAATTGTTGCAGCATTAGCATAAGAAACTACAAAAAACATCCCAACACAAAGCAATCCAAGACTAGGTTTAAATGTTTTTTTTGAAGAATTTGAAATAAAAAATAAAAACGAGTAAAGTAGTTTTCTCATCATATTCAGTAGGTATTTGTTTAAATTTGTTTTTGGGCTGTTAAAAAGCCAAAACGCCTATATTTCTTACATACGAAGAATGTTGACATTTGGTTTTTAACTAGAACTTAAATGTTAAAATTCTGATTTTGAGCAGAATCCTAAAAATGTTAAAATCTCGTACAAAAATATTTAAATTAGCCTAATACGCAAGGTTATAATTTATTTCTTTTTAACAAATGTTAACAAATTTTAGAAATAATTTATAACTATTTGTCCAATATTACATTTAAACGTTAAAAAGCATGAAAAACCCGACGAACTACACTTTTACCATCAAAGAAGCTTTACAAAAATTAGAACATTTTTGTGCGTATCAGGAACGTTGTCATGACGAAGTGGTGCAAAAATTACATAGTCTAAAAATGACTACTGATGAAATTGATACTATTGTCGTTCAGCTTATTGAGGGAAATTTTTTAAACGAAACACGTTTTGCCTGCAGCTTCGCAAGAGGAAAACACCGCATTAAAAATTGGGGCAAGATTAGAATTACAAACGAGCTAAAAGCAAGACATATTTCGTCAACTAATATTTCTTTGGCTTTAAAAGAAATTTCTACAGAAGAATATTTTGAAACTTTTGAAAATCTGGCCGAAAAATGCTGGAGCAATTTGACAGAAACCAATCTTTTAAAAAAACGCAAGAAATTTTGTGATTATATGCTTCGAAGAGGCTATGAAAGCAATCTGGTTTACGAAAAAGTTCAGGAACTGGAACAAAAATAAACTGTCGTTTTCAATTCTAAAAAAATAATTTATAAGTATTTTAAAATCATTTTCGCTACTTAAAAAAGCATAAATTACCTACAAAACACCAAATAACTTTTGGTTATATATTATTCTTTTTTTGAGAGATTTATATCAAACTCGACGTTTTTTAGTCTAAAGCCTCAAAAAATCAGCTTCAAAAACACTGTATTTTACGAATATTCTTATATTTTATTTTTAACTTTTATAAGAATATTTATCGAACATTAAAATTTTTAATGCAGTTCGTCGAGTATTTTAACGACTCATCGAAAAACTCCCCATTCTAAAAACCCAGCGTATTTTCAGCTCGTAGATGTATCTATATTTGCGCGTGCATTAATTATTATGCCAGCATAACAAACTGATAGAAAAAGATCTAGTATGAAAAAAACTCTACTTTTAATTTTATTTTTATTGCCTTTTTTGGGATTTTCCCAAATTGTTGATTTGGTTAAATGGGATAGCTCTAGCAACTTTAATGCTAATATTTTAGTTCCAACGTCTCAAGTATCTGCGCCAGCAATTACAGGAAGCAATCTTATAAACTCAAATTATGCGGGATACGCTAGCTCTCAATGGCCTGGGGGAAACTCAATAAATCCAGCTAAATATATCCAAATAGGAATTAAAGCACAACCAGGATACAAAATTGATTTATCAGCATTAAAATATGCTTATATACCATCGAATGGTTCAGATTCACCCAGAAAATATCAGGTTAGATATTCTAGAAGTTCCTCTTTTCCAGCAAACGGTACATTGCTTTTAGATACTAAGGATGTACTATCTGGCAGAAATAACGAACAAATCTATTTTGATACAGGTTTCACTTTGCTGCCCGAAGAAGAGATATACTTTCGTTTTTATGGATTTGCTATGGAAAATGCCTATTATGACGGCGGTTTGTGGGGATTAGTAAATTCACTTATAAGTGAAAGCGGAAGATATTATGTTCCCACAATAACAGGAACCGTATCTCCTTACATTCCGACTTTAACAGCTAATAATGACACCGCTACCACTATTCAAAATAACTTTACTGTAATCAATGTTTTAAACAATGATTTAGCAGGAACTAATCCAATATCATCTGTAGACATCCAATCTCCACCAGCGAATGGAACTGTAGTTGTAAATCCCGATAATAAAATAAAATTTACTCCTGCTACTGATTTCGTAGGACTCACATCTTTTACCTACAGGATTGGAGATGGAACAAATACGTCTACAGCTACCGTAAACGTAACCGTTAACGCACCTACTACTTCTTCGCTTGTTGAATGGAATGGTCCAGACGACACCATACCTAACATTATTGCTCCTACTAATGCAGTAGCTGCAGATCCTTTCACAGTTGGACCTGGAACAACTTTGCAACTACAACCAAAAGGCGACGGTTATAATGGATATGGATGGCCAACACAATTTACTATTGACGAATCTAAATATTTTGAATTCACTACTTCAGCTAAAACAGGCTACAAGCTTAAATTAAATAAATTCAACTTCACTTATACTCCAGACGCAAATCATTTTATAGCAAGATATCAGGTAAGATACTCAAAGGATGATTTTGCTACAAGCTTCATATTAGAAGACGAAGCAACAAATACAGGTAAAACCAATAAATCTTTAGATCTATCAAATGTAACATTATATCCTGATGAGAAAATAACAATTCGTATTTACGGTTATAAGTTAAAATCTAGAGAATACCCTGATTCTCCTATATTTCTAGCTAATACTGTTAGCAAGGGGCCTGGAGGAACTGTTCCTACAATTACCGGAACCGTTTTAAACTATGATACAACAGATTTAAATGCCAATGATGATCTGGTTTCTACACAGGAAAAAAGAGCAATTTCTTTTAATCCTTTAACAAATGATATAAATACAAGTGGTGCTACAATAACTTTTAGTCAACCACCAACAACATCAGGGACTGTTTCTGCAAACGGTAATGTTTTCATATTCACTCCCAATGACAATTTCAAAGGCATTACTTCATTTACTTACACACTTACAAAGGGGACACAGACTTCTACTGCAACTGTAGTTGTTTATGTTAATGAACTTACACCTAGATTAATTATTTGGAATGGTGCAGTTCAAACTACAAAAGCTGTAGTTACAGATCCTAATGTAATAGGAAACGACTTAACAGTAGGAGGAAATGGAGTCGGTTTACGTCTAGATCTAAATGAATTTTATATGACAGGTTTACAAAATGGTGGATCAACTGCTGAAAATTTAAGCCGATATATGCAAGTAAGCGTAACACCTAAGCAAAAATATAACCTGACATTAACGCAATTTAAATTTATATACAATTCTCCCTCTGGAGATCAGGGAGCATCGATGTTTCAGGTGCGTTATTCAAAAGATCCAAATTTTGCAGACAATGGCACCGTCTTATTAGGTCCGACAGCAGCAGTAAAGGGAACAGATAGAGAAGTTACCATAAATTTCCCAAGTGGTACAAGAGTTTTGAGCAATACAAACGAAACTTTCTATATTAGAATTTATCCTTATGCCGTTTTAAGTCAATCTAATGGCTATTTTATAATAAAAAATAGCGACGGTGGAGATATTGGTCCAACAATTACCGGAGTTGTAGAACCATCAAATTTAATTACTGCAGTTGCTGATGTTGCAACAGTTAGCTCTACTGACGCAACTCCAATTCCAATCCTTGCAAATGACGAGAACTACACACCATTAGTTTCTATATCAACAACACAGCCGACTGTAGGAGGAACTGTTCAGGTAAATGGCACAACGAATGTCATATTTACACCTACACCAGGTTTTACAGGAACATCTACTTTTGATTATACTATTTACAATGGATTGAATTATTCGACTGCAACTGTAACCCTTAATGTTTCTTGTCAGGCACCTGGAAATCAAACAGCTTTTGGAGATAATGAATGGATTGGATATGTGTACAAATTAGCGAACACAGCTCCTATGCCACCAAATACCTCTTATCCTGCTTTGCCAAGTAGCACTATTGCAACTTACATTGGAAGGGTAACAGAAAATAAAACGTTTGACAGAGATATGGATGCTGGTCCTGTTAGCGGACTTACCACAGAAATTCCTTGTGAAGCAGCTCCTACCGATCGTTTCCTTGTACGTTATAAAATGCATGTTGACATTACTGAAGCTGGCTTATACCATTTTGACCTTGGAAGTGACGACGGAGTAGCATTATACATAAACGAAGTAGAAGTTCTAAGAGAATGGTATGCCCGTGGATATGTAACAAATTCTTTTACAAGAAATCTTGATGTTGGTTCTTACGATTTTGTGCTTGAATATTATGAAGATGGTGGTTTAGCGAGAAATTCATTCTTCTTTGGTCTGCCAAAAGGAGATCCATCTGAGTTTGGAGATAAAGTATGGAATGTTTATGGTTATGAAAATGGTGATCTTTCACTAAACAATGTAAAATACGCAGGATATTATGTAGACCCAAATCCAAGCCCGGATTCAAGAATTTTCTGGCCGGTGGACAAATCTCCTTCTGCAGCTGCAATCTGGCAAGGTGTTAGAATACCTGACAACAATTTTACAACGGTTTACAAACGTAAAGGTTTTGAATGTGGACGCTATGAGTTACAAAATGTTACTCATGATGACGCCATCGAAATTTATATTGATGGTACTCCTATATATTCAGACGCAGCTTGGAACCCAAATTATTACGTAATTAATAGTGGAACTCTTTATGCTTTAAACAGCAACTCAAGAGTAGAAATTCGCGTTAGAGAAGATGCAGGTGATGCTAATCTTGCTATTAATTTTGTAAAAGTTGACGTAGAACATAATGGAGGTCCAATAGGTACACTTCAAAGCGGAAGTAGCCTGGTTATAAAAGGCAATACAAGACTAGCTTCAGATCTTACTGTTTGCTCTTGTACTGTTGATCCGACTTATACTTTAACAGTACCAGAAGGTGTAACGCTAACGGTAGATGAAAATATTACCGTAAAAGCAGGTGGAAAATTATTAGTAGAAAGTGGCGGATCCTTACTACAAACTTCAACAAGCAAAACAATGTTTACCGGAGATGAAGATTCTTTTGAGATTCAGAGAACAACTTCTGTACGTCGTTATGATTTGACTTACTGGTCTATGCCTGTAACCAAAGAAGGCTTTACAATGTACAATTTATCGCCGGCTACTTTAGTAGATAAATATTTCTATTTTGATCCGGTTAAAGGAGACTGGGCAGTCAATGGAAAAGGAACTATGAAAATGAAAACAGGTCAGGGATATAGTATTAGAGCTCCTCAGAACTTTAGTATTACCGACAAGGCTGATTTTACAGCTCATTTTACAGGTATTCCGAATAATGGTGATATTCCGGCTGATGTTGTAGAAGGAAAATGGAACCTGATAGGAAACCCTTATCCTTCTGCCATATCTGCAAAACAGCTTTTAGACGACAATGAAGATCTTGGTACATTATATTTCTGGGCGCATACCAATCTTCCGGTTAAGTCAACTACAGATCAATATATCTATTATACAGATGATTTTGTTGCTTATAATGGTCTGGGAGGCATTGGCTTTAATGGTTATATTGCAGCAGCTCAGGGCTTCCTGATAAAAGCACCTGCAGCAACTACAACTGTAAAATTTAATAATAATCAGCGTAGACTGGGCAACAATAAACAGTTTTTCAAAACAGCTGAATCAGAAACAGACAGACATCGTATTTGGTTAAATATGACCAATGCAACCGGCGCTATCAAACAAATTCTGGTAGGCTATATTCAGGGAGCAACCAATACCACTGATGCTAAATATGACGGTCTGTCGATGGCTTCCAGCGGAGTGATTGATTTTTACAGCATCAACAATTCTAAAAAGTTAATGATTCAGGGCCGTGCAATGCCATTTAGTAAAAGCGATCTTGTGCCTTTTGGATATACCGTAACGGCTAAAGGAGATTATACTGTTTCAATCGATCATGCAGATGGTATATTTAATGAGAATCAGGAGGTTTATTTAGAAGATAAAACAACAGGAAAAATAACCAACCTGCGCCTTGCTGATTATAAATTTACATCGGAAAAAGGAACATTCAATAGTCGCCTTGTACTTCGTTATACAAATAGTACTTTAGGAACGGATGATTTTGAAAATGCTACAGACGGGGTATTTGTATCGGTTAAAAACAAAGTTATCAGCATCTCTTCTTCAAATGAATCAATTAATGAAGTAAGTGTTTACAACTTATTAGGTCAGGAAGTTTTCAACAAAAAGAAAATCAATAGTAATGATCTTGAAATTTCAAATTTACAAACCGGAAATCAGGTTCTATTAGTAAAAACAGCTCTTGAAAACGGATCTGTATCAACTAAAAAAATAATAATGAATTAATCCTTATTTCAATTCATTTACAAAAATAAAAACCCATCAGTTATGATGGGTTTTCTATTTTATTCTTCTTTTAATTCGTCTATTACTTTTTTAATTTCTTTTGCAAATTTACCGTAAAAATGATGCACCCACCACTCCAGAGAGAGCCCCATAAAAAGGACAACAAAAACGACTATTAAAAAGAACATAATTAACTCACTGTTAGAAAATTCCAAATCGGAGAATCCGTGAACTTTAGAAAATTGGTAATAAAAAAGTCCCAGTAAGTACAAAACTAAAAATGGAGTTAATGCAAACCCAAATGTTTTGTACAATTCCATATTTAGTCGAATATCAAAATAAGTTTCGTACAGACTGTCTTTTGTTTTTAAAGCTATCTTACTCAATCTTTTATAAAAAAAGTAAAACCTTGCCAAATAGTAAACACAAACGGCTACAAAAAGACTGTAAAGCAAATAATATAAAAAAGTAGCTTGTGAAGAAAAGCTCAATATTAAAGGCGCGAATCCAACAAAAACAATTGAAACTACCTGATATACAAATTCTTTCTTTAAGTTTTTTCTAATTTTATCTAATGGCGTATTTGCAGACCGAATCTTTTCCAAATTAGTTGGCAGTACAACATTTTCAGATTTTTCGTTATTCCATGCATTTTGTATATCGTTAAAATCCATATCCTTGATTTTTAATTATTTCTTTTAATTTTTCTTTGACCCTGTTCAGTTTTACTCTGGCATTTCCCTCAGAAATCCCCAGATTTTCCCCTGTCTCTTTATGTGAAAAACCTTCCAACTGATAAAATATTATAGCCTTATCAATCTTTTCCAGTTTCTGTACCGCTTTATAAAAATGATCGAGCTGACTTTCTTTTATATGCGAATCACTTTCCTCTTCTTTAATATTCTCCGAAGCAATTTCGTATTTATCAACTTTCCTTTTTTCTTTCTTTAAAAAAACAATCGCTGTATTTACCGCCACTCTGTACATCCAGGTCGAAAATTGACTTTCGTTTCGAAAAGACTCATATGATTTCCAAAGCTGACAGACAATTTCCTGAAACAAATCCTCCTGATCATCAGAATTATCCATATACATTTTGGAAACTTTATACAAAATCCCTTTATGGCATTCTATCCGATTCAAAAACTCTTTTTCTTTCTCTTTCAAAACAGATTTAGTTCATTACAGGTTTTACAGTATATCCTTCTTTTCTCAATAAATTAATAACTCCATACTCTCCTCCCAAATGTCCTGCTCCAACAGCAAAGAAAATACTGTTTTGTTTCATTAGTTCCGGCATAGCTTTGACCCAGTTTAAGTTTCTGTTATCAAGAATTTGTTTTTTGGTTTTCTCACTAGTAAATTTTAAATCGGTTGATAATGCATACATCGCATTAATATTTTCCGTTTTATAATCTGCAACCAACTCGTCAGTTTCTTCAGTAGTTGATTCTTCCAAAAGTTTTAAAATTTCATCATTTGAATACGCATTCTCAAGAATTTCAAATTGCGTTTTAACGGTTTCAAGTCCCGAAATCGAAATATTCTTTTCTTTTGCCAGTCCGGAAAATTCCATTTCATAAAATTTCAAATCCGTACAACCAAAACTTTTCATAGAAATCAAACTCAAAACCGTCAAAAGACTAAAATTATCTATTTGTTGTACACTCATTCCTGTACTTTTTTTCAAAATTGAATCTAATTTGACTAATTGTTGCGGACTTAGTTTTTTACTAAGTGGTTCTTTTCCCATTGCCAATTGTTGCATCTGACTCATCTCAGCAGGATCGGTAAAATTGATTTCCAGAAATAATCTATCTGAATTATGAAACGCTTTTTTCGCTTTTTCAGACAAAAAGTAATCATTAGAACAAATCATATGGATAGTTCCATATAAATAAGATGGCTTTTTAAGTCCCTTCCCTGAAACTTCCCAAAGAAGTGAATTTTCCAATTTTGGAGGTTGTGACTGTACCGAAATAGTAAAAGTCGAAAAGAAAAGAAATATTAGGATGTTTTTAAATATAGTTTTCATAATGATTATTTTGATTACTAAACGTAAGTAAACAAATAATCAAAACGTTACAAAAAATCGTAAAATTATTTTTTAACCAGTCAGCCGGACAACGACTTAGTAAAACAGGAAATCTAGAAAAAGTTTCAATATGGAACTAATTTCCTCTTCGGTATTATAACTATGAATACACAATCGTAGTCGTTCCTGACCTTCGGGAACCACTGGCCAAATAATGGATTGTACATCAAAACCTTTATCCTGAAGTTCTTCTGTCAATTGTTTTATATTTTCACCACCAGGCACAATTGCAGAATGAATCGCCGATTTACTGTGAACAAACATCGGTTTTAAACCTAACAAATTTTTCTGCTGATTAAAAAACACAATATTCTGACGAAGTTTATCAATAGCTTCATTTTCTATTTTCAATTGCTGATAAGCTGTCAAAATTGTAGCAACAGAATGCGGAGACAAAGCTGTGTTTTGTATTAGATTTTCTGAAAAATTGACTAGATATTCCTTTAGTTCAGCTGAACCTAAAATTACTGAACCATAACATCCAAGACCTTTTCCAAAACTTATAATTCGGGCAAAAACACTATTGTGTAATTTTAGATATTGAATCAGTCCCTCACCTTTTTCACCAAAAACACCCAACGCACAAGATTCGTCTACAATCAAATAACAATTGTGTTTTTCTGAAAGCAGAATTAATTCTTCCAGATTTGGAGTATCACCATCTAAAGAAAAAACACTTTCTGTAACAATATAAATGTTTGCATTGGGAAATCTAAGAATAAATTGCTCTAAATCTTCAGTATCATTATGAACAAATTTGAATGATTTCGCTTTTGCTATTTCAATTCCGTCTTTAATAATGGCATGACATAATTCATCATACAAAACAACATCATTGTCCTGCGTTAGCGCTTCAAAAAAACCAACACTGGCATCGTAATCTGAATTTACAATTAAAGCTGCTTCTACCTCATGAAAATCAGCTATAAAGTTCTCTGCAATTTGATAAAGAGAATGGTTACCAGAAATCAATCTCGAACCCGTTGCTCCATTCTGAAAAATTTCATTTTCTACCAGATAAGCATGAACATGCTTGAAAATAATTTCAGATTTCGAAAAACCAATATAATCATCAGAAGCAAAATCAACCGGATTATTAAAAACCGGGAGTTTTTGAAAAGAATTACTTTGTTTGTAATTCTCCAGTTTCTGACTTAGATTTTCAGGTAGTTTCATAAAGTAAAATTAAGAAATTGAAGTGACAACAAAACAAACAGCAGATCGAATCGATCTGCTGTTTTAAATTTAGTATTTACAGTTCACTAATAAAAGGCGATTGTTTGCTGTATTTAGATTCTATCATTTCTTTGATTATAAATTTTGAAATGTCTAAAGCAGAAATTTTATCTCCTAAACAATCTTCCAGATTTACCGTTATTTCAGAACTTTTATCAGTAAACTCAATAAAAGGTACCCGAACTTGTGTCCAATTTACATTGCTTGTTTCTAAAAGTCTATATGCTTTTTGACGATCTTCCTGAATTTGCGGAAAATTACCCTTCATCCAGTTTGTTGCCATAATCGTTTTTGGGCTTTTCTGATCAAATGGCGTATCAATATTAAGTCCGGCCAGCAAAACATAACGGTCGATTTCGTATTCACTCATCACTCTCAAAACATATTCCGTTACCTGACTTGCAACCAAAGGCTCATCTTTCCTTTGACCAATAGTGCTTAAAACTACCTGACAATCTTTGAGTAACTCTTTTATTGATTCAAGATCCAGAGCATCACCAGAAATAATTTCAATAGCAGGATTTGAGATGTTGAATTTTTCGGGATTTCTAAGTAGAAGCTTTAAATTAAACCCTTCTTTTAACAACTGGTTTACAAGGTAATTTCCAGTTCTTCCGCCGCCGCCAAGAACAGCAATTTTTGATCTATTTTTCATAAGTATTCTTCATAAAATTTGACATAAATAAGTCTCACTTTATCAACCAATAAAGCGGAACAAACAAAAGCTTACTGAGCTTTTATCATTGTATCAATATTTTATAAAGAGATTTTAATACTTCAAAAGTAAAAAAATAAAAAAAGCCAGACAATTACTGTCCGGCTTTTTGTTTATTCTAAAATTGTAGTTAGTCAACTAATACAATTATTTTATTGTTTTTCATCTCGATAGTTCCTGACTTAATCTCTAAAGTATAAGTTTGGTCATTTACTTTCGTGAATTGATCCGCTGCTTCCTTAGAAAAACTGAAGCTTGGAGCTGCAATTTTAATTGTTCCTTTTTCTAAAATAGAAACAATCGGCGCGTGATGATTCAAAATCTGAAAGCTTCCATCAACTCCCGGTAAAGTAACTGAAGTTACTTCTCCTGAAAATAATTTAGCTTCGGGTGATACTATTTCTAAAATCATATTTTTTTTAGTTAATAGTTGATGGTTGATGGTTGATGGTTGTTTCTAACAACTGACAACTAACAACTAACAACCAATATTATTATGCTTCAGCTAACATTTTTTCTCCAGCTTCGATTGCATCCTGAATAGAACCTTTCAAGTTGAAAGCTGCTTCTGGAAGGTGATCTAACTCACCGTCGATAATCATGTTGAAACCTTTGATAGTATCTTTAATATCAACTAATACACCTGGAATACCTGTAAATTGCTCCGCAACGTGGAATGGCTGAGACAAGAAACGTTGTACACGACGTGCTCTTGATACAGAAAGTTTATCTTCTTCAGATAACTCTTCCATACCTAAGATCGCGATGATATCTTGTAATTGTTTGTATTTTTGAAGAATTTCTTTTACTCTTTGTGCACAGTTGTAGTGCTCATCTCCTAAGATATGTGGAGTCAAAATTCTTGAAGTAGAATCTAACGGGTCAACCGCAGGATAGATACCTAACTCAGCAATTTTACGAGACAATACAGTTGTTGCATCTAAGTGCGCGAAAGTTGTAGCCGGTGCCGGGTCAGTTAAGTCATCCGCAGGAACGTAAACCGCTTGTACAGATGTAATAGATCCTTTGTTTGTAGATGTAATACGTTCTTGCATTGCACCCATCTCAGTTGCCAATGTTGGTTGGTAACCTACCGCAGATGGCATACGTCCTAAAAGTGCTGATACTTCAGAACCTGCTTGTGTAAAACGGAAGATATTATCAACGAAGAATAATACATCTTTTCCTTGGTCAGATCCAGCTCCATCACGGAAATACTCAGCGATAGATAATCCTGAAAGTGCCACACGTGCACGAGCTCCAGGTGGCTCATTCATTTGTCCGAAAACGAAAGTAGCTTTAGACTCTCTCATTCCTGGCATATCTACTTTAGACAAATCCCATCCTCCATTTTCCATAGAGTGCATGAAATCATCACCGTATTTAATAATTCCTGACTCTAACATCTCACGAAGCAAGTCATTTCCTTCACGTGTTCTTTCACCTACTCCAGCGAATACTGAAAGTCCACCGTGACCTTTTGCAATATTGTTGATCAACTCCTGAATCAATACTGTTTTACCAACACCAGCACCACCAAACAATCCAATTTTACCTCCTTTTGCGTAAGGCTCGATCAAATCGATTACTTTGATACCTGTGAATAAAACTTCAGATGAAGTTGATAAATCTTCAAATTTTGGAGCTTGTCTGTGAATTGGCAGACCGTTCTCTCCAGTTTTAGGCAAATCACCTAAACCATCAATGGCATCTCCAACAACATTAAATAAACGTCCATATACGTCTGGACCGATTGGCATTTGGATTGGATTTCCAGTTCCAACTACTTCATATCCTCTGCTTAAACCATCTGTTGAATCCATAGAAATGGTACGAACAGTGTTTTCACCAATATGAGATTGTACTTCTAGAACTAAGATAGTTCCATCTTTTTTAGTGACTTCTAGTGAATCATAAATTTTTGGAAGTTCAACATCTTTACCGTTGAAAACTACGTCTACTACTGGTCCAATGATTTGAGCAACTTTTCCTATTACTTTTGACATTACTTATGTATTTATTAAATAGCTATTTAGGTTTATCGAAAATACCTCTTTTTTCAGAGCGCAAAGATAATTTTTTAAAATATAAAATCAATTTTTTTTTCATAAAAAATACTACGATTTTGTTTGATTCATAAAACTGCCCCGTAAAATAACAAAAATGGCATTTTTTTAATAAAAGAAAAAAAACCGCTTCATCTTAAAAATGAGCGGCTTTTTGAAGTAAAACTGTCTTGATTATAATTTTGCAGGAAATAAAACCTGATAATTACCAATATCTACACCTTTTAAGTTTGAACCATATTTAGCATTAATAGCCTGAATGAATTTATTAGCAATAAAAGCATATCCTCTTGGAGAAGGATGAACTCCGTCTAAAGAAAACATCCCTCCGGTTACAAATGTTGCTTTCAATGTAAAATTATTCATTGTAATTCCGTTTGTTTTATTCAGATCATCCATAATGGTCTTGGCATCAACAATTGCCAATCCGTTAGCTTCAGCTGCAGCATTAATCACTGCATTGTAAGCGTTTGTTGCCACTTCAATTTCCGCTACCTCAGAAGGCAGCAAAACATATCTGTCCGGCAAAGGAAAAGTAACACCCAATTGTGACAATGATGGCGAAGGAGAAGCTATTCCGTCAGCAGCCACAGTTGGCGCTTTTCCAATTCTGGAAGAGGCACCTAAAACAATCAGATCAGTAGATTTTGCCTGCCTTGCTCTTCCAAAAATCTGCCCCATCACTGTTGCAGTAGTAGCATCTAATCCACCTCCCATCAAAACAGCTTTTAAATTTGCCGAAAGATCCGGTAAAGTCTCATCTACAATTAACAAAGGATTATTTCCTGTCGCAGATAAAAGATTTATTCTATCTCCTTGTCCTAAAAAAGCCAGAGCATTATGCAAAGGACCATACAGCTGTGCATTTAAAGTACTAACTAAACTAACCCCACCTGCACTTAAATTAGCCTGAGTAAGTTGATTATAAGCAATTACATGAAAATGAGGAAGAGTTGTAATATTTGGAAGATTAGCAATAACACCTTTTCTTCCACCAGCAACCAACTGAGCAACCAAACCTTTGTAAGCTGCCTCAAAAGTTGCAGGTGGCGTCAATGGATTCACGGTTGGATCTCCACCAGCAGTTGCATATCCTAATTCATCATTACCCCCTATCCATAAGGAGAAGAAAGTAGGATTCTGACTTAAAGCATCTGCCAAAACTGTTGTTGTGGCACTGGATGAAAAACGAGCAAAATAAGGATTTGCTGTCCCCATTGCAACACCGGCAGCATTACCATAACCAGGCGCTAACAAATGAAAACTTTTTGCACCAGGAACTCCTAAGTTATTAAAAGCCCCTGATAAATGCGCCGTTACTTCTGTTGTAGGCGTTCCTTCAACTGGAATCGGAGTGCTATTGAAATACAAACGTGATCCAGCAATAACATTACCTCCTAATAACAATCCACCTATATTATCATTTGCAAAAGGAGTTTTAAATTCTCCTCCTCCAACTAATGCAAATTGTTGAGCCAAAATATTCGGATAAGCGCCTTCTTGCCCTTTAATAAACAAAGCATTATCACTAAAACCTGCCGCAAAAGAATCCCCTAACGCAACATATTTAGAAAAATCTGCACTTCCCGCTGTCAAAGGCTTACCATCAGACGACTCCACAGGAGCAGTCACATCATCGTCACTATTACAAGCCATAAAGGTTAACGAAACCAATACGAGCCATTTGAAATTTTTTATCATAATTTATATATTTTTATAATTATCAGTTTCCAGATTACTCCAAAAACATTAATAATGAATTTTACTTAGAGTTTAAATAATCAATTATGGATTAATAGTCCAGGAAGCAAAATACTGCTGTCCGATCAATCCTGCTCCAATAACCTGATAGTATTCTTTTCCGCCAATATTAGCCGCTCCTAATTTCACAACTGATTTTAATTTTGGAATTCCGTAATTTATCTGAGCATCAATTACTGTAGCCGATTTAATGATACCATCAGCAAATCCTGCCTGCCATAAATACTCACTATTCCATCTTCCGCTAACACTGAAACCGAAATTTTTAAACAGCTTATCGTTTCCAATTGACATTTTAACCCTGTGTTTAGGAGTATTGAATCCAGGCTCAAAACTTGGGTCTTTTTCCTGATCAAAATCAAACTGAGCATAATTATAGTTAACCCCTAATTCAAAATCAGCAATTACTTTTCTTGAAAGCCCTACTCCAAATCCTAAGGAACGAATTTCAACATCTGAGTTGGTATACAACTGATAGACTCTATATTCTCCATTTTGAATAGCACGTATAGATTGTGCTCCCTGATCTGTAACAGGAGTATTAGGCATCGGCAAACTTGGATTATCCTGAGCCGTTCCGTAATAAGGAGAAATCACATTCAAAGTACCAATAAAATTATTATAGATATTATAATACCCATTAAGATCTATTGACATCCCTTCAAAAACAGAACGATATCCTAATTCAAAAGCTTTTACCTCTTCAGGTTTTACATAATTTGCTCTTGATTTTTTCAACAATGCAGCAGCTGCAGTTGGATTACTTCCCGCCATTGCAGAAAAAGCATTTACAGAACTTGCTATATAAGAATTTCCATATGCATCAAGCCCCGTCATATCTTTAGTAGCTTTTCCGCTGTAAGCCTGACCTTCTGCACTTAAGTTAAATGTCTCACTAAATCTTGTTAAGTTATCAGGAGCAGATCCTATTAACACGGCACTTCCAATGTTAAATCCAATATATTGATCCTGAGTCGAAGGGTTTCTGAAACCAGTTTGAAAAGACCCTCTGAAATTATGATTCCTTTTTTCTCCTCCTGAATACACTAAAGATAAACGAGGGGAATAATTTCCGTCAAAGTTTTTAGACTTGTCATATCGAAGAGAACCTGTAAATTTCAATCTGTCATCCAGAAATTTTTTCATCAATTGCGCATAAGCACCATATTCATTATAATTGATTGGACCGTTTGCGTCTGTATAAATTCTACCATGAGAATTCAGCTCATATGCTCTAAATGAACCTCCAAGCTGAATTTCTGCAAATTTTATTAAATCCTTGAAATTATAGTTAGCATCGGAATGATAAATTTTAGAATTATCAACCAACTTAGAACCAGAAAGAACATCTGCTTCATTTATAACCTGATTAAAAGCATTTTTAAATTCCGTAGTACCTGGTAGAAAACGGCCTGTATCTGCTGTGGCTCTACCAGCCGCATGTGCCTGTTGCGGAGTCATTCCTGCTAAAGTTCCCTGAATATAAGCCCCTGCATACTGACCAAACCAGGTATTATCATCTTTCCATTTTCTGTTAACATTAATACCAGTAAAAATCATATCATAAGAATGCCCTCCATCTTCTGAAGTCGTATACCCTCTTAAGAAAAAATTCTTCCCTTTGAACTCTAATTTATGTTGCTGCATAAAAAAATCATTCAGATAATACCTATTAGCTCCTTGGTAAACAGCATTCCCCGT
Source organism: Flavobacterium notoginsengisoli (assembly GCF_042686225.1). NCBI lineage: Bacteria > Pseudomonadati > Bacteroidota > Flavobacteriia > Flavobacteriales > Flavobacteriaceae > Flavobacterium > Flavobacterium notoginsengisoli. Next base: position 397,108 of record NZ_JBHUOT010000005.1, read on the forward strand.
ACCGAATTTACTTTGCCAGATAATCTCCAATCTCTCATCACCAAAAGGTCTTCCATGAAGCGAGAAATCAATTTTCTTATTAGCCGCTTTGTTATCTGTTAAATCAATTTCATTATAACCAGTTCTACTAACGGTAGTGTTTGGCAAAAGGTTAGATGCCCCTGCAGGAATCAAGCCCATAGATTCTAATTTTAAACCTACTCCTTTGATATTTGTTGAAGCCTCATCTCCATAAACATTAATACCATCATAGCCCGGATCTGTCCTGTCAATACCCGCTCTGGTTTTGTCATTATAATTTGTAGCATACCAATCTGTCGCCTCCATGTAAGTAAAATTAGCTTTCGCAGCAAAGTACTTATTAAAAGCATGGGCAAATCGAATACCAAAATCGTAATATCCATTAGTTCCGGCAGCTTCCTGTGAAGTCACACCATATTTAAAATAAGTAGAAACACCCTGATTGGTAAACGGACTTTTACTTGTCATAAACAAAATACCATTAAATGCATTTGCTCCATATAATGCAGAAGAAGCACCCGGAAGAAGCTCCACACTCTGAACATCAATTTCAGAAACACCAATCATATTTCCTAATACAAAGTTTAAAAGCGGAGATGAATTATCCATACCATCAACCAACTGCATAAAACGGGTATTAGCAACAGTAGCAAATCCTCTTGTATTGATTGACTTAAAAGACATACTACTAGTGTTCATCTGAACCTCTTTCATATTCTCCAAACCATCATAAAAAGAAGGAGAAGCCGTTCTTTTTATCTCCTGAATCCCCATTCTTTCAATAGTCACAGGAGATTCCAAAACCCTCTCCGGAGTTCTGGATGCAGAAACTACAATTTCGTCCAGTTTAGTCTCTTCATCTTTTAAAATTACATTCACTTTTTGATTTGCAGCAGTAACATTAATCGTTTTTGATTCAAATCCTACTGCAGAAACCTTTATTGAAAAAGGTAATTTAGCATTAGTAGTCAATTTGAATGATCCATCGAAATCAGTAGAAGCACCACTATTTTCTCCGACAACAACAACATTAGCACCAGGAATAGATTGTTTGTTACCATCTGTAACCGAACCTGTTATCGTATTCTGCGCAAAAGACATTCCGCTGAACAACAACATAATTAGCAAGTAGACTCTCATTTGGGTTAGTTTTTTCGTTAGTATATATAGCCAAAATAAGCAAATATTTTAATATACATAAAAAAACGTTAAATAAAATAAATATTTACCACCATTTTTTACAATATTTTAACTATTTGGTAATTCAATTTATTAAAATAAAAACAAAGAAATACAAAAGAAAAACCAATATACTATGCATACATATAAATTTTAATCAAAAAACTGAAAAATTCATAAAAATACATTTGTTGAAAAAAACATTTGACAATAAAAAAAAGCGAGACCTAAATCTCGCTTTTTTAACATATTTATTTAAAATAAAACCTATTCCACTGTAACTGATTTTGCCAAATTTCGAGGCTGATCCACATTACATCCTCTCATAACTGCAATGTAGTAAGAAAGTAATTGCAATGGAATTGTCGTAACCAATGGAGACAACGCATCTGAAGTTTCCGGAATTTCGATTACATAATCTGCCAATTCGCGAACCTGAATATCGCCTTTGGTAACCACAGCGATAATTTTACCGCTTCTGGATTTAATTTCCTGAATATTACTTACAATTTTATCGTAATGTCCTTGCTTAGGAGCAATAACAATAACCGGCATAAATTCGTCAATTAAAGCAATTGGACCGTGCTTCATTTCAGCAGCCGGATAACCTTCTGCATGGATATATGAAATTTCTTTTAGCTTTAAAGCACCCTCTAAAGCAACCGGAAAATTATACCCTCTACCCAAATAAAGACAATTTGGCGAATCTTTAAAAGCTGCAGCAATTTCTTTTGCCTTATCATTAGTTTCTAATGCCTCAGCCACTTTCTCAGGGATAATTTCTAATTCCTGAAGATAAGTATGAAAATCTGTATTAGACAATGTTCCTTTAGCTTTTCCTAATCGCAAAGCAATCATTGTTAAAACTGTAATCTGAGTCGTGAATGCTTTTGTAGAAGCAACCCCAATTTCCGGCCCCGCATGCGTATAAGCACCTGCATGGCTTTCTCTTGAAATAGAAGAACCTACTACGTTACAAACACCAAATACAAATGCTCCGTTTTCTTTTGCCAACTTGATAGCAGCCATTGTATCTGCAGTCTCACCAGACTGAGAAATAGCAATAACTACATCATCTTTATTGATAATTGGATTTCTGTATCTAAACTCAGAAGCATATTCTACTTCAACCGGAATACGTGTAAACTCTTCAAAAATATATTCTGCTACTAAACCTGCATGCCATGAAGTTCCGCAAGCCACGATTAGAATACGTTTTGCGTTTAAGAATTTCTCCAGGTTATCTTCAACACCTGCCATCTGAACAATTCCTTCGTTGGCATGAAGTCTTCCTCTGTAAGTATCTTTAATTACGCTTGGCTGCTCGTAGATCTCTTTCAACATAAAGTGATCATACCCCCCTTTTTCAATCTGCTCCAAATTCATTTGAAGTTCCTGAATATAAGGATCTACTAAAGAGTCATCTTTAATTTTTCTGATTTTAATTGGCTTATGAAGTCTGATATTAGCCATTTCTCCATCTTCCAAATACACTGCATTTGAAGTATATTCAATAAATGGTGAGGCATCAGAAGCAATAAAATACTCCCCTTCTCCAACTCCAATCGCCAGCGGGCTTCCTAATCTTGCTGCAACAATTTCGTTTGGATTTTTTTTATCAAAAACAGCAATTGCATAAGCTCCAACTACCTGGTTTAATGCAATTTGCACTGCTTTACCTAATTTAATATTTTCTTTCTTCTGAACTTCTTCTATTAAATTAACTAAAACTTCTGTATCTGTATCTGATTTAAAAGTATAACCTCTTTTAATCAACTCCTCTTTTAAAGGAGCATAATTCTCAATAATTCCGTTATGGATAATTACAAGATCACCAGAGTTTGAAAGGTGAGGATGCGAATTCACATCGTTCGGCACACCATGTGTTGCCCAGCGGGTATGTCCAATTCCAATATTTCCGTTTGCAGTAAAGCCTTCTTTTGCTTTGGCTTCAAGGTCAGAAACCTTACCTTTTGTTTTACAAAGTTTTATGCCCGACTCCTCGTCATACAGCATAACACCGGCACTATCATAACCTCTGTACTCAAGTCGCTTTAATCCCTTGATTACAATAGGATATGCGTCTCTATGACCGATATATCCAACAATTCCACACATATAATATTTATTAATTTGGTTTCGTGTAGTACACCTCAAGTTTCAGTCTTTTATCACCTGCAGAAGTTTTTCCGCCATATAAGACTGTCCCAAGAGGACTCATTACCGATGTTCTCGGTGCTTGTGATATAATTGTATTTTTTTCTTTTAATGCATTTGAGTTAATCACACCGCCGCTTAAAGCTACAACCAATCCTAAATCTACATTTTTAGCCGTCGAATCTTTTATAAGATTACGAATATGACTTGTAATTCTTATTTTAAAATACTTTCCTTTTTTAGAATCAACGGTAATTAAACCACCTCCATACGCTGCGGTATCATCTGAAGAATAATCTAGTAAAACAGTATTATTAGTTAAATCATATAAATAAACTCTCTTTGGTTCTTTTGTCGTTCCCATTTTATCAGTATCAACATAAAAAACAAGATTTGCCTCGTTCACTTTCCAGTTCGTTTTTCTAATGGTTTCTAACTGTGAAGCAAAATCATTAAGACGAATGACCGCTAAAGACCCCTGCCCACCTTTTAAATAAAGTCTTTCGTCGCCTTCATTTTCACTTCCATTTTTAATCACATTTTCATAATCAGGATTTCTAACATCCTGAAGAAAACTAGCTGTACTTGCAACGCCACTAGGGACACCGCTTTTCAAACCTACAATAATCTGTTTGTCTTCTGTTGCATCACCATCCGTTGTAGAGGCAGTTTTAGCTTTGTATTTAATGGTGATTTTTCCTCCCGAAAAATTAATTAAAGCCATGTTGCTCGGAGAACTTCCTGATTTTTCAACCATAAAATACAACCCTCTGAAATAGTCCTGAAAAACATCTTCACTTGAAAGTTTTGAAACAGAAGCATTCAATATTTTATCCTGAAAAAATTGCTTATTAAGATTCAAAACCATCTGAGGAGCTGTTCTCGTAATTGTTTCTTTATTATCAGCATCGACAGTTTTAGTCACAATTTCTTTAGAATCAAAAAAGAATTGATCATCTTTAAAACTTTGATCTGTTTCAGACACTTTTTCATCATTTAAGCGATTTCCTAATTTGTTATTAAAAAAATCAGTATTTTGATCGGTGTAATAAAACTGAGGTAATTGAGTACCGCCACTAAAATAGCTGTTTCTCATTTGATAACCGGAAGCATAAACACTCAATTTTAACTTATAGTTACTTCCCTGACCTCCATAAATTGAATCCAGTTCATATGTACTATCTCCTTTATCATCTGTTACTTTATTTTTAACAAAATATGGAATCGTGAGCTGCACACTTTCAATTACCGGAGATTCTCCAATTGTAGGAGCATAAGATTCAAGTCCTACCTGTGTTACAAAGTTAGCTGTTGTAGTACCAAACAACGGATTATCAAAAATTCCCAAAGCATTTACAGCCATATTATTAGACTGAATTGGGGTAACTTCCTGATTAAAGGCTAAAACATTATACTCTTCCAGTTCAAGCCCAAAATGATCATCTCCAACTAAACCATCACCAATTGCATTAAAATCTTTGTCGCAAGAATATAAAAAAACAACAATTAAAGCTAAAAGAATTTTCTTAATAAAAGAAGTATTATACATGTTTTATAATAAAGTTAAAATTTAAAGTCCAAATGTTCTGTAGAAATTTGTATATGCGTCAGCAAATGCATCTTTCGTGGCGAAAGGTAAAAAAGGTTTTCCTGAAGATTCTATAAATTTTGTTAAACTTGGAGAAACATTTTCTGATGCTATGATTACTCCATCAGAATGCAAGATACTGGCCTTTAAAACATTCTCGTAATTTGGCACTTCTAAATCTGATACAGCCTCATGAGGAACACCGTCAAATTTAACTTTATTTATCATCTCCAAATCTAAATTTTCATCAAAAGACTGTCCATAGACAGAGGTAATGATTTTAGTTTCAGAAAATAATGCTTCGTGTTTGTAATAATGCTTCATATAAATTGGAAGCATCGCTGCCAACCAACCATGAACGTGAATGATATCCGGAACCCAGTTCAGTTTTTTAACGGTTTCCACAACACCTTTTGCAAAAAAGATGGCTCTTTCGTCATTATCAGGATATAAAGCCCCTTCTTCATCTGCGAAAGTTGCTTTACGTTTAAAATATTCATCATTATCTATAAAGTACACCTGAATTCTCTCTTTCGGAATTGATGCTACCTTAATAATTAACGGCATATCTAAATCATTCACTACCAAATTCATCCCTGAAAGTCTGATCACTTCGTGTAATTGATGTCTTCTTTCGTTGATATTTCCGTATCTTGGCATGAAAATTCTTATCTGACCTCCCTGATCATTAATCATTTTCGGAACGTCATAAGACATTAAAGAAACCTCATTTTCAGCCAAATAAGGCACGACTTCAGATGATACATATAATATCCTCTTATCTTTCATAATAGTATTTTACTTAATTTTGGTAATAAAAACGTCGCAAAATTACAAAAATTTATGCAGTTTATAACTAATATATTATGTTTGCATAAAATTTTAATAATACCTCAATGCACATTTTCTACAGTAAAGCAGCTTTGATAGCCTATATTAAAACTATCAAAACCGCAAATTCAACTATTGGATTTGTACCAACAATGGGCGCTTTACACCAAGGACATTTGGCTTTAATGCAGCGTTCACTTAAAGAAAACGACGATACCGTTGTAAGCATTTTTGTCAATCCAACACAGTTCAACAACCCTGATGATTTAGCAAAATATCCGAGAACCTTAGAAGAAGATATTAAGAAAATGCGTACATTAAATGAAAAAATCATTTTATACGCTCCTTCGGTTGAAGATATTTATGAAGGAAATACCGTTTCCCAGACTTTTGATTTCGACGGATTAGAAAATCAAATGGAAGGAAAATTCAGACCGGGACATTTTAACGGAGTCGGAACAATCGTAAAAAGGCTTTTTGAAATTGTAACGCCAACAAATGCTTATTTTGGAGAAAAAGATTTTCAGCAACTCCAGATTGTTAAAAAAATGGTCGAAAAAGCAGCATTACCTGTAAATGTTATCGGTTGTCCTATATTTAGAGAAGAAAACCAACTTGCTATGAGTTCGCGCAATGAACGTTTAACTTCACAAGAACGCAAAGAGGCTTCTATTATCTACAAAACTTTAACCGAGGCAAAAGAGATTTTTCAAAACCACAATCCACAGGAAACATTGGAATTTGTAGAAAATTCTTTCAAAGACAACGAAACATTCGACCTTGAATATTTCGTTATTGCTGACGAATCAACACTTTTACCTATCGATCAGAAAGAGAATGGCAAAAACTATCGCGCATTTATAGCAGTATTTGTTAATTCTATAAGACTGATAGACACCATTTCATTAAATTAATCTAACTTTGCAGCATGCAAATTCAAGTTATAAAATCAAAAATTCATCGCGTTAAAGTAACGGGTGCCGATTTAAATTATATTGGTAGCATTACTATTGATGAAACTTTACTGGAAGCTTCAAACATTATTGAAGGCGAAAAAGTATCTATTGTGAACATTAATAATGGCGAACGTTTTGAAACTTACGCTATTAAAGGTGAGAAAAACTCAGGCGAAATCACTTTGAATGGTCCGGCTGCAAGAAAAGTTCAGAAAGATGATATCATTATCATTATTTCTTACGCAACCTTGGATTTTGAAGAAGCGAAGACCTTCAAACCGTGGATTATTTTCCCTAACGAAAATGATAATTCGCTAACCTAAACCAATTCTTTCTTTTTTAAGAATTTACTTTCTTTGTCCAAAGCTTTTTGTACAAAGAATTCCTCTTTTGTCTTAATCCAAAATGATTTTGACCCTAAATTTCTGTGCTTCAATTTTGATCCCATTTAACAAAGAAGCAAATAAAATAGTATATTGCTACACTATTTTCAATACATTTTTAATTTACTGAAATGCCACAAATCATGAAAAAAGTTTACCTACTAACACTTTTGATTTCATTCTCGTCGTTTGCCCAAAAAACGTTCGATAATATTAAATCAGAAAAACTGGGAGAAGAGCGTAGAATTACAATTGGACTTCCGGCTTCTTATGAAGCAAACAAAGACAAAAAATATCCTGTTCTTTATTTATTGGATGGCGATTACTTATTTGATCCTTTTTCCGGAGCTGTAAGTTATGGTTCGTATTGGGATGATATTCCGGAAATGATCATTATCGGAATTCATCAAAATAAAGATGGAGAACGTTTTGATGATACCACAATCGACCAAAACGAAGGACTACCTTTTGAAAAAGGTTCCAAGTTTTTCGAATTCGTCGGAGCAGAATTAGTGCCTTATATTGAAAAAAAATACCGTACCTCGCCTTTCAGACTTATTGCAGGCCACGATATAACAGCAAGTTTTGCTAATTTCTATTTGTATAAAGAAATACCGCTTTTTAATGCCTACATCTGTTTAAGTCCAGAATTGGCACCAAAAATGGAAGTGCGTATTGCCGAAAAGTTTGCCAAAATAAAAAAACCAGTTTTCTATTATCTTTCTGCAGGAGAAGGTGATATTAAAAAGATAAAAGAACCGATTGAAAAATTAAACAATAATATTAAAATCGCTAATAATCCGTTAGTGAATTATAAATACGATGTTTTTAAGGGTGCTACGCATTACACAGAAGTATTACATTCTATTCCAAGTGCGTTGTACCAGATTTTTGAATCATACCGACCTATAAATTCTGCCGAATACAACGACAAAATTGCGGTTCTTCAAGAAGGTTATGCCGAATACTTAGAAAAAAAATACGCTGACATGTCTGAAGTTTTAGGAGTTCAGATTCCAGTTCGAATAAGCGATTTTAAAGTAGTAGAAAATCTTATTTTAAAAAGAAACGCTTACAGCGAATTAGGAAAAATGGCCGAAATTGGAAATGTAAATTATCCCAAAGCCATGTTGGGAGAATATGAATTAGGATTAATGTATGAAAAACAAGGCGATCCGAAACATGCATCAAAAAAATACCAAAATGCTTCACAAATGGAGCCGATTGGCGATTTGAACAAAGACATGATGTATGAGAAGATTGACGAAATGAATACGCTTGCCAAAAAAAGTAAATAATGTCAAAAGTTAAAACTTCCTTTTTTTGCCAAAATTGTGGCACTCAATACTCCAAATGGCAGGGACAGTGCAACGCATGCAAAGAATGGAATACAATTGCTGAAGAAATTATTCAAAAGCAGGAGAAAGTAGCTTGGAAAAGCGAACCAACATCATCGAGTAAAGTACCAAGGCCTTTAAAAATAACCGAAATTGATTCGGCTCAGGAAATTCGAATGGATACAACTGACGGCGAATTGAATCGTGTTTTAGGAGGCGGAATCGTTCCAGGATCTTTGACACTTTTAGGCGGAGAACCTGGAATTGGAAAAAGTACACTTTTACTTCAAATCTCATTAAAATTACCTTATAAAACTTTATATGTTTCTGGAGAAGAAAGTCAGAAACAAATCAAAATGCGTGCGGAAAGAATAACGCCAAACAGCGACAACTGTTACATTTTGACTGAAACCAAAACTCAGAATATTTTCAAACAGATTGAAGCGATTCAGCCAGAAATCGTAATCATCGATTCGATCCAAACTTTACATACCGATTATATCGAATCGACCGCTGGAAGTATTTCTCAAATCAGAGAAACAACAGCCGAATTGATCAAATTTGCAAAAGAAACCAATATTCCGGTAATTCTGATTGGACATATTACCAAAGACGGAAATATTGCAGGGCCAAAAATCCTGGAACATATGGTAGATACTGTTCTTCAGTTTGAAGGCGATCGAAATCATATTTATAGAATTTTACGTTCACTGAAAAACCGTTTTGGTTCAACATCTGAACTCGGAATTTATGAAATGCTGGGAAGCGGTTTGCGCGAAGTAAGCAATCCGTCTGAAATATTGATTTCACACAAAGACGAAGAATTATCAGGAACTGCAATTGCTACAACACTTGAAGGCATGCGCCCGCTGATGATTGAAATTCAATCTTTGGTAAGCACCGCAGTTTACGGAACACCTCAGCGAAGCACAACAGGATATAACGCAAAAAGACTAAATATGATTCTGGCCGTTTTAGAAAAAAGAGCTGGATTTCGTTTAGGTGCCAAAGACGTTTTCTTAAACGTAACTGGAGGTATTTCTGTTGATGATCCCGCAATTGATCTAGCTGTTGTAGCTGCCATTTTATCATCAAATGAAGATATTCCGGTTGGAAAAGGTTTTTGTTTTGCAGGTGAAGTTGGTCTTTCTGGCGAAATTCGTCCAGTGAATCGCGTGGATCAGCGTATTCAGGAAGCCGAAAAATTAGGTTTTGATACTATCTTTGTTTCCAAATACAATAAAATTGCTTTAAAAAATACAGGAATTAAAATAGAATTGGTCGCTAAAATTGAAGATGTTGCCAGCATTCTTTTTGGGTAATTTTTTTGTTAGCCACGAATTCACGAATTATATTTAAATCTTTATGGAAAAAAAATTTGTGAATTCGTGGCAGAAAAAAATATTTAACATCACAGACTGTTCTATTTTTTAAGAAATTAACTTTATGAATTTTCCAAAACAAAAAATATACAAAGCACTAAAAATACTGGGAATAGTAATACTCGTGCTTTGCATTGGGTTGTACTATTTTCGAAATTCTCTTTTAAAGCAGGCTATTGCCAAAGTTACCCACAAAATGGCCGTACAGTACAACAGTAATTTTTCTGTAGAATCGGCTTCTTTTGATGGATTATCGACTATAAAATTGACCGATGTTGTTTTGGCTCCGATAAATGCTGATACACTGGTCAAAATAAAAAATGTAGAAACCAGCATTAGTCTAAGCAATTTATTGATTGGAGATGTTCAGGTTGGAACTTTAAAAGTGGATAACGGCTACATTCAGTTGGTCAAAAAAGGTAAAAAGCGAAATTTTGATGCTTTTCTAAAAAAAGACCGGGAGGAAACAGAATCGAACGAAAAACGAAAATATGCTTCTTTTGCTTACAGAATCATTTCAAAAGTCTTGAATTTAGTTCCAACCGATATGGATTTGAAAAACTTCAAATTCAAAATCGACGACAACGGAAAACAAACTAATATCGCTGTAGACAAACTGGTTTTAAGCGACAAACAACTGGAAACAAATCTTCATGTTCAGGCTAAAGATTTTGATCAGCGCTGGAACATCAAAGGTTTTGCAGATCCAAGAAACAAAAAAGCAGATATTCGATTTTTCAATCTCGATACAGGAGCAATTCGTGTTCCGTATTTGGATCAGCGTTATAATCTAAAAGCAAGCTTCGATTCGATTCGACTGAATGTTCAGAATATTGATAAAAGCGGAAGCGAACTTCATATCGACGGTTACACTTCTATTGCTAATCTTAAAATCAATCATCCAAAAATTGCGAGTAAAGATGTCGTAATAAAAAATGCCCGTTTTGATTACCGCTTTTTATTGGGAGACAGTTTTATTTCGATTGACAGTACTTCGACTATGCAGTTGAATAAAATTAAAGTGCGTCCGTACATTTCTTATGATACCGAAAAAGATACTGTTTATACTTTAAAAGTCGACATTCCGAAGATGAAAGCGCAGGATTTTATCGTTTCGCTTCCGGATGGTTTATTTACGCATTTTCAGGGCATGCAGGCGACTGGAAATTTCGATTATAAGCTAGACTTCAAATTCAATAAAAACAAACCCAATACGCTTGTTTTTGACAGCAAGTTAAATAAAGAAGATTTACGAATCACGAAATATGGTGAAGCCGATTTAAATAAGCTAAATGGCGAATTTGTCTATCGTGCTATTATTCAAAATGTATTGCAAAGACCAGTTTTGGTTGGAAATGCAAATCCGAATTATACGCCTTTAGATCAGATTTCTCCTTATTTGAGAAAATCGGTATTAACAACAGAAGATCCATCTTTCTTCTCACATCGAGGTTTTATAAATGAAGCTTTCAAACAGTCGATTCTAAAAAACATCAGAACTAAGAAATTCTCTCGTGGCGCCAGCACCATCAGCATGCAGTTGATTAAAAATGTTTTCCTGACTAGAGAAAAGACGCTTTCGCGAAAGCTTGAAGAAATTCTATTGGTTTACATCTTAGAGAACAACCGAATTGTAAGCAAGGAAAGAATGTTGGAAGTGTATTTCAACATTATCGAATGGGGACCGAATGTGTACGGAATTGGAGAAGCAAGTCATTTCTATTTCCAAAAAAGTCCAGCCGATTTAAATATTGATGAATGTTTATACTTAGCAACGATTATTCCGAAGCCGAGAAAATTCATGTATCAGTTTAATGATGAGGGAAATTTGAAAGATTATGCTTTAAAGAATCAAAAGTTCCTAAAGAATTTGATGTTCAGAAGAGGACTTTTAGTTCCGGAAGATACGACTGGAATATTACCCGTTTATATTTCAGGAAGTGCGCGTTCGTTTATAAAAATTAAAGCTCCAGATTCTACTGCAGTCAAAAATGATTCTTTGGCTGTGGATGATGAATTTGATTTGTAGTTTTGCCGCGAAGGCGCTAAGACGCTAAGTTTTTTTCTCCTGCAAGGTTTTCAAAACCTTATAGGCGTTATCCTTTTTACTTCTACATACTTATTACCTACGGCGCGAAGCTTTTTTCTCCTGCAAGGTTTCCAAAACCTTGTAGGTGTTATCCTTTTTACTTCTACATACTTATACCTACAAGGTTTTGAAAACCTTGCAGGAAAGGAAACGAATTATTTAAAGTTCTTTAGGAACTCTTCTTTATAAGTTGGCGAAACTTCAATTTCAGCACCATCATTAAGCGTCACGATTCCGCCTTTGTTATACGATTTCACGCAATTGATATTGATAATATGCGATTTATGAACCCGAATAAAAGGCAGAGGCAAAATCTCTGAAAAATGCTTCAGGAAACGGCAGACCATTTTTTTGCTTCCGTTGTTGAGATGCAAATCGGTAAAATTTCCGTTACCACGAAGTCGTACTATTTCTTCCATTTTTACGACTTCAAAACCTTCAAGCGTTGGAAGAATCACTTGTTGTTTTTCGGGTTTCTGTTCATGAAAATTTTCGACAATAATTTTATTTCTATTGAAGATTTCATGATTCATAATTTGATGCTGAACCTTATTAACCGCCACAATCAACTCTTCAATACTAATTGGTTTTAAAAGATAATACGCGGCACTTTGATTCAAAGCTCGAAGCGAATATTCAGAAAATGCCGTGACAAATATGGTTTCAAAATGCAAATCTTTACAAGCTTCCAAAACATCAAAAGCATTTCCAAAAGGCATTTCTACATCCAGAAAAACCAATTGCGGTTTCAGTTCCTGAAGCAATGGAACCGCTTCTTTGATATTTTGCGCTTCGCCAATAACCTCAACCTGCGGACAGTATTTGCTCAAATAATTTTTGAGCACTTCTCGTGCGGCAAGTTCATCTTCTACAATTACACTTTTTATCTTTTGGAGCGTCATCATATTTTATCAATTAATGGAAAAACAATTTGAACTATTGTGCCAGATTCCAGTCCTTCTTTTTCTACAATTCTAAATGTAATTTCCTTTTTATACAATTCATTCAAAAGCGCAATTCGTTCTTTGGTATTGTTCAAACCTCGGGATTCGTATATTTTCTGGTTTGTGGTTTTAAGTTCACGGCTTTTAGTTAAGCCAATTCCGTTATCTTCAATGGTTACGATGATTTTTCCGTTTTTCACATCGAATCGTAAAGACAGAAATCCTTTTTTATCCAGATAACGCAATCCGTGCCAAATGGCATTTTCGAGATGAGGCTGTAAAATCATATTCGGAACAAAAACCCTTTCCGGATCCAGCGAATCATCAACTGTAATTTCGAAATCAAATTTATCTTCAAAACGCAGATGTTCTAAATCAAGGTATTTTTTCAACTGCTCGACTTCTTTATCCAAAGAAATAAAATCTTTATTGGAGTTTTCCATCATATTTCGCATCAAATTCGAATATGAAGTCAGATATTTATTCGCCTCCAATTCTTTATTTTCCGAAATAAACTGATTGACACTATTCAAACTATTAAAAATAAAATGCGGATTCATTTCGCGACGCAAAGACTGAAGTGCTATTTCTTTATTTTTAATTTTAATGGAATACAAGGCTTTCACGATAAACAAAAACAAAAGCAGTAACAAACCAACTGAACCAATCAGGAAATAATTGAAGGTATTTTTCTTCGAAATCAGCTCATCTTTCAGTGTTTTTTCTTTTTCCAACTGACGGATTTTCTCCTCCGTAATTTGAAAAGTTTTCGCATCAATTAAAGTTGTATCAGAATGAATCAGTTTATCGAAATTTTCAAAAAACTGCTCATACAAAGCCATACTTTCTTTATTCTGACCTTTGGTTTTATAATATTTAACCAAAGAAGATAAACTGTTTTTGGCTTCCGCCGAATTCCCTTTTTGGAATGATAAATTATAAGCTTCTTTTAATGATGAAATCGCCTTCTCCGGTTCTTTCTTTTCAAAATAGAGGGATGAAAGCGATTGAAGCTGTTTTATTTCGGTTGTATAATCTTTATTTTTTCTGGCTTCTGCCAATATTTTTTCACTTATCAGAAGCGCTTTATCAAACTGATTGTCTTCGGCATAAACTTTAGCAATTTCGTTTTTGATTTTTATAGCTTCTTCAGGTTTGTTTTTGGCATAATCTAAGGCTTTGTTGTAACTCTCAATCGCTACTTTTTTATCATTTAACTGAAGTGAATTCTGCGCTTTTTGTACATAAGCTTCTTTAACTTCGCCTTTTTTGTTTTCCTTTTTCAGTAAATCAATATTCGAATCCACATAATCTGCCTGACTTGCCGGATCAGACTGATTTTTTAAACGGTTGGCATCATTTAAATTGATTTTTTCTTCAACTGCGTCTTTTGTTAAAGATCCTGCTTTTTCATAGTTTTTAATCGCCGAGCCAAAGTTTCTTTGGTTTTCCTGTGCTTTAGCAAGACTTCTGGTAACACGGGTTTTGTCTTCTGTCAGTTTTAATTTGGTATAACTGTTTAACGCTCTTTTATAGTATTCTTCTGCTTTGGCATTATCTCCTTTATTCAGAAATTCATTGGCCAGTTTTTCGTAATTCTGAGCAATTTTCGATTCATCGTTATCATCCAGTGATTTGGATAATTCTTCTGCCGTTTTACTGATTTTGGTTCTGCTTTTCTCCAATTTTTTATCAGAAACAGCTTGTGCTGTCATTCGCTGTGGAACTAACAACACTAAAAAAAAGAGACTAAAAACAATTAATACACTATGCTTCACAACAAGTAATTTAGAAAATGTAAAGTAACCTAATTTCAGATTCCTATCCTATATCTTTCACCAAGTCAAACGGCTCGTTGACCCATTCTGCCAAAAATACGTTTTTTCCTGCAATACATTTGTTTCCGAATCAAAAATCAAAATCATGAAAAAACTATCCTTATCTCTTTTTATCATTCTATTTTCTCAGTTCATCAACGCACAGGCATCTGGCAATGTCAATTACCAAAATCAGTATAATGCCCAAAACTCGATTAACATCAATTTTCCTTCTAACGATGGAATTGTCGCAAGCGTAAAAGGACTTGCCAATGTCAAGGCAGATTCTTATACCGCTATTTTCAGCACCACTCAAACCGGCAAAACAACCAAGGAAGTCAATGAATTACTTGACCAGAGAATTACGCAGGCGCTAAACGAAATCAAACTTAAAAAAGGCGTTGAAACTTTTGTCGATATGATTTCGTTTGTTCCGATTTATGAATACGAAGCCGAAAAAAAAGTATTCAGCCGAAAAACCTATAATGAAGTTCCGATTGGATTTGAATTGAAGAAAAACATCCACATCAAATTTTCCGATCCGAATCAGTTAAATGAATTTATTTCCATTTTATCCAATAATGAAATTTACGATTTGGTGCGAGTAGATTACTTTTCAAATGCTTTGGAAACCATCAAAAAAGAAATGATGGCCAAAGCCAGACTACTAATTCAGGAAAAAATAAAAAACTATGAAATTCTTCTTGGCGAAACATTTACAAATGCCGAAAAAAGAATAGTTGACGATTTCGTTGTAAACTTACCTGTGGAAATGTATAAATCCTATGAAGCCTACAATAGTTCCTCTTTGAACTTAAAAAAATCGGCGAATGTCAATCAAGCTAGTAAATCTACAACGCTATATTATCAGCCGGTTTTTGGTAAAGAGTTTGATTTTATCATTAATCCTTCGGTTTTAGAACCTGTTATTCAGGTACAATACGAAGTAAAAATTGTCATTAACAGAGAAAAGAAACAACCTGTAAAAGGAGACAAAGAGTTTATTCTGGTTACCCCAAATGGCGATTTAAAAACCCTAAATATCAATTCGCCAAAACAAAATTAATTTAACACATAGAAACATAGATTTTAAAAAAGTACAAAAAGATAATTTAAAAAAATCTTGATTTTCACACATAGCTATGTTTATTATTATGAAGTGAAACGCCTTTCTTAAGTTATAAAATCTATGTTTCTCTGTGTTGAAAATAATTATACCCAATGGATTTAAAACCATTTCACCAAGTCAAAACACCGTTTCACCCTTTGTCCGAAAAATAGGCCTTTTTTGTTTCTAAGTTTGATCTGTAATCATCAGTAAAAACTAAAAATCATGAAATCAAATCTTTTTATTTCCGCGCTATTTGCAATTGCATTTTCTATCACAAGCTGTCATTCTTCGAATGCTAATCCGAAACCAAAAACTGAAATCGAAAAACCGGCAACAGCTTCCAACACTAAAATACAAGTTGCCCTTTTGCTGGATACTTCGAGCAGTATGGACGGTTTAATCGATCAGGCGAAATCACGATTGTGGAATATTGTAAACACGCTGACCACTCTTAAATACGAAGGAAAAACGCCTGATATCGAAATTGCTTTATATGAATATGGCAATGACGGTTTGTCTGCTAAGTCAAATTACATCAGACAGGTAACGCCACTTTCAACCGATTTGGATTTAATTTCCGAAAAACTATTTGCACTTAGGACCAATGGCGGAAGTGAATATTGCGGAGCCGTTATTCAGGATGCAACAAAAGAATTAAAATGGGCATCAGAAAACAACAGCATGAAACTGATTTACATTGCCGGAAACGAAGAATTCAATCAGGGAGGAATCAGTTATAAAGAAGCCATCAGCAATGCCTTGAAAAATGGAATTTATGTGAACACCATTTTCTGCGGGAATAAAACCGAAGGCATCAACATTTTTTGGAAAGACGGCGCAGACCGAGGAAAAGGAAAGTATTTCAATATTGATTCGGACAGAGCTGTTGAATATATTGCCACTCCTTATGATGATGAAATTGCCAAATGCGATGAAAAAATGAACAAAACCTACATCAATTATGGCACAAAAGGAGCTGAGAAAAAAATGAATCAGGTGATGCAGGATCAAAACGCTAAAAAAGTTTCAGCTTCAAATTATACAGATCGTGCCGTTAGTAAATCAAAAGCGGTTTATAAAAATGACAGCTGGGATTTGGTTGACAAAGTAAAAGACGATGCTGGAGCCATTTCTAAAATCAAAAAAGAAGAATTACCAACCGAACTGCAAAACAAATCGACTGCCGAATTGCAGAAAATAGTAACTGAAAAAACAAAAGAAAGAGAAAACATCCAGAAAGAAATCAGCGTTTTGGCCAAAAAACGTCAGGAATATATTGATACTGAATCTAAGAAAACGAAAAAGCAAGATGATTTAGGCAATACTATCAACTCATCAATAATCGCTTTTGCTAAAGTAAAAGGGTATACAGTTGAGAAATGATTGGGTCTATGAAAAGTAAAATTTTCTTTCTCTTCACGCTCTTGATTTTCTGCACCGCATTTGCCTGCCGAAATAAAGAAGAAAAACCAACAGTCCATAAAAACTCAAAACCGATTTATTCCTACGAAGGAAAACTAAAAAGTGAAGTCATTGAAATCAGGAGATTCTTGGGGAAATCTCCGAAATACAATTCAGATGTTGCTTTCTTTTTAGATATGAAGGTAGAATCCGGAAGAAATCGGTTTTTTATTTATGATTTGAAACACAACAAATTACTCGACAAAGGTTTGGTTGGACATGGTTCAGGTTCTGAAACGGGTATTTATGGCGAACTTAAATTTAGCAATGTAAAAAACTCCAATTGCAGTTCATTGGGAAAATACGCTATTGGCGGCTCCTATTCCGGAAGATTTGGAAAAGCCTATAAATTGTACGGTTTGGATAAAACCAACAGTAATGCTTTTGACCGAAATATAGTCTTACATAAATATGAAGATGTTCCGTTTGAAGAACAGCCATATCCAATCTGCAACAGTTTGGGATGTCCTATGGTAAATGAAAAGTTTTTCGGTGTACTCGAAAAACAAATTGATACTTCTAAAAAGAAAATCCTTTTGGTGATGTATTACTAATCAATTTTATCAAAAAAACAGTAATGGTTTGTTAAAAAAAACAACCCATTACTGTTTCATATATTCCAATGTTCCATCGGAACATTTCATCGGTAGAAAAAATTATAATGTCATCAACATTTTTCGTTCCGTAGGAACGTTTGATTTTGGTATCATTTTTCAACAATCTCGCATATCGAACGTTCCTACGGAACGTAAATAAATGGAAACACCCAACATTTTTTTCTACCGATGAAACATTCCTACGGAATGATTACGCGATGTGAAAATTTGTGTAGCTTCGCTTTTCTTTAAATTTTTTAAGGTGCCGGATCAGGAATTATAGCCTGAACAGCATCAATTTCAGCCAGGATTTCTTTCGAAAGAACCACATCAATGGTATTGATGTTTTCTTTTAATTGTTCTAAAGTGGTTGCGCCGATAATTGCACTTGTCAAAAATGGCTGTTGCAACACAAATCCCATTGCCAATTCGGTTAACGTTAAACCATGTTTTTTAGCGATTTCCTGATACAATTTTGTCGCTTGCGTACATTGATCGCTATTGTAACGTTTGTATTGTGGAAAAAGGTTTATTCTCGCTTTCGGATGAGCTTCTCCAGTTAAAAATTTTCCAGTCAAAACTCCGAATGCTAAAGGTGAATATCCTAACAAACCAACATTTTCATATTTCGAAACTTCGGCAGAATTTACTTCAAACAAACGATTCAATAACGAATACGGATTTTGAACGGTTTTTATTCTTGGCAGATTGTTGTATTTGCTTTCTTCCAAAAGACGCATCATTCCCCACGCGTTTTCATTTGAAACTCCAATATGTTTGATTTTACCTTCTTTGATTAATGCGTCGAAAGTTTCCAGGATTTCTCTGAAATTATCTTCCCAAACATCATTATGTCCGTGAAAAGCACGTTGTCCGAAATTGTTTGTTTTCCTTTCCGGCCAGTGCATTTGATACAAATCAATATAATCGGTTTGAAGTCTTTTTAAGCTTTGCTCAACAGCAAATTTGATACTTGCTGGAGAAAAATCCAATTTCTCACGCATGTATCCAAAACTCGGATTTGGGCCTGCAATTTTAGATGCTAAGATAACTTTATCTCTATTTCCCGATTTCTTAAACCAGGTTCCAATAATTTTTTCGGTGCTTCCGTAAGTCGCTTCACTTGCCGGAACTGAATACATTTCGGCTGTATCAAAGAAATTAACTCCTCTTTCTAAAGCGTAATCCATTTGCTCGTGGCCTTCGGCTTCTGTATTCTGTTGCCCAAAAGTCATGGTTCCAAGGCATATTTTACTAACTTTTATATCGGTGTTGGGTAATGTTGTGTATTTCATTTTTTTAAGATGCTGAGTTGCTAAGATTCTAAGGCTCTAAGTTTCCCTCACTTTGTTTTTAATTTTTAATTGAAGAAGCACAAATGTACGAATGGATTTTTCAAATCTGGATTTGAAAAAGGTTAAAAAAAGTACAAGATTTTTTCGATCTCTCCTGCAAGGTTTTGGAAACCTTGCAGGAACAAAAAAGGCTCAAAAGTAAAAACCTTTGAGCCTTTGTAACTATGTCTCTTTGAACCTTAATTAATGCTATTAAGCATCTCCGCAATCTCATCTAATCTTGGAGTTAGGATAATTTCGATTCTACGGTTTTTCGCTTTTCCTTCAGGAGTAGCATTGCTTGCTAGAGGAGAAAACTCGCTTCTTCCCGCTGCCGTTAATTTTTGTTTATTGATTTTTGGGTTTTCGCTCAAAATAGCCACAATTGCAGTTGCTCTTTTAGTAGATAAATCCCAGTTGTTAGCGATTGGTCCGGAACCAGCATACGGATCATCATCTGTATGTCCTTCAATCAAAACAGAAAGATCAGGATTATCTCCTAAAACTTTTCCAAGTTCTACAACGGCTCTTTTACCTTCTGTTCCAACAGCCCAGCTTCCTGAGTTGAAAAGCAATTTGTTTTCCATAGAAACATATACTTTTCCATTTTTATGTTCAACTGTTAAACCTTTACCTTCAAAACCAGTTAATGCTTTAGATAAAGTTTCTTTCAGTTTACGCATTGCTTCTTCTTTAGCCGCAATCATATCTTCCAATTCTTTCAAGCGATTTGCCGTTTTATCTAAACGAGCCTGCTCGTCTGCAAGGGCTTTACCTTTTGCTTCTAACTGCGCTAGCAATTCACGGTTTTTAGCCATGTTTTTCTCCAGAGCATCGTTGCTGTTTTTCTCTAAAGCATTGTATGAATCCTGCAATACTTTATATTTCTTTTGTTCAGCTGCAAGATCAGCTTTTTGTTTTGCCAAATCATCTTTTGTGCTGGCCAAATCTTTAGTCAGTTTATCACGGTCTAATTCTAACTGATTTTTCGCTTTCTTCAGGTTATCATTTTCATCCGTTATAGAACGGTTTTCTTTCTTTAAATCTGAATACTTTGTTTCTAAATCATTATAGATTTTCTTCGAAACACAAGACGTTGCGGACATGGCTACAACCAGCAATCCGATGGAGGCTTTTCTAATCATCTTTCTTTAATTGTTTTTATTCTGGGGCGTTTAATACTTTTTCAATGGCAAAAATCAATGGCAATGACAACATCAAATTTCAATGCTAATTGCAATATTAATTTTAAAACTGAAATTCACTCAGCAAGAACAATACCAAACTTTAATCAATTTCGACTAAAACCGGACAATGATCTGAATGCATAGCGTCTGGTAGTATAACAGCTCTTTTTAAACGGTTTTCTAACGCATTGCTTACCAAATTATAATCGATACGCCAGCCTTTATTGTTTCCTCTTGCTCCTGCACGGTAACTCCACCAAGAATAATTGTGTGGTTCTTTATTGAAATGACGGAAACTATCAATAAAACCAGATTTCATAAATGCATCCAGCCAGGCACGTTCTGCAGGTAGAAACCCTGAAACTGTTTTATTACGAACCGGATCATGAATATCAATTGCTTCGTGACAGATATTATAATCACCGCAGATAATCAAATTTGGAATCGTCAATTTCAATTCATTAACATACGTTTGAAAATCATCCATAAACATAAATTTATGATCTAATCTTTCAATGTTTGTTCCCGATGGTAAATACAAACTCATTACCGAAACATCATCAAAGTCGGCACGAAGATTTCGGCCTTCAAAATCCATATGATGAATTCCTGTTCCGTAAACAATGTTATTCGGTTTTGTTTTCGATAAAATAGCTACGCCGCTGTATCCTTTTTTAGTTGCTGGATAGTAATATTGAAAAGGATAACCTGCCGCTGTTATATCATCAACCGGAATTTGATCCTGCGTTGCCTTTATTTCCTGAAGGCATATTACATCAGGACTTGCTTGTTGCAGCCACTCGATAAAACCTTTGTTTATCGCGGCACGAATTCCGTTTACATTATAAGAAATAATTTTCATCAGTGATTTTTTTAGGATTTCAAATGTAATAAAAAAGTGCAAAGTTTATCTTGGAAACAACGAAAAGTAGAGTTTTTTGTTATCTTTGTTCGCTGTTCTAATAAATTAAAAGTACTACATGGGTTTAGTTACCGCGAAAGAAGTTGCAAAGGCAATAAATGTTGAAAAGTACGGAGTTCTCGGTACTTTTTCTGGCTGGATTCTTATGAAGGTTCTTAAGATCTCTACCCTTAATAAAATTTACGACCATAATAAACACCTTGAGGATGTTGCGTTTTTGAACGGAATTTTGGATGAGATGGAAATCAAATTTGAAATCCCGGAAGAAGACTTAAAACGTTTACCGAAAGATGGTGCTTATATCACTATTTCTAATCATCCGCTTGGAGGAATTGATGGAATTTTATTGTTGAAATTAATGCTTGAAAGAGAGCCAAATTTCAAAATCATTGCAAACTTCTTATTGCACAGAATTGTTCCAATGAAAAAATACATTATGCCGGTTAATCCTTTTGAAAACCATAAGGACGCAAAATCGAGCGTAATTGGAATTAAAGAAACGTTACGTCATTTAAGTGATGGTAAACCGTTGGGGATTTTCCCTGCCGGAGAAGTTTCGACTTATAAAGACGGTAAGTTAGTTGTAGATAAACCTTGGGAAGAAGGCGCAATTAAACTGATCAGAAAAGCTAAAGTTCCGGTTGTTCCGATTTATTTTCATGCTAAAAACAGTAAATTATTCTACTGGCTTTCCAAAATTGATGATACTCTAAGAACTGCAAAATTGCCTTCTGAATTGTTAACGCAAAAAGACCGTGTAATTAAAGTTCGTATTGGAAAACCTATTTCGGTAAGCGAACAAAACGAAATTGAATCTTTTGAGGAATATTCAGAATTCTTAAGAAAGAAAACCTATATGCTGGCTAATCCGTTTGAAAAAGACACCAAACTGATTGATACAGCAAGTCTGAAAATTACAAAAGCACCAAAAAAAATCGTAACGCCAGCAAACGAATCAAAATTGATTGATGAAGTTCAGGCTTTGAGAAATAGTGATTCCAGATTTTTACAAAGTAAAAATTACGAAGTTTTCTTTGCAAGCGCAAAAGAAATTCCAAACATTATTCATGAAATTGGCCGTCTTCGCGAAATCACTTTCCGTGAAGTAGGTGAAGGAACAAACGAATCGATTGACTTAGACGAATACGATCAATATTATCATCATATGTTTTTATGGGATGATGAAACCAAAAAAATCGCCGGAGCTTACCGTATGGGATTAGGTTCTGAGATTTATCCTAAATACGGAATTGAAGGTTTTTATCTAACAGATCTTTTCAGATTTGAGCCTGAACTTCATGATATGATGCACAAATCGATCGAAATGGGACGTGCTTTTATTGTGAAAGAATACCAGCAAAAACCAATGCCTTTGTTCTTATTATGGAAAGGTATTATTCACACCACTTTGCGTCATCCTGAACACAAATATTTAGTTGGAGGTGTAAGTATCAGTAATCAGTTCTCCGATTTCTCTAAATCGCTTATGATTGAGTTTATGAAATCAAACTATTACGATCCATATATTGCGCAATATATTCACCCGAAAAAAGCGTACAAAGTTAAACTGAAAGATGCCGATAAAGATTTTATCTTCGATGAAGCAGAATCTGACTTGAATAAATTCGACAAAATTATTGACGAGTTAGAACCAGGAAATTTACGTCTTCCGGTTTTAATTAAGAAATAC
Source organism: Flavobacterium notoginsengisoli (assembly GCF_042686225.1). NCBI lineage: Bacteria > Pseudomonadati > Bacteroidota > Flavobacteriia > Flavobacteriales > Flavobacteriaceae > Flavobacterium > Flavobacterium notoginsengisoli. The sequence continues at coordinate 420,093 of NZ_JBHUOT010000005.1, forward strand.
ATTAAACAAAATGCTCGTGTTGTAGCTTTTAACGTTGATCCTTTATTCAATAATGCTATCGACGGTTTAATGTACATCAGAATCGCAGATATTCCGGAAAGCACTATGAAACCGGTTATTGAAGAATTTCAGATTGAATTGGAAAAGAAATTATCTGAGAAAGAAGATTAAACAATTGATCATAAAAAAAGAAAAACTCATAAATTTAAACTTATGAGTTTTTCTTTTTTACACTATTCTTAAACAACTTCTTCTCGATTTAGACTAAATATTTCTTCACCAATAACATCAAGTTTATCCAGTATTACTTGTGAACCGGATTCTTTCATTACCGTCCATTCTCTATCTGAAACAGGTACAATCCATAAAAAATTAGTTTCTGAATTTCCAAAAGCCGGTAAATTAATCTGCGGCAAAAGCTTTAATTTATTAGTTAGAACTGCATATTTAAATTTTTCACTAATTCCTGTCTGAAACTCTACAGTATGGCCTTCTGCCAAAAAAGTGATGTAATCCCAAGGTATTGTTGTAATCCCGCTTATCAAGCTTGCAACATTATTGATTTGTTCATTTGTTAACCCTGACTTCAAAATAATTCCAAGTTCAATTCTATTTACCTTGTCAGGAACCTCATAATACATTTCAATTTTTGGTTGTGGTCTTAGTGATACCGCTACAGTTGCAAAAACAATCTTTTCTTTTCCTTCGTAAACATAAAGACCTTTTGGAGGCCACTCAGAATTATCGATTGCATAATACTTCTCGCTTTCGCCAAATATCTCTGCGTAATAATTTAAAATTTTTGGTTGCAGAGACTGAAAAGGATTCTCTTCTTTATCCCATGTTTTAATAAAAGAAACGGCATTTTTTACCCGTTTTCTCATTTCATTATCTTCGGAAAGTTCCCAGGCAAAACTGCCTTCTCCGGTACAATCTCGTGCATATCCATAAAATCCACCATCACATCCCCAGCTCGGTATTACACATAAAATTTCTCCGTTTTCCAACAATGCCGCTCCATCTCCTTCTTCCAGCCAAACAATTTCCAAATTCTTTTCACTAAGCCGTCCCTGACCTTCCGGAAATTTACAAAACTCTTTGGTTAACATAGGCGGAACACCTTTTTCCATCAATTTTACTTCAATTTCTTCCGGTGCTTTACTTAAATTTCTAATCCAACAGCTTTTTACACCAAAGTCTTCATTATCGCCAAACAAATAAAAGTAAGCAGTTCTATTATCTTGTTCTACAATTGCAGTTATTGGGCAACTAGGACTTCTTAATTCAAGAACAACTTTGGGTTTTTCGATCTTATTATTTCTACTAAATAATCCCATATTTCTTTATTATTTTTTAGATTAAAATTTAAACTGAAGTAACGATTTTTATTTATAAAACACCAAATCAATTCTAAATAAAATCATTTTATTTGTTTATACCCCCAGAAATCGGATATTACATTTTCAATTAATAAAAGACATATTTAAAGAAACCTTTTTGGTCAACAACGGAACCTTCGCTCTATCTGGGGGATTCAAAAATGCAATTAAAAAATCCCATTTATGTACACAAATGGGACCTTTAATTAACAATTTTTATTTAAAGCTATTTGGTTTTATGCTTTTCGGCTAACGAGTATTTGCATACTATTTTTTAGGATCTTCTCCGTACTGATTGGCCCCCTGTGTTCCCTCGATTGTAAACAAATAAATGTTGTAAAGAGGTATTAAGATATACCACCATTCTTTATTTATATCCTGCATTCTTCTCACGGCTACACCAAGACCTGGGAGCAATACCGCCAAACTGTAAACATTAGCAATTATTACTAAACTTGGAGAAATTAATCCTGTAACAAAACCTAAAACAAAACTAATTATAATGTTTACTAAAAAGAACATCCAAAATTCCTTTCTTCTCGCTCTTCCTTTAAAGTTTACATAGTTTTCAAAAACTACTTTTTTGTACATTTCTAACATAATATTCTTTTTTTCAATTATCCTACTCTTAAGGATTTTCGGTTACTCCATTACTTTCTATCAAAAAGCAAGATTACCGACTGTTGAATTTATTCGAAGGAACAAAAAGTCATAATTGTATCAGATAAAGACATTTTTACACATAAAAAAACCCATTCATTACTGAATGGGTTCTTTTCAATATGATAACTTATAAGATTAAAACCAACCTTTTTTTCCAACTTGATAAGTTTGATAAAAATCTTCATCTGATTTTGTCAAATAAATGATTCCCTCAATAAATCCGATTATACTTCCAGCACCACAAGTAACTATTGAAATTACGATTTGAATTATACCTTCTTGTGTGTATCCTAATATAAATTTATGTATACCTAAGTATCCAAAAACTATACCCATAATACCTGCTAATACTTTTTTGTTTTCCTGTCTTGGTTGTGACGGGGTATTCCAGCTTTCTGGTTTTGTTGTTTCCATGCTTTTAAATTTAATATTTTAATAATTAGTCTAATTCAACTTTTCCAATTTCATTAATATCTTCAAAATCATTTTTAGGATCCGGACCATATTGATTTGATCCATGTTCTCCTTCTGTACATAAAACAACTAATAACCAGATTACTCCCGCCAATGGTATAAGTACTACAAGAAAAAACCATCCGCTTTTTCCAACATCGTGTAATCTTCTAACCATAACGGCTAATCCTGGTAAGAAAACCAATAAACTATAGATTCCTCTTAATACACCTGCATCTCCATCTAAGAAAGAAAAACCTAATAAAGAGTCAATAATTCCTAAAACAATAGAAATAATAATTGTCGCTAAGGTGTAATACCAATATTCGCTTCTTCTGGCTCTTCCGCTAAATGTCGCATAATTCTCAAAAACTACTTTTTTGTACCATTCAATCATAATAATTAAAATTTTATTTGTTAGTTAAGACCGAATCTATCTTAAGATTTGGGATTGTTTTGAGATTTTCAGAAACTCTATTTAGACTAATTCTTTAAAACTCAAAAACAATATTATTAAAAATTAACAAATAAAACTAATCTCACTAAATAAAATTTACAAGAAAAAACTCGTTATTAATATCTAAAGGCTGTGAGCTATATTTTGCCATAAACTGATTTAATTTTATCGACAATCACCTGAGCCAAACGCTCATGGCTTTCAAAAGTCCATCCCGCGATATGAGGCGTTAACAGCACATTCTTTGATTCTAATAAATACTGAAAGGCTTCCGGGGTATTTTTATCCTGAAAAAGCGTTTCAAAAGAAAGCTTCTCATATTCCAACACATCCAAACCGGCTCCTAAAATCTTTTTCGCTTTCATCGCTTCAACTAAATCGGCTGTAACTATGTTTTTACCGCGAGACGTATTAATAATCCAAAATGCCTTTTTAAACGCATTAATAAAACTTTTATTGACCATTTTATCTGTTTCCGGAGTCCAAGGAAGATGAAGACTTAAAACATCTGTTTTCTCCTGTAATTCAGCTAAAGAAACTTGCCTCGCATTTTCATCACCTATATTATCCAAAATATCATAACATAAAACTTCAGTATCAAAACCTCTCAGTTTTTTAGCAAAAGCTTTTCCCATATTTCCGTACCCGATGATCCCGACAGTTTTAAGATCGAGTTCATGTCCACGATTACTTTCTCGATTCCATTGCCCGGCTTTTACTTCGGCATCAGCCTGATTTAAATTATTGAATAAAGATAAAATCATTCCCAAAGAATGTTCTGCAACAGCATTTCGGTTTCCTTCCGGCGCAGCAATCAAATGAATTCCTTTTGAAGAAGCATATTCGCAATCAATACTTTCCAAACCTGCACCTACTCTTGCGATAAATTGTAACTTTGTTGCACTGTCCAAAAAGGTTTTATCAATCTTGAACCGGCTTCGAATTACAATTCCGTTATAGTCTTGTATTTTTGCCTCTATCTCTTCTTTTGAAGATTTAAAATCGGCGTGATTTTCAAAACCCGCTTCTTCTAATTGATTCCAGAGAACTGGATTATTGCTGTCGATATGAAGAATTTTTATGCTCATTTTTTAGTGAATTTATAAATACAAAAATACGGTTAATTTAATCTCGCTAAGTCGTAAAGGCTCAAAGTTTTTTTAATACAGACTTTAAAAATTCATCAACAAAACAGACTCAACATCTTAGTGCCTTTGTAGCAAATCCTTTTTATTGCGCATATTTTTTTCTAACTTTGAAAGTATTCGGATTACTAAAACCTATACTCTAAATCTTCTCAATTTTTCCAAATGAAATTAACCAAGACCTTTAAAGCCTTTTTTGAAAACGAAAAATCAGGAGGAATTATCTTGCTCTTTGTTACTATTTTATCACTTTATCTTGCCAACTCTTCTTTTCAGGTTCCATATGTGGAATTTTGGGAAAAAGAAATCGCCGGACATACTATTACCCATTGGATTAATGATGGATTAATGACGATTTTTTTCCTCTTAATCGGATTGGAACTGGAACGCGAAATTTATCATGGGGAATTGTCTAATTTCAAGAATGCTTCTTTACCCATCATGGCGGCCTTTGGAGGAATGCTGGTTCCCGCTGCAATCTTTTTGGTTTTAAACTACGGAACTACTACTCAAAATGGTGCCGGAATTCCGATGGCAACCGATATTGCTTTTGCAATCGGGATTTTATCACTTCTCGGAAATAAAGTACCTGCTTCATTAAAAGTATTCCTAACCGCTTTGGCTGTGATTGACGATTTAGGCGCTATAATTGTGATTGCCGTTTTTTATACCACTTCTGTTTCTTTTCTAAACCTTGGAATTGCACTCGCAATCTGGTGCGCTCTGTTTGTTTTAAACCGAATGAAAATACATAATTTGATTCCGTATATAATTGGCGGAGCAGCCATGTGGTATTTTATGCTCAATTCCGGTGTTCATGCGACTATAACAGGAGTAATTTTAGCCTTTGTTATTCCGTTTGGAGATGGCGGAGAAAAAACATCTTCCTACAAACTACAGCATTTCCTGCATCAGCCTGTAGCCTTTTTCATCTTACCTTTATTTGCAGCAGCTAATACAGCTTTAACCATTACCGAAAACTGGCATCAAGGTTTGAATCATTCCAATACTTACGGAATTATTCTGGGACTTGTAATAGGCAAACCATTAGGTATTTTATTATTTTCTTCCGTTGGCGTTACTTCAGGTTTATGTTTACTGCCAAAAAACTTGAAATGGTCTCATATTTTAGGTGCCGGAATGTTGGGCGGAATTGGCTTTACAATGTCAATCTTTATAACTGTTTTAGCTTTTAAAAATCCTGAAATAATTGTCTTTTCTAAAATAGCCATTCTAATTGCTTCTTTCTTAGCGGGCTTTATTGGTTTTGTGTATTTAAAGTATATTTTAAACAAAAATGCCGTAATTTAATTTTCTATTATGACTAATTCTCGATTTTTTCTTCTGTTTATTACTTACTTAACTTTAACTTCCTGCAATCAAAAAAAAGAGAAACTTTCTTCTACTGAAATTCTAAAAGAAGAAAAAATAGTTTCAAAAGAAAATCCTAAAGATGAAATTGAAGGAACATATACCAATACAGCCGGTGACTGTCCAATTTCTTTAATTGTTTTAAAAGACAATAAAAGTTATCACTATGTTTTTAAAACAGCTATTCGAACTTTAAAAGGAAAAGCAACCTATTCTCAAAATAGTTCCGGAGAAAAATATCTTGTTTTGGAAGGAATTCAATGGGATGAATACGAAGGCGACATCAGCAATGAAGATGAAAATGACTCGATTCCTCGAAAAGAATTAGAAATTCCTGTTGGCATTGATGCTTTATATGTAAAAGATACTTTGACCATTCAGAATTATGGAAATGCTATGAATTCGTATACTAAGATTTCAGAATGTGGGTTGAAATATATTCAGCTTATTAAGAAATAAAACTGCAAATTGCTTTGACTGTTCGCTAGGGCTCGGGTCAAATTGAAGTACTTTGTAGAATTTCTTGTGTGATGCTTCGTTCCTCAGCATGACAAAACAAATATTATTAAGCTGGAGAAATGGTAATTTTATAATTCATATTTCTTTTTTAAGTCAGCGTAAACTGACTCGGCTTCCTTATAAATACTTATGTCTAAATTTAATTGATTATTTAAAATCTCTTGTTGTTCATCTGATAATTCATAAGATTTTATAATTTCTTTCTCCATATTTGATCTACTAGTTATTCTTTGACCGTCTAATAACAAAATTAAAACAAAAGTCAAGGTTTAAGTTAATTTTTAAAAACAAAAATTCCAAATTCCTCCCGAAAGATAAAATTTGGAATTTAAAATATTGGAATTTCTATAAAACCTATCCTTTGATTTGTTTCAAAGAAGTCTTGATTCCTTTAATTAAAGATGAACTGAAACCATTGTGTTCCATTTCATTTAAACCTACGATTGTACAGCCTTGCGGTGTCGTTACGCGGTCAATTAATTGTTCTGGGTGTACTCGTTCTTCCAAAAGCATTTTAGCTGCTCCTTTTACGGTTTGAGCCGCAATTGCCAAAGCGGTATTAGAATCAAATCCAATTTCGATTCCTGCCTGCATAGACGCACGAATGTAACGTAAAGCATACGCCGTTCCGCAAGCACCTAAAACGGTTGCTGCATCCATTAATTTTTCATCGATTACAGGAGCTGTTCCTAAATCCTGAAATAAGTCAACAATTGGCGCTGCGTTTGCTGCATATTTTTCCGGAAAAGAAATACAAGTCGCTGATTCTCCAAATTGTGCTGCAATGTTTGGCATAATACGCACCACCGGATATTCAAAATTTGTTTTGGTCTGAAGCATCTCCAAAGACAAGCCGCTTACAGCTGAAGCAATAGTTTTGTTTTGGATGACAGGCAGAATTTCAGCTAAAACAATATCAACCTGATACGGTTTTATCGTTAAAATTACTACATCGGCTTCCTGAATATTGTGTTTGTTATCGTTCGATACAGTAATTCCGTATTCCGTTAAATACTGAATACTTGCTGTATTTCTTCTGGTAACAGTAACTTGATTGTTTTTTGAAAATTTTGCGATTCCCAAGGCAATAGAAACCCCAAGGTTTCCTCCTCCAATAATGTGTACTTTCATTCTTCCTGGTTTGAATTTATGATGACTGATTAACAGTATATTTTCCGCCTGTAAATTACGCAGATTTTACAGATTTTAAATCACTGTATGCTGCTAATTTGTGGCAAAAATCTAAAATCCAAGAATTAGATTTGCTACTCCAAAATAGAGCATAATTCCGAATACATCGTTGGTTGTTGTAATAAATGGTCCTGTTGCAATTGCGGGGTCAATTTTGTTTTTATTCAGAAAAAGGGGGACCAAAGTTCCCAAAGTAGCAGCAAACAAAATCACTACTATCATCGAAATTGAAATGGCAAACCCAACTAAATATTGTTGGTACATTATAGAATGATACCCTAATAAAAGCAACGAAATGATACTTCCCGAAATCATCGAAACCGTAATTTCTTTCGTAAAATAAGCACGGCTGAATTCTTTCAAAGTTCCGTTGGCCAAACCTTGCACCACGATTGCGGAAGCCTGAACACCAATATTTCCTGCTGTTGCAGAAAGTAAAGGTACAAATATGATTAAAGTAGAATATTTCTGAAAAGTTCCTTCGTTTCCTTTCAAAACAAAAGAAGCTACAATTTCGATCACCATTCCGATCAAAAGCCAAGGCAAACGTGCTTTGGTTAATTCGTAAACGCTGTCATTCGATTCAACGTCTTGTGTAATACCGGCAGCTAACTGGTAATCTTTGTCGGCTTCTTCTTTTATCACGTCGACGATATCGTCGATAGTAATTCTTCCCACCAAACGGCCTAACTCATCAACAACCGGAATTGCTTCTAAGTCGTATTTCTGCATGATACGGGCGACTTCAACATCTTCTGTATCAACGTTTACAAAATTTAATTTTCGGATATATACTTCTCCAATCTGAGTTTTGGTCGAAGAAGTCAGTAAATCTTTAAGAGAAAGTCTTCCTTTTAGTCTATTTTCATCATCCACTACGTAAATAGAATGTACTCTGGATACATTTTCTGCCTGAATTCTCATTTCTTTAACGCAGGTCAAAACGTTCCAGTTTTCATTCACTTTTACAAGCTCCTTACCCATCAAACCACCAGCCGTATTTTCGTCGTAACGCAAAAGATCAACGATGTCTTTGGCGTGTTCAACGTCTAATATTTCAGAGATTACCTCCGCTTTGATTTCTTGCGAAAGTTCTGCAATAATATCAGCGGCATCATTGGTTTCAAGCTCATCAAGCTCTTCTGCAATTTCTTTTGGCGAAAGTCGGCTTAAGATATTTTCACGCAAATCTTCTTCTAATTCCAGAAGAATCTCGGCTGTTTTATCACTATCTAAAACCTTAAAGATATAAGTTGCCTCGTCGAAATCTAATTCGTCTAAAATTTCGGCAATATCAGCATGATGCAGATCATTAAGCAAAACTTCTAATTCACTGTCGTTTTTCTTATTGATCAGCTCCTCTAACTGGTGTATAAATTCTTTACTAACTTTGAACTCCATCGGTTTCTATTTTTAGAGTCAGTTCAATAAATTCATCGACGCTTAACTGCTCCGGACGTTTATCAAAGATAGTGTCTTCTCGCAGATTGTCTGATAAATTTAATGTTTTCAAACTGTTACGTAATGTTTTTCGTCTCTGCTGAAAAGCGGTTTTTACAACTGTAAAAAACAACCTTTCGCTGCAAGGAAGGCTGTAATCTTCCTTTCGGGTCATTCTCATCACACCCGATTTCACCTTGGGCGGAGGAATAAAAACGTTTTCATCAACCGTAAACAGATACTCTGTAGTATAGAAAGCCTGGGCTAAAACGGATAGTATTCCGTAGGTTTTCGAGCCTTTCTTTTCGCAGATACGCTCGGCTACTTCTTTCTGGAACATTCCGGAAAATTCCGGAATCTGATGTTTAAGATCTAATGTTCTAAAAACAATCTGAGAAGAAATATTGTACGGAAAGTTTCCAATTATGGCAAACTGTTTGTCCTGGTAAACTTCATTTATATTATACTTCAGGAAATCCTGAGAAATAATCTTGTCTTTTAATTTTGGATAATGTGCATCCAAATACGCTACAGATTCTGTATCGATTTCTATAACGTGTGTATTAATTGGCTTTTCAAGCAAATACTTAGTAAGCACACCCATCCCTGGTCCTATTTCTAAAACCTCATCGTATCCTTTTAAACTTAAAGTATCAGCAATTGCTTTTGCGACGCTTTCGTCTTTAAGAAAGTGCTGTCCTAAATGTTTTTTGGCTTTTACTTTTTCCATATTTGTTATTTGCTTCCTGCTTTTCTTAATTTATTGATGCAATATTTTAATGAGCAGATCCCACATTCGCGTTCATAAACATATACTGAAAATGAACAACTTCAAACTGAATTTTTTCTAAACTGGTCAGTAGCCCAATATTTGCTTTGTAGCCAAATTTATAGTTTAAAAAATTCACCTTCTTATCTTCCTTATTTATAAAGATTTTATTTGTATTAAATGCCTCATTATCTTCTTTAAAACTATCATAACGCTTAGCAGAAGCTATAATTACTTTATTTTGTTTATAAAAAAGATCTATCTTACTTTTTAATATGGCATATTTTTGTTTCACAAATTCATCATAAAGTGTTGTGTCGTTTGTTACGAAACAATCTTCTTCAGAGATTCTTGATTTAATTTCTTCTATGTAATCATTAATTTCGTTACCGCCAGAATAAATTTTTGTTGCAGAATCTGCCATCTCTGCATATACTTTAGGTTGTTCCTCGTTTCTAATCTTTATCACTTCATACTTGGATGATGCAATATTTTTTAAGATTTCTTTTGATGTCTCTTCTATTTTTCTAAATTCATTAAGCTGTAAAATGACAGAAGTTGACTCTCCTTCTATGCTTTGACAGCAAACATTGAGACTTAACAACAAGAACAAAACAAGTTTAATTTGTAGGTTTTTCATAAACAAATTGGGGTTCAAACTAAAGTTCAATTAAAAAAATGCAAATATAATCCTTTGGGCATTAAGCAGAAAAATCAATTAATTTTAATCTAATATCGTTAAACCCAACGGAGGGCGCAAAAGTATTCTTTTTGCATTAAAGACTCAAAGCTTATTGGATTTATTTTGCCGCTAAGACCCGAAGACACAAAGTTTTATTTTTTGTTTTCTTGCCGCAAAGGCACAAAGACACTAAGTTTTTTATTCTTATCTCTCAATTACAATAAGAAAATTGTCTTTATTTTTATCAATTTTATTTTTTACAGGAAATGCACTTATGCGTTCGCTTAAACGTAAAAAACTATAAAATCTTTCAACTTTAGTTAAGTTTAAAAATCTTCTTGCTGTTGTTTATTACTTTCCTCTTTTGTTTGAAATCGAATCTCCATAATATTTCTTTTAAAGAAAACTGAAAACCAAAAATTATTAATGTTCAGAAATAACTTCTAATTCTGTTCTAAACGAAAGCATTTTATCAGCAAATAAACCTAACGCTTCTCTGTGAAATTCCGGTTCATCTTCGATATAAAACTTTTCCAGCGTTTCTTTGCTGTCTGTTACATATTGAGTCGAATACGTAATTCCGCCCATTTCTTCTTCAACCAGAACTTTTACAATTCGTGCTGAAGAAAATTTATTAGTAGCCAGAATTTCCGGTATATGTTTTTCCTGCATCCATTTTAACCATTGGTCGTGAACGCTTTCGTGTATGTTTGTGGTAACGTTGTAAATAATCATTTTTTTCTAAGGTTCTGAGATGCTAAGATTCTAAGGTTCTGAGTTTTTTCTCTTACCTGTAAATCTTTTCAAATCATCATTATACTAATTTTTATTCTTTGGAATTTGGAATTTGTTTTTTGAAATTTAATTCTACAAATTCTTATCCCCTCTTAACTCACGGTATTTTTTTCTGGCATCAACAAAGTAAATACTATCCTGATGGTTAAAAATTACCTTTTCATATAAAGGCTTTGCCTTTTCTGTATCTTTCAGTTCGTCGTTGTAAATTTCGGCTGAGAAAAACAGTGCTTCATCCACATAAATTCCGTCGCTGTGATTGTCGATAATTTGCTGGTATTGGCTTAAAGCCGAAGCAAAATCTTTCTGACTTTCGTAAATTTTTCCTAAACGCAATAACGTTACCGCTTCTATTTCCTGCCCTTTAAAGGTTTTTAGAATATTCTGAAACTGTGTGATTGCTTCTGGTTTTTTATTCTGATAAATTAAAAAATCTCCTTTTGCAAATTGTTTCAGCGCTACTTGAGTCGAATCTGCTGCAGTATTATCATTAATTAACAGAAAATATTCCAGCGCATCATTGGCAATTAACTGCGTATTTGCCGCTTTTAATTCTTTAAACTGTTTATTTGCCCATTCAAAATCGCCTTTGTAATAACTTGTTTTAGCTGCTTTCAAACTGGCTTCATGCGCCATTACATCATTTTTTAAATCCAATTGAATTTGGGAATAATAAATAAGCGCCTGATTGTACTTTTCTTCTAAAAGCAGAATATCCGCCAGCTCCATTTTAGCATCGGCTTTTTGATATTCGTTTAGATTTAATTCTAAAGCTTTTTTGATAACTGCCTTTCCTTCTTCTGTTTTTTTCAAATTAAAAGCCAGAAAATGTGCCTGAATAATTTGCAAAGATAAGGTAAAAGGACTGATTTCGTAAGTTGTGAGCAATTGCTTCAATTCCTGATCGATAACCGGATAATCTTTTTCAGGTGCGTTATCAATCTTTATCTGCATTAAATACGCATTTGATTGAATTAATAGATTTAAATCTTTGGTATTTTGAAGAATGAAATTCAAGATTTCAACCGCAGTTTCATCATCATCTTCATTCATCGCAAACTGACTCAGATTTACGATACTCATCAACGATTCCGGTTCACGTTTATAAATTGCTTTTTCCTGAATAAAGGCTTTTCCGAATTCTTTCTGTTGTACATAAAACCAACTCAAATAATGATTCCAGAAAACATCCTGATCTTTTTGGGTTCTAAGAATTAATGCTTTTCGCATGGCATCTTTAAAAGCCGTATTATCTGTTTCTCCATTCATAAAACGCGACAACTGCGTCTGAATTAAACTGGTGTTCTGCGGATTTGTAAAAGATTCCGTCAATAATAAATCGATCATCAAATCAGTTTTCCCTAACTGACCATACAGCATTCCGATTTGAAAATTGAAATTGAAATTCGGCTGCACCTGCATTGCTGTCTGATACGATTTTAAAGCATATTCCAACAATACTTTTTTCTCAAACGAACTCGCAATTCCATAAACATCGTTTGGACTTGTTTTTATTTTTTCGATTGCCTGTTCGTAGTAATTTTTGGCTTTCGAATCGTTTTTCTGTAATTGAAAATTATATCCTAATTCGACCAAAAAAACACCTTGTTTGTATCGATTATAGCGATCCTGAATTGCTTTTTCGGCATTGGCAAACTGCTGTAACTGCTGGTAACAATCGACAGTTCTTAAAAAATACTGCGTATTCGAAGGTGCGCTTTTTAAAAGCTCTTCGTAACTGATTTTAGCTTTATCAAAATCGCCTTTATCATAATAATACTGCGCCAGTTGCTCGTTTTGACCAAATGCAAAACCAGAACATAGTAAGACGATACAAATCAATATGTTTTTCATATCTTTTAGTTTTCAGTCTCAGTCTCAGTTTTCAGTCTTACAAACTGTAAACTGTGACTGTAAACTGTGACTTTTTTTTCAGTTACTGTAAACTGCCACTGCCAACTGGGACTTTTTTACTTTTCCAGATAATCAAAGTCAAACCAAGTAATGCAAACGGCATACTTAAAATCTGTCCCATATTAATCAGCATATTATTTTCAAAAGCTTCCTGATTTTCTTTGAAAAACTCAATTATAAATCGGGCTGAGAATAATAAAGTTAAGAAAGTTCCAAAGATTAATCCCTGTGCATTTCTTATTTTCTCCGATTTATACATATAAAATAAGATTCCGAAAATCAATACATAAGCTAAAGCTTCATACAATTGCGTTGGATGTCTCGGGATTAAATCATCTCTTTCAAAAACAACTCCCCAGTTTCCATTAGTTGGTTTTCCATAGATTTCAGAATTCATAAAATTCCCCAATCTGATAAATGTACCCGTTACCGGAACCGCAACCGCCATTTTATCCAAAAGTCCTAAAAACTGAACTTTATATCTTCGGCAATATAAAATCATTGCAGTCAAAACTCCAATTGAACCTCCGTGACTTGCCAAACCTTGATAACCCACAAATTGATAAACTCCTTTTATTTTCTGAATTGGCAAAAGGATTTCTATGGGGTGTTTGAAAAAATAATCCGGTTCGTAAAAGAAACAATGTCCAAGTCGGGCACCAAGAACGGTTCCGACAATTACATAAATCAATAAAGTATCCAGATTGTCCAGAGAAAGGTTCTCTTTTTTATAAATATTTCTAACAATATAAAAGCCCAGAAGAAGTCCGCAGGCAAAAAGAGCTCCGTAATATTTTAAAGGAAAACTATCTGTGATCCAGAAAATAACAGGATCTACATTCCAATTTAAAATTCCATCCTTCATTAGCCTCAGTTTTTAGTTTTAAAGAAACCCGACAGGTTTTAAAAACCTGTCGGGTTTAACTTCAAATTAATTTATAATATCAAATCCACAGTAAGGACGTAAAACTTCCGGGATTACAATTCCTTCCGGAGTTTGGTAATTTTCAATAATTCCAGCCAAAACTCTAGGAAGTGCTAATGAACTTCCGTTAAGTGTATGTGCCAGTTGATTTTTTCCGTCTTTGTCTTTGAAACGTAATTTCAAGCGGTTGGCCTGGAAAGTTTCAAAGTTAGAAACAGAACTGATTTCTAACCAGCGGTCCTGAGCCGTAGAAAACACTTCAAAATCATACGTTAAAGCAGACGTGAATCCCATATCACCACCGCAAAGACGTAACACTCTGTAAGGTAATTTTAATTCTTTTAAAATCTCTTTTACATGTTCTACCATTCCGTCTAATGCTGCATAAGAATTATCTGGATGCTCCACACGAACGATTTCTACTTTATCAAATTGGTGTAAACGGTTTAACCCGCGAACGTGCGCTCCGTAAGAACCTGCTTCACGACGGAAACATGGTGTATACGCTGTATGTAAAACAGGAAGATCACTTTCGTTCAAAATTACATCGCGAAATAAATTCGTTACCGGAACCTCAGCCGTTGGAATCAAATATAAATCATCAATTGTAGAATGATACATTTGTCCTTCTTTGTCTGGCAATTGTCCCGTTCCAAATCCTGAAGCTTCATTTACCAAATGCGGCACCTGAACTTCGTTGTATCCTGCAGCGGTATTTTTGTCTAAAAAGTAATTGATCAAAGCACGTTGTAAACGAGCTCCTTTTCCTTTATAAACAGGAAATCCTGCTCCCGTAATTTTTACACCCAATTCAAAATCGATAATATCATATTTCTTCACCAATTCCCAGTGTGGTTGTGCGCCTTCGTGTAAAACCGGAATATCTCCTTCCTGGAAAACATTCAAATTGTCATCCGGAGTTTTTCCTTCAGGAACAATAGCTGCCGGAAGGTTTGGTAAAGTGTATAATTTATTGGTTAACTCAACAGCCAAAGCTTCTGCTTTTTCGCTCAGTTCTTTACTTTTCTCTTTTAGTGAAACTGTTTTTTCTTTTAAGATTGCTGCTTTTGCTTTCTCTCCAGCTTTCATCAATTCACCAATATCTTTGGACAATTTATTAGATTCTGATAAAGTATTGTCTAATTCCACCTGTGCAGCACGACGATTCTCGTCTAATTGAACCACTTCTTCCACAACGCTTTTAGCATCGATATTTCGTTTTGCTAAAGCTTGGATTACTTTCTCCTGATTTTCTCTAATAAATGCAATTTGTAACATAGCTTGATTTTTATAACTATTGTATTTTTTATAACGGAAGCAAATTTAAGGAAATGTTTGTTAACAATAGGTCAAAGTTTTGCAGTAAAACTGAAATCTCCTATAAACAGCAAAAGCACTGTAAAAGTGCCCTTGTTGTTGTTTCGAAATTTATAAATTTTACTCTAAAAAACGATGTCTGTCGTCTCTGTGAAAAGCATATTCCCTACCATTAAACTTCAGTTTCTCTGATTCTTTTTTGGTTTTCAGTTCCTTGTTTTCTTCCATTTCATATGCTGAACTGTCTTCAAGGGCTTCTTCATAAGAAAAGTTTTTGGTCACAATTAGATCAAAAAGACCATTTGTTTTATCATCTCCTAAACTCATTCCCGTTTCAAGTGTTTCAATCTGATAAGTGCCACTACCGTTAGAATCTCCATTGGTTAAACAGATTGGATATTCGTATAAAACTTTCCTGATTTCATTATCGGCAAGGGTAATTAAAGTAAATTTCTTTTCTGAATACAAAACAATTCTGCTGTTTGCACTAGCTTCAGTATAAAAACCTACAGCAGGAGTATTTTCGTTGAGATAGATCAGGTTTTTCAAAATGTGTGATTTAGAAAACCGAATATCTTCATTGTGATAATATCCTAAGTTATCATCAAATTCCTCTGCTATTATTCCGCCGCTTTCACGATCTACAAATAGATATTTACGCTGAAAATAATTACCAAAATTCTCATAGTTAACAGATTGTCGCTTCTTCTTATTATGCTCTACAATTGTTAAGACAAAAAAAGCTGTTTTATCATCGTAGTTGATAGAGCTTGTTTCATCAATTTTGATATTGGAATATTTAATTTTTAGATTGGAAGCAACTTTTGAAAGCAATGGAAGATTCAGTTCGTCAGAATCTTCAATATTATCCAGATTTCTAAAAACGAGTTTTTTAAACTCTTTTTTATTCACATTCGTATCTGCTTTTATCAGCGAAAGCAATTCCTGATTCTGAATTTCTGCTTCGTTTTTAGTTTTGTCACTTTTACCACAAGCGAACAAAAGCATTAAAACTCCGCTTAAGAGTATAGTTTTTTTCATAGGCATTGATTTGTTTGTAGAATTTTTGGGTTCTCCAAATATATAATTTTCTTACAAAACATCTCGAAAAAATTTAATCCTCTCAAAAAACACTTCTCCTTTTTTAAATCCTAGTCTCTTTTAATTTCATGACCTACAAATTCTTCCAGTGTTTTAAACATATCATCTACAGAAAGCACTTCGGTATCGGGATGTGATTTCAAAAACGCTGCGTTCAGTTCGACCAGATTTTCATCCAATTCAAAATAAGTATTATTGTTTAAAAGGTCGCGAAGCGGATTTGGCGTTTCAAATTTCGCCTGAAGAAATTTCCCTAATTTGATATTGCTCTGCAAACGCAGTTTTCGCGATTGTTCTTTAAAAAGTTCTAAATGTTTTTCGGCGCCAATTAAAGCCAGACCTTCTTCGATTAATTCGTTCAATTCTTTATTCCATCCTGAATCATGAACAAATTTTGAAAAATTTCCTTCAGTATATTTTGATGCATAAAAATCCAGATAATAACTCATCAGGGCATCTTCATGAATCAAATCGTCGTCTATTTTTTCTTCACGCATTAAATTGATTACCGAAATATTCGAATTCACAACATCCTGAGGATTTTCGCTATTTGCCGCTGTTTCTGAAATAATGATTTTACCGAATTCCATTTTGAGTTTATTTAAAAGATTGCTTTTGCAAAGTTGAGCAAATAATTGAAAAAATCCTTTTTAAAATTTGAACTAAAATAAATTATTTTTGAATCTATGGAAACACGCTACCGTTTAGAAATAGAATTCTTAAAAAAGATTGAAAGTAAAAATGCAGAACAAAATAAAAGAGAAATCGCAACTAAAGATCAAATAGAAAAACTGCTTACAGAATATCCTAATATACCTCAAGATTTTATTGCTTATTTACAAGAAATCGGTTGGGGGAGTTTTAGGGAATCTCAATTTAATATCACTTCTACCCTTTTTGATTTAGATGATTTAGGCCTAAGTGATCATTATGATTTAAAATCGAATGTTTGTTTTTTTGGAGATAATTTTTGCGGAGATTTTTCTGGTTTTGACTTTGACCGAAATGATGGAACTGTTGTTGAATTTTGGCATGAAAGCGGAGAACTTTATTACACAAACAAATCTTTTCAGACTTACATCAGAGAGCAAATGCTAATGGATGAAAATGGAAATGAAATCCAGTAAATCGAAAAAGATAAATATCTTTAACGCAACCATTTAAAAAAAATCAATCTGTTAAATAAATAGTAGTATTAAACTAATAACCAAAACCATGAAGCAGATTTTCTTACTTTTTATTTTTCTATTTGTATTTACAAGCTGCGATAGAGATGAATTGCCATACTCTAACGTACAATATTCTGCAATCGCTAAAGGAAATCCTTTTCCTTATGATGAAAGTACTAGTCCAACATTTTTAGTTATTAAAAATACTAAAGCATGGAATGACCTAATGACAAAAATGAGTACTCCAAATAATTTAGTAAAAGAATTCAGTGAGACAAACATTGACTTCAACAAATATCAAATTATTGCTATTATAGACAAAACAAATGGTAATGGAGGACATTCTATAGATATTCTGAAAATCACCCAAAATCGTAAAACTGTACTTGTAAAAGTTGGAAAATTAAACACTGGAAATCTAACCACCGTACTCTCCAGACCTTATGAGATTGTAAAAATTGCAAAGACAAATAAAAAAGTTGTTTTTGAACAATAAACTAAAACCCTTTCTTCTCTACCAGCAATCCTTTCAATTCCTCGGCTTTCAAATAAGCCGCAAAACGCCCGGAAAGTAGTAACATTTCTTTTTCTTCGGGCGTAATTTTGAGTTTAGTTTCTACGTGAGAAGCATATTCGTAAAGCATTAAAAGTTCACTGGCACCAAAATTTTTAAACTTTTCCTGGTCTAAACTGGCAAGTTGTAATTCGCCATTTTTGTCTTTTTTAAAACTTTCTTCCCCAAAATTTGAAATCAATTTCGCTTTAAAATCATCATGCAGTTTAAGCCATGTTGCCGCTTCATCATCACTATTTTTTAGTTCTGTAACCAAATCTTCGTATTTCTGATCTTTGTTCAAATTTGCTAAATGATGCCTCAAAGTCGTAAAACCAATTATCTGATAATTTGAAGTTGGAATTTTATAACGCTCCAGGGCATTTTCCACGTCTCTTTCAAAAGTCATATAGCGCGTTTGAACCGTGTACAAAGAGGCTGTTTCCAGTAAAGAAAGTAATCTAATTTTTCCATCATTTATATAAGGTGACTTTTTTCCTTGTCCCAAACAATCAATAAAAAGTGCTTTTTTGTTTTTGTCATTCACTTTGTTATCGTTGTGAAGCAATTCTATCAAAGTTTCATAACCCATATTATCAGACGCGCCACCATCAATTACACACAATATTTTATCCTGGTTTTTGATTCCGAATTTAGTCTTTGGAAGAACGCCGGGAAAAGCAGAACTCGCTGTGATGGCATATGTAAGTGGAAAATCATAGCCATTATTAATTTGATTTCCGTCAAGCGGAAGTGATGCTTTATTGGGAGCCAAAGACGAATTGATTTTTAAAGCCCGAATGATATGAGGCATAAACGGAAAGCGTTCACCATTGCTATAAGCCGTTCCGTTGGCCACCATCATCGGCAATTGCGGATTTAATTTACTGTCTTTCGGAATAAAGAAATCAGACAGCTGCATTTGTGTTTTAAACTTATTCTGATTATCAGGATTTGTACTGTCATACTGCAGAACCTCCAAATCTAATCGCTGTGCCATTGAGACTTTTTCTCCTTTTTCGTTTCTGCTATTATTTAAAAGAGAAAAAAGCGTGGCCGATTTGTTGACATCTGACTTGAAGGCATCGGCTTTAGAAAAATAAAATTCGTTGAAAGTACAATTATCATATTGTAGTTTGTTTTTCAGAATCGTCAGATAATATCCTGCTGAATAACAACCTCCGGAAACAGTCGAGAAATAGTCAATTTCATTTAGAAAGTTATGGTTCGTTTTTTCTTCCTGAATTTCTTCCAATCCTAAAAGGACTCCCAGACTAAAAAATTGTGCTCTGGATCCACCACCTGAAATTCCAACTCCCAAGGAAATATTTGGATTTTGTAATCGTGAATCCCGTTCCTGAACCGATTTATATTCGTTTAAACTTACCGCAGGAATTGAGTTATAATTAATTTCTGAAAAGAGATTTATTTTGTTTTGAGCGATTCCTTCATTCACAAACACAAAAAAAAAGAATACTATAGAAAGCCTTTTAAATATCATAAACCAAAAACATTTTTTAATGCAGATAAAATTAATTGAATTAATTCAAAATGAAACAGTTGTGTTTTTATTTTTTCATAATAATAACATAAAAAAAACCGCATTCAAACAGAATGCGGTTTTCAAATATTTAAAACTAGAAAAAAATCTTAGTTTGTTTTCATTGGCGGTAAATCAAACGCAACAGAATCATGTTCGAAGTTGTTTCTGTGTCCTCCATCGCAGAATGGTTTGTTTGCCGATAATCCGCAACGACAAAGTCCAAGTGCTTGTCTTCCTTGTAAACCGTAAAGTGCTCCTTCAGGATCCATGATTTCAAAATCTCCTTCGATTTTAATAGATCCGTTTTTATTGATGATTAATTTAGTCTTGCTCATAAATTTTGTTTTTTTCGGCTGCAAAGATTGCGAAATATATCTTTATTTATGAGCAATGAGCGTAGTTTAAACTGGTTCTATTTTATGTTGAATTTGCCACGAAGACACTAAGGCGCAAAGTTTATTGTTTCACACAGATTTTAAAAGATTTAAGCACATTAGAACAGATGACTAAATTAAAAAACTTAGATTCTTAATAAAAAATCTTTGCGCCTTAGTGCCTTCGTGGCAAAAACCCTACAATGCCTTGTAAACAAAATTTTTAAACTTCACATTTCCTTTTCCAATCGAGCAAAGACCAATTCTTAATCCTAAAAATCCGCTTAGCACATTATGATTATATCCGGAAACTTCAACTGAATTCTCAATTTTCTTCCAGTCTTTTCCATCAATACTGTAAAACATATCGACTGTATTTTTACTATTTTTGAGCTTAAGAAAAACTTTTCGCGTATGCGTATTTTTTTCTGTTGGAAACTGCCATCCTCTCAAATTTGCCAAAATGTTGTTTTGATCTGCTAATATTCCTGAATAATATTTATTATCATAAAAAAGCACCAAACCACCTGTTGCATCGCCTTCAATTTCCATTTCAACTTCGGCTGAATAAGAATGACCGCCCGGAACAATTACAAGTGGTGCACTATTTCCAACACCATCTCCTTTTCCTTCGATTGTCAAAGTTTTATTGGCAACTTTAAATCTTGAATTTTCAACTCCACCATAAAACTTCCATTGCGGTTTCAAAACTGAACCTTCAAAATTATCACTTAACGAAAATTCAGGAAGTGTCTTCCCTTGTGGTTTTGAAATCGGTTTATCTGTTTGAGTGTTATCAGAAATTTTATACCAACCGTCTTTTGTCCATTCCACAGGTTGTAGCAAAGTCTGACGTCCCAAGTTGTAATAATCCTTTTCGTAACCATGAAAAATCATCCACCATTTTCCGTTGGCATCTTCAAAAATAGTGCTGTGCCCTTTTGACCACCAGGTTTCAGAACTATTATTGGTTCGCAAAACCGGATTGTGTGGCGAATTCTCCCAAGGTCCCAGAGGCGATTTTGATCTTGCCGAAATGACCATATGGCTTGTAGCTGGGCCAGCAGTTCCGCCTTCGGCAACTGTTAAATAATAATATTCACCTCGTTTGAACAATTTTGGTCCTTCCATACAAAAACATTCGATGCTCCATTCTCTTGGAATTTTCCAGCCGCCATAAACATGTTTTAATTCGCTTGTTACCGAAAGTCCGTCTTTTGATAAAGCCACATAACCGCCGTTACTGAAATATAAAAATCGGTTTCCTTTATCATCCGCAATATGTCCGGGATTAATATTTCCGATTTTCAAATCTATTGGTTCGCTCCAGGGACCGTTGATAGAATCTGCTGAAACGACGAAATTGGTGTTATTGGCAGGAAAATAAATGTAATATTTATTGTTGTATTTAATTAAATCCGGTGCCCAAACGGCTCCAACATATTTATGAAGCGCATTCGTAACAGGTTCCCAATTCATTAAATCGGTCGAATGCCAGATTAAAAGTCCGGGATAATAATCAAAGGAAGAATGCACAACATAATAATCTTTTCCGTCTCTTAATAAACTCGGATCGGGATAATCTCCCGCAAAAATCGGATTGGAAAATTGTCCTTGTTTTAAACTCTTTTCTGGTTGTGACTGAGAATAACCACAATACACAAACAATATTAAAATAGTTAGATATATTTTATTCATATTTTTGATATTTTTTTCAAATATAGTCAAAAAGACCATAAGGTTTTAATGGAGTGAAATTTTGTTAGGTTTTTACACAGAGATGCACGAAGAATTTCGCAGAGATTCGCAAAGTTTTTATGAAAGAAGTTAAAAATAATCTCGCAAAGTCGCAGAGGCGCAAAGTTTTTAGGACTAGTTTGTCATTTCGAGGAACGAGAAATCTCCGCGAGTAACTCCGCTCCTAAAAGAGCCAATCTTTGTCGAGCTTCTTGTGGAGATTTCTCGTTCCTCCTTTAGATTTGTTTTTTGAAATTTTAAGTAGATTTATGATTGAGAAAGGAAGCAAAAGTAAACTATTCGGTCCTCCGAGCTTATGACTCATATTTCGATTAAGACTTTAGCTTCCCT
>NZ_JBHUOT010000006.1:0-315633 GCF_042686225.1 Flavobacterium notoginsengisoli
TGAAACTTTTTTTTCGCCTCAGTTTTTCAACTTTTCCTTCCAATCTTTCAATGAGCTTCCGTGTTTTGCGGGGTGCAAATGTAAAAAGCATTTTCAAATCTCACAAGCTTTTCCGAATCTTTTTTTTTGAAAATTTCTTTTTCTCTTGATCCTTATTTCCTGTCAGTATTTCTGTGAACGTTTTTCGTTGTTGCGGGTGCAAAAGTAGCACCTTTATTCAGTTATACAAGCTTTTTGTCCGCCTTTTTTTGATCTTTTTTCACTCTTTTTCTTAACTCGCTGATAACTGATTCTTTACAGATCCAGAATTTTTTAATTATTGTGCGGTTTTTCTTCGTTTGGATGCATTTTCTTTATTCTGCACGCTTTTTCTCCCTGCAGTTTTGAGGAGTTTTCAGTCTTAAAGGCACTTTAATGAAGAGAAATTAAACTTTGAAGCTTTCCTTTCTGCCGATTTTAATCCCCGGGAGCCTCCTTTCTCTTCACTGATTTCGTTTTTTCCTGATATTTTCTTCTGGAAACAGGTGTCCTAGCCCCGATAGCAGTGGAAATCCTTTTGTGCCGGGGTTCGGCACAAAAGATTGGAACGGATAGCGGGATTAAGCTCCTTCATCATAACAAAATTCAATTTTTAAATCCCAAATTCCAAAAACTGACCGCTGAAGGCTTCGACTTCGCTCAGCCTGACACCACTATATACTATAAAGTATTATATATACGTTGCGCATTAGACGCACTGCCGTGCGTCTCTACAGAAAACCTGAATTTAATTACTCTTATATATATGTATAAAAAACAAACCCGACAGATTTTGAAAACCTGTCGGGTTGTGGGAATGAAATCTACTCTTACTATATAGTATACTTATATATGTATACTTTCGTTTAAGTTATCGATAGCTTCTTTTGTGATTTGAATGCTTTTTAGTTTTGCCTGATGATCAAAGATTGGACTTGTTACCATTAGTTCGTCTATTCTTGCATAGTCAATGAACTTTTTCAAATCGGTTATTAGTTGTTCTTTGTTACCTGTGAAGGTTCCTGCTGTCATTTGATTCACATGAAAACGTTCTTGCTCATTCATTATATCGTCTAATGATGGAACCGGCGGCTGTAAACCTTTGCGGTCGTTTCTAATTAGGTTCAGAAACATTTGATACAAACTTGTAGACAATAGTTCTGCTTCTTCGTTTGTGTCTGCTGCAATGATATTGACGCATGCCATTGTTTTTGGCTGGTCTAAATATTCTGAAGGCTGGAAATTTTCTCTGTAAAATTCAAATGCTTGGATCATTAGCTTTGGTGCAAAGTGTCCAGCAAAGGCATAAGGTAATCCGTAAGCTGCGGCTAAAGCTGCGCTATCCATACTTGATCCTAAAATCCAAATTGGGACTTTTAAGCCTTCGGCTGGGAATGCACGTACTTTTCCTGTTTCATTTTCGCTTGAAAAATACTCTTGAAGTTTGCTTACGTTTTGCGGAAAACGCTGTGCCTGCTCAAAAAAGTCTTTACGAATTGCTTCGGCAGTTGGCTGATCTGTTCCTGGTGCTCTTCCTAAACCTAAATCGATTCGGTTGGGATAAAGCGTTTCCAGAGTTCCAAATTGTTCGGCAACTACTAAAGGAGAATGATTCGGCAGCATAATTCCACCGGAACCTACTCGGATGTTTTTGGTCTGACTTGCCACATAACCAATTAAAACCACTGTTGCTGTACTTGCAACGTGTGCCATATTGTGATGTTCTGCAAGCCAAAACCGCTTGTATCCTAAAGTATCTGCTAATTGCGCTATGTCTTTTGTTTTTTGAAATGTTTCTGTGGCATTGCTATCCTGAGTGATGATAGCGAGGTCTAATAATGAGACTGAAATTGGGTTTTTCATATAAAAAAATGCTAGTCTACAAAATTAACTCATTTATACGGATGCCTTTTGTTTTCTAATGTTAATAGATTTATAATATTTCTAAAACTACTCAAAAGTGTATTTTTCAATAATTAATTATTGTTTTACGATAATTAATTATACATTTGCAATATCAATCTAACTTTTCATTATATGAAGACAACTCATATTGTATCTAGAATATTATTTTACTTTACCCGTTTTTTGTCTGTGGTTTATTTCTTTTTGGCCGGATATTCTGTTTTTACTTTAACAACAGGATTGTTTTTGACATTTAAAGATAGTGGAAAGTATTTTCAGGTTTGTTATCCATTTACTACTCATCCCCTAATGTTAGGTGATTATAACCTGCCGTATATTCTTTTTGATTTTTTGGCTCCACTGAGTTTATACGGACTTTTCTTTTTATTGAGCAGTAATGTTTTCAAAGTATTTTTTCAGCCTAAACTGTTTACTCAAAATGGAATTTCTCATTTAAGGCGTTTCTATTTATCCAATTTACTAATTCCGAGCATTGTAATATTTGTGGCTTTCTTTTTTGTTCCACTGGATAATGAAGTTTCGCTATTTATTCTGTTACATGGAATGCTGGGTGTTTTTGCTTACTTTTTAGCGGCCATTTTTAAACAAGGTTTAAACCTTCAGAACGAACAAGACTTATTTATATAACTATGCCAATAATTGTAAATGTTGATGTAATGCTTGCTAAACGCAAGATGCAGAGTAAAGAGTTGGCAGAAAAACTAGATATTACGCCTGCCAATTTATCGATTCTAAAAACTGGAAAAGCAAAAGGAATTCGGTTTGATACTCTCGAAGCTATTTGTAAAATATTGGATTGTCAGCCTGGCGATATTTTAGAATACGTGGCAGAATAGCTTTTTTTTAAATCTTATTTCACTCTTAATAAATCGGTTTTTGAAGCCGACAGGTATACTATTGCCTAATTTTTTCAAATCACATTTTAATTCAATCATCTAAATCAATCAAAAAATGAACAGTTTATCAATTCAAAATCTCAACAAAACGTATGAGAACGGCACAAAAGCGATTGACCAATTATCACTTGAAATTACAAACGGAATGTTTGGTTTACTGGGACCAAACGGCGCTGGAAAATCGACTTTAATGCGAACTATTGTCGCTTTGCAGGAACCGACTTCGGGAATTATTGAATTTAACGGAACTAACATTCTGGAAAATCCAATGTTTATCAGGCAAAATTTGGGGTATCTACCACAGGAATTTGGCGTTTTTCCTAAAATTTCTGCTTATCGCCTGCTCGATCATTTGGCGGTTTTAAAAGGAATCGTGGATAAACAGGAACGTCACGATCAAATTTTATATTTATTACAGCAGACGAATTTATTGCAACACAAAGACAAAGCGGTTCATTCTTTTTCCGGCGGTATGCGTCAGCGCTTTGGAATTGCTCAGGCTTTACTTGGAAATCCGAAGATAATTATTGTGGATGAACCTACTGCGGGGCTTGATCCGGAGGAAAGAAACCGATTTAATAATTTGCTGAGTGAGATTGGCGAAAGCATTATTGTAGTTCTATCGACTCATATTGTAGAAGACGTTCGTGATTTATGTCCAAAAATGGCCATTATTTCTAACGGAAAATTGATTTTGGAAGGAAAACCAAATGAAGCGATCGAATCTTTGAAAGATAAAATCTGGATGAAGGCGATTCAGAAAACAGAACTGAAGGATCATCAATCGAACTTTAATATTATTTCGTCCAACTTAAATTCAGGAAAAATCAATATTCACGTTTTCTCCGATCACCGCCCAGATTCTGGTTTCGAATTGATCTCGCCCGATTTAAGCGATGTTTATTTTAGTGTTTTAGCTCAAAATCAACTTAAAAATTAAAGTTATGCTTTCTAAATTAATACAATTTGAGTGGCATAACAATACCAGAAGCTGGACTTTTTATACCACTTTTATCATTTATTTGGTTTTAGGATTTTTTGTGAGTGCTTTTGCGAATTTCTCTTTTTCGGGTGCTTACAAAAATAGTCCGTACGTGCTTACTTATGCGATTGGCCTGATTTCACTGATGACGATATTTTCGATTACACTTCAGGTTGCACAGAGTTTCTTAAAGGAATATGAAACGAAATTCGATTCGATTATTTTCTCCGCTCCTATTTCTAAGTTTCATTATTTGGCTCCAAAGTTTATTACGGCATTTATAATCGCCGTAGTTTCTTTTGGAATGTTTATCGTTGGAATGATCGTTGGCCATAAAATGTCGTGGCTTTCTAAAAGCGAAATCGGTCCTTTTGAAATTATAAATTATCTCTGGCCGTATTTTGTCATTGTGATTCCGAATATTTTCCTGTGCCTTTCGATATTAACGGCTTTGGCCTGGCTTACACGAAGTAAACTCTTTATTTATGTTGGAGGTTTATTAATCTACATCTTATATATAGCAGGTTCGATTTTTTCTAATTCGCCCATCTTTGCAAATGCTTCTCCGTCTTCGGCGAAAGCCATGTCTTTATCGGCAAAAATAGATCCGTTTGGTTTGGGAGCGTTTTTAGAACAAACAAGATATTGGACTGCAATTGAAAAAAATACCGAATTGGTTTCGCTTTCCGGTAACTTTTTATTCAACAGAATATTGTGGGTTTCAGTTTCATTGCTTTTACTTTTTATTTCGTATCGATTGTTTTCCTTCCGAAAAACGAAAACTAAAAAGATAAAAACCTCAAAAACTATTTCAAAACAAGCAAAAGTACTTTCTTCGGAAATTCCAAAAAACATCGAATTCAAAACTTTTAGGCAAAATTGGGCGGTTTTTAAAAGCAATATCAAGCTGGATATTTTTTTAGTTCTAAAAGGAATTCCGTTTTTATTGATTGTTCTTTTGTTTTCGGGATTATTGGCAATTGAAATTTCAGATGAAATTGACGGCGGAATCCGATTAGCCGAAAAAATTACAGATACGGCTTTAATGATTTCCACGATAATGGATCGTTTGCCGTTTATTCTAATATTAATTCTTCTCTTTTACAGCAGTGAATTAGTAAACCGAAGCGAAAATTCCAGATTTGAAATGCTCGAAAATACTGCACCGTATTCTCAATTTGTAATTTTACTTTCGAAATTGACAGCACTTTTTATAATTCCGTTAATCATTATCAGCATTAGTATTTTGATTGGATGTGCCTTTCAGATTGCGAATGCGAATGCTCCAATCGAAATTGGGCTTTATCTTTCTTTGTTTTATTATCTTGGTTTTCCGTTGTTGTTGATCTCGATTTTGGTAATTGCGATTCAGACGTTTATTAAAAATAAATATATCGGCCTTTCCGTTGCTTCTTTTATATGTCTTCTGTTTTGCACCGGAATTGGAGAACAATTGGGAATTTCACATCCATTACTTCGATTTGGAGACGCTTTTAAAAGAGAGTATTTTGATTTGAATGGTTTCGGAAAATACACTTTTCCGTTTCACATTTCGATGTTGTACAATTTCGGATTGGCTTTACTGCTTCTAACTTTGACTGGAATTTTATGGAAAAGAAATACTTCAATTGTAAAAACCTTTCGAAGAAATTCATTTAATGGCATTCAGAAAGTAACTTTTGCATTGGGAATTATTCTTTTTATCGGTTTTGGAAGTTATCTTTTTTATAAAACCAATATCGAATATCCATATTTGACCGAAGAAGATCAGAATAACTGGAGCGAGAAATATGAAACTCAATTTAAAAAATACACTAATTTGCCTCAGCCCACGATCGTTTCTGTAAAAAGTAAAGTCGATTTATTTCCTGAGGAGAATCGCTATGAAGTAAAAGGCATTTATGAATTAATTAATAATTCTGAAAAACCTATTGATAGTTTACTCCTATATATAGATCGAAATTCGAAACTGACTTCTGTTGAAATTCCGAATTCTAAAAATCTGGATGATGTTTCGGCATTTCAGCATTATTGGTATAGATTGGAAAAACCTTTACAGTCGAAGCAGAAAATGAAAATGAGTTTTTCTTTTGAGTCTTCATGGTCGTCATTTAAAGGACATACTGCTTTTAATTCTATAATCGAAAATGGCTCTTTTATGCGAATAAGCCGTTACTTTCCGCTTTTTGGTTATCAGGAATCGAATGAAATCAGCAGTAAAAAAGAACGAGCAAACAGGCATTTGAAACCACAGACGCCTCTTAAAAAGCTGGAAGACAAATCGGAAATTAGATATGATTTTGTTGATTATGATGCTGTGGTTTCGACTTCTAAAAATCAAACGGCGATTGGTGTCGGAGATCTAATTGGAAATTGGACAAAAGACAACCGCAATTATTTTCATTATAAATCTAATGGTAAGATTCCGTTTCGATTTGCTTTTTCTTCTGCGGAATATGAAATTCAAAAAACGAATTATAAAGGCATTTCGATTGAAGTTTTTTATGATAAAAGACATTCCAGAAACATCAAAAAACTAATTCAGGATGTAAAAAACACTTTAGATTACTGCCAAAATAATTTCGGTAAATATCCGTACAAAACGATTCGTTATGCCGAAGTTTCTGCTTTCGCCGATGGATTTGCGGCGACTTCTTATCCGTCGACGGTTTTTATGAAAGAGAATTTCGGCTTCTACAGCAACCTCAACAACAAGGATAAGGAAGATGTAATTAATCAATTAACGGCTCATGAATTGTCGCATGAATGGTGGGGAAATTCACAGATCAATCCAGAACAAAAAGAAGGAAGCTGGATTTTGACCGAAACTTTGGCGCAATACACGGAATTGATGCTTTATGAAAAAGAACATGGTGTAGAAAAAGCGCTCGAAACTTTAAAAATTCATCTCGATTTATATTTGAGTAGTCGAAGTTACGATCCTGAAACGCCTTTGTATAAAACGAATTACGAAACTCCGCATTTACCTTATGACAAAGGAATGCTGGTGATGCATCAACTTCGAATTTTAATTGGTGAAGAAAAAGTAAATCTGGCTTTGAAAAATTTTCTGAATCATAATAAATATCCAAATCCGTTTCCTGATTCTGAAAGTTTATTAAAGGAAATTTATGGGGTGACGGATAAAAAACTGTATTCTAAATTAGATGAAATGTTTAAGCAGATTATTACGTATTCGTCAAAAATAGAATCGGTTTCAAGTATTCAGAAGAATGGTCTTTATGAAGTTTCTTTTAAAGCGGTTTCTGAAAAATTTAGAGAAAATGCAACTGGAGAACGAAAACTAATTGCAAACGATGCTACAATAGATATTGGAATTTACGATGAAAACGGAAAATTATTTCGTTATCCTTTCGCTATCAAAAACAATATAATTGAAGGGAAAATTAAACTCAAAACAAAACCTCAACGCTTTGTGATTGATCCGTATTTAATGAATATTGATACTTTTATAAAGGACAACGAAAAGGAAATTGATTAGTTATTTCTTGTGCATAATTTTTAAACACATAGAAACATAGATTTTATTACTGTTGAAAGGCGTTTCACTTGCATAAATACACATAGCTATCTATGTGTTAGAAACTAGTTTCTTTTGATTCCCTTTTTTTAGATAAAGCAAAAACTATGTTTCTATGTGTTTATTTTTATTTCAATTGAATGAAAATCTGTTTGTGGGTTGTTTTTCCGTCGTCTTTTATTTTCAAATCTTTACTGGATTCGATTTCAAATTTTGAAGAAGTATCAATTATCAACGAAATATCTTTATGTCTAAAAACTTCCGGAATTTCCGGCAATTCAATCGTAACTTCTATTTCTTTTTTATTCTGTTTGTAATCGACTTTAATTCTATCTCTTAGCCAAATATATTCGTAAACTTCCTGCCACGGCGCCATCCATATTGAATCGTTTCCTTTTTCTCCGTATTTATTGGCAAGCGTTGTCATATAATATTTAAAATCGGGAAAACGCATGCTTAAATTCCACAGATTTCCATTTCCTGTTCCGTGCGTGAAATCGTTAAACCAAACTGGTTCCGGCTGTTTTACGATTGAATCTATAGTCTTTAAATAACGATCCATTGTTTTGAAACTGGTTGTATCTTTTGAACTCAACACAAAAGTTCTTGCGGAAATCATTTTATCTAAATCAACTTTTGAATTCACTTTATAAACTGGACCAGTACCTTTATAAGAAGCAACAGAAAGGAATCCGTTAGCCAAAGCTTCTTTTTCATATTCTAAATGATAATCGGGATCGCCTTCTCCACCTGGAACTACAAAATGTGACATGGTGAATTTTAGATTTTGCTTTATTGAAGCTGTAT
Source organism: Flavobacterium notoginsengisoli (assembly GCF_042686225.1). Lineage (NCBI taxonomy): Bacteria > Pseudomonadati > Bacteroidota > Flavobacteriia > Flavobacteriales > Flavobacteriaceae > Flavobacterium > Flavobacterium notoginsengisoli. Next base: position 8,171 of record NZ_JBHUOT010000006.1, read on the forward strand.
TTTCGGTCACTTCTGTTTTGTAATTTGTTCCGTGTTTAGTTGCATGATGAAAACTATGATTCAGAATATCCCAGCCAGAATTGTACATTTCTTTAATTTCTGACCATGAAAGATGTCCACGGTTTTCTGGCAAATCACGAATTGATCCGCCATTTATTGCCAAAGCCAGTTTAAACGGAATTTTATTTCCGAATCCGTCTGAATAAAAAAGTCCTTTTGATGTTGTTCCGTCTCCACCTTGATCGATTTTCCATTCGTTTTTATTGGGATTGCTGATTTTTCCTCCATTCAATAATGGAAAAGCAGTCAAATAAGCAGATCGATATCCATCATCAAGTGTAAAACTGTAAGCGAAATGTTTATTGAATTTTAAAGAAGCTGGTTTTATTGTGACTTTATAGTCTGATTTCAATTTGATTGTAAAAGAAATAGTTTTCGTTTTTGAAGAATCGATTTTAGAATTCAAATCATTTCCAAAACAAACAAAAACCGAATTAATCAGAAGAACTAAAGTGAATAAAAAAGGTTTTATTCTGGAATGTGGTCGTTTCATTTTAAAGTTAGAATTAGAGTTTTTAAAGATACAAGATAATTGATAAGTTTTGAGTGCGATAATTGCACACGGATGAAACGGATTTGCTATCGCAAAGACACAGATTGACACAGATTTTTTCTAAAATTCAAATAAAAAAATCCGTTTTATCAACGTTTTCGCAAAGCGAATCTGTTTTATCAGTGTCTAATTTTTAATTATTGACATTCTAAAAAATGATATTTCAATACTCAAAAAAGTATTTAACGAAATATAATAATTCGAAAATGAACAAAATCTCGTTAACCCTATAAAAATTAATACTTCAAGAAACAGGCATACAGATTGCATTTTAAAATTTTACCTAAAAAATCCTGTTATGTATCTTTCAAATACCAAAACGATAGTGTTTATTTCGGGAGCTTTTGTGAGCCATTTTTATTGGGGGAAATGGCTCACGTTTTTTGAAAACAAAGGATACAAATTGGTTGCTCCGCCTTGGCTTCATAAAAATGATTCGGTTGAAAATTTAAGAAAACAGAATCCGTGCGTAAAAATTGGATCGATCACTTTATTTGATCTTTTGTGTTATTACACTGAAATCATCGAAAAACTTCCAGAAAAACCTATTTTAGTGGGACATTCTTACGGCGGACTTTTAGTGCAATTATTAGTTCAGAAAGATTTAGCCGAAGCTGGAATTTGTATTAATTCTTTTCCTCCGAAAGGTTTTACGGCTTTAAAATTTTCATTTTATAAAAATATTATACCTCTTTCATTTGGTGTTTTTTCTTCTAAAAAAACGCTCATTTTACCATTCGAAAATTGGAAGCAAACATTTTGTACTAACACATCTTTTGAAGAACAAAAAATGGAATATGAAAAATTCATTATTCCCGAATCTAAAAAAGCGTTGCGAGATTTATTTTCAAAAAATGCTAAAATAAATTTGAAGAAAAAACATGTTCCGCTGTTTTTTATTTCTTGTTCTGAAGACCAAATTATTCCATCGAAATTGGTTCAATGGAATTTTAGAAAACACAGAAATATACATTCTATAACTTGCTTTAAGGAATTTCAAAACAAGAATCATTTTGTAATTCTTCATCCTGAATGGCAGGAAGTCGCAGAATCTGTGGTAAAATGGATTGAGAAAGTTACTTGATTATTTTTTTAACACATAGAAACATAGTTTTTTCTTTATCCAATAGAGGAAATAAAAAGAAACTAGTTTCTAACACATAGCTATGTGTTTTATTACGAGTGAAACGCCTTTTAAAACTGCCTAGAATCTATGTGTCTATGTGTTTAAAAAAATCATTAAACTAATCATATTAACTGATTTCCCGCTTAATTTCCAGTTTCTTGATTTTTGAATTTAAGGTCGAAGGATGAATATCCAGAATCTCAGCTGCACCGCCTGCGCCGGAGATTTTTCCATTGCATTTTTTAAGGATATACAAAATGTAATCCCGCTCATTTTCCATAATTGTTTTTATTGAAAATGAATCGGTGTTTTGCTGTGTATGTATTTTTGAAGAAGGCGCTAATTCAATAGATTTGATAATGTTTCCTTCCGTAAGTAATAAAGTTCGTTGAATAAGATGTTCGAGTTCTCTAATGTTTCCCGGCCAATCGTAGTTTGTAATCTGCTGTAAAGCATTTTCAGAAAGTGTCGGTGCTTTTCGATTCATACGTTCGCTGTAGCTATTTATAAAATGATCTACCAGTTCTGGGATATCTTCTTTTCTCTTTTTTAATGATGGAACTAATATAGGAAAAACGTGAAGTCTATAATATAAATCCATTCTGAAACGTCCTGCTGCGACTTCCTCTTCGAGATTTTTATTGGTTGCGGCAATAATTCGTACATCGATTTTTATAGGCATCAATCCGCCGACACGTTCTATTTCGCGTTCTTGCAAAACTCGTAATAATTTTACCTGAAGTTCAAGAGGCATTTCTCCTATTTCGTCCAGGAAAATTGTTCCGCCGTTTGCGAGTTCAAATTTCCCGATTCGTTTTTCGGTTGCTCCCGTAAAAGCGCCTTTTTCATGTCCGAACAAAAGAGATTCGGCAAGGTTTTCGGGAATGGCACCGCAGTTTATTATAATTAATGGTTTGTCTTTTCGTGGAGATAAATCGTGAATACTTTTAGCTATTTTTTCTTTTCCCGTACCGCTTTCGCCTAAAATTAAAACCGAAGTATCAGACGGAGCTACTTTTTTGATGTAATTGAAAACTGTTACCATTTGCGAACTGTTTCCAATTATACCTTCGAAACCCGTTTTTATATTTTCTATTTTTTCTTTTTTCTGAGGCATTTCTTTTGTTTCAACAACTATTTTTTCAGCAGAATAAAAACGGGAAATAAATTGCGAAAATGTATTTTCAAGATTCGATAATAATTTTAGGTTTTCATCTGAATAAATATTAAAATTTCTGCTATAAAATGTAAAACAAAAACGTTGTGAAACGGCAATTGAAAGCGGAAAAACCAAATACGATTTGATTCCGAAATTATGCGAAATAATGCCTTTTATCGGTGCGGCCTGAAAATTATTAATTAACGATTCTTCACTGTAAATAGTGGGTTTAATATCAACCTGTGATTTTATATACGTCTCGTTTAATTCCCGAATCGATATGTCTGCAATCTGCGAAAGCTTTTCTACATTAATAATTTGATACTGATCGATATTTTTTCGAATGATTCCGAGGTTTGAATATTCTTCTGCATTTACAAATCCAGCTTCCAGATAATCAAAAGAAATAAAGGTCTGAATGTTTTTGGCGAAAGCCAATAAAGCATCTTCAAGTTTAAAATTGGAATTGATTACTTCTGAAATCTTATTTTTCAATTCCAATTGCTGCATTAACTGTGATTCTAAGCTGTATTCTTGTCTGTAAAAGGCAATTTCGAGAGTCGTTAAAATATCTTGTTCTCTAAACGGTTTTACAATAAATCCGTACGGATGTGTGGTTTTGGCCTGATCTAAAATTCGTTTGCTCGAATTGGCTGAAACGAAAATAAAACCAATATTTTTTTCTTTTAAAATATGGGCGAGATCTATTCCTGTTTTATCACCTTTGAGCATTATATCAACAAATACCAAATCTGGTTTTTGCGTCTGAATTGCCTCCAAAGCCTGATCTACGGAACGTGCAATTCCGATGACATTATAATTCGCTTTTTCCAAAATTAACTGCAGATCATGTGCTTCAATAAACTGATCTTCGACAATTAAAATTTGCTTTTGTAAGTTACTTTCTTCAGATTGGGTGCTTTTTTCAGACACAGTTCCCATAAATGTAGTATTTGTAATATTATATTTTTATAATTATCTGGTATAAAATTAGTTAAATAACCCCAGTAATTTCAGTGTTTCTAATTTTTTATGTCAAAAAAATCATATTTAATGTGAATTTTCCTGATATTTTTTAAAAAAGTCAGCCTGCTTTCTTTCTATATTTGTTTACCAAAACCAATCCAAAAAACTAATTTTTAACCTGTTATGAAACGAATCATTTTCTATTTGATTTTGCTTGTGAGTTATGCTTCATTTGGTCAATTATCTTCAGCTGTTGCCCAATATGATCTTCCTAAAAAAAGATTACTTATTCAAGCTTGTTCGATGTATTTGTTTAATGCCAATCAAGGTGCTATCGATGCAGACAGTTCGGTTGTTGTGGCTTGCAAAGCTTACAAACTTCCTGTTTCATTAGCTTATGACGAAGGTTTTAACGACGGATCGTATCTTATTGGAAAAGATTTAATAGAAAAAGGAAATATCAATTCGGTTACAAAACTTCTGGCAAAAACAAAAGGGGAAGACAAAGTCAAATTATCGCTTCAATTAGGAAATTTCTATCTTTTTAAACCAAGCACAAAACCGGACGATCTTCAAAATGCCAAAATCTACATTGACGAAGCTATTCGTACCAGCAATCAGCTTAAAAATAAAAAATGGCAGCAACAGAGTTTATTGCTTTTAGGCAAATATTATTTTCAGGTAAATAATCAGCCGGAAGGCAAAAAAATATTCTTACAGATTATAGCTGAATGCCGAAAACAGAATGATAAAAAAGCTCTCGCTGAAGCTTTGGATGCCTACGGAACTCTCTTATTCAATCTGGATCCCGAAAAAGAAAAGATCTTACTAGAGGCTGTTTCGCTTTATGCTTCTTTAGGAATGGAAGAAAAAAGAATTGAAAATTACATGAAGATTACGACCATTTATTTTTGGACAGGAAAAATAAATGAAGCTAAAAAAAGATTGTATCAAAATTTAATTGATTTACGAAAAATCGATTTTAAGCATCAGCAGTTTGCCGAAACTACAATTACTTTTATTGAAATAGCCCAGCACAATTTAGAAACAGCTTTATATTATGCCCTAAAAAGCGTAAAGCGAATGGAAGCGGAAAAAGACTTTACGTTTGGTGATATTTTTTACATGCGTTTGGGAGATGTTTATAATAATATCGGTCACAATCAGGAAGCGCTTGAAATGTATCAAAAGAGTATTGAAATAGGGCGAACTATGATTGATTCGGGAACTTGGTATAAAAGTTTTTTTAGTGCCGTTGCAGCATTATCCATAAAAGGAAAAAATAAAGAAGCTATTGATTACATTAATTCAATGACTGCAAAATATCCGCCCAAAAGCAATTTCGATAAAATGTCCGTTGCGTACATCAAAGCGAATTGTTATGAAGCTTTAAAGAATTATACTTTGGCTGAAAAATATTTTAAAGAAATGGACTTTTATGCGCAAAAAATAACCAGTCCGGAAACTTTTAGAGAAATTGTTCATGAATATACTTTAATGGCCTTGTTTTATGCTAATAGAAAGCAACCCGAGAAAGCTAAGTTTTATGCTGATAAGGTTACGGAACTTTGTAATAAGTATGGAAAAAAATACAATTCGGAAGCTCTTCAGATTTTACTTTTTAGAATGGACTCTCTGGAAGGTAATTATAAAGGTGCGCTGAGACATTTTCAAAATTTTAAAATAATAAGTGATTCTACGATTAGAAACACCAAAAGGAAAGAAATCGAAGAACTTAAAATTGCATACGAAACCAAAAACAAAGAACAGGAAATCAAACTTTTAAATCAGGAATCTAATTTAACGGAAGTTGCACTAAAGAAATCCAAAATGCTCAACAGCGTTTCGATCTGGAGTTTAGTTTTACTTTTAATTACCGTTGGATTATTGTACAATCGTTACCGTTTGAAACAGCGAAATAATGTCAAATTAGAATTAAAAGAAAAGGAAATCAGCAAAGCAAATGCGAACCTGAGACATTTACTGGAAGAAAAAGAATGGCTGTTGAAAGAAATTCATCATCGTGTAAAAAACAATCTGCAAACAGTAATTAGTCTGCTGAATTCGCAATCGGCTTATTTGGAAAATGACATGGCTTTGTCGGCGATAAAAAATAGTCAGCATAGAATTCATTCGATGTCTTTAATTCATCAGAAATTATATAATTCTGAGAATATTTCGACGATTAATATGCCTAATTATATTAAGGAACTGGTCGAATATTTACGAGAATCTTTTTCGCTAGGACAAAGAATCCGTTTTGAAGTAAAAATCGATCCGTTAGAATTAGATGTGGCACAGGCAGTTCCGCTTGGATTAATTTTGAATGAAGCCATTACCAATTCTATCAAATATGCTTTTCCAGATGACCGAACCGGAATGATTTACATTACGCTTGAAGCGAAAGACGAAAATCAATATCTTTTGACAATTTCTGATAACGGAATTGGTTTTGATCTGAACATCGATAAAAAAGCAAATTCTTTCGGAATGAGTTTAATAAAAGGTTTGACTGATGATCTTGAAGGAAATTTAACGATGGCAAATAATAACGGAACTATTTTGAAAATTGAATTTTCGCAAGAATTTCCGTTGAATCAAAAAAGGAAAATGATTTAAAACCTACATTTGTATATCAAAATACCAATTCGGTTTTTAGCTAATCTGCAAAATGACACACAAAATTTTAATTATAGACGACGAAGAAAAACTTAGAAGTCTATTGGCGCGTATTATAAAATCGGAAGGATTTGAAGTTTTTGAAACCAAAGATTTAAAATCAGGTTTTAAGAAATTAGAGCAAACCGAAATTGATGTTGTTTTATGTGATGTAAAACTTCCTGATGGAAATGGTGTTGATTTTCTGCAGAACATAAAAAACAGTTTTCCTTTGACAGAAGTTATTTTGCTGACTGCTTTCGGAAATATTCCAGACGGCGTTCAGGCAATGAAAAATGGCGCTTTCGATTATATTGTAAAAGGCGATGATAACGATAAAATTATTCCGCTTCTTTATAAAGCTGTCGAAAAAGTGCAATTGCAGAAAAAAGTACAGCAGTTAGAAAAACGAATTAATGATAAATATTCTTTTTCTACTATTATAGGTAAATCAAAAGGAATCGAACAGGTTATTGATCTTGCACAAAAAGTTGCCAAAACCGATTCGACTGTTTTATTGACAGGCGAAACCGGAACCGGAAAAGAAGTTTTTGCACAAGCGATTCACGAAAACAGTAATCGTGTTGGAAAATCTTTTGTAGCCTTAAATTGCAGTACTTTCACAAAAGAAATTTTAGAAAGCGAACTTTTCGGTCACAAACAAGGTGCTTTTACGGGAGCTGTAAAAGATAAAAAAGGGTTTATTGAAGAAGCAAACGGCGGTACTTTATTCCTGGATGAAATTGGTGAAATGCCAATTGATCTTCAGGCGAAATTATTGCGTGTTTTAGAAACTTCCGAATATATTCCGATTGGTGACACGACTCCAAAAAAATCAAATTTCAGATTAATTGCCGCTACAAACCGTGATTTAAAAACAGAAAGTGACGAACACCGTTTCCGCTCTGATTTGTATTTTCGTTTAAATATCTTCGAAATAAAACTACCTTCTTTAAGAGAACGAATTAAAGATATTGGAGTTTTGACGCAACATTTCGTAAAACAGTTTTCTGAAAAAACGAATAAAAAAACTTTACATATTAGTGATGATTTTCTGCAGAAATTAGAAAATTATTCCTGGCCTGGAAATATCCGCGAACTTAAAAACATTATTGAAAGATCGGTAATTTTAAGTAATGGCGATACTTTGACTTCGGATGTTCTACCTTACGAAATGCAAAATCAAACGAAAAAAAGTACTAAATCAATGTCGGCTTTCTCCATGCAGAGTGTTGAAAAATTGCATATTCAAAAGGTTTTAAACTATACGAAAGGAAATAAAGCGGAAACGGCTCGATTATTAGAAATTGGGATTGCGACTTTATATAGAAAATTAGAAGAATACAATATCTAATCGTAGTAATCATTTAAACACATAGAAACATAGACTTAAAATCTTAAACTTTAGATGTTTTTAGAAAACTAGTTTTTTCACATAGCTATGCGTTTTATTTTTAATGAAATGCCTTTCAACATATTTTAACTATGTTTCTATGTGTTTAGAAAAAATCGACGCAATTCAACAAACCTTATCATTTCAATAAAAGCTTATCATTTTGATAGGCTTTTTTTATGCCTGATTTTTGGCACAAAACTACATTCCTTTTATTGACAGTACTTTAACTGTAACTTCATTTTTTCGGAACATCTTTTGGCATAAGGAGGGAGAACATTAAAATTCATTCCAAATGAAAAATCAAGTAACCTCAATCTACAAACAAGCTGAACGGTTTGCCGAGATAACCAAAAAATCTATTATTTCTGGGAACATCGTGAGAGCAAAGAAATGTCTGGCTCTTGCCGAACGTTTGTTTATTACAGGAAGTATCGAAACTAAAAATGCCATTTCTAATGTCTATGTTTTTTCGGTTTCTTCTTTCATGGAAATGCGTCACTGCAATATTTCACATCTATTTCCTCAAACGCTTAAAACGGAATATATCAAGCAGGTTAATGCCTCTGGAGTTTAGTGTGAAATGTTATTTGCGAGATGTAAGATGTACTGATCACTTTTCGCAAATAACATTTTACTTCTCACATTTCATAAATCTAAAATCTAAAATAATCTCCTATGATCGCATTTCTTTTAATCGGGCTGGCCGTTGTGCTGTTTGCCATTTGTTTTCTCTCTGTTGAATTTTTTGAAAAAATCTAAATCATGACCGCACTATTTATTATTTCAATCGCCGTTTTCGTGTATTTGGTTTATGTATTAATCAAACCCGAAAAATTTTAATAATGTAAAAAGTTATAAGTGAGATGTTAGATGTTATGCGTCCGTCTCCTTTTACAAATTACATCTTACATTTTACAAAAACTCACATATTATGAACACAGAATTATTAGGCGTCATTGGTATTTTTATCCTGACTATTGTTTTAGCGATTCCTTTAGGGAAATATATTGCTAAAGTTTTCTTGGGAGATAAAACACTTCTTGACCCGATTTTCAATCCAATTGAAAAACTTATTTTTAAAATCAGCGGTATTAATTCGGCTGAAGAAATGAACTGGAAACAACACTTAAAAGCACTTTTAAGGATTAATATGGTTTGGTTCTTTCTTTGCTTTTTTGTCTTATTGTTTCAGGGTTCTCTACCATTAAATCCAGACAATAACCCATCGATGACACCCGATTTGGCTTTTAATACGGCTATTTCATTTATTGTAAACTGTAATTTACAGCATTATTCCGGCGAAAGCGGGGTTTCTTACCTTTCACAGATCGTCTTGATGTTTCTTCAATTTGTTTCTGCTGGTATCGGAATGGCTGCGGCTGCTATGATTTTCACAGCAATGAAAGAAAGAACGACAGAACAATTGGGCAATTTTTACAATTATTTCATCAAAAGCTGTACTCGTATTTTATTACCACTTTCAGCAATTGTGGCTGTTGCACTAGTATTTAGCGGGACTCCAATGACTTTTGAAGGAAAAGATGCTATTACAACTTTACAAGGTGATCATGTTGAAGTGTCACGAGGGCCAGCTGCTGCTTTTATCGCTATCAAACATATTGGTACAAACGGCGGTGGATTTTTTGGAGCCAACTCAGCGCATCCATTAGAAAATCCAACTTATTTTACGAATGGAGTTGAGCTTTGGGCACAAATGATTATTCCGTTTGCGATGATTTTTGCACTTGGATTTTTCCTAAACAAAAGAAAACTGTCGAATATTATTTTTGGTGTAATGACAGTTGGATTTTTACTTCTTGTTGTTCCAACAGTTATAAGTGAAATCAACGGAAATCCTGCTATCGAAAAAATGGGAATTGCACAGACAACTGGAGCGATGGAAGGAAAAGAAGTTCGGTTTGGCCCAGCAATTTCAGGTTTTTGGAGTATTGCTACAACGGTAATTTCTACAGGTTCTGTAAACAGTATGCACGATAGTTCGATGCCTATGTCTGGTACTATGCAATTATTATCTATGATGGTAAATGCTTTTTACGGCGGATGTGGTGTTGGTATTTTGAACTACTATATTTTCATTATTCTAGCTGTATTCATTTCCGGATTAATGGTTGGTCGAACACCAGAGTTTTTAGGTAAAAAAATCGAAGCGCGGGAAGTTAAAATTGCTGCATTTATCGCCATTCTTCATCCCTTATTAATATTAGCTGGAACTGCTTTAGCTTCTTATTTTGCTGCGCATGATACTGCAATGGGTTATTGGTTTAACGGCAACGCAACAGGCTGGTTAAATAACCCTGGAAATCACGGATTCTCAGAAATGTTATACGAATACACTTCAAGCGCTGCCAATAACGGTTCTGGTTTTGAAGGTTTGGGAGATAATAATCCGTTCTGGAATATCACAACTGGAATTTTATTACTGTTAAGCCGTTTTATTCCAATCATTGGCCCATTAGCAATTGCAGGTTTATTGGCAGGTAAAAAATACATTCCGGAGAGCGCAGGAACTTTAAAAACGGATACCTCAATTTTCGGCATCATGACTTTTGCCGTAATCGCAATTATCGCTGCTTTATCATTCTTCCCAGCGTTGGCACTTGGACCTTTGGCGGAATTCTTTACACTAAAATAAAAATGCTGGATATTTTAAACACATAAAAATAAACGCAAAATATTTCAAACATAGCCCGTGGTTTCAACCACGGGAAACGAATTGCGAGACACAGATTGTATATACGTTGCGTCCCAGCGGTTGAAACCGCTGGCTATGTTCTATAATCTATGTGTTTTTATCGCATAACATTTAACAAATAACATTTAACTTTTTACAAGAAAATGACAACTAATAAATCCACATCATTGTTTGAAAGTAAACAGGTAAAAGAAGCATTCTTGCAGTCTTTTGTCAAGCTGAACCCAAAAATGATGATCAAAAATCCGGTAATGTTTACCGTAGAAATTGGAACAGCCATTATGTTTGCTGTCTGTATTTCGATATTAATGGGCGCAAACGATCAGGGAAGTTTTACTTATAACTTAATTGTATTTTTAATTTTACTGGCAACGCTTTTATTTGCCAATTTCGCCGAAGCCATTGCCGAAGCAAGAGGAAAAGCACAAGCGGACAGTTTAAGAAAAACAAGAGAAGAAACTCCTGCAAGACAGATTCTGCCAAACGGAGAAATCAAAAATATCAGTTCTTCAGCATTAAAAAAAGACGATATTTTCGTTTGTGAAGCCGGTGATTTAATTGCTGCCGATGGTGAAATTATCGAAGGGTTGGCTACAATCGACGAAAGTGCCATTACCGGAGAAAGTGCTCCTGTAATTCGGGAAGCAGGCGGAGATAAATCTTCCGTTACCGGAGGGACAAAAGTATTATCTGATAAAATTAAAGTAAAAGTAACTTCTGAACCAGGCGAAAGCTTTTTAGATAAAATGATTGCTTTGGTTGAAGGTGCGAGCCGTCAGAAAACACCAAACGAAATTGCCTTAACCATTTTATTAGCCGCATTTACTTTAATTTTCGTGATTGTGTGCGTTACGCTAAAACCGTTTGCCGACTATGCCAACGCACCCATCACGATCGCGGCTTTCATTGCATTATTCGTGTGTTTGATTCCAACTACAATTGGAGGTCTGCTTTCTGCAATTGGTATTGCCGGAATGGACAGAGCGTTGCGCGCTAACGTAATTACAAAATCGGGGAAAGCGGTTGAAACTGCTGGAGATATTGACGTATTGCTTTTGGATAAAACTGGAACTATTACAATTGGAAACCGAAAAGCAACCAATTTTTATCCAACGAAAGGAATTTCTTTTGATGAGTTCGTTAAATCGGCTGTTTTGAGTTCGCTTGCAGATGATACTCCGGAAGGAAAGAGTATTTTGGAGTTGAGTGAAATGATAGATGTAAAAAATGAAACGAAAGCAAGTTTCTTAAAGACTACTTCTGATATTTCACATACTATCAAATTTACTGCGGAAACTAGAACTTCTGGAGTCGTATTAAAAGATGGAACTAATATTAGAAAAGGAGCACAAGACGCTGCAAAAAACATTGCGCAACAAGCCGGAAATTCTTTCCCTGAAGATACTGCACAACAAGTAATCACAATTTCATCTAATGGAGGAACTCCATTGGTAGTAATCAAAAACAATGAAGTTCAAGGTGTTATCGAACTTCAGGATATTATCAAAACCGGAATGAAAGAACGTTTTGAACGTTTACGCCGAATGGGAATCAAAACGGTTATGGTTACAGGTGATAATCCTTTGACGGCTAAATTTATCGCAGAAAAAGCCGGAGTTGATGATTTTATCGCTGAAGCAAAACCTGAGGATAAAATGAATTATATCCGAAAAGAACAAGCTGAAGGCCGTCTGGTTGCCATGATGGGGGACGGAACAAATGATGCTCCTGCCCTTGCCCAAGCCAATGTCGGCGTTGCGATGAACAGTGGAACTCAAGCGGCCAAAGAAGCCGGAAACATGGTCGATCTTGACAATGATCCAACGAAATTAATCGAGATTGTTGAAATTGGAAAACAGCTTTTAATGACCCGAGGTACTTTAACTACTTTTTCTATTGCAAATGACGTTGCGAAATATTTTGCTATTGTTCCTGCTCTTTTTATTACTGCGATTCCTGCGCTTCAAGGTTTGAATATTATGCATTTGCATAGTCCTGAAAGTGCGATTTTATCAGCTGTAATTTTCAATGCGATTATCATTCCGATATTGATTCCGCTTGCGCTGAAAGGGGTTGATTATCGTCCAATTGGAGCTAGTGCAATTCTTAAAAGAAACCTTTTGATTTATGGTTTAGGCGGATTGATTGTCCCTTTTATCGGAATTAAGGTAATTGATTTACTGGTAGCACTTTTTATGTAAGGTTCTAAGATGCTAAGATTCTAAGGGACTAAGGTTTTTCTCTTAGAATCGTAAAATTCAGGAATCTTTAAAAACTCAAATAAAAAACACAGACTTTAGATTGCTAAGCTTCTGAAAAAAAACTTAGAACCTTAGCAACTTAGTCCCTTAGAATCTCAAAAAAAATGAAAAATCTATTTTCTATAATAAAATTTACTGTGGCTACTTTAATCTTGTTCGCAGTTATTTATCCTTTAGCGATTTACGGAATCGCACAAATTGCTCCCAATCAAGGAAAAGGAGAAACAATTTCGGTTAACGGAAAAGTGGTTGGTTACCAAAAAATCGGTCAGAAATTCGATAAGTCGAATTATTTCTGGGGAAGACCTTCGGCTGTTGATTATAACGCGGCGGGAAGTGCCGGAAGCAACAAAGGCCCAAGCAATCCTGATTATTTGGCTTTGGTTCAAAAAAGAATTGATACCCTTTTATTGGTTCATCCGTACTTGAAAAAATCTGATATTCCGTCGGATATGGTTACGGCTTCTGGAAGTGGTTTAGATCCGAATATTTCTCCGCAAGGCGCTTTGATTCAGGTAAAACGAATTGCGAAAGAAAGAAATTTAGCTGAAGCTAAAGTAAAAGCTTTGGTTGAATCTAAAATTAATACTGCTGTTGTTGGGCCTGAAACTGTGAATGTTTTAGAATTGAATGTGGCTTTGGATCAGCTTCGCTAAGTCGCTAAGGTTCTAAGATACTGAGTCGCTAAGGATCTAAGATTTTTCTCCTAACAGGTTTTAAAAACCTGTTAGGTATGATTAATCTTCATCAACAATCATCATGAAGTAACCACACCGTTTGTCATCCTGAGGAACGAAGGATCACACGAGAAACTCCGTCCGCATGATCGTCAATCTTTGTCGAGTTTCTAGTGTGATCCCTCGTTCCTCGGGATGACAAAAAATGGCGAGAATTGGAATCGAAAAACTAAACTTACATTAATACCTAACAGGTTTTGGAAACCTGTTAGGATATGAAAATATTATAATCCAAAAACGCCTTTTTACCCCAAATGCCCTAGCCCCGATAGTAGTGGAAATCCTTTTGTGCCGGGGTTCGGCACAAAAGATTGAAGCGGATAGCGGGAAATAGCTCCTAAAAAATCTACTAATAAATAATAGAATACCACAAAAATGAAAAAAATAATACTTACTGCTTTAATCGCTTTTGGTTACAGCAATTTACATGCACAAGAAGAATCTAAAAGTCCATTGACATTTTCGGGATATGTAGATGCATATTATAGTTATGATTTCGGGAAACCGGAAAATCATACTCGGCCGAACTTTTTTTACAGTTATAATAAAAGCAACGAGGTAAACCTGAATTTGGGAATGGCAAAAGTGAATTATTCGAAAGAAAATATTCGGGGGAATTTTGCCTTGATGGCGGGAACTTATGCCGAATATAATATGTCTGCCGAACAGGGTTTATTGAAAAATGTTTACGAGGCGAATGTTGGTGTAAAGATTTCGAAAAACCATAATTTATGGGTTGATGCGGGAATTATGCCTTCGCATATTGGTTTTGAAAGTGCGATTGGAAAAGACTGTCAGACTTTAACGAGAAGTATTTTGGCTGAGAATTCTCCTTATTATGAAACGGGAGTAAAAATTGGTTATACGTCTGAATCTGGAGAATGGTATTTGGCGGGAATGTTCTTGAATGGCTGGCAGAGAATTGAGAAAGTAGAAGGCAATCAAACACCTGCTTTTGGAACTCAGGTTACGTACAAACCTTCTGATCGGGTTGTTTTGAACTGGAGTACTTATGTTGGAAATGAACAGCCGGATATTGATAAAAAATGGCGTTATTTCAACAACTTTTACGGACAATTTAAGGTAACGGAAAAGACAAATATTACAGCTGGTTTTGATATTGGATCTCAGCAATCGGCTAAAGGAAGTGATAAATATGATACTTGGTTTTCGCCAGTTTTGATTCTGCAGTACAAACCAGTTGACAAGATTCAGCTTGCAGTAAGAGGTGAATATTATAGTGATGAAAAAGGTGTAATTATCGCAATTGAAACGCCAAATGGTTTTAAAACTTACGGATTTTCGGCTAACTTTGATTACTTAGTCACTGATAATGTTATGTTTAGAATTGAAGCAAGAAATCTTTCAAGTAAAGATGAAATCTTCACCAATAAAGACAATCTTCCAACGGATACGAATACGTTTGTAACGACTTCGCTGACGATTAGTTTTTAGGAGAATATTTCTTGCCACAGATTACACAGATTAAAAGGATTTTTTTGTGCTAATTTATTCGCCACGAATTCACGAATTATTTCAAATAAAAATTCGTGAATTCGTGGCTAAAAAAAATAAAACTTTGTGACTTAGCGCCTTCGTGGCAAAAATTATGGAAAACGAAAATAATAACGCACAGCACTTTCTCGATTTAATTCAGAAATCACGAAAGGGAAAGTTTAAAATCTACATTGGAATGAGTGCCGGTGTGGGCAAGACTTTTCGTATGCTTCAGGAAGCGCATTCGTTATTGAAAAACGGAATCGATGTAAAAATCGGCTACATCGAAACGCACATGCGAAAAGAAACGCATGAATTATTAGCAGGTTTGCCGATTATTCCGAGACGAACCATTTTCTATAAAGGAAAAGAACTGGAAGAACTCGATGTTCAGGCAATTATCAATCTTCGTCCAGAAGTTGTGATAGTTGACGAATTAGCACACACGAACGTTGAAGGAAGTAAAAATGAAAAACGCTGGCAGGATGTTTTGGAGATTCTGGAAGCTGGAATTAATGTGATTTCGGCTGTCAATATTCAACATATTGAAAGTTTAAATGAAGATGTAAAACGGATTACAAACATTGATGTTCAGGAACGTATTCCGGACAATGTTTTGCGATTGGCGGATGAAGTCGTGAATATCGATTTAACATCTGAAGATTTGATTGCGCGTTTGAAAGAAGGGAAAATTTATACTCCGGATAAAATTCAGACGGCATTAACGAACTTTTTTAAATCGGAACAGATTTTACAACTTCGGGAATTGGCTTTGAAAGAAGTAGCGAGTCAGGTCGTTCGAAAAGTTGAAAATGAAGTTCCGAATCTTCATGCTTTACGACATGAGAAATTGTTGGCTTGCATTAGCAGTAATGATAAAACGGCTAAAATTGTAATTAGAAAAACAGCAAGACTCTCCAGTTATTATAACGGATTGTGGTATGTTTTATATGTGGAAACTCCGCAGGAAAGCAGTAATAAAATTGCTTTGGACAAACAAAGACATTTAATTAATAACTTTAAACTCGCCGTGCAATTAGGCGCAGAAGTAATTAAACTGGAAAACAGTAATATTGCCGATGCGATTTTGGCAACAGTTGAAGAAAAACAAATTACAACAGTCTGCATCGGGAAACCGCATTTGAATTTATTTAAAGTAATTTTGTCTACAACAATTTTTAGACGTTTGCTAAACAAACTGTCTTTATCAAATGTTGATCTTGTTATCCTGTCGTGAAAAATTTTTAAACCATATAAGTTATATTAAGTTCATTTAAATTCGAGGCGTTGAGTTTAACCGCAAAGACGCAAAGTTTTTACGCAAAGTTCGCTAGAGTTTTTGCTCGCAAAGTCGCAAGGGCGCAAAGTTTTTTGTCTGTACTATAAAAAAATCTTTGCGTGCTTTGCGAAACCTTAGCGTCTTTGCGGTTAAAAAAAAACTCTAATATTTTCTTATATCACTTATATGGTTCAAAAAAAAATTAAATGTTTTATAAAATGAGAATTAAAACCAAATTGAATCTGGGAGTTGGATTATTATTTTTAATGATCATTATACTTTCGTTAGTGAGCGGTTATTCTGTTTTTTTGATAAAAGCAGATACCGAGAATATTCTGAAAGCGAATTACAATACGCTCGAATATTCGCGAAATATGATTTTGTCTTTGGATGAAATTAAATCGAGTCCTGATAGCAAGATTCATGTTTTCAAGGAATATCTTGAGAAACAAACGCAAAATGTTACCGAACCCGGAGAAAAAGAAGCGACCGAAAACCTTGAAAAAAGCTTTACACTTTTAGAACAAAACGGAGCAAACGAAACCATAAAAGCAAAAATCAGACAGGATATTTTTGCCATCATGAAGCTCAATCTGGATGCTATAAAACAGAAAAGCGATATTGCCAAACATACCGCCGAAAATGCTAATTTATGGATTGCCATTGTGGGAAGTTTATGCTTTCTGATTGCTTTTAATCTGCTGGTTAATCTCCCAAACAATATTGCAAATCCAATTAAGGAATTAACGCTGAGTATTAAGGAAATTGCCAATAAAAACTATTCAGAGCGTGTTCATTTTACGAGTCATAGCGAATTTGGAGATTTGGCCAAATCGTTTAATACAATGGCGCAGAAACTTCAGGAATATAATGATAGTAATTTGTACAAACTCTTCTTCGAAAAGAAACGACTGGAAACTTTGATCAATAATATGAACGATCCTATTATTGGATTAGATCATGAAGGAATTGTTTTGTTTGCCAATGATGAAGCGCTGAAAATTGTTGGTCTGAAACTAGAAGATGTTATCGGGAAATCGGCTTCTACTCTAGCCTTGTCGAATGATTTGATTCGTTCTTTAATTTTAAAAGAAGATTCAGATTCTCCTAAAAAACAACCGCTTAAAATTTATGCGCACGGAAAAGAAAGTTATTTCGAAAAAGAAATTCTGAATATTACCATAATTCCGACTGGAGAAGAAAAAGAAATCAATATTGGTGATGTTATTATTCTAAGAAATATTACGCTTTTTAAAGAACTGGATTTTGCGAAAACCAATTTTATTGCAACCGTTTCACACGAATTAAAAACACCAATTGCCTCGATAAAATTAAGTCTAAAATTGCTTGAAAATGAAAAAACAGGCGATATGAACGAAGACCAAAAACAATTGGTCGAAAGCATAAAAGATGACAGTCAGCGCTTATTGAAAATTACGGGTGAATTGCTTAATCTATCGCAATTAGAAACTGGAAATATTCAGTTGAATATCGAAAAAAGCAATCCGCATGAAATTGTAAATTATGCTGTCGAAGCGGTAAAAGTTCAGGCGGAACAAAAACAAATCAAATTGGTTATTGACACTGATGAAAATCTACAAGACGTAAAAGCCGACAGCGAAAAAACAGGCTGGGTTTTGATTAATTATTTGTCGAATGCGATAAGATATTCTTCTGAAAAAAGTACCATTCACATCAAACTAAAAAAAGAAAATAATCAAATCGTATTTCAGGTTATCGACACCGGAAAAGGAATTGATACACGATATAAAGACAAAGTTTTTGATAAATATTTTCAGGTTCCTGGAAGTCAGAAATCTGGAACGGGATTGGGCTTAGCGATTAGCAAAGAATTTATTGAGGCACAAAACGGGAATGTTGGTGTAGAAAGCAATTTGGGATTGGGAAGTACGTTTTGGTTTTCTTTGAAAGTATAAAAAAATTGTGAATTGTGAATTGTGAATTGTGAATTGTGAATTATTAAAAGAAAAAATATTAAAAGAGCTTCGGAGAAGCGAGATATTTATAGCTAATTTGATTCACATTGATAATAAGCTCCAGCGGAGCGATATATTTCACCCCGCTGGGGCTTAAAAAACGTATCTAATAAATTTTCTATAAATATATCGTCCCGCTGGGACTTTATTTACTTAAAATCAACAATCTGAATAAATAAAATTTAGCCAATCTTAATCCAATTACCCTATTTAAAACCAACAAATTAAAGTTCGCTTAATGTTCAGTTAAGAGCAAAATACCGACATTAAACATTCGTTACTATTGCAAAATATAACGACAAAAACAATGTTTCACAAAACGATTTCCCTCGTATTCCTATTCGGATTATTTTCTGCGAATGCACAACAAAATGATTCGATCGCAAAAATTGACAGTACTTCTCATAATTTAAAATTCAATTACAAACAATTAATTATTCCGAGTGTATTAATTGGTTATGGTGTTATTGGTTTAGAAAGTGATCAGCTTTTGAGTTTCAATCACCAGATTAAAGCCGAAGTTACTGAAGACATTGACGAGAAAGTTACAATTGATGATTTCTCTCAATATGCACCCGCCGCATCGGTTTATGCTTTAAATGCTTTTGGGGTAAAAGGCAAGAATAATATGCGGGATCGTTCTGTCATATTTGTGACTTCGTATGCAATTATGGCGACAACGGTTTTAGGTTTAAAATCGATTTCACACGTAGAAAGGCCTGATGGAAGTTCGAATAATTCCTTTCCTTCTGGACACACCGCAACTGCATTTATGGGTGCCGAATTTTTATACCAAGAATATAAAGACAAATCGATTTGGTACGGAATTGCAGGTTATGCCGTTGCAACCGGAACGGGATTATTTAGAATCTACAACAATCGCCATTGGTTAACCGATGTTGCGGCTGGAGCAGGAATTGGAATTTTGAGTACCAAAATTGCGTATTGGATCAATCCGTATATTACAAAGAAATTATTCAAGTCAGATTCTGAGAACAAATCAACTTCTATGATAATGCCTTTTTATAACGGACAGCAATATGGGTTGAGTTTTGCGAAGATATTTTAGATTTTTTTTGCCACAAAGGCGCTAAGACACAAAGTTTTTTTAAGTTTTTTTTGAATAGCTTTGTGTCTTAGCGCCTTTGTGCAAAACTCTTTTTATGTATTCGAAGTATTATTCTTAATCTCTCGAACTTCACGTTTCAATTCTAAAAGCAAATCTTTCATTGCTCCAGTTTCTGTTGTTTCTTGTTTTTTGTCTGAACGACCGATGTTGCATTCGTATTCCCAAATCTCCAAAATATCAGAAGCCTTCACTTCATAATTTGGGTAAAAATTGTTGTCGGATTCTAAAACTAAACTATTCTTTTTGTTTTTATTGAGACGTTTATATACCATTCCTTCATTCTTAGTAATAAGAATATAGGTTTTTCCGTCCATCACCTCTCCCAGTTTTTCTACATAACGACCAATAATAATAGAACCATCTTCGTGTGGAGGCATTGAATCGCCTTCAACGGGAAATCCGCGATGTTTTCCTGGTCCCAAAAAAGGAAGTGTAATCTGTTGTAAACTTTCAATATATTCTGGATCAGCATAGCCGTTTAGATAACCCGCTTTTGCTTTTTGAGATACAATTTCAATAAAATTTTCTCCAAAACTATCCACTTGAATGGGTAAAATAAGTCGGTTGCCTTCTAATTTTATCAAATTTTGCACATCAATTTTGCGTATATCGACAGATAATATCAAGTCGATACTCATATGAAAATATAATGCAATCTTCTTTAAAATGTCATACGGAGCTTCCGAAGTTCCGTCTTCGTATTTCACGTATCTTCCTCTTGTAATACTTAGGTTTTCAGCTAATTTTTCTTGTGATATTTTATGCTTAACCCTTAATGCTCTGATATTGTCTGAAAATAAGGACATAATTAATTTGTTATAATTTGGAACAGCAAATATATAAAAAAATGTTATTATCTGTACTAATTTTGTTTCATACAAAAGCCATTTTTTTGACGTGATTATGAAATTGAGAAATATAAATACCAACAAATCAATTGAACTTTACATTACGGACACAAGTTCGGAAGTAAGACTGCCTTTTTTTGACGTTGGTATAAGTGCTGGCTTTCCTTCTCCCGCTGATGATTTTATCGAATTATCGATTGATCTCAACAAAGAATTCATCAAACATAAATATACGACCTATTTCGCTAGAGTAAAAGGTTATTCTATGAAAAATGTAGGTATTAATGATGGTGATTTATTGATTATTGATAAAAGCCTGGAACCACAAAACAATAAAATTGCTGTTTGTCAGATCGACGGCGAATTTACCGTAAAACGCATCAGAATAGAAAAAGATATAATATGGCTTATTGCCGAAAATGAAGATTATCAGCCTATAAAAGTTACCCCAGAAAATAATTTTGTGATTTGGGGAATTGTAACTCATAGTATCAAAACTTTTTAAAACAATTTTAGAAATGTTTGCTTTAGTCGATTGTAACAATTTTTATGCTTCTTGCCAAAGAGTATTTGAACCGCATTTAAGAGGAAAACCTATCGTTATTCTCTCCAACAATGACGGCTGTGTTATTTCTCGTTCTGACGAAGCTAAGGCTTTGGGCATACCAATGGCTATTCCTGCTTTTAAGTATGAACCTGTTTTTAAAGAAAAAAACATTTTTGTTTATTCTTCCAATTATCCTTTGTACGGCGATATGAGTAATAGAGTAATGAATCTGCTTCGAACTTATACTCCCGAAATCGAAATTTACAGTATTGATGAAGCTTTCTTGAAATTTTCAGGTTACGATTTATTTGATCTGAATAGTATGGGTTTAAAAATGCGGAAAGAAGTGACACAAGGAACAGGTATTCCTGTAAGTATCGGTTTTGCACCTACTAAGGCTTTGGCTAAAATGGCTAATAAAATTGCTCGAAAATTTGCCGATCGAACACAAAGTGTGTATTGTATCGATACAGAAGAAAAAAGAATTAAAGCCTTAAAATGGGCTAAAATTGAAGATGTCTGGGGAATTGGAAGAAAGCTCGCTAAACGGCTTAAAGCAAAAAAAATCAACACCGCTTATGAGTTTACCCAACTTCCAGATGCCTGGGTAAGAAAAGAAATGTCTGTGGTTGGTCTTCGGTTAAAACATGAATTAGAAGGAAAACCAACTTTAGATTTAGAAGAAGCTTCAGATCGAAAAATGATTGCCACCACTAGATCTTTCGAAAAAAGATATACTACTTATGAAGAAATATCAGAACGAATCAGCACATTTACAGCTTCATGTGCCGAAAAATTAAGACGCCAAAATTGTCATTGCAATATGGTAACGGTTTTTATCCAAACTAGTTTTATAAAAAACGAAGAATCCCATTATTCAAGAAGTATTACCATTACAACAGATTTTCCAACTAATTCTACAATAGAACTTAATGCAGCTGCACAAAAAGGATTTAAGGCTATTTTTAAAAAGGGCTATCGTTATAAAAAAGCAGGCGTAATTGTAATGGGCTTAACGCCAAACAACGAAACACAACTGAATCTATTCAATACTTCAAATCCTAAACACCAACCTTTGATGAGTGTTATTGATAAAATGAACCAGAATTATGGTAATAATAAAATCAAATTCGGCGTACAGTCTTTGGGGAAACAATGGAAAATGAAACAGGACAGATTATCTCCCAAGTTTTCGACTTCACTCAAAGATGTTATTATAGTCAAAACTTAATTAAACAACACCAATAGAACATTTTACGTTAATATAAAGATGAAAAATACGGAATATGCTATAGTCGATATTGAAACCACAGGCGGAAATGCCAGTGGCAGCCGCATTACAGAAATTGCAATCATTATTCATGATGGTAAAAATGTACTGGATCGTTATGAAACCCTTGTAAATCCGGAGCAGGACATTCCTCCATCTATTTTTGGATTAACTGGAATCAATAATGAGATGGTTGCTAATGCTCCTATTTTCGATGATGTTTCAGAGAAGGTTTTAGAAATGCTGACCGACCGTGTTTTCGTAGCGCACAACGTCAATTTCGATTATTCATTTGTTCATCATCAATTGGAACAGGCAGGCTTTAAATGGTCGGCTAAAAAACTTTGCACCGTTCGTGCCGCCAGAAAAATCAAACCAGGATTAGGTTCTTACAGTTTAGGAAATCTTTGCAACTCATTAAATATATCTTTAGAAAACAGACACCGTGCGGGTGGAGATGCCGATGCAACTGCTCTCCTATTTTCTCTTTTATTAGAATGGGACGATGCAGGAGAAATCGAAAAAATGATCAAAAAAACAGCGCAAGATCAACGTTTACCGCCTAATCTTCCGCCAGACGACTTTAATAATTTACCTGAAAAACCAGGGGTATATTATTTTTACAATCAGGCGAAAAAAGTGATTTATGTAGGAAAAGCGATTAATTTAAAGAAACGAGTTTCGTCTCATTTCAGTGGTAATAATATTAATCCGCAGAGACAGCATTTTTTAAGGGATATTCACGGAATTTCTTTTGAAGTCTGTGCTACTGAATTAATGGCACTTTTACTGGAATGCACCGAAATCAAAAAACTATGGCCAACGTACAACAGAGCTTTAAAACGTTTTGAAGCCAAATTTGGCATTTATCAATACGAAGCCCGAAACGGTTATAAATATCTCGCCATTGGGAAAGTAAGTAAATTTCAGGTTTGTATCCATGAATTCAGCAGTTTGTATGAAGGCATTAATTTACTCCGAAGTCTGGCCGAACGTTTTGAAATTGATCATCGTTTCTGCAAATATTCAAAATCCGAAGAAGGAGAGTTTTTTCAGAACAATAATCCACAAAGCCTACCTGATGTTCTAATGCATAATGCACAAGTCGACAACGCCATTGATTATTTGTTAAACAACAGACCTTCTTTTGCCATTATCGATAAAGGAAAATCAAAAGAAGAGCGCAGTTGTATCTGGATTGAAAACGGACACTTTTATGGTATGGGATATCTTCCTTCGGATGTTTCTATTCATGAACCTTCAGACGTAAAAAATTATGTTACGCCTTATAAAAGCAACCAATATATCGAACAGTTGATTTTTTCTTATGCAGAAAAACATCCTAAAAAAGTATTCTTCAAAAAGCATCTCTTAACCTAAAATCAGATTAGAGAAAAATAGAGCTGTAAAAATTAAAATTATGACACTATTTAGCGATACCGAATTATTTACGACTGGACAAACAGGCAAGAAAATTTTTGATCTCCCAGACTGCGAACTGATTCTGATTGATAATTTTTTCAGTAAAGAAGAATCAGATTCTTTTTATGAAAGAATACTGCGTAAAACCAAATGGCGAGAATATGAAATGGAAGTTTATGATAAAACGTACACTGTCCCAAGAATGATTGCATGGTATGAAGATAAAGACAATGCTGGTGCAGATCCCAAAGGTCCCGACTGGACGTATGAATTATTAAAAATCAGAAGTCGTGTAGAGAAAGAAACCCAGCTTGATTTTAATAGTCTTCTGTTAAATTTATATCGAAACGGAAAAGATGGCGTAGGCTGGCACAGCGATCGGGAAGACAATTCTGGTAAAGATCCTGTCATCGCTTCTGTTACTTTTGGAGAAACGAGAATGTTTAAACTCCGCCATAAATTCAGAAAGGATATTCCACTGGTTGAGATTCCGCTTCACCATGGTTCTTTCTTACTGATGGCGGGCACTACGAATAGTTTTTGGCAGCATCATGTTCCAAAAACGGCTCGTAAAGTTTTACCCCGAATTAATTTAACTTTTAGGCAAACGCAACGTAATACGTAATGCATTCAGAACTAAAAACTAGCTGATTTATTAGCTTAATCCGCATGAGGAAAATTCTGTCGAAAAAAGTTAAAATACTGATTGTATGAACGTTTTATTAGGCTGAACCTTCCTTTTTTACTATTTTTGCAAACTTTTAAAATTATATAATACCATAATGGCTTATTCAAACAACGATTTAGCACGCTTCTTAGATGCGCAAAATAAACTTTATCTTACTGCTCTTTCTGAAATCGGAAAAGGGAAAAAAGAAACGCATTGGATGTGGTTTATTTTCCCTCAAATTAAAGGTTTAGGAAAAAGTGATACAGCAAATCTTTATGCCATTAACGATCTAAAAGAAGCTTCAGATTATTTGGAACATCCTATTTTAGGGAAACATTTAATAGAAATTTCAGAGTTATTATTAACCTTTAAAATGAAGTCAGCTGACGGAATTTTTGGTGATTTAGATGCCCGAAAATTACGTTCTTGCATGACCTTGTTTTCTTTGGTAGAAAATGCAAATCCAATCTTTCAGGAAGTTATGGAAGCTTTTTTCTCCGGAGAATCAGATCCGCTTACCATATCAATTATTAATTCAACTATAGAATCATCTCTTGAGACTGCTGTGATATAAATAGTAATCCCACTGATTTTTAAATTCTAAAGACATTGTTTTCTAAGCAATGTCTTTTTTTTTGTCAGAGATATAAAAGCTTGTACTCTTTATATTTAACGAAATTTCACTAAATAAAATCTAATTTACGATATATAATACTTCACTGAAAACATAAAAATACTTTAAAAGCAATGTTTTAAAGGAATTGTTCGTCTGGCATGTGTATTGGTTTTAAGTAATCAATCAACATTAAACCATAAGAATTATGAAAAAATCTATCCTTATTTTGCTAATCCTCTTTTTTAATTATACTGTTTCAAAAGCCTGTGATAAATGCGGCACTTATAACAACAGTGATTTCAAGATAAAATCTGCTTCGATAACTCATAAAGCAGATTTAGGTATTACAGTCTGGGATATTAAAGTAGAAGGAACAGCAGGCAATACCATGCCTAAACCCGTTGGACAATTAAATGGAGCTCCTGTTCTTGCCTATGTTTTTCCAACGACTTTAAAATCATCTGATATCGGTTTCGGTCAGGTTGAAGGAATTGTTGCTTTGGGTTTAACTTCACATCCTGACTTTGAAGACACACCACTTTGGGATGAAAATCTGGACGGAAATTATCTTAATGATGGTCTGGTCTGGCATGCCCATTGGGTTCTTCTCGTAGAAAACAAACGTGTTGGAGGTGGACTTTCTGTTAAAGAATTTACAAAAGGAGATCCAAATATTGTACTTCCTCCAACAAATCCAGGAATGGCGATGTATATGGATAGTCCCGGTTTTAATATTGTTACAAAAGGAAATTCTATAAAAGTTATTGTTCCGGATTTTCGAATTAACAATAAAACAAATTTCAAGTTCGATGCAGTAACCTGTTATATGGAAGTTAGTACGGGAGCTGGAGGCTCGCATGAAGACGACGGAGCAAAACCAATGTTGGGGGTTTATAAGGTTTATAACGTTGCCAGCGGCAATCTTTCGCTTCCGTATTCTGTTAAAAATTAAAAACATCTTATACAAGCCCAAAGATTAAAAGATTATTTAGGCTATTTAACTAATTCGCGTAGTTAAAAAATCAGCATAATCCTATTTAATTGGTTTAATCTAAGGGCTATTTTCAAGTTAATATCTTTCTGGTTTTTCCTTGAATATAGTAATTAATTTTGGTTAGAATTTGTTTCAAAAAAAGCGCCTTGATGATTTCAAGGCGCTTTAATTATTTATAAAGCTCTACAGTTTTAACCTAAAACTTAAAACTAAAACTATTCCTTAGGTTTTGTTAGATAATAAACTGGAATACCTGTCAGCATAATCAAAACTCCCCATCCGCAGGTTGAAAATTTTGTGATTAATAACGAAATACAAATTGCTGTTGCTATGATAATATAAAGCATTGGTAAAAACGGATATCCAAAAGCTTTATAAGGCCTTTCAACGTCTGGCATTTTTTTACGCAAAATGAAGATTCCATAAATTGTTAGAATATAAAAAATCAGAACAATTATAATTACAAAGTCTAACAAATCACCATATTTTCCTGTCAAACACAAAGCCGAAGCCCAAATACATTGCGCCCAAAGTGCCCAAGCCGGCACACTTGACTTATTTAAAACTGCTGCTTTCTTGAAGAACAATCCATCTTTTGCCATCGTATAATACACTCTTGCCCCAGCCATAATTAATCCGTTATTGCAGGCAAAAGTCGAAATCATAATCATAATGGCAATAATCAGTGTTCCAACATTTCCAAAAATATACTGAGCGGCCACAACCGCAACACGATCCGATTTTGCTGTAGCTATTTCATCAAAAGGAACCACTGCCAAATACATAATATTCGTTAGAACATAAATTATAGTCACAATAAAAGTTCCTAGAAACAAACTGAAACCAACATTACGTTTTGGATTTTTAATTTCACCGGCAATAAAAGTAACACCATTCCAGGCATCACTAGAAAATAAGGACCCTACCATTGCAGCGGAAATCCCAGAAATTAATGCCGCCCCTCCAATTGGTAACCAAGAGCCACTATCTTTATCAAATGTACGGGTACTCCATCCGTCTGCCCAGTTAGCATCCCAAATAGAAGCTTTTGCACCAAGCGTTAAGCCAAAAACTACCAATCCTAACAGAGACAAAATTTTAATAATAGTTAAAACTGTCTGTAAAATTTTTCCATTTTTAACTCCGCGGCTGTTAATATAACTTAATAACACAATGGTAAAAATAGATACCAATTGTGCTGCATTAAGCTTAAACGAACCCAATTCGTACAGTATATTTTCATCGCTGAAAGGTTCATATAGATAAGCGGCAAACTTTGAGAAAGCTACTCCAACAGCAGCAATTGTTCCGGTTTGGATTACGGCAAAAAAGCTCCATCCGTACAAAAAAGCAATAAGTTTATTATATGCTTCTTTTAAATAAACATACTGTCCGCCGGCTTTAGGAAACATGGCACTCAATTCGCCATAACTTACGGCAGCGATAATTGTAATTAATCCGGAGATCAGCCATATAAGGGTCAGCCATCCTGCTGATCCTACTTGTCGGGCTATATCGGCACTTACTATAAATATTCCGGACCCTATCATAGAGCCAACCACAAGCATGGTTCCATCTAATAATCCGAGTTCTCTTTTAAAATTTTCCTGGTCGTTTTCTTGCATTTTTATTGGTTTAGTGTTGGTTAAAGATATACTTTTTTTGGAAATTTTAGATTTTAGATTGTTGGTTTCAGATTACTAAAAACTTTTTGGGCGTATCCCGCCGAAAAAGGCGGGTCGGGCTTTCGGCTATATCTTTTACTCCGTTTCTCTCCGTAAAAGGATACCGCCTCTATCCCTTACGCAAACTCGTTTTCATAAGATTTTTTTATAAAGCGAATGCTATTACGGTTTTCCATAAAACACGCTTTACTTCTTTATCTAAATTTGAGAACTTAAAGTTGAATATATACATTACACCTAATATTCATTTACAAGTATTTTACTTTAATAAAAATAAACACTAACTAAAAAATTAATCAAATTAACATGAAAAAACTATCTCTACTTTTACTTTTAATAGTATTGAATTCTTGTGCCAATAATTATTATTTTGTAAACATCGATGAAGACGCTAATATTTACAATTCTAAAGATTGTAAAGAAGTAATAGCAGTAATCCCAAAGGGATATGGGGCTTATATCAATACAAGTGATAACAAATATCGAAAAGTTAAATGGAAGAAATATAAGGGATGGGTCATAAATCCCGTTTATAGCAATTCTATCATGTCTTCTAACAATTATAATTATTCAAATACTACTTATACAACACCCACTTCGTCTGGCGGATCAGTTCGTGTAAAAGGTTATACTCGAAAAGATGGAACATATGTATCTCCTCACACAAGAAGCACTCCTAAACGACGATAATCTTTAATATTTTAGCAATAAATATTCTTTTAGCAGATAACGTTTTTTAACCAATGAACCAATACGAATTATTAATCAATAAAATTGCACAAGACAAAATTGACTTTGATTTTGGAGTTCAGTTGTTATTGGATAACAATTATTCTTTCGAACAACTTTTTAAAACACTTCACTTTTATATTTTCAATTCCATTCCAAACAAAACAGATTACAATTCACAAGTGTATCAAATGGCATTACATACAATTCCATTAAAACCAACTTATACGCCTATTGTGATTCTTAAAAGTTTTCCAACAAAAATTGCTTTTAATAAATTGGCTTCACTTCCTGAAAATGAAAATCGAAAAATAATAATTTCATTACTTTGGATTTTTAAAATTACTGATACAGAAAGAAGGAATACCGAGTGTAGAAATGGATGCGGTCATTTTTGGCATGAGCTTGAATAACTTTAAAATTCAACTTTTCAGAGGTTTAATAGATTTAAATCCTTAATTTTATTTCAGAATTATCACACAGAATATTGTTTCTCATTTTAAACTTCAAACTCATGAAAAAAGTCAATTTTGCTCTTTTATTCTTTTTCGCAGCTTTAAACATGTCCGCACAAGATATTAAAGGTGACTGGAAAGGTGTCCTCAAGGTTCCCGGTGCAGAACTAAATCTTGTGCTACATATTACAAAATCAGAAAACAAATTAACCGCTACTTTAGACAGTCCTGATCAGAAAGCACTTGGAATACCTGTTACTTCAACCACGTTTGAAAATTCAACATTAAAATTTACTGTTGATAATCTAACAATCGAATACGAAGGAGTTCTTGACAAAAATCAAACTATCACCGGAACCTTTAAACAAATGGGACAAGCGCTTCCTTTAGTTTTTAAACGTTAAAGATTTTTATTAACTTTAGAAAAAACAATAATATGACTTGGGATCCAAAAAAATACAACGAATTTAAAGAAGAACGTTCCAAACCTTTTGAAGATCTCACAAGTCATATTATTGACAAACCCAACCTAAAAGTTATTGACTTAGGATGCGGAACTGGCGAACTAACCAAAAAACTATCGGAAAAATTAAATAGTCCAACAGTTTTGGGTATAGATAACTCATCCGAAATGCTGGCAAAAGCTCCTGTTCAAAAAAATCTACAGTTTGAAGAAAAACCAATTTTAGCACAACTGAGCGATACAGCCAAATGGGATCTTATTTTTTCAAACGCAGCATTACAGTGGATCGATAATCATTATGAACTTTTTCCAAAGATTATTTCTCGTCTAAATTCTGGTGGACAATTAGCTGTTCAAATGCCTCAGCAAAATGAAAATATTCTAAATAAAATACTTTTAAACTTAGTACAAGAAGAACCTTTTGCTTCCTACTTAAATAACTGGACACGTCCATCTCCTGTACTTACTTTAGACGAATATGCTAAAATTCTTTTCGAGAATGGTGGTCAGAACCTTGTCTTATATGAAAAAGTATATCCTATTATTTCTACTGGTCAAAATGATTTTTTTGATTTTATTTCCGGCTCAGCATTAACGGTTTATCAAGAACGTTTAAAAGACGATGAATTTGAAGAATTATCTGCTGAATTTAAAAAAAGAATAAATACATATTTTCCGAATGTTCCGGATATTTATGCCTTCAGAAGACTGATTATTTATGCCCAATTTTAATCTACGCTACCAGACAAAATATCAGCTACATTTCTTTCCTTCTATTTTTCTCTTTTTTTGTCTTAAAATCAAGAGTTTAAAATTTTATTTAAACAAAAAACATAAACAACTACCAAACAATAAGTTAAACAAAAAATACTTCGCTTGAAAATTTTTCATTTTAGATTCATTTTTTTGTAAAACTTATAAGATAAATTTCACTATATTTGAGAAAACCATTCCAAATCTAATTTTTAAGCGCCGATAATTTTAACAAGTGTTTAGTTTTAATTTTAACCAATCTTTCCCAAATAAGATTGTTTTCAAATTAAAAAAACACGTAAAGACACTTTATTATTAACCTACTAATTATAAGATTATGTCTAAGTTACAAGCTTTAAAAAACTTTCGTTTTCCGAATGTTTTCATTCTTATTCTAATCGTTTTTATTTCCTGTGCACTACTTATCTGCATTAATTTTTTTACCATTAAAATTTTATCCGCAAATAGAGCTTATGTCAATGGAGAATCTCATTATTCCAAATCACAAAAAGACGCATCCCGACATCTAATAACGTATCTCTATACCAAAAACCCGAATCAATGGAGGTTGTATCTGGAAGAGTTAAAGGTACCACAGGGTGATGGTATAGCCCGAATTACACTTTTAAAAGCCGGCGATAATACAATTGCCCGAAAAGGCTTTTTAACCGGCAGAAATCACGAAGAGGATTTAGATGATATTATTTGGCTTTTTGACAACTTCAAACATGTTTCTTTTTTATCAAAAGCAATTGACGAATGGGGAAAAGGTGATAAACTTATTTTTCGATTGTTTGTAATTGGACAAGAGATTAATGCGAAAATCAATCGAAATCTTTTAACCGTACAAGATCAGCAAAAATTCCTAAAAGAAGTAAGCTCTATAAGTGATCAACTTACAATTAATCAACGTAATTTCTCTAATACTTTAGGAGAGGGAACTCGAAAAATAAAGGATTTACTCATTATTACAAATGTATTTTTCATTCTGATTATTATTTGTAGTGTATGCCTCTACTATTCAATTATGGTCAAAAGACTTTTAGTGTCAAAAAAAGAAACAGAAGTCAAAAATGAAAATTTAGTTATTGTAAACCGGGAATTAGACCGATTTGTCTACAGCGCTTCACATGATTTAAGATCTCCAATCACTTCCTTAAAAGGTCTTATTGAAATCACAGCACTGGAAGACGATGTTAATCAGATTCGCAACTACCTTCAAATGATGCACCAGAGTCTGGCTCGTCAAGATCAATTTATAAGCGACATCATTGATTATTCTAAGAACAAAAGAAAAGAGGTAATCATGGAACCGGTAAGCTTAAAAGAATTGTTTAATGAAGCCATTCTGCAGTTAATGCATATAGAAAATGCAAACAGAATAAAATTTACTCAGGAACTTCAGGTGGATCAAATTGAAAGCGACAGCCTTCGTCTAAAAATTATTATCAACAACTTAATATCGAATGCGATAAAATATGCTGACTGTAGCAAACAAGAAATGTTTATTACCGTCAAAACCTATCTTAGTGAGGGTTTAAATAAAATTGAAGTTGCCGATAACGGAATAGGAATTCACGATGAACATAAAGAAAATATTTTTGATATGTATTTTGGAACAAACAAAAATAAAGGCTCCGGACTGGGCTTATACATTGTAAAAGAAGCTGTCGAAAACATTAAAGGCGATATTAAGGTTTTCTCTGAAAGCAGCATTGGAAGCAAATTTATTGTAACTATACCAAACTCACATGCCATTTAGATCTCAATTTATTATTATAGAAGACAATTTAATTGATCAGTTTGTCACTAAAAAATTACTCAAAAAAGGACTCGATATTAATCCGTTGTTTATTGCAAACAATGGAAAAGAGGGGCTAGACTGGCTTATAAAACATCCAAATCACCAATCGCTGGTTATACTTTTAGATATCCAAATGCCTATTATGGACGGATTTGAATTTCTGGATGAATTTGCAAAACTTGCTGAAGACGTAAAAGATAAAATCGAAATCTTTGTACTTTCCTCCACTTTAGACAGTGATGAAATCAAGAAAGTAAAAGACAACAAATATGTTTCTGATTTTTGGAATAAGCCCTTCAGATTGGAATTATTACAGAGGACTTTCGTTTAAAGGACTATTCTAAAACGCGATTTACCTGAGAAAATGTTCTGGTATAATATGGTTCTTTTGTAGAAGAAATCATTACGCCGCCATGAGTAGATGAATGCACGAATTTAATTTCTCCATCAACATTTTCAACAACCATTCCAACATGATTTATATGCCTTCTACCGTTAGTTCTAAAGAAGATTAAATCTCCTTTTTGAGCTTCATCTGAAGCAATTTTTGTTCCGATTCTTGATTGTTCTATTGAACTTCTTGGCAATTTAATATCAAAGTTACCAAAAGTACAAAACATTAATCCTGAACAATCAAAACCTGCTTTTGTGGTACCTCCTGATCGATATCTAATTCCGATATTTTCAGTAGCATTAGCTATTATCTGGTCGATTAAGCCTGAATGACTCCCTATACTCCTAATGTATGTGGAATCTTTTTTTATTTCCGGTGCCGTTTCTGCAATTTGAGAAAGAGAAGAAACTACATTTTCATTAGATTCCTGAATTGTTTTTGCAGCCTGAATTACGTCCAATTTTTCTTTTGGAACCCGAATTTTCAGAACATAACCTACAGGCATCTTCCTTTTAATTGATGGGTTTTGACGTTCTAATTCTGCAACTGAAATTCCATATTCCTTAGAAATACCATATTTTGTCTCTTTAGCTTTGACTTCTCTTGTCAGTTCTACATCTGCCACAACTAGTTCCGGTACATTTTGATTTGTTTTTTCATCAACCGAAGCGATATTGTTTGAAGGAATAACAATCTGCTGTCCTATTTTTAATCCTTCTGTCTCCAAAAGTGGATTTGCTTTTTTTAAATCATCGACAGAAATATTATATTTCTTTGAAATTCCCCAAAGTGTTTCTTTGGCCGCTACTTCATGTGTTCCTGAAGAAATATCAAAAGAAGTATTATTTATAGCAAGTTCAGAAGGTTTTGCTTTTGAAGTATTTTTATTTTTATTAGGAATTAAAAGTATCGAATTTAGTTTTAAGATTTTGGGGGCATTTGGATTAGCATCTGTAATCTCTTTTACTTTTACTCCATATTTTTTAGCAATAACAGAAAGGTTGTCTCCTTGTGAAATTTTGTGCTTTATAAAATTCTGCTGAGAAAAAGCTCCAAAACTAAAAAAAAACAATACTATTATTAACCTATAAACCATATTTCCTGAATTACATTTTTATTACTATTTCAAGAGTTTAAAAACACTTCATTTTAAACTCGAAAAAATCATTTTTATTACGTGCATGGCGAATTTAACTTTTTAAAGTAAAAAAACCTCGACTTTTAACAACTATTTTTTATCAAATCATCAAATTTAAAGCTCTCTTAATATCAAAAAAGACTTCTTTATTGAGTTTCAGATTATTACATTTTTTAATAAATTTTCATATATTTTTATACGTTTTTAGATAGAACAACAATAAAAAACGCCCTGTTTTCACAGAGCGCCAAATATTGATTATTTATTAAAATTAAGCTTTTCCGGCAGCAATTAAATTTAATGCAGAACCAGCAACAAACCAGCCAATCTGTCCGGCATTATAAGTATGATTTGCCAAAATAATATCTTTTGTACCATTTGCATGAACAAATTCCAGTGTTAGCGGTTTTCCCGGAGCAAATTCAGTTAAGTCTAAGAAATTGATTGTATCATCTTCCTGGATTTTATCATAATCTGCTTCGTTTGCAAAAGTCAATCCTAACAGACCTTGTTTTTTAAGGTTTGTTTCATGGATACGAGCAAAAGATTTTACCAATACCGCTTTAACTCCTAAGAAACGAGGTTCCATCGCAGCATGTTCACGGGAAGAACCTTCTCCATAGTTATGATCTCCCACAACAATAGAAGGAACTCCAGCTGCTTTATAAGCACGAGCAACTGCAGGAACTGCATCGTATTGCCCAGTCAATTGATTTTTAACCGAATTTGTTTTTTGATTGTAAGCATTTACCGCACCAATCAGCATATTGTTAGAAATATTATCTAAATGCCCACGGAAACGTAACCAGGGTCCAGCCATAGAAATATGATCCGTTGTACATTTTCCAAAGGCTTTGATTAACAATTTGGCACTTGTAATATTTTTTCCATCCCAGGCATCAAAAGGAGCTAATAACTGCAAACGCTCAGATGCTGGATTTACCACAACCTGAACTCCTGAACCATCTTCAGCAGGAGCCTGAAATCCCGGATCTTCTGCATAAAAACCTTTAGCCGGAAGTTCGTCTCCTGTTGGAGCATCCAGCATTACTTCTTCTCCATCTTCATTAATTAATTTATCCGTTAATGGATTGAATCCTAAATCTCCAGCAATTGCCATTGCTGTTACTAATTCCGGAGATCCCACAAATGCCAACGTATTAGGATTTCCATCTGCACGTTTGGAGAAGTTACGATTA
The DNA here is from genome assembly GCF_042686225.1 of Flavobacterium notoginsengisoli. Classification (NCBI taxonomy): domain Bacteria; kingdom Pseudomonadati; phylum Bacteroidota; class Flavobacteriia; order Flavobacteriales; family Flavobacteriaceae; genus Flavobacterium; species Flavobacterium notoginsengisoli. The sequence continues at coordinate 42,689 of NZ_JBHUOT010000006.1, forward strand.
AAAGAGTGAACTATAGTATTCCTTTCTTCTTTTTCAGCACCTTCTCTGTCCCACATACCAATACATGGTCCACAGGCGTTAGCAAAAACAGTTGCCCCAATTTTATGAAAAGTATCGATAAATCCATCTCTTTCTATAGTTGAACGAACTACTTCAGAACCCGGAGTAATAGTAAACTCTGCTTTTGTTTTTAAGTTTTTATCTGCAACTTGCTTTGCTAAAGAAGCTGCACGGGAAATATCTTCGTAAGAAGAGTTCGTACATGAACCAATTAATCCAACCTGAATTTGTAATGGCCAGTTGTTTTTGATTGCTTCCTCTTTCATTTTAGAAATTGGAGTAGCCAAATCTGGCGTAAAAGGTCCGTTTAAGTGTGGCTCTAATGTCAATAAGTTGATCTCAATTACTTGGTCAAAATATTGTTCCGGATTTGCATAAACTTCCGGATCTCCCGTCAAATAAGATGCAATTTTATCAGCAGCATCAGCAACATCAGCACGATTTGTAGACCTCAAATAGCGTCCCATTGAATCATCATAACCAAAAGTTGAAGTTGTAGCTCCAATTTCAGCCCCCATGTTACATATAGTTCCTTTACCCGTACAAGACATAGACGTTGCTCCTTCGCCAAAATACTCAACAATTGCTCCAGTTCCTCCTTTTACAGTCAAAATACCGGCAACTTTAAGAATAACATCTTTTGGAGCCGTCCATCCTGATAATTTACCAGTTAGTTTCACTCCAATTAGTTTCGGAAATTTAAGCTCCCACGCCATTCCAGACATTACGTCGACAGCATCGGCACCACCTACACCAATCGCTACCATTCCTAAGCCTCCTGCATTTACTGTATGAGAATCAGTTCCAATCATCATTCCTCCTGGAAAAGCATAATTTTCAAGTACTACCTGGTGAATAATTCCTGCTCCTGGTTTCCAAAAACCAATTCCGTATTTATTAGAAACTGAAGATAAGAAATCGAATACTTCATTACTTTGTGTTTTCGCTCTGGCCAAATCGGTTGCCGCGTCTATTTTTGCCTGAATCAAGTGGTCACAGTGTACTGTTGTAGGAACCGCTACTTTTGATTTACCAGCATGCATAAATTGCAACAATGCCATTTGTGCTGTTGCATCCTGACACGCTACACGGTCTGGTGCAAAATCAACATAATCTACTCCTCTTCCAAATGCCTTTGCTGGATTTCCATCCCAAAGGTGATTGTATAAAATTTTCTCTGTTAAAGTAAGTGGACGTCCCACGATTTCTCGTGCTTTATCAACACGAGAAGGCATGTTTTCATACACTTTTTTAATCATTTCGATATCAAAAGCCATAAGTATATAATTGTTTTTTGTTTTTTTCTGTTTATTTTGACATCACAAGTTACGAAAAATAGAAGTGGTACAAAAGAAAAAGCCCGAGTTTATCACTCGGGCTTTCTATATATAATGATTATAACTAATCCTATATTTATTACATAACTAACTGTTTATTAGAAGGCGCAAACTTAGTTAAGTTAATACCATCTACAGCAGCAGTATACTCTTCAATAGTAGGAGTTCTACCTAAAATTGTAGATAAAACTACAACTGGTGTAGAAGAAAGTAAAGATTCTCCTTTTTTACCTTCCGTATCTTCCACAACTCTTCCCTGGAAAAGACGCGTTGAAGTTGCCATCACTGTATCTCCTTTTGCCGCTTTTTCTTGATTACCCATACAAAGGTTACAACCTGGACGCTCTAAATATAACATGTTTTCGTATTCTGTACGTGCAGCACCTTTTGGTGCATTATCGTCAAATTCGAAACCAGAATATTTCTGCAACACTTCCCAGTCTCCTTCTGCTTTCAATTCATCTACAATGTTATAAGTTGGAGGTGCAACTACAAGAGGTGCATTAAATTCAACTTTTCCTGTTTGTGCTTCTACGTTTTTCAACATTTGAGCAAGGATTTTCATATCTCCTTTATGAACCATACAAGAACCAATAAATCCAAGATCAACTTTTTTCACTCCACCATAGAAAGATAAAGGTCTAATAGTGTCGTGCGTATATCTTTTTGAAACATCAGCATTATTTACGTCTGGATCAGCAATCATTGGCTCAGAAATCAGATCTAAATCAACCACAACTTCAGCATAATATTTAGCATTTGAATCTGGAGTTAAAGCAGGTTTTTCAGCCGATTTAATTTCTGCAATTCTTTTATCCGCTTTGTTGATCAATCCCTGAAGAACGTGTTTATCATTATCCATTCCTTTATCGATCATGATTTGGATTCTGCCTTTAGCAATTTCCAATGATTCGATCAAAGTTTCATCTTCAGAAATACAGATAGAAGCTTTTGCTTTCATCTCTGCAGTCCAGTCTGTAAATGTAAATGCCTGGTCAGCCGTAAGCGTACCAATGTGAACCTCAATGATTCTTCCCTGGAATACGTTTTCACCACCAAATTGGTGCAACATCTGGGCCTGAGTAGCATGAACCACATCACGGAAGTCCATATATCCTTTCATATCTCCTTTGAAAGTCACTTTTACAGATTCCGGAATTGGCATTGAAGCTTCGCCGGTAGCCAATGCAAGAGCAACAGTTCCTGAGTCAGCACCAAAAGCAACACCTTTTGACATTCTTGTATGAGAGTCACCTCCAATAATGATAGCCCATTCGTCAATTGTAATATCATTAAGTACTTTGTGGATTACGTCAGTCATTGAATGATAAACACCTTTTGGATCACGAGCTGTGATCAAACCGAAATCATTCATGAATTTCATTAATTTAGGAATATTAGCCTGCGCTTTTTTATCCCAAACTGATGCTGTGTGACAACCTGATTGGTAAGCACCATCAACGATTGGCGAAATTACTGTAGCCGCCATAGATTCTAATTCCTGAGCAGTCATAAGACCAGTCGTATCTTGCGATCCTACGATATTCACTTCAACACGAACATCAGAACCTGCGTGTAATACTTTACCCGGAGCGATACCAACAGCATTTTTGTTGAAGATTTTTTCGACAGCAGTAAGACCTTGTCCTTCGTGTGAAATTTCTTTCGATGGAGCAAACACAAGAGGCGCTTCAACGTCTAAAACTTTTGCTGCTAATGTTTGTAGTTTTTTACCAAATACAATAGCGTACGAACCACCAGCTTTAATGAATTCCATTTTCTGAGGTGTAAATGCCTTAGAAATGTCAATTAATTCCTGATCTCCGTTATATAATTTTTTCTCTTTAATATTAATTGTCAATACAGTTCCAGTTGCAACAGAATAAGTCTGCTCCAGAATTGGCTCATCGTTTTCGTTACGTAAAACGTTACCATCTGCATCCACTTTTTTAACCCAGTTTTTAAGATCTAATCCAATACCACCAGTAACATCAACTGTTGTTAAGAAAATTGGAGAAATTCCATTTGTTCCACCAACGATTGGAGCGATATTAACGAAGGGAATATAAGGACTTGCTTGTTTTCCTGTCCAAAGTGCCACATTATTTACACCTGACATTCTAGAAGAACCAACCCCCATTGTTCCTTTTTCAGCGATTAACATTACGCTTTTATCCGGATGTTGTGCTTGTAACGCTCTAATTTCTTGCTGTGCCTGAGGAGTAATCATACACTGACCATGAAGTTCACGATCTGAACGAGAATGCGCCTGATTCCCAGGAGAAAGTAAATCTGTTGAAATATCTCCTTCACCAGCGATAAAAGTAACCACTTTAATTTCGTCAGCTACTTCTGGTAATTTTGTAAAAAATTCTGCCTGAGCATAACTCTCAAGAATTTCTTTTGCAATTTCATTATTATTTCTGAATGCCTCTACTAAACGATCTGTATCTGCCTCGTAAAGGAAAACCTGAGTTTTTAAAACTTTTGCCGCTTCTTTTGCAATAACAACATCATTACCTAATGCCAAATCAAGCAAAACCTTGATAGAAGGCCCACCTTTCATGTGTGACAATAACTCAAAAGCAAAAGCCGGAGTAATTTCTTTCACTTCAGATTGACCAAGAATGATCTCTTTTAAGAAGTCTGCTTTTTCACCGGCAGCACTAGTAGTACCTGGTAATGTATTATAAATAAAAAATTTAAGAGAATCTTCTCTGTATTCATTATCTAAATCTTTAATTTGAGAAATGATTTCGCTTACTAATTCAGCTCCATCAATTGGCTTCGGATGAAGACCTAAGGCTTTTCTTTCTTCAATTTCTTGAATGTAATCTTTGTAAGTATTCATAATTAAGTAGAAGTATTTTTTTTTGTACGCAAATTTAAAGATTAAAGCTGAGAATTAAAAAAAATATAATAGAAGTCGACTTTTTAAAAATTATTATTGTTAAAAAACGATTTTCAATGCTTGTTTTTGACAAAAAATCAATTTTAGAATCGAAAATTGATTTTTTGATATTTTAAAATCTTTTCTTTAACAAAGTCGAAATTTGATGTTACAAACTAAGTAGGATTTTACCTCTATTCACAAGAAGAATCGTTCTAAATAATCAATTATAACGTTATAGTTAGACTTTTTAAGTATCTACTTTTACTATTTTTAAGTACATCAAGATTATTGGTATTATAAAAGCAAACACATATAAAAGCAAAAAAGTCTGACACAATTATCAGACCTTTTTTAATATGAATTTTATAATTTACATCAACTTTTGAATAATAACCTCTTCCGTTATTCCCTCAGCATCTGCTTTATAGTTTTTAATAATTCTGTGTCGCAAAATTCCGGTTGCAACAGCCTGAACATCCTCAATATCCGGAGAGAACTTTCCACTAAATGCAGCATGTGCTTTTGCAGCTAAAATTAAATTCTGCGAAGCTCTTGGACCTGCTCCCCAATCAAGGTAATTTTTTACAAAATCATTTGTTAATGCATTATCCGGACGAGTTTTACTAACCAAAGTGACTGCATATTCAATTACATTATCAGCTACTGGAATTCTGCGGATTAAATGTTGGAAGTCTATAATTTCCTGTGCTGAAAATAACGGATTAATAACTGTTTTGACATCAGAAGTAGTACGTTTTACTACTTGTACTTCTTCTTCAAAAGTTGGATACTCTAATTTTATGGCAAACATAAAACGATCTAACTGAGCTTCAGGCAAAGGATATGTTCCTTCCTGCTCAATTGGATTTTGAGTTGCCAAAACAAAATAAGGTAAATCTAATTTATGATGTTGTCCTGCAATAGTAACAGATCTTTCCTGCATCGCTTCAAGCAAAGCAGCTTGTGTTTTAGGTGGTGTTCTGTTAATTTCATCTGCCAGAATAATATTAGAGAAAATTGGTCCTTTAATAAATTTAAAATTTCTGTTTTCATCCAAAATTTCACTTCCTAAAATATCAGAAGGCATTAAATCAGGCGTAAACTGAATTCTTTTAAAATCTAAACCTAAAGCTTGAGATAATGTATTAATCATTAAGGTTTTTGCCAAACCTGGAACACCAATCAAAAGTGCATGCCCCCCGGAAAAGATACAAAGCAAAATTTGATCCACAACGGCATCCTGCCCTACAATGATCTTCGCTATTTCTTTTTTTAATTCGTTTCTTTTTTGAACTAAATTATGAATTGCTGTTACGTCAGACATTTATGAGTATATTTTAAATTAAAAAGAGTTAGTTCTACGAATTCATAAAACTAACTCTTTTTATTTATTTAATAAAAATTATTTTTTCAACCAGTTGTTTGCGAATTCACATTCTTTGTACTCGCCAATAATTTTAATATAGGTATCTTTAATCTTATTATCAAACCATTTTGCAATTGCATTAATCTGTTTTTCTTTTAAAGCCAATTCTTTGATTTTGGTATAATCTTTAGCATAATCTGCTGTATGATCTTCAATACGATTTGTAACTGTAATTAACTTGTAAGTCTTTTTACCTTTATCATCAGTATTTAAAATCGGCTGAGAAATCTCATTCCCTTTTAAATTAGAAACCTGGCTGTATAAAGTCGGATCCATTTTTGTCAATTCAAAACGTGTATCCTGAGTTGTCGGATTTACTAAAGTTCCTCCGTTAGCTTTTGTTTCTTTTTCATCAGATTCTGTTCTGGCAGCATCTGCAAATGATATTTCGTTACCAACAATTTTATTTCTGACATTGGTAATTCTTTCTTTTGCTTCTTTTAAAGCTGCTTCAGAAACAGTTGGAGCGATCAAAATATGACGTAACTCCACTTCCTGTCCTTTAATTTTTTCCACCATAATAATATGGAATCCGAAAATTGTCTCAAATGGTTGAGAAATTTCTCCTGCCTGTAAACTGAACGCAACATCTTTAAATTCTTTTACGAAAGGAGTTTTTCTATTCATTTTGTAATAACCTCCATTTGGAGAAGATGCAGGATCCTGAGAATATAAAACGGCTTTTGTAGCAAAACTTGAACCATCTAAGACATCTTGCTTTATAGCATTTAATCTATCGATAACTTTTTTCTTATCTTCTGGAGAAATTTTAGGTTCTACTACAATCTGTGCTACTTCCATTTCGGCACCAAAAGTTGGCAATTCATCTTTTGGGATTTTCTTAAAGAAATTACGAACTTCTTCCGGAGTAATTTCTACATCTTTAATAATTTTATCTCTCATTTCAGAAGCAAGTTTTTGCTCTTTTAAGATGTCAGCAAAGTACGTTTTAAACTCTTCTACAGAACTTTTTTTATAATATTCAACAACTTTATTTATATCTCCTCCTACTTGCTGCGTCATATAATTTAAACGCTCTTCCATCATACCTCTAACTTCGGCATCACTAACAATAATACTATCCTGAATTGCCTGATGAGCATATAATTTATCTTCCAGAAGTTTTCCAAGCATTTGACATCTTGTAATATCTTTTATTGATCCTCCCTGAGCTGTAATTTCAAGAAATCCTTTATCAATATCAGAATCTAAAACAATATAATCTCCTACGGTTGCTATAATTCCGTCTACTTTTAATTTTCCACCTGTAGGTTTTTCAACAGGCTTTTCAGCAACAACATCAGGAATTATTTCTTGTGCTGAGATAATTGGAGCACAAAAAAGGAAAAAACAAATTGCCAATACGAATTTGTAATCAATTGTTTTTAGCTGGAACTTTTTTAATAACATTATTTTAAAATTTATTTGAATGTAAGTCTGTTTTAGATAATCCTCTAAAATTCTTCTGTCTTGGATAACTCCAACAACTTAAAGAATTAAAGTATAGTTCTTTTGTAACTTATAACGAACAAAAATAACAATTCAATTACATAATACAACTATCTGATATACTATTAACAAAAAATTATGGGATAAGAAGTTTGTTGTTTAAAACAGTCTTATTTTTTCGAAAAAAAGCTCAACAAATAAAGACTTCTAAATTTTAGGAAGTGAATATTTTTATAAAGTCGTATTTAATAGTACTTTTGCAACCTATTTATACGAAATATGAGCTTTTTAAAAGAAATACAACGCAGAAGAACATTTGGAATTATCTCGCATCCCGATGCCGGTAAAACCACATTAACGGAAAAATTACTGTTATTTGGAGGTGCTATTCAGGAGGCCGGAGCGGTAAAAAATAACAAAATTAAAAAAGGAGCAACGAGTGACTTTATGGAAATCGAACGCCAAAGAGGTATCTCGGTTTCAACTTCTGTGCTTGCTTTTAATTATAAAGATAAAAAAATCAACATCCTTGATACTCCCGGGCACAAGGATTTTGCTGAGGATACATTTAGAACCTTAACTGCTGTTGACAGCGTAATTGTTGTAATCGACGTTGCAAAAGGGGTTGAGGAACAAACAGAAAAATTGGTTGCAGTTTGTAGAATGCGTAACATTCCGATGATTGTTTTCATTAACAAATTAGACCGTGAAGGTAAAGATGCTTTCGATTTGATGGATGAAGTGGAACAAAAACTTGGATTGAAAGTTACTCCATTAAGTTTCCCAATTGGAATGGGTTATGACTTTCAGGGAATCTATAATCTTTGGGAAGAAAACATCAATCTTTTCAGTGGAGACAGTCGTAAAAATATTGAAGAAACAATTGCTTTTTCTGACGTACAAAACAACCCGGAATTAGATAAAATTGTGGGAGAAAAAGCAGCCGAAAAACTTCGTGAAGAATTAGAATTAATTGATGAAGTTTATCCAAAATTTGAGCGTCAGGATTATTTGGACGGAAAAATCCAGCCTGTATTCTTTGGTTCTGCTTTAAATAACTTTGGAGTTCGCGAATTATTAGATTGTTTCGTTGCAATCGCTCCGTCTCCAAGACCTAAAGATTCTGAAACTCGTACAGTTGAGCCAACAGAAGAAAAAATGTCTGGATTTGTTTTCAAAATCCACGCTAACATGGATCCAAAACACCGTGACCGTTTAGCATTCATCAAAATTGTTTCAGGAACTTTTGAAAGAAACAAACCTTATTATCACGTTCGCCAAAAGAAAAACTTAAAATTCTCAAGTCCAAATGCCTTTTTTGCTGAGAAAAAAGAAATTGTAGATATTTCTTATCCTGGAGATATTGTTGGTTTGCACGATACTGGAAACTTTAAAATTGGAGATACTTTGACTGAAGGTGAAGTAATGAGTTTTAAAGGAATTCCAAGTTTCTCTCCGGAACACTTTAGATACATCAACAACGCTGACCCGATGAAAGCGAAGCAATTAGAAAAAGGAGTTGACCAATTAATGGATGAAGGAGTTGCTCAGTTGTTTACTTTAGAGATGAACAATCGTAAAGTTATTGGAACTGTTGGAGCACTTCAGTATGAGGTAATTCAATATCGTTTAGAGCATGAATACGGTGCTAAATGTACATACGAAAACTTTCCTGTTCATAAGGCTTGCTGGGTAAAACCTGATGATACTAAAAATGAGGAATTCAAAGAATTTAAACGTATCAAACAAAAATTCCTTGCACATGATAAATATGGGCAATTAGTATTCTTAGCTGATTCTGATTTTACGATTCAAATGACGCAGAGTAAATATCCTAGTGTAAAATTATTCTTTACATCTGAGTTCGACTAAAAAATATTTTATTGAAGTAAAAAGGCTGTTTAAAAAAATAAACAGCTTTTTTTTATTCCTTTTTATCAGCTAATCCACAACTTATACGAATAATTTAATAGTATTTTTATTTAAAAAAAAATCTATTTTTACAATATAAAAATTAACCATAAATCAAATTTTTTAGAAATGAAAAAAATCCTTTGCTCACTTACCGCAATCATTTTTACAATTTGTGCAGCTGCACAAGAAATCAAAGTAAAAAACAATGAAGTAAAAATTGATGAAAAAGTAGTTGCCTACATGGAAGGCAAAAAACCAAATTTTCAAATTTTAAACTTAGACAAACAGTATACAGTAAGCGCCGAACTTAAATTCTTAGAATCTTCTGGTAAAAGATGGATGGTTTTGAAGAGCACAAAAACAGGAAAAACAAATGAAGTTGATTATAAAAAATTTAACCCATTAAATCAGCAAAAAAGTGCTATGGAAGCATTTATGGATAAAGGTTTTCTGAGTATAGAGGGACTAAACATTGATGCTATTGAAAATTTTATAAATGGTGAAGCTTCCGGAGTTTCAAGTAAAATCAAAGAAGAAGCAACCGCAGGAATAGAGAAACAAAAACGTATGGAAGGCTACCAAATAACAATTGATGATTCAGGATCTATATACAGTGTAGCCTCAAAAGATCCCAACAATAAAAACATTGGTACAATAAAAATTGCTGCAACAACTGGTATGGGAATTCAAAAATATGAGATATTTGATCTAGATGGTAATTTAACTGCAACATGGTACAACATGAGTAGTAAACATCCTGGTTATGATGGCTTTTTATATGAACAATTCATAACCTATGATGGTAAAGTTTTTAATGTAAAACCTGATACTTCTGGTGTGTTGCAATATAAAATGAGTTCGGACAAAACAGCAGCCATGATAGTAAAAGAATTAATGTTTAATGGATACATTTTACAACATCAGAGAGCTGGTAAATAATTATTTTAAATAATAAAGGAAAATTGTAAAATACAAAGAAAACATCAGTACAACAATATTGAGATTTTTTTGACACATACTCGAACTTTACATAAAAAAAGCGCTAATTTTCATTAGCGCTTTTCTTTTAATTTGAATTAAATCAACCTTACTAAGTCATTATATTTCAAAAATTAATTCTTCATAGGATTGCAAATATACTCTAACACAGATAAGTAAAGAAACTTTGTCGATTAAAGTAAATTAAATCGGACAAAGTGCATTTTGGTATACTTTTTCTATATAAAAAAAGCCCCATTTTGAATGGGGCTTTAGAATTTATGCTTGTCCCGCAGGACCAAAATTAAGCGGAATTGGCGCTTGTTCCGTTTCTTTGATTTCGCCATGAGCTGCCTCAAATCTGTGGATATTTTCACCTATTGCTCTTAACAATCTTTTAGCATGTTGTGGTGTCAAGACAATTCTTGATTTTACCTTGGCTTTAGGAATCCCTGGCATAATACTCACAAAATCTAAAACAAACTCTGATGATGAGTGATTGATAATTGCAAGATTAGAATAAATTCCCTCTGCAATAGTTTCGTCTAACTCAATATTAATTTGCTCTTGTTGTTGTTTCGGATTACTCATAGTTTCCTAATTAATAAATGTATTCTTCTTTATTAGCCATCATTTCGTTGTAATCGTCTTTAGATCCTACAATTGTATGATCGTATTCTCTCATACCAGTTCCTGCAGGAATTCTGTGTCCAACAATTACATTTTCTTTTAATCCTTCTAAGTCATCTACTTTACCAGCTACTGCAGCCTCGTTAAGTACTTTCGTTGTCTCCTGGAATGAAGCCGCAGAAATGAATGATTTAGTTTGTAACGAAGCTCTTGTAATACCTTGCAGAACTGGCGTTGCAGTTGCAGTGATTACGTCTCTTGCTACAACAAGATTTTTATCAGTACGTTTCAATAATGAATTTTCATCACGCAATTCACGAGGTGTAATGATCTGACCTGGTTTCAATACTGAAGAATCTCCAGCATCTTCAACTACTTTCATACCATATAATTTATCATTTTGAACGATGAAATCTTTAGTATGAATTAATTGGTCTTCTAAGAATAAAGTATCTCCTGGATCCTCAACTCTTACTTTACGCATCATTTGACGAATTACAACCTCAAAGTGCTTATCATTAATTTTTACCCCTTGTAAACGGTAAACCTCTTGAATTTCATTTACCAAGTACTGTTGAACAGCAGCCGGACCTTGAATTCTTAAGATATCATCTGGTGTAATTGCACCGTCAGACAATGGAACTCCCGCTCTTACGAAGTCATTTTCTTGTACTAAGATTTGGCTAGAAAGTTTAACTAAATACTTTTTAATTTCACCAAATTTAGATTCGATAACAATCTCACGGTTACCTCTTTTAATTTTTCCGAAAGATACAACACCATCAATTTCAGATACAACTGCTGGGTTTGAAGGGTTACGAGCCTCAAGCAACTCAGTAATTCTAGGAAGACCTCCCGTGATATCGCCTGCTTTAGAAGAACGACGTGGGATTTTTACTAATACTTTACCTGCTTTAATTTTCTCACCATTTTCAACCATTAAGTGTGCACCTACTGGTAAGTTGTAAGAACGAATCAATTCACCTTCTTTACCATAAACTAATAAAGTTGGGATTAATTTTTTGTTTCTAGCCTCAGAAATTACTTTTTCCTGGAAACCAGTCTGCTCATCGATCTCAACCATGAACGATTGTCCTTGCTCTAAATCTTCGTAAGCAATCTTACCAGTAAATTCAGAAACAATTACACCGTTATATGGATCCCATTTACAGATTACAGTTCCTTTAGCTACAGTTTCACCATCTCCAACGAAGATACTAGAACCGTAAGGAATGTTATGTGTATTTAAAACAATTCCAGTTTTCTCGTCAACTAATTTTAATTCAGTTGAACGTGAAACTACGATATCAACAGAGTTACCTTCTCCGTCTTCTCCTTTAACTGTTTTTAAATCTTCAATTTCAAGTCTACCTGCGAATCTTGTAACAATACTAGATTCTTCAGAGATACCTCCAGCAACCCCTCCAACGTGGAACGTACGAAGTGTCAACTGTGTACCTGGCTCTCCAATAGACTGAGCTGCAATAACTCCGACAGCTTCACCTCTTTGTGTCATCTTACCAGTAGCTAAGTTTCTACCGTAACATTTAGCACAAATACCTTTTAAAGCTTCACAAGTTAATGGAGATCTAACTTCTACTTTTTCAATTGGAGAAGCTTCGATAGTTCTCATAATTGCTTCAGTAATTTGTTGACCAGATTGAACCATTACTTCATTAGTAAGAGGATTAATAACGTCTTGTAATGCAACACGTCCTAAAATTCTCTCTCCTAAAGATTCAACGATTTCCTCATTTTTCTTCAATGCCGCAACTTCAACACCTCTTAAAGTTCCACAATCTTCGATGTTAACAATAACATCTTGAGAAACGTCATGAAGCCTTCTTGTTAAGTAACCAGCATCGGCTGTTTTAAGAGCCGTATCCGCAAGACCTTTACGAGCACCGTGAGTAGAAATGAAGTACTCAAGGATCGAAAGACCTTCCTTAAAGTTAGAAAGAATCGGGTTTTCAATAATCTCACCACCACCAGCAGTAGATTTTTTAGGCTTAGCCATCAAACCACGCATACCAGTTAACTGACGAATCTGTTCCTTAGAACCCCTCGCCCCAGAATCAAGCATCATATATACAGAGTTGAAACCTTGTTGGTCTTCTCTAATATTTTTCATTGCTAATTCTGTTAACTGAGCATTTGCTGAAGTCCATACGTCAATAACTTGGTTGTAACGCTCGTTATTTGTAATAAGACCCATGTTATAGTTAGTTGAGATACCTTCAACTTGCTCTCTAGCATCTGCAATTAACTTAGTTTTTTGTTCTGGGATTCTAATATCACCTAAAGAGAATGATAAACCTCCTCTAAATGCGAATTTATAACCCATATCTTTCATATTATCCAAGAAAGCTGCCGTTGTAGGTACATCAGTCACACTTAAAATGTGTCCGATAATATCTCTAAGGTTTTTCTTAGTCAATACGTCATTGATATATCCAGCTGCTTCAGGTACTACTTCGTTAAATAATACACGTCCTGCAGTTGTTTGAATAATTTTGTACACTAATTCTCCAGCGTCATTAAAATCTTTTGCTCTAATTTTCACACGAGCATTCAATTCTAATCTTCCTTCGTTTAATGCAATGTTTACTTCTTCAGCAGAATAGAAAGTCAAATCTTGACCTAAAATAATGTGATCTTCTGTAGAAATACGCTCTTTGGTCATATAATATAGACCCAAGACCATGTCCTGAGAAGGTACAGTAATTGGAGCACCATTTGCAGGGTTCAAGATATTGTGAGAAGCCAACATTAATAATTGAGCTTCTAAAATAGCTTCTGGTCCTAATGGTAAGTGAACCGCCATCTGGTCACCATCGAAATCGGCGTTGAAAGCCGTACATACTAATGGGTGCAACTGGATCGCTTTTCCTTCAATTAATTTTGGCTGGAAAGCCTGAATACCAAGTCTGTGCAAAGTAGGAGCACGGTTCAGTAATACTGGGTGTCCTTTAATTACGTTTTCTAAAATATCCCAAACTACCGGCTCTTTTTTGTCAATGATTTTCTTAGCAGATTTTACTGTTTTTACAATACCTCTTTCTATCAATTTACGGATAACGAAAGGTTTGTATAATTCAGAAGCCATATCTTTTGGCAATCCGCACTCATATAATTTTAACTCTGGACCAACGACAATTACCGAACGAGCAGAATAATCCACACGTTTTCCAAGTAAGTTTTGACGGAAACGTCCTTGCTTACCTTTTAATGAGTCAGATAATGATTTTAATGGTCTGTTAGATTCTGTTTTAACAGCAGAAGCTTTACGTGTGTTATCAAATAATGAATCTACAGATTCTTGTAACATACGTTTCTCGTTTCTTAAGATAACTTCTGGAGCTTTAATCTCCATTAATCTTTTCAAACGGTTGTTACGGATAATTACACGACGGTATAAGTCGTTCAAATCTGAAGTTGCAAAACGACCTCCATCAAGTGGCACAAGCGGACGTAATTCCGGTGGAATAACTGGAACCACTTTCATGATCATCCATTCTGGACGGTTTTCGCGGTTTTCGTTAGACTCACGGAAAGATTCCACAACTTGTAATCTTTTTAGAGCTTCAGTTTTTCTTTGTTTAGATGTTTCGTTGTTAGCGCTGTGTCTTAATTCATAAGATAAAGCATCTAAGTCGATACGAGCTAATAAATCCATAATACATTCTGCTCCCATTTTGGCAACAAATTTATTAGGATCTAAATCATCTAAATATTGGTTTTCTTGTGGAAGAGTGTCTAAAATGTTTAAGTACTCTTCTTCAGTTAAGAAATCAAGTCTTTGTAAAGATTCTCCATCAGCATTTTTAGCAATACCAGCTTGGATTACTACGTATCTTTCGTAGTAAATGATCATATCTAATTTCTTAGATGGAAGACCAAGGATATAACCAATTTTATTTGGAAGAGAACGGAAATACCAGATATGAGCAATTGGCACAACAAGGTTGATGTGTCCTACTCTGTCACGACGTACTTTTTTCTCAGTAACTTCAACACCACAACGGTCACAGATGATGCCTTTGTAACGAATTCTTTTATACTTACCACAAGCACATTCGAAATCTTTTACTGGTCCGAAGATTCTTTCGCAGAAAAGTCCATCACGCTCTGGCTTGTGCGTTCTATAGTTAATAGTTTCTGGCTTTAAAACCTCTCCTCTTGATTCTTTCAAGATAGATTCTGGTGAAGCCAATCCAATAGAAATTTTGTTAAATCTTTTTACTGGATTCTTATCTTTATTGTTTCTGTTATTCATCATAGTTTTTACTATTGATTTATTTGCAATTAAAAAATTGAATTTAGATTTATAATCTACTCTTAAAAAGATAAGAGTTAATCATTCAGCTACTACCTCGGGTTACTTCTCTAAACCTCAAATTCTTATTTGAAGTGCTAGTTATAAAATGCCTTGCATTGTTATAAAAAATCGGAACGGTTTACGGGTATAAATCTTTAAAAACTTGTAACATTTAGTAAACAGTTTCAGTCCCAGTTTTCAGTGCTAAACTGAATACTGAGACTGTAACTGAAAACTTTTATTATTCTTCCAAACGAAGATCTAATCCTAGACCTTTCAATTCGTGCATTAATACATTGAATGATTCTGGTAAACCTGGTTCTGGCATAGTTTCACCCTTAACGATAGCTTCGTAAGTTTTAGCTCTACCAATAACGTCATCAGACTTAACAGTTAAGATTTCACGTAGTGTACTAGAAGCTCCATAAGCCTCAAGTGCCCAAACCTCCATCTCTCCAAAACGCTGACCTCCAAATTGAGCCTTACCTCCAAGTGGCTGTTGCGTAATCAATGAGTATGGTCCGATAGAACGTGCGTGCATCTTATCATCAACCATGTGTCCTAATTTAAGCATGTAAATTACACCCACAGTTGCTTTTTGTGCAAAACGCTCACCAGTTCCACCATCATAAAGATAGGTATGTCCGAAACGTGGTACGTTAGCCTCATCAGTCAAAGCGTTAATCTCGTCAAGAGAAGCACCGTCGAAAATTGGAGTAGCAAATTTTCTACCCAAGTTCATACCAGCCCATCCTAATACAGTCTCATAAATCTGACCAATGTTCATACGTGAAGGTACCCCAAGTGGATTCAATACGATATCTACCGGCGTTCCATCTTCTAAGAAAGGCATATCTTCATGACGAACGATTCTAGCAACAATACCTTTGTTACCGTGACGACCCGCCATTTTA
This sequence comes from Flavobacterium notoginsengisoli, assembly GCF_042686225.1. Taxonomy (NCBI): domain Bacteria; kingdom Pseudomonadati; phylum Bacteroidota; class Flavobacteriia; order Flavobacteriales; family Flavobacteriaceae; genus Flavobacterium; species Flavobacterium notoginsengisoli. The sequence goes on from NZ_JBHUOT010000006.1 coordinate 58,608, forward strand.
TCACCCACTTTTAACTTACGTTTTTTAGCGATATAGATTTTAGCCAATTTCAAGATTCCAGATGGTAATTCATCTCCAACAGTAATAGTGAATTTCTCTCTTCTTAAAGCTCCTTGTAAGTCGTTCAGCTTAATTTTATAGTTATGAATTAAATCATTAACCATTTTATTTGTAGCGTCATCAGCAACCCATTGACCTTTACTTAAGTGAGCAAAATCTTCTACTGCGTAAAGCATTTTTTGAGTATATTTTTTACCTTTTGGTAAAACTTCTTCACCCAAATCATTCATTACACCTTGAGATGTTTTTCCGTTAACGATCAAGAATAATTTTTCAACCAATCTGTCTTTTAATTCGACAAATTTAGTTTCGAATTCCATTTCTAAAGCGCCTAAAGCATCTTTATCTTGAGTACGTTTACGTTTATCTTTTACGGCTCTTGCAAATAATTTTTTGTCAAGAACTACACCGTGTAAAGATGGAGAAGCTTTTAATGAAGCATCTTTTACATCACCTGCTTTATCCCCAAAGATTGCACGAAGCAATTTCTCCTCTGGAGTAGGATCTGATTCTCCTTTTGGTGTAATTTTTCCGATCAAAATGTCGCCAGGTTTAACCTCTGCTCCAATTCTAATCATACCGTTTTCATCTAAATCTTTAGTAGCTTCTTCAGAAACGTTAGGAATATCGTTTGTTAACTCTTCATTTCCTAACTTAGTATCTCTAACCTCTAATGAATAATCATCAACGTGGATAGAAGTAAAAATATCATCACGAACTACTTTTTCAGAAATTACAATCGCATCCTCGAAGTTGTACCCTTTCCATGGCATGAACGCAACTTTTAAGTTTCTACCTAAAGCTAATTCTCCATTTTGAGTAGCATATCCTTCTGATAATACTTGTCCAGGAATAACTCTGTCACCTTTTCTTACGATTGGTTTCAAGTTAATACTTGTACCCTGATTGGTTTTTCTAAATTTAATTAAGTTGTACGTTTTCTCATCAGCATCAAAACTAACCATTCTCTCGTCTTCTGTACGATCGTATTTAATAGTAATGATATTAGCATCAACATATTCAACAGTACCATGCCCTTCAGCATTGATTAATACTCTTGAATCTGAAGCCACCTGACGCTCTAAACCTGTACCAACAATCGGAGCTTCAGGACGGATCAAAGGAACTGCCTGACGCATCATGTTTGATCCCATCAACGCACGGTTCGCATCATCATGCTCCAAGAAAGGAATCAAAGATGCAGAAATCGAAGCGATCTGGTTAGGAGCAACGTCTGTATAATGAACTACTGATGGCTCAACAACTGGGAAGTCACCTTCCTCACGAGCAATTACATTGCTAGCTGTAATTTTACCAGTTTCATCCATTTCAATGTTTGCCTGAGCAATCATTTTACCTTCTTCTTCTTCAGCACTTAAGTAAATTGGAGTACTTTCTAAATCAACTACACCATTAGTTACTTTACGGTATGGAGTTTCGATGAATCCCATTCCGTTTACTTTTGCATAAACACCAAGAGATGAAATCAAACCAATGTTTGGTCCCTCAGGAGTTTCAATCGGACATAAACGACCATAGTGCGTATAGTGAACGTCACGAACCTCGAAACCAGCTCTTTCTCTCGAAAGTCCACCTGGTCCAAGTGCAGAAAGTCTTCTTTTGTGCGTAATCTCAGCTAATGGATTCGTTTGATCCATAAATTGAGATAACTGGTTAGTTCCAAAGAAAGAGTTGATAACTGATGATAATGTTTTAGCATTAATCAAATCAATTGGTGTAAACACCTCGTTATCTCTAACGTTCATTCTCTCACGAATAGTTCTAGCCATACGTGCTAAACCAACACCGAATTGTTGAGACAATTGTTCACCAACTGTTCTAACACGACGGTTTGATAAGTGATCAATATCATCAATCTCTGCTTTAGAGTTGATCAACTCGATCAAATATTTAACGATTGTAATGATATCTTCTTTAGTAAGCACTTGCTTATCCATAGGGATATCTAAATCTAATTTTTTGTTCATTCTGTAACGACCAACTTCACCTAAGTTATAACGTTGATCAGAGAAGAACAATTTATCTATAATACCACGAGCAGTTTCCTCATCAGGCGGTTCAGCGTTACGCAACTGACGGTAAATGTGCTCTACAGCTTCTTTTTCAGAGTTTGTTGGATCTTTTTGTAACGTGTTGTGGATAATAGCATAATCTGCTTGATTATTATCCTCTTTGTGTAACAAAATAGATTTTACGTTAGAATCGATGATCTCTTCAACATTATCTTTATCGATAATTGTATCACGATCAAGGATGATTTCGTTACGTTCGATAGAAACTACCTCTCCAGTATCTTCATCTACGAAATCCTCGTGCCAAGTGTTCAAAACACGCGCAGCAAGTCTTCTTCCGATATATTTCTTAATACCTGTTTTAGAAACTTTAATTTCTTCAGCTAGGTCGAAAATTTCAAGGATATCCTTATCTCTTTCGAAACCGATAGCACGGAATAAAGTTGTTACAGGTAATTTTTTCTTTCTATCGATATACGCGTACATTACGCTGTTGATATCAGTAGAGAATTCTATCCAAGATCCTTTAAAAGGAATTACTCTCGCAGAATAAAGTTTAGTTCCATTTGCGTGGAATGACTGTCCAAAGAAAACCCCTGGAGAACGGTGTAATTGAGATACTACAACACGCTCGGCACCATTAATAACAAAAGTACCACTAGGAGTCATGTAAGGAATTGTTCCAAGATAAACATCTTGTACAATAGTTTCAAAATCTTCGTGTTCTGGATCTGTACAGTATAGTTTTAACCTAGCTTTTAAAGGCACACTATAAGTAAGACCTCTCTCTATACATTCTTGAATTGTATAACGTGGTGGATCAACAAAATAATCTAGGAATTCCAATACAAAGTTGTTTCTTGTATCTGTAATTGGGAAGTTTTCCATGAAGGTGTTGTATAACCCTTCGTTGCCTCTTTCGTCAGATTTCGTTTCTAATTGAAAGAAATCTTTAAAAGATTTAACCTGAACATCTAGAAAATCCGGATAGTCAGGGATATTTTTTGTAGAGGCAAAATTCAATCTTTCAGTCTGATTTGTTATCATCAATGGACAAAATTTTGATTAAAAAAAAGTAATTTTTTTGTGTAAAACACACTGTTTAATCTATACTTTCTTATTATAATCAATACATCTTTAAAAATAAAACAGTAAAAAGTTCCATTTTCTTTCTTCGTATCGATCAAAAACTTTTTCGTATTTTAAACTATGGGATAATAAAATTTTATAATATTTTATTATACGAAAAATGGTTTAGACCCTTGGATGTTGCCATCCAAGGTCTAAACCTAGTTCTAAACTGAGTTTAATTATTTAAGCTCAACTACAGCTCCAGCCTCTTCTAAAGCTTTCTTAAGACCTTCAGCCTCTTCTTTAGAAACACCTTCTTTAACGTTGCTTGGAGCACCGTCAACTACGTCTTTAGCTTCTTTAAGACCTAAACCAGTTAATTCTTTAACTAATTTTACAACTGCTAATTTAGAAGCACCAGCCTCTTTTAATACAACTGTAAATTCAGTTTGAGCTTCTTCAGCAGCACCTTCACCACCACCAGCAGCAACTACTACAGCTGCAGCAGCAGGCTCGATACCATACTCATCTTTTAATATTGTTGCTAATTCGTTAACTTCTTTAACTGTTAAGTTAACTAATTGTTCTGCGAATTGTTTCAAATCTGCCATTTCTTCTATCGTTTAAAATGATTTGTAAAAAATATAATTTATTTATTGTGCGCTAATTAAGCAGCAAGGAAGTATTCTTCCTTACATAAATAATTACTCTGCCCCTTCTTCTTCGCTTCCTGCGAATTTGTTTTGTAAAGCAGAAATAATTCTTTGAGCTGGAGATTGTAATAATCCAATAAGTTCTCCAAGTAACTCTTCTTTTGATTTAATAGTAGCTAATGCATCTAATTGGTTATCCCCAATATATACTTCAGAATTGATGTAAGCTCCTTTTAAAACTGGTTTATCAGATTTCTTACGGAAATCTTTGATAATTTTTCCAGGCGCGTTAGCAACATCAGAAATAAAGATAGCACTGTTACCAGCCAAAACTGTTGGTAAATCACCATAATCATTAGAAGAAGCTTCCATTGCTTTTGCAAGCAAAGTGTTCTTTACAACTTCTAATTTGATACCCGCTTTAAAACAAGCTCTACGTAAGTTTGAAGTTGTCTCTGCGTTTAAACCAGAAATATCAGATATATAAATGATATTTGTACCAGCTAACTGCGCAGTTAAATTTTCAATCGCGATTGATTTTTCTTCTCTAGTCATACTAAAAATTTTTAACTACCAATTATACTGCTTTTGGGTCTAATGCAATAGCAGGACTCATAGTGCTTGTAAGGTGAATACCTTTAATGTATGTACCTTTAGCAGCAGTTGGTTTAAGTTTTATTAATGTTTGAATAATTTCGTGTGCGTTGTCAACAATCTGCTCAGCTCCAAAAGAAACTTTACCGATTCCAGCGTGAACGATACCAGTTTTATCAACTTTAAAGTCGATTTTACCAGCTTTAACCTCTTGAACAGCTTTTGCAACATCCATAGTTACAGTACCTGTTTTAGGGTTTGGCATTAAACCTCTAGGTCCTAAAATACGACCTAATGGACCCAATTTACCCATAACAGCCGGCATAGTGATGATAACATCAACATCTGTCCAACCATCTTTAATTTTTTGAAGGTAATCGTCAAGACCAACGTGATCTGCTCCAGCCTCTCTTGCTTCAGCCTCTTTATCTGGAGTAACCAATGCTAATACTTTAACATCTTTTCCTGTTCCGTGTGGTAAAGTTACCACACCTCTTACCATTTGATTCGCTTTTCTAGGATCTACTCCTAAACGAACTGCGATATCAACAGACTCATCAAATTTTGCAGAAGCAACAACTTTAATTAATGCAGCAGCATCTTTTAAAGAGTATAATTTGTTCTTTTCAATTTTTGAAGCAGCCTCTTTTTGCTTTTTTGTTAATTTTGCCATTTCTTTTTCTTAATTAAAAAGGAGCATCTCCTGATACAGTTATACCCATAGATCTAGCTGTTCCAGCAACCATACTCATAGCTTTTTCGATTGTAAAAGCATTTAAGTCCGGCATTTTGTCTTCAGCAATAGTTCTAATTTGTTCCCAAGTAACGCTAGCTACTTTTTTACGATTAGGCTCACCAGAACCAGATTTTAGCTTTGCAGCTTCCATTAACTGAACTGCTGCTGGAGGAGTCTTAACAACAAAATCAAATGATTTGTCTTTGTACACAGTGATTTGCACTGGACAAATTTTGCCAGGTTTATCCTGAGTTCTAGCATTAAATTGCTTACAGAACTCCATGATATTAACCCCAGCAGCTCCTAAAGCAGGTCCAACCGGTGGCGACGGGTTCGCAGCACCTCCCTTAACTTGTAGTTTAACTACCTTACTAATTTCTTTAGCCATTTTTAAAAAATTTAACACTGTAATCAATGGAAGCGATTACAATGGTTATTATAGTGTAACAAAAAATTATACTTTTTCTACTTGCATAAAACTTAATTCCAATGGTGTCTTTCTTCCGAAAATCTTAACCATAACTTCAAGTTTACGCTTCTCTTCATTGATTTTCTCAACAGATCCATTAAATCCATTGAAAGGTCCATCAATAACCTTAACCGTTTCCCCAACACTAAATGGAATAGAACGAGTATCCGTATTTACAGCTAACTCATCTACCTTACCTAACATACGGTTTACTTCAGAAAGTCTCAAAGGAACAGGTTCTCCTCCTTTAGTTTCTCCTAAAAATCCAATAACACTAGTAATTGACTTAATAATATGAGGGATTTCACCAACTAAGTTAGCTTCAATCATAACATATCCAGGAAAGTAAACTTTATCCTTAGATGATTTTTTCCCATCTTTTACAGTTACCACTTTTTCAGTAGGAACTAAGACCTGAGAAACATAATCCTCCATACCTAATCTCGCAATCTCGGTTTCGATATAAGCTTTCACTTTATTCTCTTGACCACTAACCGCTCTAACTACGTACCATTTTTTCACATTATTATCTGCCATCACAAAAAAATTATCCTTTTAACCAGTTAAAAAATCCAGCCAAAGCTTTTGCAAAAAATTCATCTACTCCCCAAGTTGCCAAAGCGAATAAGATTGAAAATACAGCCACAACAATTGTCAATTTCTGCACTTCAGCCCAAGCTGGCCAAGTAACATTTGACTTTAACTCTTCGAAAGCCTCTGATAAATAATTAGTAACTTTTGTCATTTGATATATTTTTTTATTGCACGGGCGGAGGGATTCGAACCCCCATCAACGGTTTTGGAGACCGCTATTCTACCCTTGAACTACGCCCGTAATTAAAGCCAGTGATTAAAAAATAATCACTGGCTTTTCATTTATTTTAATAGAATTACTCTACGATTTCAGTAACCTGACCAGCACCAACTGTTCTACCACCTTCACGGATAGCAAAACGTAAACCTACGTTCATAGCGATTGGGCTTAATAAAGCAACTTCAATAGTTAAGTTATCACCTGGCATTACCATCTCTACACCTGCTGGTAAAGTAATAACTCCTGTTACGTCAGTTGTACGTACGTAGAACTGTGGACGGTAGTTATTGTGGAATGGAGTGTGACGTCCACCTTCTTCTTTTTTCAAGATATAAACCTCAGCTTTGAATTTAGCGTGTGGTTTTACTGAACCTGGCTTAATAATAACCATACCTCTTTTGATATCAGCTTTATCAATACCTCTTAACAATAAACCTACGTTATCTCCAGCTTCACCTCTGTCAAGGATTTTACGGAACATCTCAACTCCTGTAATAGTAGAAGTTAATTTTTCAGCTCCCATACCAATGATTTCAACAGGATCTCCAGTGTTAGCAACTCCAGTTTCGATACGACCTGTAGCAACAGTTCCACGACCTGTAATTGTAAATACGTCCTCAACTGGCATCAAGAATGGTTTAGCAACGTCACGCACTGGCTCTTCGATCCAAGCATCAACAGCTTCCATTAATTCGATAATTTTAGGTACCCAGTTTGGATCATTGTTTAATCCTCCTAATGCAGAACCTTGAACTACAGGACCATTATCTCCATCATATTCGTAGAAAGATAACAAATCTCTAATTTCCATTTCAACAAGCTCTAACAACTCAGCATCATCAACCATATCCACTTTGTTCATGAAAACAACGATTCTTGGAATACCAACCTGACGACCTAAAAGGATGTGCTCACGAGTTTGTGGCATTGGACCATCTGTAGCAGCAACTACTAAGATAGCTCCGTCCATCTGAGCAGCACCAGTAACCATGTTCTTCACGTAATCCGCGTGACCTGGACAGTCAACGTGAGCGTAGTGACGGTTAGCTGTTTCATACTCTACGTGTGATGTATTAATAGTAATACCTCTTTCTTTCTCCTCTGGAGCGTTATCGATTTGATCAAACGATTTTGCTTGACAGTAACCAGCATCTGACAATACTTTAGTGATTGCAGCAGTTAATGTAGTTTTTCCGTGATCTACGTGTCCAATTGTACCTATGTTTAAGTGCGGTTTGGAACGATTAAAATTCTCCTTTGCCATTTTACTTAATTTTTAATCTTAGTTATATATTAATTTTCAATTTCCTACTTACTTGAGCCAATGTCGGGATTTGAACCCGAGACCTCTTCCTTACCAAGGAAGCACTCTACCCCTGAGCTACACCGGCAGAGTTCTTATTTTAGATTTTTTTTGATTTTAGACCTTTAAAAACCTAAACTCTAAAACCTTACCTCTTTTTTTTTTGTGGGGAGAGCAGGATTCGAACCTGCGAAGTTCACACAGCAGATTTACAGTCTGCCCTCGTTGGCCGCTTGAGTATCTCCCCTAATAATTTATGATTTCAGCTTTTCTAATCTAGATCATCCGAACTGACAACTAATCACAAACCCTTATTTTTCAACACTTTAAAAGAACTTATTTCAAATCGCATTTGAAATATTTTTGAGCCGATAGAGGGACTCGAACCCACGACCTGCTGATTACAAATCAGCTGCTCTAGCCAGCTGAGCTACATCGGCGAATACATTAAAAAAGTCCGCTATTTCTAACGGACTGCAAATGTAGCTATTTTATCTTTTAATCAAAACATTTTTTAAAAAAAATTTCAATTAAATATGCGCTCTTATTTTTTCTTTTCTTTTTACAAGTAAACGTTCTAACGATTCTGCCGAAAGCTCAACCGCCTCCTCAAATGTTTTACACTGTTTTTTTACCAAAAAATCATCACCAGGGACATTAATCTTTATCTCCACCACCTTATTCTCCTTATCACTTGTTCTTTCAACCTTTAAAAAAACATCTGATGAAACCACTCGATCGTAGTATTTTTCCAGCTTACCCATTCTCTCCTGGATAAAATCGACCAACTTTCTGTCGACAGTAAAATTAACTGCATGAACATCTACCTTCATAATAAAAAATTTAAGATTAACGTTTCAGAATCACTACTTGTTTCTCGGATGCGCATCTCCATATACCTTTTTAAGCTCCGCCAAACTATTATGAGTATAAACCTGAGTAGACGCCAAACTGGAATGCCCTAACAATTCTTTAACTGAATTCAAATCTGCCCCATTATTCAATAAGTGAGTTGCAAAAGTATGACGAAGCACATGCGGACTTTTTTTCACCTTTTCCGAGACCCTACTAAAGTATGAATTTATTAAACGATAAACAAAAGATTCACTCAATTTTAATCCTTTTTTCGAAATAAAAAAAAAGTCCGAATCAACTACATTATCCAACTGCCCCCTCTCCTTTATATATAAACCAATTTGATTTGCTATAATCGGCAAGACAGGTATAATTCGTTCCTTATTTCTTTTCCCCAACACCTTTATAACCCCAGACGACAAATCAACATTCTTAACCATTAAATGAATCAACTCTGCACGACGCATACCAGTTACATAAAACATTTCCACTATAAGCTTATCCCGAACCTCTTCAAACCCAACCGGAACCTCAATCTCACTAAGCAAATCTTTCAATTCTTTTTCAGAGAAAGGAACCTGAACAACTTTCGGCGTCTTCAAAGATTTATGCTTCAACATTGGATTAACCTCAATTTGCTTTGACTTTAGCAAAAATTTATAGTAAGCTTTAAGAGAAGCCATTTTCCTATTCACAGAAACATTGGAAATATTTTGATCCACTAAAAAAACAATCCAACTCCGCACCTGACCATAATTAACCAACTCAATACCCTCCTGCTCAAAATTTTCCCGCACAAAAGACTCAAAAGCCGCTATATCATTCAAATAAGCCAACGCCGTATGAGAAGAATATTTTCTCTCCAACAAAAGATAATCCGCAAAAGCCTCTTTATTCATTTTCATAAAAACCCAAATCTCATTATTAAGCATAAAAAAACCGTTAGCATCAAAATTAAAACATTTTGACCACTAACGGTAATTATTTTTGAAAAGCTAAATATTAACTTTCTAAGCTATCTTTCAAACCTTGAATGTAAGCAGCTTTTTGAATCTGAGCTCTTTTGATAACAGAAGGCTTAATAAAAGCAGTACGTGCTCTTAATTGACGAACAGTTCCTGTTTTATCAAATTTTCTTTTATAGCGCTTTAATGCTCTATCGATATTTTCTCCGTCTTTAATTGGTATAATTAACATAATATAGACACCTCCTCTCGTTAAGGCTGCAAAGGTAAAATTTATTTTTAATTAAAGACTATAATTTTAAAATTATTTTCATAAACTTCTTTTCCAACCTGTGCGTGAGGGATTGCAATGGAAAGCCCGCCCAAAATATCTTATTTTTTCAACAGATTTCTGGAAATGACCACTTTTTGAATTTCGGTAGTTCCTTCTCCTATTGTACATAATTTAGAGTCCCTGTAAAACTTTTCTACCGGAAAATCTTTAGTATAGCCATACCCTCCATGTATCTGAACCGCATCGTTCGCGATTTTAACGCAAGCTTCGGAAGCATACATTTTCGCCATTGCTCCTGCTGTTGTCACTTCTCTATGTTGTTGTTTTAAAAAAGCGGCTTTTTGAAGTAATAGTTCTGAGGCTTCTATTTCTGTAGCCATATCTGCAAGCTTAAATGAGATTCCCTGAAAATTACTGATTGGTTGTCCGAACTGATGTCTTTCTTTTGAATACTTCAATGCTGCTTCATAAGCTCCTTTGGCAATTCCTAAAGATAGAGCCCCAATAGAAATCCTTCCTCCATCCAGAATTTTCATCGCCTGAACAAACCCTTGCCCAACTTCACCTAATCTATTGGAATCCGGCACACGGCAATTATCAAAAACCAATTCGGCAGTTTCACTTGCTCTCATCCCTAATTTATTCTCCTTTTTTCCTGAGGAAAACCCTTTCATTCCTTTTTCAAAAACAAAAGCAGTCATTCCTTTAGAATCTCCTTTTTCGCCAGTACGCACTACAACAACTGCAATATCTCCGGAAATAGCATGAGTTATAAAATTTTTTGCTCCATTTACCACCCAATGATCTCCGTCTTTTATTGCTGTTGTATTCATTCCTCCGGCATCGGAACCGGTATTGTGTTCTGTCAAACCCCACGCTCCAATAAATTCTGCTGTTGCCAGTTTAGGAAGCCATTTTTTCTTTTGTTCTTCGTTTCCAAAAGTCAGGATATGATTTGTACATAAAGAATTATGCGCTGCAACAGATAATCCTATAGATGGATCCACTTTAGAAATTTCTTCAATTATAGTAACATATTCATGATAACCTAAACCCGAACCTCCATATTCTTCGGGTACTAAAACCCCCATAAATCCCATTTCTCCCAATTGCTTAAACAATGGCACCGGAAAAACTTGTGACTCATCCCATTCCATTATATAAGGTCTAATATTTTTTTCAGCAAAATCTTTTATAGACTGTGCAATCATTAACTGTGTTTCGTTATAGTCAAAGTTCATTAGTTACTTTCTTTTAGTACTCCAAATATAAACTAATTATTTTTGCTTTTTCAACAGGAAAATCTTTAATTTTTGCTAAATCCTCAATATTTTTAAAATCTCCATTCATACTTCTATAAGTCACAATCTGTTTTGCAAGTACATACTTAAAGTAAGGAAACTGAGATAACTCTTTTAACGAAGCTTCATTTACATTTATTCTTTTTAATGTTGAAGGAATTATTACCTTAAAATGATTGTTTAATTCCTTTATAACTTCAGGCGAGAGTCCCCATATATCATTCATTTGATCCATTGACACAAAACATCCCATAATTTCTTTTTGTTTTAATATCCGAATCGACAATCCTTCGCCAATTCCATAAATTTTAATTAAGTCTTCCTGAGTTGCCTGATTGATATCCAGTATTTCAAATTTTTCTTTTTTCGGAAATTCCTTTTTAGCATAATCATTATTACTATATAATTTAATTTCCTTCTTATGCTGTACCCAATCTGGAAATTTAAACAATGGCGAAATTTTATTTAACAATGAATCTGAAACACCTGTTACCTTTTGAAATTCTTCTACCGAGTTTACATATTTATTTTCTTTACGAAATGCCAATAAACGATCAATCTCCTCAACCGACATTCCCAGTTTATATCCTTTATAATCCGAAATGAAATTAGGGTTAAATAAGAAAACGACGGGTTTATTATTTTCAACCACCATTTTTTCATTATCAAATTGCGACTGAAGAGCAAGCCATTTTTCCTTTTCAGGATTTTTAGTTTCAGAAATAGTAAAATCAGAGAGCCAATAAAACAACTGCAACCCTATAATTATAACGAAGAGTAAAAAAATACCTGTCCGCTGGTATTTTGTAAAGTGTAAATACATCTTTAAAAGATTAAAGCTCATACCTAAAAATGCTTTTGATTAATAATTAAGAAAAAACTTTCAAATCTATTAAGAAAATTAGTAAGAAAAGTAGTTTTTAAAAAATTATTGAATCTGCTGGAAAAGACCAATTAATTTAATGAATATCAATACTTCCCGAAAGTTTCTTGAGAGTCCTCTAAAAAAAATAAAGTTTTTATAACTTAAAACATGATAATTGTTTTTATTTTTTACAAAAAACAATACATTTGGCACTTAATAACAAATAAACCAATAAAATAGTATGTCAATTTGGAGAGTTAAACCTATATCAGCCTTTGAGGCCGATATGAAAAAAAGTGATTTAAAGAGAGTCCTTGGAAAATGGAGTCTTACTGCCATTGGTGTTGGTGCCATTATCGGTGGAGGAATTTTTGTACTTACAGGTACAGGGGCTTATTATCATGCAGGTCCGGCATTAGCAATTTCGTTTATTATCGCAGGTATCGCCTGTGTTTTTGCGGCTCTTTGCTATTCTGAATTTGCTTCCATTTTACCTGTTGAAGGATCAGCTTACGCTTATGCCTATGGTACTATCGGAGAAATTTTTGCCTGGATAATTGGTTGGGGACTAATTCTCGAATATGCAATGGGATCTATGACTGTCGCCGTTTCCTGGTCCGGATATTTTAATAAATTACTCAAATTATTTGGTATTAAACTCCCTGAATGGCTAACCACAGATCCTGCGAGCTACACTGGAGAAGGTTTCTCTATGAATCTTCCGGCTTTCCTAATCGTTCTTTTAGTTATTTCATTACTTATTAAAGGAACCAAAAGTGCTGCTAAAGCAAATAACGCAATTGTAATCCTTAAAGTATCAGCAGTAATTTTTGTAATTGTAGCAGGTCTTTTCTTCATCAATACAGCTAACTGGAGTCCTTTTATTCCTGAAGCAACTCAAATTATTGAAAAAGAAACTACACACAATGCTTATGGAATTGGAGGAATTGTTTCCGGAGCCGCTGCGATTTTCTTTGCTTATGTTGGTTTTGATGCCGTTTCTACACAAGCCGGGGAAGCTATTAATCCTAAAAAAGATGTTCCGTTTGCTATTATTGCTTCTTTATTAATCTGTACCACTTTATATATTCTTGTTTCTTTAGTACTAACAGGAATGATGAATTATCAGGATTTCAATCCACTAGGAAAATATCCTGAAGCTATTAAGGCGCCTGTAGCTTATGCATTTGATATTGCCGGACAACCATGGGCCGGATTTATTATTACTGTAGCCGCTACTATTGGTCTTGTTTCTGTATTAATGGTAATGATTATGGGACAATCTAGAATTTTCCTGGGAATGTCTAAAGACGGTTTAATTCCTTCTGTTTTCTCTAAGGTAAATCCTATTTCAGGAACACCGAAAACGAACTTAATGATCTTAGGAGGAATAATTGCAACTGTTGCTGCATTTACACCAATCAATAAATTAGCAGATATGACAAGTTTTGGTACTTTGTTTGCCTTTACAATGGTTTGTATTGCTGTTTGGATTTTAAGAGTAAAACAACCCGGATTAAACAGAACTTTTAAAGTTCCTGCTTTACCTGTTATTGCTGTTTTAGGAATTGCAATTAATACTTATTTAATTATAAATTTGAGTATTGATGCTCAATTATTATCACTTGGATGGCTTGCAATCGGTATTCTTGTTTATTTTGGATATAGCAAGAAGAGATCAAGACTTAATGATACAAAAGGTTTCGAAGAATAAAGAAATACTATTTCAATAAAAAGAAAGCTCCAAATTAAAATTTGGAGCTTTCTTTTTATAAATCAAATACTGATGTTCTTTTTGAGCGGATTAAATCTTTCAATCTTATCCAAAATGCCAACGTCAGGTAAACTCCAAACCCCAAACCTGCTGTAACAAAAGAAATGTAGATAAAAAACAATCTGACACTTGTTACACGCATTCCCAGTTTATCTGCTAATCTTGAGGAAACATGGAATCCATATTTTTCAAAAAAGAACTTTAATTTTAAAATAGCTGACATACTTATATTTTAGATTTTAGATTACAAAAATACGGATTTCCAATTATCTAATTTTCTAATAAACCAAATTGTCTAATTATTTTTAAGAAGCTCTACTCCTATTACACATTTTAAACAAGCTTTATGATTGCAATATTCATTTTTAAGTTCTAATAAAGTCTGACTTTCAAATGCATTTTTTGATTGTATTCCGAAAGAAATAAATTTATCTGTTATAGCATTTTTCTCTGGCGCCACTTCATTCATAAAATCAATTAGATCTTCTGTAATTGGTTGTCCTAAAGTAGACGAATAAGCAAACTGAATTGGAATAATGGTATTAATAACAATCAAATCCAAAAATGATTTCGATAATGACTTTGCTTTCTTTGGACTTTCTTTGTCAAACTGATAATGGTTCTTCCAGTAATCACTTGCCGAAACATTGAACAAATTATAGACGCTTTCGAGAGATTTTAGATTGTTTACTTTAGAAAATAGATTTTGCGTTTTATGAAATAAGGAAGCTAATTGGGCAAGTCTTATCGTTGGAAAATTATCCGGACGAAGTTTAAAAAATTGTACCGGTTCAACAAATGTTCTCTCCATCTGATATTTATGCATTAAATAAAAGTATCTGAATTTTAAATCTTTAAAATAAACATCCTCCTTTTCTGCATTTAATAAACTTGCTGAACCAAAGAATAATGCTTCTAAGTTTTCGATTTCAAAACTTTCTTTTCTTATAATTGAAAATGGAATTGATTTCGCTATTTGCAAAAACGAAGTTCCGTTTGTATTTAAACCAAAATTCTTCGCTAAAAGACAAAATAAAACAGCTTCCCAATCCCGATTCGTTTCTTCCAGCAATTGATAAATAAAGCTCGATTTGCGCTCCAAACGTTCAAAAAACAATCTTTCCTGCCAGCTTTTAAAAACAAAATCATCAATATCTTTAATTTGTTTCTCACATGAAATCCATGTTTTTGGAGAAATCAAAGCATTGTAATTTGCAATTATTTCTTTTTCAACATAATCTTTAAGAATTAAAACAGGAATTTCGGTATTATCTTCTCTAAAAATAGCGGTATCATTTTCCCAGACTACGTGCAGAATTACGTTTTTATAAGCGGGATTATTTTCATGGTTGTGAAGATACCAATCTGATGATTTGATATGAATCTCTACATTTCCAGCCCATTTTTGATTTCCAATCATGACATGAGCATTAAAAAAATCTGGTCCCGAAAGCTCCAGATAATCACCTGTTTTCAGAATAGTAATTATCTCACCCTGAGCAGTTTTCAAATTCAAAGTATCAAACTTCCTGAATTTCCATAGATAATGAAGAAAGTCTTCTTTCATTTTTAGATTTTTATAACATTTTACAAAATCTAAAAATAACAAAATTTAAATACTATTCTTACAAATTTAATTTATTTAACGAAGTAAATATAACTTTGCACAAGCTCTTGCATCTGATAAAGCCTCATGATGATTGAGCTGAATCTTCATTTCGCGACAGCAATCACTTAATTTTGTTGGCTTTATCCCTTTCGATTTATATATTTTTACAGTGCATTCCCATTTTGCTGCAATATTCAAATCTTCATAATTTAAACCATGAAGCAACATCGATTTCATTAAAACATTGCGGTCAAAACTTTCATTATGTGCCACAATGACTCGATTTTTCAATCGTTTTTCGATCTCCGGATACACCTGAAAGAAGGATTTTGAATTGATTGTATCTTTTGGATAAATTCCATGAACACGAATTGTAAAGGGATTGTATTCGTTATTTGGCGGCTTTATTAAAGTTACATATTCGTCAACAATTATTCCGTTTTCAACTGTAACAATACCAACAGAACACGGATGATATCCTGTAGCGGTTTCAAAATCTATAGCTGTAAAATTCATTTTATATTTTTCAAATAAAAATCCATAAATCCAATTAGCAGTATAATCAGATTTATGGATAATTTATTTACAGAGGTTTATTTTATTGCCCCTATAATATCATATTTAGTAATAATGTGATGATGACCATTTCCTAAATCAATCAAAACAGCATCATTTTCTTTGGTAAAAAGTTTTGACACTTCTTCGATTGGTGTTCCTAATTTTACAATTGGAAAAGGTTTCCCCATTACATCTTTTATAGGTTTCTCTGCAACATTTTTATCGGCAACATAACTTCTAAACAAGTCTGTTTCGTCTACAGAACCTACAAAACCATTGATATCTACAACTGGAATCTGAGAGATTTTATATTTACGCATACGCTCAATTGCGTGTGAAACCAATTCTTCTGTACGAACAACGATTAATTCTTTATCAATATGATCTTTAATAACATCTTCTGCTTTGGTAACATTTTCTTCCAGAAATCCACGTTCACGCATCCAGTCGTCATTAAACATTTTACCAACGTAACGGCTTCCGGAATCATGAAACAGCACTACTACAACATCATCCGGTTTAAAATGCTCTTTTAGCTGTAATAAACCTTTGATACAAGCTCCTGCAGAATTCCCAACAAAAATAGCTTCTTCAAGTGCAATTTTTCTGGTGTAAACAGCTGCATCTTTATCTGTGACTTTTGTAAAGCCGTCAATTAAAGAGAAATCAACGTTTTTAGGTAAAATGTCTTCTCCAATCCCTTCGGTTATATAAGAGTAGATTTCGTTTTCATCAAAAATTCCTGTTTCATGGTATTTCTTAAAAACAGATCCATAAGTATCAATTCCCCAAATTTTAATATTGGGGTTTTTCTCTTTTAAGTATTTTCCAACTCCGGAAATTGTTCCTCCAGTTCCAACACCCACAACAAAATGTGTGATTTTACCATCGGTCTGTTTCCAGATTTCCGGCCCGGTCTGTTCATAATGCGCCAATGAATTAGACAAATTATCATACTGATTTACATACCATGAATTTGGTGTTTCTTCTGCCAAACGTTTTGAAACTGAATAATACGAACGAGGATCAGTTGGTTCAACATCTGTTGGACAAACAACCACTTTTGCACCAACTGCACGAAGAATATCCATTTTTTCTTTTGATTGTTTATCTGAGATAACACAAATCAATTTATATCCTTTGATAATCGCTACAAGAGCAAGTCCCATTCCTGTATTTCCGGAAGTTCCTTCAATAATAGTCCCACCTGGTTTTAATCTTCCGTCAGCCTCTGCATCTTCAATCATTTTCACGGCCATTCTGTCTTTTACAGAATTACCAGGATTAAATGTTTCGACTTTTGCCAATACTAACGCATCAATTTCAGCAACAATTTTGTTGAGCTTTACCAATGGTGTGTTACCAATTGTTTCTAAAATATTCTTTGAAAAGTCCATTTTTATTTAAGTTTATTATGTGGTTTTAAAATAAAGTAAGTCTCTTTACTGGAAGAAATTCCAAACTAAACCAAAACGCAATACAAAATCACGATAGGGGTTATTTGGAGTCGCGTAATAATTACTTTGGGTAAAAGCAGCGTTAAAATGTTCTGCTTTTAAATAAAATCTCGTCTGACGAATTCTTGCATTTATAAAGAAATCAAATGTTGCAAAACCACCAATCTTTTTATCCTGCTGCACAAAAAATTCAGCAATAACAGGATTGTAATCATCTCCATAATATTTTGTCATATAATTAAAAACAATTCCGGTCTGCATATATAATGCTTTCTTAAAAAAGTAGCCTGAATAATAAAATGTATTTCTGGTTACAAAATCCGGAACATTCAAAATCAAATCAGACTGATCAACTTTTTGATATAAAAGCGTATTATCTAATGCAAATGGACCAAATTTAAATTCTCTGCTTGCTTTAATTTCTAAATAGTTAATCACATTTCCATACTGATATGGCTTAACAATTTGTACATTTTCTACAGATGATGAATCTGCGAAATACAGATGATCTTTCAATACTGTATATTGAACTTGTCCTGTTAGCCATGGTGTCTGAATTTCGGCACTAAGAGAATTTATTTTTTCATTTTTGAAATTATGCGACCAATTGTATTCTACCCAGCTGCTTTGATATAAATTATAATTATTGTTTGGCAGCTTATTAATGTTTCGATATCTAAAATCAAATTTAATTTTATCATTTAAATCATATCTCAATTTCGCATCTAAATCTGAAAGTGACTGATTAGTAATAGATCTGGTATACAAAAATCTCCCATTCCATTTATTTTTTTGATATTCATATTGTCCACCTACATTATTAATCTGTAAAAACAAATTAGCAGGAACAGCATTTCCTAAACTATCAACAATAATTCGCTCATATTTATAGTTGGATCTGTAATCGTCTATAAAAAAATTGAATTTTCCCAAAAGAGAATTTTCATAAGCAAGACCGGCTTTATTATATAGTCTTTCGTATTTTGTCTGGTCATTAATATTGCTCGCTGCATACGAATCTCCAAAGCGCAGTACACGAGTACTATTGTTATTATTATCTGTAACTGTAGAAAGTATTGTTGGCTGTTTATATTCGTAACTTTTATTTTCGTAATTGAACTGGTGGGTTACATATAAATTATTATTTCCGCTTGTAGGATTTACTCTGAATGCATGGTCAAAAAAGATTCTTCTTCCTTTCAACATAGATTCTGCATCGGTTAAATAAACCTGTAATCTTTGTCTGTTCTTATAATCTTTATTATCACTTTCGAAATTATCGTCATTCGTAATCCCTCCATTTTCTTCATTCAGGATATCCTGAAAAGTATAATGTGCATTTATGGCATAACGTCTGCTTGTGGTAGCGTAACTGGTTGTAAACCTGAAACTCCCGGCACTCACTAATTGATTGATATAATCTCCCTCAGATCTTAAACCCCGGTAAGCAATAGAAAAATTGAGATTTTTGGAAACGTTCAAAGTAATGAAAGAATCAACATTTTGACCTTTGTTAATTGTCGTATTAAAAAACAACTCTGTAAAAGGTGTTGCAGCAGAATAATATCTGATTTGATCGGCCTGTATATAATTAAAATGCTTTCCGTTAAATCCAATTTCAGGATATGGAGAAAAATTCGTTAAACTGTATTGCAATGTATTTAAAGGCTGCCCAATGTTGGAGAATTCCTGATAACCAAAAAGATCTTTTCTAAGATGATTTTGTCTGTAAGCACTTTTAATTGTTAATGAAGTATCTACATAAATAGTATCATGCTCCAGTGTCACGATTTTATATTGGTCTATAGTAGCAATTTTAGCTTTCTTCTTTTTTACTGTATCCGTAATACTTGAATATTCCGTATTCATATCTAAATTATTTTTAGGAGCAGGTTTTACTTGAGAAAACAATAAAGTTGGTACAGCTAATAGATATAGAAAAATGAATATTCTCATTTGATGGCTTTATATAAATTTATTTTGACAAAATTTGCTAAGCAAAGGTAAATTATAAAAACAAATAAAGAAAAAAACACTTCATTTTATACAATTGCCTTGGCTGACAGTGTCAAAACGAATATTTTTGCTGAAAATTTCATCTAATTTGTTATTTAAAAATTAAAAAAATGCTCGAAAAAAATTTCTCAGGATTTGTTTTAGAAACCGGAACAGATGAAGCTGGCAGAGGATGCCTCGCCGGGCCTGTTACTGCAGCAGCCATAATTCTTCCTGCTGATTTTGAGAATACAATTTTGAACGACAGTAAACAATTGTCTGAAAAAACTAGAGCACTTTTAAAACCAGTTCTTGAAAAAGAAGCTCTTTGCTTTGCAGTAACTCATTTATTTCCGGATGAAATTGACGAAATCAATATCTTAAATGCTTCAATGAAAGGAATGCAGGAATGTATTTTAAAACTAAAACACGTTCCGGAATATATTATAGTGGATGGAAACCGATCCTTAAATGCTAAACTCGGACTTAAAAACACTTTTGGAAGACAGTTCTCTGATGAAGAAATTGCATTATTAAAATCGATTCCAAATCAAAGTATTATAAAAGGCGATGGAAAATATTTGAGTATTGCTGCCGCTTCTGTTTTAGCAAAAACCTATCGCGATCAATATATGGATCAGATCCATGAAGAATTCCCAATGTACAATTGGAAAAAAAACAAAGGCTATCCTACTAAAGAACATCGTGAAGCCATTAAAAAATACGGAACAACAAAATACCATCGAATGAGTTTTAGACTTCTCCCGGAACAACTGGAACTTAATTTCTTCGAATAATAAAAAAAGACCTTTAAAAGGTCTTTTTTTATGTAAAACGGGAAATATTATTTTCTGCTCTTTAAGAATTCTGCAAACAGCTTGGTATCAAAATAAAAAGGTCTTATCTCCGTAATCTTCCCATTCTTTAAATTGAAATGCTCTGAAATTGGCATTGACAATGTTTTTCCGGATTTTTTAGCAGTACATTTTATTGTGAAATAAATAATTACTTCATTTTTGGAAGCATCACTAAAATAAACCGGTTCTTTTTCGATTTCAAAACTACCAACTTCGGCTGATTTTGCAAACATCTTTGTCCATTCTGTAAATCCCTGGTAAGTCCCACCGTAAGGAAGTCCTTCCGCCTGTTTATATATTGCTCCTTCTTCAATCAGAGCCGACATTTTAATGAAATCTCTTGTTTTAAAAAGACATTCGAAATATTGCGTTACAACATTAAAATTATCTGATTCCAGCTTTTTTAAATTATCGGCCTCAGACATACTTATTTCTTTATCCCAAAAACCTATTATTTTGCTTACCTGACCTTTACCGTTTAATCTCGCAAAATCACGTCCAGTCATAATAACATTATTTTTTGAGTCTGTAATTTTCCATTCCCAGGTCACATAATTGTCTTTTACAACTTTTGAACCTGAAGTTAAAACAGCATCAGGATTTTTTTTGTAGAATTCATTGATAACATTATTAAATGCTGTAATTCCTTTTATAGATGCCGATGGATCTTCAAAAGTACTGTCTTCTAACCAAATTGATTTTATAAGTTTTAATCTCGCATCATTATTTTTTTCTGACCACGCTTTTTCATAAACGGAAACTGGATATAATTTATCCTTCTTTTGAGCAGAAAGACTATTAAGTAAAAAAAGGAAACAGAGTAAGTAAATTTTTCTCATAAGCATTTTCATTAAAATAATTAGAATTACATATCAACAAAGTCAAATATAACTTAAATACAGAATAAAATTGGTTTCTTCATGTAATTTACCAACCTTTCAAAATCTTACCTTTTGTGAAATGTTTTTTGCTTATTTTGAGTACATTTTCATAAAAAACAGCTTTCTTTCTAAAAATAATTTTTTCATTCCCTTTTCAGCAATACTAGTCTTATCGCAGAAACAGCCTTATTTACCAAAATAAAACCCGTTTCAAATGTTTATCTGAAACGGGTTAATCTTTATTGGCAATTCTTTTTAAACAAATTCTGCTTCGAACAACTTTGCAAAATGTTTGATTATTTTAGCTTTTACTTCTGTTTCGTCTACTTTTTCTACACCAAGTTCAACATTTAAAGAAGTTACGCCTTTGCCACGAATTCCGCACGGAATAATGTTGTCAAAATAGCCCAAATCTACGTTTACATTTAAAGCAAATCCGTGCATGGTTACCCAACGTGAAGCGCGAACTCCCATAGCACATATTTTACGGGCAAACGGAGTTCCAGCACCAAGCCAAACTCCTGTTTCTCCTTCACTTCTACCTGATTCTAAACCGTATTCCGCTAAAGTCAAAATCATAGATTCTTCCAGCAAACGCAAATATTTATGAATATCTGTAAAAAAATTTTCTAAATCTAAAATCGGATAACCTACAATTTGCCCTGGTCCGTGATAGGTAATATCACCTCCACGATTAATTTTATAAAAAGTAGCTCCTTTCGCTTCGAGCTGTTTTTCGTTTAATAATAAATTCTCAAAATCACCGCTTTTACCCAAGGTATAAACATGCGGATGCTCTACAAATAATAAATAATTTGGAGTTGGCAGATCAAGTTCTTCTCTTCTGTTTTTGATTTTTAAATCAACTATATCTTTGAAAAGGTCTTCCTGATATTCCCAGGTCAATTTATAATCTTTATTACCCAGATCCTGAAGTTGGATTTTTTTGTTCATTTTAATTATTTTTCAAACTCAACGTCGAAGTTAAGTTTGTCTGGATTCTCCATATAATCCGTAAAAGAATATTGAATTGTAATTGATTTTCGATCGTCGCTAAACAATGCATTTGGATTAGAGACTTTCTTAATCTTTTTAGGGAAATTATATTTGATAACATAATTAGACGAAGCAAACATCATTTTAGACATATCTGCCGCTGAATCTTTTTTAATCTCAGCCAGTTTTTGTTTATCAATTACAGCTTTTCTCGTAAATTTCTTTCCGTCGTAAGTATAACTTAGTTTACTGTTGTTATTTCCTAAACCACTTCCTAATGGCCCTGCTGTCGCTCCGCCTTCTAATTTTTGAAGCGCGCTTGCCGTTTGTAAAATATCCTGAAGTTCGTTTACATTTTTAAAATCAGTTGCCATTGTCATTAAAAACTGTTTTTTCTCTGCACTCATTTTAGTGGTAACCACAAAATTTTCCAGTTTTTTTAATTCTTTCTGAGCTTCAGGTGTCATTTTAGCAATACTGTCTTTTTTCTCTTCAAATAGTTGTTTGAAAGTAAAAGTAGAATCGATATCTTTTTTCGCATCGGCTCCCATTTGGCTTCCAATTTGATCACCTGCCATTTCCATCAAAGCAGAACCATCCATATCTACAGAAAATTTTCCTGTTCCGTTTTCATTGATTGTAATGTTTTCAGTAAAAGTACAGCTTGTTAAAGTTGCGATTAAAAAAGAAAAACCAAGTAATTTATATAATTTCATAGAGATCAATTTTTCATCAAAGATACGAAGACTATTTTTAAAAACATGTTTAATTAAAAACCTGTAACTATTGTTCAAACTCTACTTTAAAACCAAAATCCACGGCACTTTCCTCCATGTTTTCCAGAGGAATTTCAACAGTAAAACTTTTTCTGTCTTCTGCTATTACAGCATTTTTGATTGAAATCGTTTTAATCTTTTTAGGAAACTGATATTCGGCAATATACTTACACTCTTTAAGCATTTCTCCCATTTTTTTTGAGAAAGGATCATCGCTTTTTTCTTCCTTTGATGACTTTTTCTTTTTTGCTTTTTTATTGTCTTTTGCAGGTATAACATTCTTAATAAAAACCTTCCCGTCATAAAAAATAGTCGTTGTTGATTTTTCTTCCGGCTTTGGCACACTACTTAAGATTCCTAAGCGCTTTTTGTCTGTAGCTGCTAGTCCCTCTAAACTTTCAGCAGGCGTTGCAATAGATTTATAACCTGTTCCGGCAGGAAAATCAAATGCCATATTGTATTCGAATTCCTTTTTTTCTTCGTTAATTTTTATGCTTACTTTAAAATTCTCCAGAACTTTAAGTTTCTCCTTTTCTTTCTCTAGTAATTCCAATTTCTCTTTGTCTCCATTTGGCAATTTAGAGATACTGTCTTTGATTTTGTCAAATACCTCTTTGAAGGTAAAAGAGGTATCTACAACTTTATTGATTTTTGTAGAATCACTTTTTTTCATCCCCAGCTTATACATTGGAGACATGTCAAATCCATACGAGAAAGTTCCGGATCCGTCTTCGTTCATGACGACCTTTTCCTTAAGTGTACAGCTTGTAATGCAAGAAATAATAAAAAAACAAAGTAGAATTTTTTTCATTTTTATAGATTTAGGTTATGTAGGCGAAGATACTTTCTTTTTAAAACTATTTAAAGATTATTCTAAAACTACTTCCAGATTTGTCATTTCCAGATTGCGTAGACAATCTGACAATTTAAATTCTAATGTTAACGATTTTTTATCTGAATTGATTATGGCTTTTGGATTTGAAACCGATTTTATCATTTTTGGAAAATGATATTTTAAAATATAAGATTGGGTCAGTTTATATTTAGAATATATTTTTTCTTCCTCTTCCATTTCCTTTTTTTCTTTCTCAAATTTTTCTTGATCCATTATTAGTAAACTTCTTCTAAAAATAACGCCATCAAAACTGTATTGTATTTTATAACTTTTTCTCCGTATCGGATAATTTTCTTTCAACGAATTTGCTAATCCGAGGCTTTCATAAACATTAGGTATTTCTTCTATTTTTTTGAAATCGACAGATACTCTATTGAAATTTTCCATTTGAATTGGATCTTCTTTTATATGCATTTTTACATTTGCATGTTCCCTAAACAAGTTCTGATCCGTCTTATTAAATCTTACAAAAGTTTCTTGATATTCTGTAATATAATCTTGAAAGCTAAAAATGGTGTCTCTAAATTTTTCAGAATCAAAATTTTGTATTCCCAATTGACTAATGCTATTTTCATCTCGAAGAATGTAAACATCGATATTCCCACTTCCATCAGAATTTATAGTAATAGTTTCTGTAATTTGACAGCTAGACATTAAAATTAGAAGTAATGCAATTAATAAGTATTTCATTCTTATGTAAAGGTTTTGATTTTTAAAGATGCTAAGATAGCTAGTTTTACAGTTAATTTTCTTACAACAAAAAATTCTACTGAAAACAAAAGTCTCTTATCTAGCCCCGATAGAAGCGGTATCCTTTTTCTTGCTCCTTTAGCAAGAAAAAGATACAAGCGGATAGCGGGACTAAAGGTGATTGAAACCCAATAATTTGATGCTTCAAAAAATCTAAAAACTGCATTCTAAAATCTACATTCTTTTCTTTATCTTTGCACACTTAAAAAAATAGCACAAAATGGCATTATCAGAACAAGAAATCATCAGAAGAGAAAAACTTCAAAATTTACGCAATCTGGGAATCAATCCTTATCCAGCTAATCTTTTTCCTGTAAATCATACTTCGAAGCAGATAAAGGAAACTTTTGAGGAAGGTAAGAAGGTTATCGTTGCGGGACGTTTGATGAGTGTTCGTGATCAGGGTAAAGCTTGTTTTGCTGAGTTACAGGACAGCGAAGGACGTATTCAATTGTACGTGAATCGTGATGTTTTATGTGAAGGTGACGATAAAACTTTATACAACCAGGTATTTAAAAAATTAACCGATTTAGGGGATTTTATTGGTATTGAAGGTGAATTGTTTACGACTCAGGTTGGTGCGCAATGCGTTCGTGTAACTGGTTTTACTTTCTTGAGTAAAACATTACGTCCGCTTCCCTTACCGAGAGTTGATACAGATGGAAATGTACACGATGCTTTTAAAGATGCTGAATTACGCTACAGAATGCGTTATGTAGATTTAACTGTTAATCCGCAGGTTAAAGAAACTTTTATCAAACGTACTAAGTTGTTTTCTGCAATGCGTGGTTATTTTAATGATGCAGGATACCTTGAAGTGGATACTCCGGTTTTACAATCCATTCCGGGTGGAGCTTCGGCAAGACCTTTTATTACGCACCATAACTCGCTTGATATTCCGCTTTACATGCGTATTGCGAATGAGTTGTATTTGAAAAGATTAATTGTTGGTGGATTTGAAGGTGTTTATGAGTTCTCCAGAAACTTCCGTAACGAAGGTATGGACAGAACGCATAATCCTGAATTTACTGCAATGGAAATATATGTAGCCTACAAAGACTACAACTGGATGATGGAATTTGCAGAAGGTTTATTAGAGCATTGTGCAATTGCAGTTAACGGAACTAGCGAAGTTACTTTTGGCGAGCACAAAATTAACTTTAAAGCGCCTTATGCACGTGTTACAATGACAGATTCTATCAAACATTTTACTGGTTTTGATATTTCTGGAAAAACAGAACAAGAATTGTTTGAAGCTGCTCGCGGAATGGGAATCGAGGTTGACGAAACAATGGGTAAAGGAAAATTGATTGATGAGATTTTTGGAGCAAAATGTGAAGGAAATTATATTCAGCCAACTTTTATTACTGATTATCCAAAAGAAATGTCGCCGCTTTGTAAAGAGCACCGTGACAATCCAGACTTAACTGAGCGTTTTGAATTAATGGTTTGCGGTAAAGAAATCGCAAATGCTTATTCTGAATTGAATGACCCAATTGATCAAAGAGAGCGTTTTGAGGATCAAATGCGTTTGGCGGCAAAAGGTGATGATGAAGCAAACGGAATTATTGACGAAGATTTCTTAAGAGCTCTTGAATACGGTATGCCTCCAACTTCCGGAATGGGAATTGGAATGGATCGTTTGATTATGTATTTAACGAACAATGCTTCTATTCAGGAAGTTTTATTGTTCCCGCAAATGCGTCCGGAGAAAAAACAAGCTCAGATTGAATTGACGGAAGAAGAAAAAGTTATCATTACTTTATTGAAAGGAAACGAAAATAAAATGGATTTATCTCAACTGAAAGTTTCTGCTAACTTAAGCGGTAAAAAATGGGATGCTTCTATGAAAAACTTATCTAAACACGGTTTGACTAAAGTTGTTGTTGACGGCGAGTTTAAATTTGTGGAATTGGCGGGGTAATTTTTGTCTTATTTTATTATAAATACAACCCGATAGGTTTACAGCTTATCGGGTTTTTGATTTTATTTACATAACTTTGATTAATTAAAATGCATTATTATGAGCACTTTAGAAATAAAATTAGAAATATTTGATAAACTAAAAAATATTGAAGATGTTAGTCTGTTGGAGAAAATCCGAAATCTTCTAAAAAATGCAGATCCTTCAGATGTTTATCAATTTGAACAATATGAATTGGATATGCTGAGAGAAAGTGAAGAAGATATAAAATATGGAAGAGTTATTTCTCAAGAAGATTTAGATAAGGAAGATCTAGAATGGCTGTCAGAATAATTTGGACTAATACTGCTGTTAATCAAAGAAGAAAAATATTAAATTATTGGAATAAAAGAAACAAATCAAAAACTTATTCAAGAAAATTAGTTTCGGAAATAGCGCAAAGAATTAAATTTTTAGTTGATAATCCTGAAATTTACGTTAAAACCTGTTTTCCAGACATCAGAACATCAACATTAGGACATTATACTATATTTTATAAATCAAATTCAAAAGAATTAATTGTTATAGCATTTTGGGATAATAGAAGAAATCCTAAAGTACTTTCTAAAATTCTAAAAAAGTAATCATATCAAACCCAACAGGTTTTAAAAACCTGTCGGGTTTCTTTTTTTTTATCCTAAATCACAATTTAAAAAGAATTCTTTTCCATTTTCTTGCCTTGGATATCCAAAACCTTCGTGCTTTCTTTTGGAACATTTCCTTTTACAACTTCCTGAACGGATGGGTTTGAAGGATATTTTCCGCCTTTCATTTTTAAAAGATGGAATTTTCCTCCGCTTTCAAAGATTAAATCGTAAAATTTTTCAGTTGATGAAGTTGTTACTAGAATTGGAAAATCGGTTACTGTAAACTTGTTGATTACACTTCCGTCGTTATTTAAAATATAACCCGAACAGCCTCCGCTTCCGCAGAAATACGAGTTAGAGAAACCAACAAAATATTCGTTTTTCTTGTCGTTATTTAAATCAAATTCTTCGTAATAAAAGTAACGATCGCCTTTTGTTAAGGCTCGAAGATCCTTTTTTAGTAAAACATTTAATTGTTTCCTAATTAACTCCACTGCATTATCATCGCGCGGTGGCGCATCGCTTAAATCTGCTGTTCCTCCAATTGTTTTAGATAAGGTATCCTGAACAATCGTTTTGACAATATTTTTTGATTCCTTTTTATCTTGACAAGAATATAATGCCAAGATTCCGACTAGAATTAGAATTTTATTTTTCATAATTCAATGTTTTAAATTAAATTTTCTAAACCCGACAGGTTTTAAAAACCTGTCGGGCTTAACTACAGTACTTTTTATACTAATAAAGCGGCTTTATTTTCAATATCGTTCTTAGTCAATAATGACTTTATATTATTAAAAGTCACTAAGGCAATTTGTGTCAAAGCTTCATTTGTAAAAAACGCCTGATGTGCGGTTACCAAAACATTCGGGAAACTCATTAAACGCTGGATCGCATCATCCTGAATGATATCTGCCGATAAATCTCTAAAGAACAGTTTTTCTTCCTGTTCGTAAACATCAATTCCTAAATAACCGATTTTTCCTTCTTTCAAGCCTTCAATAACTGATGAAGTTTCGATTAATCCGCCACGGCTTGTATTAATAATCATAACGCTTTCCTTCATAAAAGAAAGCGAAGTTTTATTGATTATATGTTTCGTCTGATCGTTCAGCGGACAATGCAGTGAAATTATATCACTTGATTTAAAAATCTCTTCTAAACCAACAAAAGAAACGCCATCCTTTTTCATTTCTTCGCTTTCCATAATATCATAAGCCAGGACTTTACAACCAAAACCTAAAGCTATTTTAGAAAATGCTTTTCCGATATTTCCCGTTCCAATAATTCCGATTGTTTTTCCGAATAAGTCAAAACCTAATAATCCGTTTAAGGAAAAATTTTGCTCACGAACTCTGTTATACGCTTTATGGGTTTTTCTATTTAAAGTCAAAATCATCGCCATTGCATGTTCTGCAACTGCTTGTGGCGAATAAGCCGGAACACGACACACTTTTATATTGTATTTTTTAGCCGCTTCTAAATCGACATTATTAAATCCTGCGCAACGTAAGGCTATAATTTTTACTTTCTTTTCTGCTAATTGTTTAATTACAGTTTCATTCACAATATCATTTACAAAAACACATGTAATCTCTGCATTCTCAATTAAGATTACTGTCTGAGGATTCAGCTGTGTTTCGAAGAAATCCAATTCAAAACCAAAGTCCGCATTGTATTTATTAAAGAATGTTTTATCGTAAGGCTGTGTCGAAAAGAAGGCTATTTTATTCATGAATGCTCAGATTAAATTCTCAGTTTTAAACTTGTTAATACCTTAAAAATAAGAAAATATCTTCAATTCACAGAAAACAAACTAATTAATCTGCTACTTTTCAATCTGTTAAATAAATTATAAATCTAAATATCTCTTTAAACCTATTGAATTTGATAAAGTCTAATCATAAACAATAAAAAAAACTTAGATATGAAAAAATTATTTATCGCAGCTATGCTATTTGTTGGAATAGCTAGTTTTGCACAAGACGCAGACCAAAATCCATCTCGCGAACCAAGAGAAAGAATGACTCCTGAACAGCGTAATGAAAAGCAACTTCAAAAGCTGACTACAGAACTAAATTTAGATGCCAGTCAACAAGCGCAGGTTAAACAACTTTTAGCAGACAGAAGTGCTAAAGCTGAAAAATTCAGAGAAGCCAGAAAAGAAAAAAAAGACAGCAACACTAAGCCAACTGCTGAAGAAAAAGCCGCTTTCAAAAAACAAATGGAAGATGAAGTTGCTGCAAATGATGCTAAAATGAAATCGATCTTAAAAGCCGACCAATACACAAAATGGAAAACTTTACAAGAACAGAAAAAAGACAAAATGAAGGATAAAATGAAAGAGCGCAGAGAAGATAAAATCTAATTTTTCGCATAAAAAAAGAGGCTAAAAAGCCTCTTTTTTGTTTTTATTACTTTATCGGATTCAATATCAAATCTATTCTTTTCATACAATCTTCATAATGATATTTGGTTTCTGTATTTACCGCTGTAGCTTTTGCTGCAACAAGCGATTTTCTCAATGTACTTAATTCTCCGCGTACCAAAGCCCTTAAATCAGATTGTCCGGTATTATAATAAACAAATGATTTGTCATTCGGTTTAATTTCTTCTGTCATTAAATAGCCCATTCTGTCAATATAGGCACGTTGTAAATTTCTTCTGTAAACTGTTACATTAGCACCCGCAGCTGATTCTTTCCAGATTCCTTTTCTAATATCTTTGAAAAAATCTAAAGCTTTGTAATTATCTCCGCTCAAAATTTCATTATCCATCAATCTTCCTACTCTTCCTAAAGTCATTAAATTATTCAGTTGACGTACTTGAAGGTTTCTAAACTTTTCTGTATAACCGGCAAATTCGGTATTCTGCAAAGTTTTGGTATTGACAATCCAGGTTGGAGATTCAAAAGCATTTTTCTGAAGCCAGTTCATTGCTTCAATTTGTTTCGCTTTTGGAACCACTTCATAGACACTTCCTTTCTGATTTGGTTTTTTGGTATTTTCATAAATCCCTCCAACATTTGTTACTACATGTCCAACATAACGGCTCCAGCAATCTAATAACTCTTTGTATAATTCATCTAAATCCTCATAATTGTTGGTCGTTGTACTCGTCCATTCACTCAAATGATTTGCAACATATTCTAAATTTTTAAGTCCATAAGAACTTGCTTTCATCGAATTATTTCCAATGTCTTCTGTTTGAGAACTTGGATCAAAAGCACTACCTTGTTTTCCAAATTTATAAATTGGATTTCCTGCTTTTTCCAAAATCCATTTATCTAAAGTCGGAACTTCTGCTTCGGGTGATTTTGCTGTCGGAATTACTCTGTATCCCCAATTTAAAGCATAATGGTCGTAAGCTCCCATTTTACGAATAAAGCGGATATTTTTATCTTCCGGTTGTGCAATATAGTTGAAACGGGCATAATCCATTATACTGGCAGAGATTCCGTTTTGCTGTGTAAAATCTCCGTTTCTATAACTTTCAACATCATAAGCGCAGCTCGCTCCCATATTATGTGGAAAACCTAAAGCATGTCCTACTTCATGAGCAATTACCATTCGCATCATTTCTCCCATTTCTTCATCGCTTGTCTGCAATGTTCTCGCTGACGGATTTGCTGCTCCGGTTTCTAATAAATATCTGTTTCTGTAAGATCGTAAATGATTGTGATACCAAATTACATCACTTTCTATAATTTCTCCTGTTCTTGGATCTGAAACACTTGGACCAACGGCATTTCGGGTCGTACTTGCTACATAGCGAATAACTGAATAACGAACATCTTCGGGACTGAAATCAGGATCTTCTTCTTTTGTTGGCGCATCTTTCGCAATAATAGCATTTTTAAATCCTGCTGTTTCAAAAGGTTTCTGCCATTCTTCAATTCCTTGTTTAATATATTTTTTTAGTTTTTCAGGAGTTGCCGGATCCAGATAATAAACAATTGGTTTTATTGGTTCCACCAATTCTCCCCTATTATAAGCTTCTGGATCTTTTGGTTCTAATCTCCAGCGCGTAATATATGTTTTCAAGTCAGATTTTAATTCGTTGCTTCCATAATCATATTGACTCACCGTGAACCATCCTACTCTTGGATCTGCTAATCTTGGTTTCATTGGAACTTCAGGAAGTAAAATCATCGACTGATTCATTTGTATACTAATCGATTCTGATTCTTCTAACATGGAAGGTTTTGAAGCATTATAGGTCATATCCTGAATTACTTCGATATTAAGCGGAAAACTTTTCATTGCAGTAATAAAACTTCTTGAATCATCTAATCCTCTTACTTTATAAGTTTCACGCATTTCTGCAGAAATACCACTGATTGCTTTTACATCTGTACTGTAAAATTTAGTGACATCAATAACCGTATTTGCCGAATCTTTACTGAAAGCCACAATATCAAAAGCATATAAAGTCGGTTCATAATTATTGGCCTTAACCGAAATACTAATTGGCAAAGTATCGTTAGCAACCGAATTATACGATTTTGATTTGATTAAGATTTTATCCTGAAAACGCTGCCAGACAATTAATTGTTCGTTGGTTTCAGAACCAGCATTTACATAACCTCCTCCCAAATTTGATGGAAGTTTTGCCAGTCTGCTTACCAAAAGCATGTCTTTGTTTAAATATTTATTCGGAATTTCGAAATAATATTTTTTATCGACTTTATGAACTGTAAAAAGCCCTTCGTCTGAAATAGCTTCTTTGGTAATTACTTTATTGTAGTCCTTAATAGAAGATTCTGGTTTCTTTTCCTGAGGAGGAGCCGGAATTTCTTTTTGATCTTTTTTCTTCTTACTCTGGGCAAATGATTTGAAAGGAAATAGCGAGAAAGTTGCTATTACAGATAAAATGAAAAATTTCTTCATTTAATGTTGGTTTAGTTAGTTATTTGACAAACAAAAATAAATTTTACTTACAATCACACAACAAAGCTTACTTGTATTAACTTTTTATTAACTAAAAAAATCAGACATAAAAAAGGCTCACTTTTAGTAAAAAATGAGCCTTTTCAGATTTTTTTCTATGAATTAAAATGCCTTCGAAACTTTATCAATTGCATTAATTGTAAAATCTAAATCTTCATACGTTAATGCATCTGTAATAAACCATGTTTCGTATGCAGATGGTGCGATATAAACACCTTCCTGCAATAATCCGTGGAAGAATTTCTTGAACTTTTCATTATCTCCTTTTGCAGCTGTTTGAAAATCTGTTACCGGATCTGCATCAAAATGAACAGAAATCATCGAGCCTACTCTATTGATTGTGAAAGTAACATTATTCGCTTTTAATACCCTGTCAATTCCTGCTTCTAAATAAGCTGTTTTTTCTTCCAGACGAGTAAAAATTTCACGGTCACTATCTAAGGCTTTTAACATTGCCAATCCCGCAGCCATTGCTAACGGATTTCCAGATAATGTTCCTGCCTGATAAACTGGTCCAAGAGGGGCTAAATAATTCATGATTTCTTCGCGTGCAGCAAAAGCTCCAACTGGCAATCCTCCACCGATAACTTTTCCGAAAGTCACGATATCGGCATCGATTCCATATAATTCCTGAACTCCTCCACGTGCTAAACGGAAACCTGTCATAACCTCATCAAAAATCAATAAGATTCCGTTCGCACTACACAGTTCTCTTAAGCCTTCTAAGAAACCTTTTTGAGGCGGAATACACCCCATATTTCCAGCAACTGCTTCGATAATAATCGCTGCAATTTCTCCTTTATTCGCTTCAACCAATGTTTTTACATTTTCTAAATCATTGTATTTTGCTAATAAAGTATCTTTTGCAGTTCCTGCTGTAACACCTGGACTATTTGGCGAACCAAAAGTTACAGCTCCACTTCCGGCCTGAATCAAAAATGAATCAGAATGTCCGTGGTAACAACCTGCAAATTTGATGATTTTATCTCTTTTTGTAAATCCTCTTGCCAAACGAATAGCGCTCATACAAGCTTCTGTACCTGAATTTACAAAACGTATTTTGTCAATATTAGGAACCATTGAAACAGCCAAAGCTGCGATTTCTGTTTCCAGTTCTGTTGGCATTCCAAATGAAGTTCCTAGTTTTGCTTTTTCAATAACAGCATCAACAACTGGCTGATAAGCATGACCTAAAACCATTGGTCCCCAGGAATTGATGTAATCTATTAATTTATTTCCGTCTTCATCATATAAATAAGCACCTTTGGCACTTTTTACAAAAATCGGAGTTCCGCCAACTGCTTTAAACGCTCTTACTGGTGAATTTACTCCTCCCGGAATTACTTTTTCTGCTTCAGCAAAAAGCTGACTACTTCTTTTGTATAACATTTTTTATTTTAGATTTCTTGATAATTGATAATTGTCAATTATCAATTGATAATTATTTCACTTTCAACCTTTGTCCAATAGAAATCGCATTATCCGTCAGATTATTTTTTCTCTTTAAATCTTCAACCAATAAATTGAATTTTTTTGAAATAGAATATAAAGTATCCCCTTTTTGAACTTCATACAAATTCGGATCGTATTGATTCATATTGATCTTTGGATCAGAAGCAACATCATAAGATGATTTTTTTGGTGGAGTCGAAGTATTTATCGGTACATAGTTTCTTCCTGTAACCTGACAATCATATTGATGCAGATTATATCTTTCAATATAGCTGATCAATTTATCCGGATATTTCGGATCTGTTGCGTAACCTGCTGCTCTTAAACCTTTTGCCCAGGCTTTATAATCGTCTTTTTCGTAAGTGAATAAGGTAGCATACCGTTTTTTTCCAACCAAAAATAAAGCGTGATCTCTATACGATTCTGATGCCTGAGGATATTTCCTAAAACATTCCTGAGCCGAGTCATCATCATGGCGAACACTTTCACCCAGCCAATCATTATGACATTTTATTCCAAAATGGTTATTAGCATCTACAGCTAAATCTCCTCTTCCTGCACCGGATTCCAAAATTCCCTGTGCCAAAATAATACTCGCCGGAATTCCATATGTTTTCATGTTTCCCATTGCAATGTCTTTGTATTGCAAAACATAATTATTAATCAAATCGCTGGTTACAACTGTTTTTGAAGTAGACTGAATAACCTCAGTTGTATTATTTGTAGAAGGGTAATTTTTACCTATTGGTTTAACGGGAGTAGTTCTCTTTGCTGCTGCTGTTCGGGTTTGAACTGCTGCCGCTTTTTTAGTCGTCGCGATGGCAGGTTTACTGGATGAGCAACTTGCTAAAGCTAATATTACGAGAAGTAATACAATTTTTTTAATCATTGGTTTTGAGTATTGGTAATTTCTTCTGCTTCAACTTTATATTCATTCCCTCAATTCCCTGCAATCCGCCAGTGTGAATGAGTAAAATTTTTGAATGAGCAGGAAAATAATTTTTGCTGATTAAATCTATAACGCCAAAAACCATCTTTCCTGTATAAATTGGATCTAATGGCACTTTTGTTTCTTCAAAAAATGAATTAATAAATTCGATTAATTCCAAATTTATCTTGCCATAACCTCCAAAATGATAGTCAGAAATTAAATTCCAGTTATCTTTTTTGGCAAAAATACGAATTTCATCGGTTAAAAAGTCACCTTTTAACGCCGGAAAACCTAAAATCTTCTGATTTGGCAATGCACTATTAATTAATCCTGAAATGGTTCCGCCGGTTCCAACCGCGCAGCAAACATAATTAAAAGCTGGATCTTCATCGGTTAAAATCTCTTCGCAACCTCTTATCGCGAGTTCGTTTGTACCGCCTTCTGGAACCAAATAAAAATCTCCAAACTTATTTTTGAGATTTTCTATAAAAGATGCTTCCCCTTTTAGTCGATACTCTTCTCTTGAAACAAATTCAAATTGCATTCCGTTTTCCTGAGCAAATTTCAAAGTAGGGTTTTCTTCAATTTTATCTAAAAGTTCGTCTCCGCGAATGATCCCAATTGTCTTAAATCCATTCTCTTTTCCAGCATAAGCAACAGCAGCAATATGATTGGAAAATGCACCGCCAAAAGTCAGTAAAGTGTTTTTATTTTCGGCTTTTGCCTGAAGTAAATTGTATTTAAGTTTTCTGAATTTATTTCCTGAAACAAAAGGATGAATTAAATCTTCACGCTTTATAGTTATAGAAATAGCATTTGGAAACTGAATATTTATGTTTTGATTGAAAACTGGATTCATTTTTTAAAGTTGAAAGTCAAAAGTCGAAAGTCAAAAGTGACAATTCATATTTTACTATTTTTAAAGTTTAAAGACTAACGTTTATTGCTCTTTATGTAATATAGAAACTGGAAAAAAGATCTGTTTTTCAGATAATTCAGGTCAGCTTCTTTTGTGTAAGCTTCTCTTTCAAAACTAATGTTTCGATACGCCAATGCGCCGTTTTTATATTGAATCAAACGAATTAGATATTCTAAAAAATACCAAACAAAAAACGGAATCACTAAAAGCTCTAATTGCTGTCTTAAATGGATTTTTTCATGATTGACAAAAACTCTATTGGCTTTATCAAAATCATATTTTACCAAAACAAACGGAAATACAGCCATTCCTCGATATCCTTTCGGAATTAAATATTTGGCAACAATCAGAAACATTGGCTGTAAAATTTATAAATTTGTAGCTATAAAATTGTTCAATTTCGATAAAAACACAATCAATTATTTATATTTTTGATTTTAAAGTTTATCAAATAGAACGCGAAACAGATTTATGAAAGAGCAAAGTAATGAAAATAAATTAATCGAAGGAGAAGATTTTTACTTTACACCCGAAGGTTATAAATGCTTTACTGAAAAACATCATTTAAAAAGAGGCTATTGCTGCAAAAGTGGCTGCCGACATTGTCCTTATGGATATGATAAAAAAACAGGAAGAATAAATAAATCTTCATAAAAACCAGAATACCACAAAATGAACGTTTTTATCAATAAAAATATACCGGAAGCAGGTCTTTTACTACTTAAAGAAAAGGGACTTAATTTGACCATAAATCCAACAGAAAATATATTATCAAGGAAGGAATTTATAGCAATCTGCCAGAAAAATGATGTTCTTTTAAATGTTGGAACGAATAATTTAGACGAAGATTTTTTTCAGCAATGTCCCAATTTAAAAGGTATCGCTTTATTTTCTGTCGGGTTTGATTCTGTTCATATTCCATCGGCAAACAGCAGAAAAATTCCTGTTGGAAATACGCCTGATGTTTTAAGCAGAGCAACTTCCGATGTTGCTTTTTTATTGATGCAAAGCGTTGCCAGAAAATCATTTTTCAATCATAAAAGAATTTTAAATAACGATTGGGGAAGTTTTGATCCGTTGGCCAATTTAGGACAGGAACTTTATGGCAAAACTTTAGGAATATTCGGTTTAGGAAGAATTGGTTTTGAAATGGCGCAAAAGTGTAAAGCTGCTTTCGGAATGAATATTATTTACCACAATCGCTCTCGTAAAGAAGATACAGAAAAAGAATTGGATGCAAAATTCGTAGATTTTGAAACGCTACTTGCTGAAAGTGACGTTTTAAGTGTTCATGCTAATTACACGGCAGAAAATAACGAACTCTTCAATAAAAACACTTTTGCTAAAATGAAATCGAATTCGATTTTCATCAACACAGCACGAGGAAAATTTCATAATGAAACTGACTTATTTGAAGCTTTAA
Source organism: Flavobacterium notoginsengisoli (assembly GCF_042686225.1). Taxonomy (NCBI): domain Bacteria; kingdom Pseudomonadati; phylum Bacteroidota; class Flavobacteriia; order Flavobacteriales; family Flavobacteriaceae; genus Flavobacterium; species Flavobacterium notoginsengisoli. The sequence goes on from NZ_JBHUOT010000006.1 coordinate 95,373, forward strand.
CAAATAATATAATTTGGGGCGCGGGACTTGATGTTACCAATCCGGAACCAATGAAACAAGATAATCCGTTATTGTCACTTCCAAATTGCTGCGTTTTACCGCATATCGGTTCAGCAACATACGAAGCCAGAAACGGAATGGCCGTTTGTGCAGCACAAAATGTAATTGCTGTTATTGAAGGTAAAAAAATGCCGTTTTGTGTTAATGAAGAGGTTTATATTTAATTAGAAAATAGAGATAATTAGTCAATTAGATAATTCTAAAAATCTAAAATCAACAATCTTTAATCTAAAATATCATATATGGATGTTCGCTCAAGGAAGTTTAAGATTACGATTTACAAATCGTATCACAGGTCGGATATCCGTTATCCTTAGTTTTTTTTTAGAAAATGTGGTTCTAAATAAATTCCAAATTCCAATAACATCGACTAATGTTTCACTCCGCTGGAGCTTTTGTGTCGGGTAATTATTGTTTTCTATAAATATTACGCCTTTTCAAGGCTTTAGATTTGGGATTTTTATATTAAAGCTCCTTGAGGAGCGAAATATTTATAGAAATAATTCAACCGTTTACCACATTTAAGCTCCAGCGGAGCGACATAATTAAAAAAGCAAAAAATTAATCTGTTGTTAATCTAACTAAAATATCTTAGCAACTTAGCATCTCTAAAAAAATGACCTTTCAAGAACAAATACAACAAGGAATTCCAAATATATTACCTCAAAAAAAGGATTACGATCCAGCGATCAACCACGCTCCGAAACGAAAAGAAATACTTTCGGCAGAAGAGAAAAAGCTGGCTCTTAAAAATGCCTTACGTTATTTTGATTCAAAACATCATGCCGAATTAATTCCTGAATTTTCAGAAGAATTAGAAACATACGGACGTATTTATATGTATCGTCTTCGTCCGGATTATAGAATGTACGCAAGACCAATTGATGAATATCCGGGAAAATCACTGCAGGCAAAAGCAATCATGCACATGATTCAAAACAATCTGGATTATGCTGTGGCACAACATCCTCATGAATTGATTACTTATGGAGGAAACGGAGCGGTTTTTCAGAACTGGGCACAATATCTATTGACTATGCAATATTTGTCTGAAATGACAGATGAGCAGACTTTAACCATGTATTCAGGTCATCCAATGGGATTATTCCCTTCACATAAAGAAGCACCTAGAGTTGTAGTAACAAACGGAATGGTAATCCCGAATTATTCTAAACCTGATGATTGGGAAAAAATGAACGCTTTAGGAGTTTCGCAATACGGACAAATGACAGCGGGAAGTTATATGTATATTGGCCCGCAGGGAATTGTACATGGAACAACCATTACAGTTTTAAACGGTTTTAGAAAAATAAAACAAAACCCTGAAGGAAGCTTATTCGTAACTTCCGGACTTGGAGGAATGTCCGGCGCTCAACCAAAAGCAGGAAACATTGCAGGATGTATTACAGTCTGTGCTGAGGTAAATCCGAAAATCACTAAAATTCGTCACGAGCAAGGCTGGATTAATGAAGTGGTAACTTCGACTGATGAATTGGTTGCCAGAGTAGCTTTGGCGAAAGCCAATAAAGAAACGGTTTCCATAGCCTATTTAGGAAATGTTGTCGATGTATGGGAACGTTTTGATCAGGAAAATATTAAAATTGATTTAGGTTCAGATCAGACATCCCTTCATAATCCTTGGGCTGGCGGTTATTATCCGGTTGGAATTTCGTTTGAAGAAGCAAACGATTTGATGGCAAATAATCCGGAATTATTCAAAGAAAAAGTTCAGGAAACATTACGCCGTCATGCGGCTGCAATTAATAAACATACTGCCAAAGGAACTTACTTTTTTGATTACGGAAATGCCTTTTTATTAGAAGCTTCTCGTGCAGGTGCTGATGTAATGGCAGCAAATAATATCGATTTCAAATATCCAAGTTATGTTCAGGATATTATGGGGCCAATGTGCTTCGATTATGGATTTGGTCCTTTCAGATGGGTCTGTACTTCCGGAAAGCCTGAAGACTTATTAAAAACAGATGCCATTGCCAGCGAAGTTCTAGAAAAAATGGCTGAAACTGCTCCAAATGAAATTCAGCAGCAAATGCAGGATAACATCAAATGGATTAAAGGCGCGCAGGAAAACAAACTAGTCGTAGGTTCACAAGCCCGAATTTTGTATGCCGATGCCGAAGGTAGAATTAAAATTGCTGAAGCATTTAATCAGGCGATTGCAAAAGGAGAAATCGGCGCAGTAGTTTTGGGACGTGACCATCATGACGTTTCCGGAACCGATTCACCATACAGAGAAACATCAAACATCTATGATGGCTCTCGTTTTACAGCAGATATGGCCATTCATAACGTAATTGGAGACAGCTTTAGAGGAGCAACCTGGGTTTCTATTCACAATGGTGGTGGCGTTGGCTGGGGAGAGGTTATTAACGGTGGATTTGGTATGGTTCTTGATGGTTCTACAGAGGCTTCAAAACGCTTAGCTTCAATGCTTTTCTGGGATGTTAACAACGGAATTTCAAGAAGAAGCTGGGCAAGAAACGAAGGTGCTGTTTTTGCCATAAAAAGAGCAATGGAAGTGGAGCCATTACTTAAAGTAACTTTACCTAATTTTGTAGATGAAAGTTTACTTTAAAAAATTAACAAAGAGAACATTAAATTTCCAATAATATGAAAACATTCAAATTAGTTCCGATTTTTCTGCTGTTGATTCTTAGTTCATGCAGCAGTGTTACAGTATATTCTGATTACGACAAAACTGTCGATTTCGCGCCTTATAAGACTTATGCTTTCTTTAAGCCAGGAATTGATAAAGTAGAGATTTCTGATTTGGATAAAAGACGTATTCTTAAAGCAATCGATGCCGAAATGCAAGCCAAAGGTCTTACGAAAAGCGAAAACCCTGATTTATTAGTTAACATTTTTACCAAATCAAGAGAACAGGTAAATGTAAATCAGTTTAGTGCTGGCTGGGGTTACGGCTGGGGTTGGGGCTGGAATCCATGGATGATGTATGGAGGAAACCAGACTACTGTTTCTACTTCTACAGAAGGCACTTTATACATTGATTTGATTGATGCTAAAAAGAAAGAAATGATATGGCAAGGTGAAGGTCAGGGAACTTTGACCAGAAACATTGATAAAAAAGATCAGAAAATAGGTGAGTTTGTAAATAAAATTTTAGCTCAATATCCGCCTGTAAAAAAATAATTATTTACTTTTGCTGTTCAATCAGCTAAAAAAATGAAAAACTTTAACAACATTATTATCGCTATTATTAGCATTATTGCAATTCAGCAGTAATGGCGAGGTGTTATATAAGTTTGTAAAATATAATTTATAAGAACCTCCCACATTGGGAGGTTTTTTATTTTTAAAAAGATTTTAAATAGCCACAAATTACACAAATTAGCACGAATTACTTTTGTGCCACTTCTAAATAAAAATTAGCGGAAATTCGTGTAATTCGTGGCAAAAAACAAAACAATCATGAGTTTATTTAACGAAGTACTTAATGCAAAAAAGCAGCTTGAAGATGTAGTTGCGGCAACACCTTTAACCCAAAATTTGAATCTTTCAGACGAATTTAAATCGACTATTTTATTAAAGAGAGAAGATTTACAGATTGTTCGTTCGTATAAAATCAGAGGTGCTTACAATAAGATTTCTTCGTTAAACGAAAAAGAAAAAGCAAACGGGATTGTCTGTGCCAGTGCGGGAAATCATGCTCAGGGAGTTGCTTATTCCTGTAATCTTTTAAATATTCAGGGCAAAATCTACATGCCTAAAACTACTCCAAAACAAAAAGTAAAACAAGTACAGTTGTTCGGAAAAAAGTTTGTTGAAATTGTTTTAACCGGAGATACTTTTGATGACGCTTATGCTTCGGCAACCGCAGACGCGATCAAAAACCACAAAACTTTTATTCATCCTTTTGATGATGAAAAAGTAATTGCCGGACAAGGAACTGTTGGATTAGAAATACTGGAAAGCTGTAAAGAACCAATCGATTATGTTTTTGTTCCAATTGGTGGCGGCGGACTCGCTTCTGGTTTGTCTGAAGTTTTCAGACATTTAAGTCCGAATACTAAAATCATTGGTGTAGAACCAAAAGGTGCTCCTTCGATGAAAACTTCAATCGAAGAAAATAAAAATACGGTTTTAAAAACGATTGATAAATTTGTGGACGGCGCGGCTGTAAAACAAGTCGGTGATAAAACTTTTGAAATCTGTCGCTATAATCTCGAAGACATTATACTGGTTCCCGAGGGAAAAGTTTGTACCACAATTTTACGTTTATACAACGAAGAAGCTATGGTTGTAGAACCAGCAGGAGCTTTAACGATTGCTGCTTTGGATTTTTACAAAGATAAAATTAAAGGTAAAAATGTAGTTTGCATTGTCAGCGGAAGTAATAATGATATAGAAAGAACTGCCGAAATTAAAGAGCGTTCTTTATTGTATGAGGGTTTAATGCACTATTTTATGATTCAGTTTCCACAGCGTCCCGGAGCTTTAAAAGAGTTTGTAAATAATATTTTAGGTCCGGATGATGATATCACCTATTTTCAGTTTGCCAAGAAAAACAGCCGCGAAAAAGGTTCTGTTGTTGTTGGTTTAGAATTGAAAAACAAAAAAGATATTATGCCAATTAAATTAAAAATGACACAAAACGGTTTTGAATTTCAATATTTGAATGATAATCAGGATTTGTTTACGCAATTGATTGGATAATCATTTTCAAAATGATATTTGTCAGCAAATAAAAAAGAACTTATGGCGTATTTTTGCAGCTTAACTTTAGAATAAATAAAATGGCAGATTTAAAAGATATTTCCACTATAGAAGACATTCAGCAAATGGTTAACAGCTTTTATGCAAATGTTAGAAAAGACGACTTGATTGGTCCTATTTTTAATGATAAATTACAAGATCGCTGGGAACCTCATTTACAAAAAATGTATAATTTCTGGCAGACAATCCTTTTTGATGTCCGTGCTTATTCCGGAACGCCTTTTCCTCCGCATAAACAATTGCCTGTTGACCAAACTCATTTTGACAGATGGATTGCTATTTTTAATACAACAATAGATTCACAGTTTGCAGGTCCTATTACTGAAGAAGCCAAAATGCGTGCTACAAACATGGCTTTTATGTTCAGTCATAAAATTGAATATTTTAGAAATGCGGAAAATGAATTACGAAATTCATCAGGTAAATCTTAAAAATATTTAGTTATAACTTGGTTAATGATTTAAATTAAATAAATTTGATTGACCCAAATTTTATCAAAAACCAATTCAATACTTACAATGAAAAAAGTTATTCTGCTGTTTCTAATCTGTTTCTCTTTTTTAAATCATTTAAACGCACAATCTCAATCCCGTATCTCCAATTTGTACAAAGGAACTATTGACGGAAAAACCCCTATAACAGTTTACATTCAAACAGAAGAAAATCAGTGTAATGCCGATTTAATGTATGCCGCAATGTATCGTTACAATAAATCAAATAACTGGATTCAAATTTATCCTACTCAGGGTAAAAAGAAAGAAAATGAATTTGTTATGGTAGAACACAATTTCACCGGAGTTTTGATTGTACAGAAAAACGGAAATACTTTCAGCGGTTTATGGATCAGTCCTGATGCTAAAAAACAATTAAAAGTAGAGTTCAAAGAAGCCGCAATGACTAAAAAAGACGCCGAAAAATATGAGCAGACAATGGAAAGAGTAAGTTTTGAAAATAATGACTGTTAAAAACCACGACTTACGTTTTCATTAAAAACCTACAAAAACGCAATAAAAGGCATTTTCGAATAAAAATATTGTGATAAATTACAAAAAATAGCGGTCTAAATTCGTAATTTTACATTCTAATCTACAACGTTTTCGAAATGAATCCAAATATTGAAACCAATCCGTTATTAGAAAGATTGCCTAAACATTTACAGCAATTTATCAAACCTCAGGATTATAGCGACTACACTCCTATCAATCAAGCGGTTTGGCGATATGTAATGCGTAAAAATGTCGATTATCTTTCTAAAGTAGCACATCATTCTTATCTGGAAGGTTTACGTAAAACAGGAATCGAAGTTGATTCTATTCCGAGTATGTATGGCATGAACCGAATTCTTAGTGAAATTGGCTGGGCTGCAGTTGCGGTTGACGGATTTATTCCGCCAAATGCTTTTATGGAATTCCAGGCTTACAATGTTCTGGTTATTGCTTCGGATATCCGACAATTAGAACATATTGAATATACTCCCGCTCCTGACATCATTCACGAAGGTGCCGGCCACGCTCCTATTATTGCCAATCCTGAATATGCAGAATATTTAAGACGTTTTGGTGAGATTGGATGTAAAGCGATTTCTTCTCATAAAGATTATCAGATGTATGAGGCAATTCGTTTGCTTTCTATTTTAAAAGAAGCCGAAGACACGCCACAGGAAAAAATCGACGAAGCTGAAAAAGCGGTTGCCGACTTACAAAATGATATGGGCGAATTGTCTGAAATGGCACAAATTCGAAACCTGCATTGGTGGACTGTCGAATATGGTTTAATTGGAACAGTTGAAAACCCAAAAATTTATGGTGCCGGATTGCTTTCTTCTATTGGTGAAAGTGCACATTGTATGACAGATAATGTAAAGAAAATCCCGTATGATATCTCGGCTGCCAATCAGAATTTTGATATTACACAATTGCAACCTCAATTATATGTAACACCAACTTTTTCTCATTTGAGTTTGATTCTGGAAGAATTTGCCAATAAAATGGCTTTACGCACCGGAGGTCTTTCGGGAATCCAAAAACTGATTCAATCGAATGCTTTGGGAACAATTGAATTGAGTACGGGATTACAAATTTCAGGCGTTTTTACCAATGTAATTGAAGAAGAAGGAAAACCGGTCTATATCCAAACTACTGGAAAAACAGCTTTGGCTTACCGCGAAAAAGAATTAGTTGGCCACGGAACCCTTACACACCCACACGGATTTGGAAGTCCGATTGGAAAATTGAAAGGCTTTAATCTGGCTATTGAAGATATGAGTCCTAAGGATTTACAGGCTTATAGCATTGTAGAAGGTGAAAAAATAAAACTGGAATTTGAAGGTAATATTATTGTAGAAGGTGAAATTATTACAGGATCCCGAAATTTACACGGAGAAATTATTCTGATTAGTTTTAAAAACTGTACGGTTACTCATGGCGAAACTATTTTATTTCAGCCGGAATGGGGTAATTATGATATGGCAATCGGTAAAAAAGTGATTTCTGCGTTTTCTGGTCCAGCCGATGTAAATAGTTTTGATCTAATTAATATTGTTCCTTCAACTAAAACAATCAAAGCAAAACATACTGATGAACGCGATGAATTGGAGCATTTATATGCAACTGTTCGTGAAATCAGAACTAAAAAAACTTCTAAAACAGAACTAAAAAGTGTTTTTGAAAAGCTTAAAGACAATCATTCAAATGATTGGTTGTTGTCTGTTGAAATTACTGAGCTTTTGAAGGATTCTGATGAAAAACAATTGCTTCAGGAAGTATTGGTTCACTTAGATCAATTGAAAGAAAAACGTCCTGAAGTTGCTCATTTAATTGTGGGTGGGTTGGATTTGATTTTTGATAATTTGCCACAAAGGCACTAAGGCGCAAAGATTTTTTGAATGCCTCCTGCTTTAGCTACAGGTATTCATTAAGAAATTAAAAAAAGGCTTTAGCCAAATATCATTTTTTTGGCTAAAGCCCTTCTAGGTGTCTTTTAATTTTCCTCCAGCTAAAGCAGGAGGCAATTCAATAAAAAATTTCAAAACATTATTTGATAGAAAAATTTGTGCCTTTGCGCCTTTGTGGCAAATCTCACAACTTCAAATCCTGAGTCAACTCGGTTTCCGATTCAATAGTTTTTCCGTTGTATTGCAGTTTCCACCCCATTGAATTGGTTAAAATCAAGATCTTAGACAATTCGCTTATTAATCGGTTTTGGGCGTTTGTTTTTAGGGTTGATTTTTCGATTTTCTTGGCTAAGTTTGCCTTTACCGATTTATTGATTTTATTATAATCATCTCCTGTAAACGGATTTAATTTACTTTGTTCCACATCATAAAACTGAATATCCGGATTGATTGTGATTTCTTCTTTCGGAATATTTAAAATTGTGATTGTTTTGTTTTTTTCGTCTATATCATATTTCATTTGATGCAGATCGTAAGCAACCGTAACATTTGCATTTACCACAACCAATGCTTTCTTTTCAAAAGAAACCATATCCATCAAATACTTCTGCTGATTTTTATAAGTAATAACTTCTGAGAAATGTCCTTCGGTGACAACTAACTTTCCAACATTTAGAATTTGCTGCTGAATTAAATTGGTATTATACTGAATATCTGAATCGTCTTCTTTTTTGAACTGGCAATATTTAAACCCCAGAACAATGACTAAAACGACAACTCCAACTCCTATAATTCTTTTGATTAAGTTTTGCATTCCTCTAAAATATTTTAGACCAATTTACTTCTTTTTTATTTTTTTTCGCCACGAATTTCACGAATTTCCGCTAATTTTTTTTAATACTTATTTTTTATTTTCTTCAAATTCCACTTTTAAAATTATTTATAGTCAGCATAGTGAATTTGTGAAAATTCGTGATCCCGATAGCTATCGGCAGGGGCAAAAAACCTAGAACGGATATCCAATCGCAATATTCAAAATCAAATTGTCTTTTCGCCAGGAACTGCTTCCGAAATTAATATCATCAATAACCCAGCGTTGTCCGTCTGGCAAAGAAGGATTTCTAAGCGGAATTGCTAAGTCTGTTCTCAGGATTAAGAATGATAAATCGAAACGTAAACCTGCTCCTGCTCCAACAGCCAATTCTTTCATAAAATCTTTTGAAATCTCAGCTCCCGGTTTATTAGGATCGGCATGTAAAAGCCAAATATTTCCGGCGTCTAAAAAAACGGCGCCTCTTACGATACTAAATAATTTTGCACGATATTCTGTATTGAATTCTAACTTTAAATCGGCTGATTGATCTGGTGTAAAATTATTGTTTGTTGGTGGCGGAATAACATAACTACCCGGTCCCAAAGTTCTTGCCCCAAAAGCTCTGATGCTATTGGTTCCTCCAACAACAAATTGTTTTGAAGTTGGCAGCGCATTCGAATTTCCGTACGCAAATCCGGCACCGAGGATTAATCTGCTGGCTAATTCACTTTCTTTTCCTAGTTTTAAATAATGTCTGAAATCAGTTCTAATTTTTACGTATTGACTAAACGGAACATCAAATATATTTTTAACATTATTGGGATAATCTGCCCCTGTAACCAAACCTGTAATATTTCCTGCCAAATCCAATTCACCGTTAAAATAGATGGTATTTTTTCGGCGTTTTTGCATTGTATTAGTGTAGGTGAAATTATAGGTTGGACCAAAAATCAATTGTTTTTCTATTACTCTTCTTAGCGCTTCATCTTCCTCAATATCTGCCATGTATTCTGGTGTAACATGATTTGGACTTACGTATGTTACATCAATTACATTCAATTGGTGTTCTTTGCGAATGTTTTCTTTCCATAAATAACCAAACGAAGTATTAAAAGAATTCAATGCATACAATTGTGTTCTTTTTTGATATTCGTAACGTATGGTTGCTTTTGTTCTCGGTACATATTCGCTGTTTCCTTCAATATTAAAAGGCGTAATAAATCGTGGCCAGGTCAAACTGACTTCGCCTCCGAGTTTATAGATATTTTTTCCTTTATTAGCACCTCCTAATTGAAAATCAGCACCACCAAAAACCGAAGCGGTAAATAGTTCTGCTCCTTTAAAAAAGTTTCGATTGTTCCAGTTTACGTTTAATTCTGTTCCGGTATAACTTGCCGAATTGGTTTTTCCGATTACTTCAACACGAATAAATTTCTTAGGCAAAAGTGTCAGATAATAATAAGAATTTAAAGCATTCGGAATAGAGTCTGAAGGTTTAAATTCATTTTTAACAAAACTGAAAGTGCCAAGATTTACAAATCGGTTTAAAGTCAAATTATGATCTTTTCGGTTGTAAACATCGCCTTTTTTAAAGTAAATTGTTCGGTCGTAAATTCTTGGTTTAAAGGTATCTGTCGTATCAATTATCGTAAAATCCTTGTATTGCGTAATATTTCTTTTTCTGTAAACCGCACTATCATTCGTAAGAGAATAATTTGGATACACAAAAATCTTGTCAATTTTATAAGCTGTCAAAGCCTTAACAGGTGTATCATCTTTTATAACCAATCTGATTTTTACTTCATGATCTCCTTTACTGCTGTCCACTTTTGCTAAAATATAATCCGGGTTAAAGTAGAAATAACCTTTTTCCTTTAGTCGCGCATCAATTCGTTCTCTTTCTGCTTTGATAACATCCAAATCATACGGATTTCCTACTTTCAGTAAACTTCTTCTATGACTTTTTGCAATGATCTTAGACATTTTCAAAGAATCATCTGGAAAAGTCACACTTTTTATTATGTATTGTTTTCTTGGCGTAACCGTATATTCTGCTGTAACTCTTTTATTACTAACAGTCGAATCAGCGCTGACTCTAACTTTAAAATAACCTCTGTTTTCGGCAAAGTTTCGTAAAACCGAAGCATTATAATCTAAATCGACCTGACTGAAAAGCACGGGCGCTTCTCCAACTTTATTGCGAAGCCAATATCTTGTTCCTTTTTCCTTTTTTGGTTCTCCGGCAAGATTGTAAATCAATAATTTCGGGCGTAAACCAAAAATTTGTTTATTCGGTTTTGGACGCAATAAATCTTCAAGTTCAGCCTCTAAAGCTTTTCGATCTTTCTTTTTCATAATCGAATCTTTTATGGTCACCGAACCTCCTGTGTAAAGTAAATCGCCCTCGGGAAGATATTTTGTATTACTGCAACCCACAACAAAAAACATAGAAAGCAGTGCGATACACTTTATATAAAATACTTTTATATGATTATGTTTTTTGCTCATTTCCTTTTATTTGATTTTCTTCTTCGTTCTCCTCCAGTTTTTCTTTTTCTTTGGCCTCTTGCTTCTTTTTCTTTTCTTTTTCCTTGCGAATTTTTTCTTCTCGAATTAATTCTTTTTCTTCTTCTGTACGATGAAAAAGCTCCCTGAACTTATTGTAACTCATTGTAATTACAAAAGCAACTCCAGTTTCTATAACCTGACCTTCAACTGCAACCTGATATTGATTTTTACGATACGCACGAACCATATATCTTCCATCTTTTGTTAGCTGATAATCTAATGCCACATCTCCCGCAATGTTTGTACTTTCTTCATTTGCTCGTTCCTGGCCTTCAACTCCAAAACTGCTTCCAACTGTGACTTTTAATCGATCGTCTAATAATTTTTTAGAAACCTCAACATTCAGATCGGTTCTGTTTTGCATGGTTCCTGTCGTATAATCTTCGGTTGATTCTAAATCGAAATTGACTTCAAATCCTGTAATTAAATCTCCTGCAAGATTATTTAATTGCTGCGAAAGAATCTTGCTCACACTTTGTCTTGCAAAAGATTCTGCATTTGTACCGCCGCTTTCACTTGAAAACGGATTTTCGCCCACAAATCTGTTCAGCAATAAAAGTGCAAAAACCTGTTTATTTAATTCTGCCGGGTCTTGTTCTAATTGTTTTAATTTCGCCTGAGTAAGTTCTACAACATCCGAAGAAACATTATAATTGCCTTCAGGAAGTACAATTCCAAAAGAAATTTCCGGTTTCAATAATTCTCCATTCATTTTCAGTAAAGTCTGAAAAGGAAGTTTCTGTTTGTATGTATTTTGTACCGTCTGAGATTCACCTTTTAATTGATTTCCTAACAAATCAATTGGAGCTGTATCTACTTTGTAAATCGCCGTAATATTTAAAGTTGCCATTGTTGGCTCACCATTCCAGGTAATAAAACTTCCTTTCTGAATATCGAATTTTCTTTTTATTCCATTAAAATTCATTTGATAAGCACCCTCCGAAAACTCATATTTCCCAGTCAGCGTTGTTTTTCCAGACTGATCGATTCCGCCAACTAGTTCTGCTTCTCCTTTCAGATTTAAATAATCGCCGTTTGCTTTGTCAATCAGCAACGTTAATTGTGCTTCTTTATCAATTGAAATGGCAACGTTTACGTTCATTCCTTTCAATTCTGACTGATTCAATTTATTCTGCATATCAACCGTTTGTTTGAGATACGCATTATCTTCATCCACAAATTCTACAATTCCTTCCCGATCTGCAATAGAAGGATCGGACTGCGGCATTACTACTGTAAATTTGGTTTCTTTATTGATTTTAAGTGTTCCATCAATTGCAGGACTGTCTAGATCTCCTTTGATATTTAATTTTGTATCTAAAAATAAATCTCCGTAGAATAAATCATTGTCTTTTGCCTTCGAATTAATTGCTCTAAAATCGTTTGCTTCAACTAATAAATCAAAATTGTATTTTCTAAAATCAGCCGATTTAATATTTCCGTTTACGTACAATTCATTATCATTTTCATCAAAAAGAGAGAACTTATCAAATGAAATAGTTTCGTTATTAAACGTAATTTTTTCGTTTCCAATTTTAAAATAAGAATTCAACTGCGTTACTCTGAAAGCGGCCTCGTTAAAATTCAGTTCTCCATCAATTTTTGGTGTAGCAGTATTTCCCGTTATTTTAAAATTCCCAGATAAATATCCCTTTCCTTCGGTGATATTATCCATACTGAAACCTTGAATGCTTTTAATATTCAGTTTATTGATATCAACATCAAAATCAAAATTTCCGGCATCAATTTGATAATCTCCCGTAAGTTTCAAGTCGTTTCCTTCGTCACTTAAAGCCACATTTGCAGACAGCGTATTGGCCGTTTTATTGTCTACTTTTATTTCTAAATCCCCAACTTTTTCACCTTTAAAAGTAAAATCATCTATTTTTAAATCTGAGGTAAAAGTTGGACTGGTCATCACATTTTCAACTAAGGCATTTCCATTGATTAAACCCTGCATTAAAAGTTCCTCTTTTTTAACCATATTCATAATGGTTTCGATTTTGAAATTTACAAAATCAACTTGCAAAGGTGCATTATCCTGCGTTCCCTGAGACTGAACTTTTAATTCATTTCCGTTATTGTTCAAATTGAATTTGTTCACATAAAGTCGTTTATCTCCAAATTCGATTGCATTTTCCGGATCAACATTCCATTTATCGTAATTTAAGATGAAATTTTCAGAATCTAATTTTAAGATGTTTTTAGAATCTTCTGCTTTAAATTCGCCAGCGATATAATACTGTTGCTTTTGCTTAGCATCCTGAACATCAAGCGCGTAAGTCAATATATTATTCTGTACTTGTCCTGTTAAACTTGTAAACGGAATTTTTAACGAACCGCTTTCAATTGTAGCGATTGATATAGAATATTCTAATGCATTTTCTTTTGCTTCAATATTTATTTTTCCGTCAGAAATCGTGTTATCAGCATAAGTAATTCTCGGAATTGTTCCTCGAACTTCTAAAGAATCTGTTACATTATTATATTTTCCTGTAATTTTAATCGGCTCTAAACCTGTCAGTTTTGGGACCAACTTAAACAAAATCGGATCGTTGTCTACTGTTAGCGTAAAAGCCAATCTTTGTTCGTCTGATTCTCCATTTACCTTCGGACTTTTCAAATCGATATATTTAGACAACGACTTTTTCATCGCTGCGGCAAGTGTCGTCAATTTGTATTTTCCGTCAACTTCCGCCTTTAAAAACTGAGAAGAAACTTTAATATTATTTCGCGTATTATCTGAAAATGCTATTACACGAACGGAATCCAAAACAATTGGTTCTTTGTCTTGTAAAATCTGCACATTCGAAAGAAATACTTTTCCGTTTAAGTAATCAGGATTACTATTGGTAATATCTGCATCGACATTTCCACGAAGCTTCATTGGTCCCGCGTGCAGATTCAGTTTTTCTAAATCGGCTATATCCAGGTTTAATTTTAGTTTTACTGTTGGGTATTTATCTTTTGTATCTCCTGAAGCTGTTAAATTGAAATTCAGATTTGGATCTTCCATTCCTGATTTCACTGCAAAAGAACCGTTTTCAATATTTCCTTTCAGCGTTAAATCTTTATACGTATATCTGTTGAAAACTGCTTTTTGAACAATTCCATCGACGAAAGCATTTGCCGTTTTAGGATCTAAACCATTTCCTTTAACTTTCGCTTTAAGCGTAATTTTTCCGATGGAATCATTTTTAATTAATCGGCCAAGATCAAACTCATTTAAGGAAACCGTGGCATCGTATTTTTCTCTTTTTTTAATACGTTGATCAAATAATGCATCCACTTTTGCATTTCCGAAACTGCTGTTTAAAGCCAGATTAGTTTTAAAGTTTTGAACCGAACCTTTAAATTTTCCCTGTAAATTTAACTGCGAAGGCAATTGAATATTTTTTGGAATTGTTCCAGCCGGTACAAACATATTGATGTCTTTTGCTGTGCTTGAAATCTTTTTAATATTCAAATCATAGTATGCTTTTTGAGCATCAGGAAGTCCGGCAATTTTCCCCGAAAGGGAAACTTTTGTAGAACCAATACCACTCATTTCAAACTTTGAAATATTTAAATCTTTTACTTTTCCGCTCACACGGCTGTCAACATATAAAATGGCATTTAGATTACTCTTAAACGGATTTGTTTTTTGCAGATCCGGTACAAACAATAAAATGTCTTTGAAACCAATTTTAGACTGATTTAAATTGGCATCAATGGCCAGATTTCCTAAATCTTTCTGCAATGCGTCAAGCGATTTGTATTCGGCTTTAACTTTATCCTGCACCAAGGTTTGCGGGGTTTTTAAATATAGATTTTCTAAGGATGCATTTTTTGGTCCGTAAAAGAAATTGGTTTTTAAAGCCTGAATCTGTAAACCACTTTTTTCGTTTGCAGTAAGTGTTTTTATATTACCCGAAATGGTATCATTTCCATAATATAATTGCTCTGCCTGAAAATTAAACCTGCTCAAATCGATATGCGCATAATCAATTCCTTTTGTCTTGGGTTTGGACTGCATATCATCAAATTTGAAAGCGATATTTTCAAGATTCGTTTCTTTTAATTTTACTTTCCAGCCCGCTTGTTTTATGGCTGTTGAATCTAATTTTGGAGTTTGAATTTGTTTGTCTTTTGCTCCGAGACGTAAATTTCCACTCAGATTTTTTACTTCGAAAGTATCAAAATCTAAAAGCTGTTTGTTTAGGTCAATTTCATTTACTGCTAAATTTAAGTTTCCTAAACGAATGCCCGAATTGAGTTTTGAATCTTTATTATCATATAAAATATCGATTTTAGATAAAGCTATTTTATCTAAAGCCAATTTAAAATCGGGACGTTT
Source organism: Flavobacterium notoginsengisoli (assembly GCF_042686225.1). Lineage (NCBI taxonomy): Bacteria > Pseudomonadati > Bacteroidota > Flavobacteriia > Flavobacteriales > Flavobacteriaceae > Flavobacterium > Flavobacterium notoginsengisoli. The sequence continues at coordinate 110,796 of NZ_JBHUOT010000006.1, forward strand.
TGAAATCGTATCAACCGTTTTTACCGAAACCTCAGCAATTTTTTCGACTACATCCTGATCTAAAACTACTTTTAATCCGTTTAAATTGATTGTTGGAATATTAAAATCCATCTGATCGAGATCAAACTTTTTGAATTTGGCATCAAAATGAGTCAGGTTTACTCGAATATCATTTTTGGCAAAATCATCTTTAAAATTGAATTTAACCTTATCCAGATTTACTTTTACCACCGAAATCCTGAAAGGTTTTGCATCAGGATCCTCTACTTTTGGTTCTTTGGATTCGAAAGCTTTGATGATGTAATCAAAATTGAAAGCGCCGTCTTTGTTTCTTGAAATATTGGCTTTCACATTTTCTAGCGAAACAGAATTGATTTCCAGTTCGCTGCTAACCAATTTAAAAAGATCAACATCGACTTCTAATCTATTACCTGCCAGCAAAGTATCTTTTTTTTGATCTTCAAAATAGAAACCTTCCAGAACTACATCTTTAGGGAATTTAATTAATATTTTATCAAGAGAGACTTTAGTTTTTATCTTGCCTTCCAGATAGGTTATCGCTTTGTTTTTAACGAAATTTTGAACCGACGGAACCTGAATTAAAATGATAAGAAGTAATAAAAGTGCAACTACAGAAACCACGCACCACATGAGGATACGAAATGTTTTTTTGATAAAATAAGCGGGTTTCTTATTCATACGTCAATAAAATCGATTAGATTAATTGCTTCTGAAAAAAGCAGGATTACACATCTTACAAAAATGTGAATTTTAAACCTTAACAATTTACATAATTATGAGGAATTATTCTAAAATTTTATTGTTTGTTTTTTGCCACGAAGGCACTAAGACGCGAAGTTTTTTTTATAGCTGCGTGATTAATATCTAATGAAATATTTTTTCTTGCCACAGATTAAAAAAAATAGCTCACTAAACGTGCAGATATGATTAGAATTTAATATGAGGCAATTTTTCTCCCAATCGATTTATCTTCTGCTGGAGTTTTGCTAAGAATTTTTGATGCTGTTCAGATTCCGGATTGAAACTTCTGTGGCGAAGACTTTTTTGAATTTCATCTACTTCCTGCATTGTTGCCGTACTTTCTTGTGAAATATAATTTTCACTGAAAAGTTTCCAGATATAATCTATTGCGATTTGATTTGGATGCAGCATATCTTCGTTATAAAAACGATAATCACGGAGTTCATCCATCATGATTTCGTAGGATGGAAAGTATGCAGTGTTCGGCTTTGAGTGTTCAGTTTTTAGCACAGCATGCAAAGCGGTAAATAAATGCGATTTACTCAATTGATTTTCTACAAACCCATCTTTTATGTGTCGAACTGGAGAAATCGTAAAAATAAAATTGATTTTAGGGTTTAAAGTTTGAATCGATTTAATTGTATTTTGAATACTTTTTTGAATCGTTTCTGCGGATAATAATTCTTTTGAAAATTGTTTTTGAGGTACTTTATGGCAATTGGCAACTACTTCATCTTTTTCAAGAATTCTGTAAATCCAGGAAGTTCCAAAAGTGATAATGAGATGCGTTGCTTCTTTTAATTGTTTGTTCGTTTCTGAAATTGCTTTGTTTAAAGTTTCCAGCAATTCTTGTCTGTCGATATTACTTAAATCAGAATGTACTTCAAAAGAATGCCAGCGTTCATTGTGAAAGAAAACATCTTTTTCTTCAAACCATTGTTCTTTACAAACTCGTTCAAATAATTTGGCTATAGAAACCGGATTAAAGATAATTCCAAACGGATTGGTTTCGTTTTGAAATTTAAAGTAATCGAATTTATCTGCCATGTTTTCTGCAAAACAAGAACCAATGGAAAGTATCTTCGAATTATAATCGATTGAATTATTACTTTTTGAAATTGGAATCTGAGTTCTGAATTGCATGAGATTTTATTTGAACACGAATTTCGCCAATTATCAGCAATAAAAAAACCAAATACAGAAAGTATTTGGTTTTTCATGAATCCTTTAAATTAATAAGTATATTCTATTTCGTATTCAATTGAAACACCTGAACTATCGTATGAAGTAAATCTTGTTGGATAATCTTTATCATTATAAATATAACTTGTTAAATAAATAGCGGTATTAGAATGTTCAGAAGATTTGAAAGTTGTTTTTACAATATTATTTCTACCAATTTCACTGATTTCGTTTAACAGCAGACTAAAACCTGTTACGTTTCTAAGAGAATTATTTTTTGCATCGTAATCATAATCCCTGGTTACTGTTACAGAATTGCTGGTAATTTGCTCTTTTATAAGATTTCCATTTTTATAAGTCAAATTTCCTTCACTGCTTTTAATTTCTGCTTTAGAATCTTTATCAACCTTAAAATTTATATAAGAAATTGACTCGTTAGAAGTATGATTGTAAATCGTTTTCAGGATATATTGTCCATCAGGATATTTAGAAGTGATACCTTCCTTAAAAATTCTGTTTTTTAGTTTTCCGTTTTCGTATGTGTAAACAACTTCATCTGCTTTGGTTTCCTTTCCTTGTTGATCTACATCAAATACTTCTTGTTTGGTAATCAAATCGCCAGTATACGTAAATACCGTTTTTGAATCTTCATCGATACTGTTAACAATTTTATTTCCGTTATAAGTAAGTCTACTTGTGGTATTTGTTCCTAAATAAATATTAGGATATTTATAAGAAATTGTTTTTGGTAAAACAGAAGTATCTCCTGATTCAGCACCGTCTTCACTGGTACAAGAACTTATAATTAGAGATAATCCAGTAAAAAGGATTACTAGTTTTTTCATTTTTTAGCAGGTTAGATTTGTTGTCTCAAAAATAAATCAAACCTATCAAAAAAAGCAATAAAATCTTACCTTATTTTAATATAAAAAAAACTTTTTGTAGCAATTCTGGAAATTAAGCATAAAGCTAAAACAAGAAAACCTCAATAGATGTATTCTGTAATATTGATAATTCTACCTGTATAATCGTAAATTGTTTGTCTTGTCGGATACCCTTTTTTATTGTATTCATAAGTCATTGTATTTGCACACGGTTCGAATACAATATTTCCGGAAACAATTGGAGAATCAGTATGTCTCGTCAGATTATTTGGTGAAGAGATATTGACTTCAGAACCAAAAATATTCTGACCCAAAAGCAGCTTAAATCCTAATACATTTTTGAATGCATTATGCTGTCCGTCATATTGAAATCGTGAACAAGTTATTACATCATTATAACCCCAATTGGAAACCAGATTTATTAAATTTCCATTATTAAAAGTCAAAACACTCAATCCTGGATTTTTTGACTCTTTTTTAGTTTCAGTGTCAAAAATGTAAGTTTCCATATTGACTGAACCATCATCATTTTTACTGTAAACAAATCTTGTTCGTTCTCCGTTCATTATTGTAGAAACTGTCTTTAAGCTTTCATTTTCATATTCGTAAAATGTCTCAGAGTATTTGACTTCTTCTCCATTTATAATATTGTATTTTACTTCACTTGAAATAAAATTACCATTGTACGAATAATCAATCTTTTCAAATTTATTGCTGACTTTTACGATCCTATTTTCATCATAAAAAATAGTTGTCTCAAAATTCCCTGATGGATTGTCTGGATATATTGTTTTTAAAACTTTCGGCAGAATCCTGTTTTCACTTGCCGCGTACTCTTCTGTAGTGCAGGAAAACAAACTCAAAAAAATAATTGTACAGCAATAACATAAATGCTTTTTCATGCTTATTTATTTAATTCATTTACAAAAAGAATCTTTTAAGTAAAAGACACTTTCCACTAAAAGACATAATTATAACACTATAAGACATACTTAAGACTGGTCTTAAAAAGATATTTCCTGTTCTTTTAACTTTGCCTTTTTCTTTCAAAAATTAAATATGCGACAAGTTTCTAAGCTGTTAATTCTTTTTTTATTTTCAATATTTTTTTCATGCAATAATGAAGAAAATCAAATCATTGAAAATGAAATGCAGCCTTGCAATTTTAATTTTATGGATTCAAAATTTGATCCTACAACAAAACCAAATGCTGCAATTATAACCTGGCCAAGATGGCAAACAGGACAAACTATTAAAATTAAATTTCTGGATGGAGATGCCATCGTTCAGGAAAAAGTAAAAAGTATTGCAGGCGAATGGACAAAATATGCCAATCTAAAATTTGAATATGTCAGTGCAAAAGAATATGCCGATATTAGAATAGGTTTTAACGTTGGTAATTATGGAGCCTGGTCTCTTTTAGGAATGAAATCGGCTTATGGTAACACGAGCGAACAATCTATGCGCTTAGGTCCGTTAACATCTTCCAGTGAAACATCAATAAAAAGAACCATTTTACATGAATTTGGACATGCATTAGGACTCATTCATGAAAATGCAAGTCCCGTTGCAACCATAAATTGGGATTTACCAAAAGTATACCAATATTACAATGAATTAAATGGATGGTCAAAAATCGAGGTAGATCAATTTGTTATAAAAAGCCCGGAATCTACTAATTACAGTCAGTACGATCCTCTTTCCATAATGCATTATTATGTTCCTGCTTCTCTTACCACTAACGGAGTGGCTGTCAACGAAATGAGCGATTTATCAATAACAGACATTATATCCATAAATAAATGGTACCCCTTTCCTGTTAGATCTGTTATAGAATCCGGAGAAAGAATAGATTTTGTTCCCTGGACACAAGCTATAAAATCTTCTAATGAATTGTTCGTTTTAGAGTTCGATTTTGGAATGCTCTCCATAAAAGATTTAGCCAATAATAGAATAATCTGGCAGGAAGGAAATTCAAGATACAGTAATCGATCTTCTTGTTATTTACAATTAGACGGGAATTTGGTTATCAAAGGTCATACTTCCGGTTTTACTGCGCCTGAACAAATAACCTGGACCTCTGATACTCCCGGATTTCCGGGTGCAACCTTACATCTGCAAGATGATGGAGATCTTCAATTGATTTACAATGGAGTTGTAAAATGGTCTTCTAAAAAAGGGAAAATATAATACTAAAATAATACCTTTTTATTCACAAATAAAGTTCAAATTCAAGTAAGATCAAAAAAAATCCCCAATCAGCTTTTAACTAATTGGGGATTGTTTTTATTTAAAAACTAAATTAGTAAGCAATTTCTAATTTGTATGAATCTTGTGCATCACCAGCAAATATCTCAGTAGCGTAATTACTATTGTTGTATTTATACTTAGTCTCTACAGTTGCAGTTTGAGTAACTGCACCATTACTGCTATAAGTTACTGTAACATTTTTTACTGTATTATTTGCTGAATAAAAGTCAAATCCAGTATTAAAATCTAAATCTAATAAAGCTTTTACTCCAGTAATGTTAATAAACGGGCTTTTTTTAGTATCAAAAGTACTTGTTATTTTTTCTACCAATACTCCATCAATCAGCTCAGAAGAAATTATATTTCCATTTGTAAGAGTGTAAAGAGTAGTTGTATCATATTTAATTTCTTGTCTGTCGATGATTTGAGATTGGTTCACATTAACTGTTCCGTTTGCGTTATAAACAAAAGTTAATTTATCCTGAATACTTTTATTAGCTTCTCTTGTAGTAATTTTAGAAACAAGCTTTTCACCATCATAAGCGTAAACTTCTGTAGCGTATAAAACTCCTGATCTAAACAATTCAACTTTAGTAATCTGATTCCCTGTATAAGTATAAGCAGATCTTGAAGCATCTGAAAGAGAGATTTCTTTCAATTTGTTTCCGTCATAAGACAAAGTGTAAGTAAGACTTCCAGATTGTCCATCTTCTACAGTTGTTTCAGTAATTTTTTTCGGTAATAATACTGCATCTGCAGATTCTGATGAAGAATCATCACTTGAACAAGATGTTAAAACTAGTGCTAAAGCACCAAAAAGGCATAAAATTTTTTTCATTTTGATTTGGTTAAATTTGTTTTTATTATTCGTGACAAACCTAACACAACCCCAAAGCAAAACCTTACGGGATTCCACATCAAATAGTATAATATAATTTACACATTTCTTAATGCTCTAATGGCTAGCAAAATAAAAAGAAAATTATTAATAATAAATTTTACTTTTTTTAGAAATATACCCTTATTTAAATTTTTTATTAAATAAAAACGCCAAATCAATTGTTGGTCAATCGGAATTTATAAATGACTTTCTAAAACATTTACTGTGCATTTAGTAGCTATATTCACTAATTTCACCAATACTGCCGTCTTTTAAAATAGTCGTTTTTTTAGATGGATATCCGTCGTCGTTATATTCATATTCTACTTTATAAAGACTCTTACCTGACACACCAAAATTATCTTTGAAGGTATAAGTATTCGTAATCAAATTGTTTGAAGTGTACTCTATATTCATTAATAAATCAAAACCCGTGACATTTTTAAAAGGATTATTGTGATCATCAAATTCATTTTCATAAACATTATTTAAGTCTATCAAATCCTCTAATTTGGCCAGATTACCATTTACAAAAGTCATTTTATAGCTTGTACGGATTTTTATGGTATATCCTTCCGGAATAGTCTCAGCTTTACTATTTTCTTCGCTTTTTACAGTTCCATCTGCATTATAGGTATAAACAGTCTCTCTTGTACTTTTATATCTATCGTTTTCTGTCTGCACAAATGATGAAATCATTTTTTTACCAGAATACTTATAAGTTGTCTCCACTATTTTTGTTGTTGTCGGCCCTGCTACAACATAAGATACTTCCTTTATAATCTTATCTCCGTCATATACGAATTTTGTCATTTTATTGTTTTCAGAAATACTCACCAGTTTTTTTCCTTGATAGGAATATGTCATTACTGAATTTTCTGAAGGGTTTTTAGGGTTTGTTATTTTGATACTTTTCGGTAAAATCGCATTGGTTTCCTCTAATGCATCTTCACTAGAACAGGAAGACATTAGAACTAGAATTAAAAATAAAGAACTAAGAAAGAATACTGTTTTTTTCACTTTTTGACTGGATTATAATGTAACACAAACATAGTCCAACTAAATTTTAAAATAGTATAAAAAATGATCTAATTTTAAACGAACCACTAAGATACCGCAACCTAAACTAATATAAATGATGAAAAAAGTAGCAAATCAATTTCTCGCCATTAAGTTTTTTATGCTGCGAAGTATTAATCCTAAAATTTACATTTTTAATAACAAAAATGAACTTCACAAACTAAAACAATTCCTTACTTTTGCATCTTCCATTTTTTTAAATCACTTATGAAATTATTATATACTTACATCATCAAACATAAAATGCTTCTGTTTTTTGCTTTGATAATGGCTACTATTAACATTTGTTTCAGTTTATCAGACTCCGTAATTACAGGAAAACTAATGCAGGACTGCGGTGTCGGAATTACAAAATACAAAGGAAACGAAATCGGATTTATTAAATCTTTAGCCTTTTGGCTTGGTCTTTCGCTTGGTGCTGCGATGATTTCCAGAATTACCAAAAACTTTCAGGATTATTTTACGAATGTTGTCATCCAGAGAACCGGTGCTCAAATGTACACCGATGGAATCAAAAAATCGCTTGATCTTCCTTATGCTGAATTTGAAGATCAACGAAGCGGTGAAACTTTAAGTAAGCTGACTAAAGTTAGAATCGACTCTGAAAAACTAATCACACTTTCTATTTCTTTAATTTTCCAAACTATTATAGGTTTCATTTTCGTTATTGTTTATGTTGCACGAATTGATCTTCGTATTTCAATAATCTTCCTAATTACAGCTCCAATTATCGCTTTGGTAAGTTTGTATTTAGGAAAAAAGATCAAAATTGTTTCCAGGAAAATTGTCAATCAAACCAACGCTCTTGCAGGTTCTACAACAGAAAGTTTACGAAATATCGAATTGGTAAAAAGCCTTGGTTTAACCTATCAGGAAGAAAAACGTTTAAATCTGAATACTTTTAAAATCCTTCAGTTGGAATTGGAAAAAATTCGTTTTATCAGAAGTTTGAGTTTTATTCAGGGAACAACCGTACATTTTTTAAGAACTTGTGTTGTTTTTGCTTTGTATTATTTCTTATTTGGAGGAAAAATTATCGTTGGAGATTTATTGACAATGGTCTTTTTTACTTTCTTTATTTTTGGTCCTTTACAGGAATTGGGAAATTTTATTATTGCTTTGAATGAGACAAAAGTTTCTATGGAGAATTTTAAACACTTATTAAATGCTCCAAAAGAGTTTCGTCCAACTAATCCAAAACATGTTGGTGCAATTCAGAAATTACTTTTCTCTAATGTAAGTTTTCAGCACAGAACTGCTAAATTTAAAGCGGTTGAAAACATCAATTTCGAAATAAAACAAGGACAAACCGTTGCTTTTGTTGGTCCGTCAGGTTCCGGTAAAACTACTTTGGTAAAATTGCTGGTTGGATTGTATACTCCAGCAGAAGGAGAAATTCTATATAACGACATCGATTCTACAGACATTGATTTATTAGACCTGAGAAAACAATTAGGTTTTGTTACTCAGGACGCACAATTATTCTCCGGAACGATCCGCGAAAACTTGTTATTTGTCAAACCAAATGCAACAGATGAAGATTTATACGACGCTTTAAAACGTGCAAGCTGCGATAAATTACTAAAACGTGCCGAAGACGGGCTAAACACCACAATCGGAGAAGGCGGAATCAAAGTTTCCGGTGGTGAAAAACAACGTTTGTCTATCGCCAGAGCAATTCTTAGAAATCCAAATTTATTGATTTTTGATGAAGCTACTTCTGCTTTGGATTCGATTACTGAAGAAGAAATTAATGCTACAATCAGAAATATTTCAGATAAAAACAGAATCACAGTTTTAATTGCACACCGTTTGTCTACTGTTATGCACGCTGACAGAATCTTTGTTTTGGAACAAGGTAAAATTATTGAGCAAGGCAAACACGAGGATTTAATTGTGGAGAAAGGATTGTACTATGCTATGTGGCGCCAGCAGATTGGTGAGCGAAAATAATTTTAAGACTCTAAGGTTCTAAGAGACTAAGATTCTGAGTTATCTATAAAATTGCCTCCAGCTTTAGCTTGGATGGATAATAATATAAAGTTGAAGGGCTTTAGCCAAACGTGATAGTTTGGCTAAAGCTCTTTTCTAATAATTCTTATCTTTTTCATCCAACTAAAGCTGGACGCAATTAAGTATAACTTAAAGATTGATTTTTTACTAAAATTACAATCCCTATAGAGTTTAAAAATGTTTTATTAAAAAATGATAAAAGTTTTTTTGGCTTCTTAATTTATTTATAGCTGTATTCTATAATTTTATTAGGTAAAATTAAATTAGAAGTCATTTTTACAGGATACCCCTGATTGTTATAAATATATTCTGTCTTGTAATTCCTAGTATTTAAAACACTTCCTTTAAATATATCTGTACTAGTTACTTCTACAATATTGTTGATAAAGATACTATAACTACCATGCATTAATAATTTATATCCCAAAACATTCTTAAAAGGATTACTTTTTGTATCATATTCAAATTTAAGCTCTCCCATACTATCCTGATTATGATTGTATGTAACTTTTATCAAATTTCCATTTACAAAAGTATATTCCTCCTTTTCTTCTCTTTCTTGTCCATTAGAATAAAATGAATTTATTTTAACGTCAACCGTACCATTATCATTATAAGTAAAAAGTCTAGTCTGTTTATGACTCCCTTCTATGTGAGTTTCTAAGAATAATTTATCATTCTTATAACTATAGGAATACTCATCATTTTTTACATCTTTTCCTTCCTTTTTAAAATATCTGGTTTGTTTAATTATAAAATCTCCTTCATATTCAAATTCAATTCTTCCTCCTTCACCAATTAAACTTTTTATTTTATTTCCATCATAAGAAACCTTTACTAAACTATCAGTAGAAGTTTTTATGTCAATATAATTTATTGTCTGAGGCAAAATTAAATCAGAATTCTTTTCTTCTGAAGAGCAAGAGCTCAATGTAATTAGTAAGGCTAATAAAAAATAAAACAAACTTTTTATCATAATCATTTAAGTTAAAAATTATTCGGTAAAAGAAAAGATATTCGTTTTGGTTTAATTACTTTAAAAGTTATTAAATCATCACTTTAAGACAATTTAGAATTATATATACAAAGCCCGACAGGTTTTAAAAACCTGTCGGGCTTACTTTTATAAAAACTTAGCCTCTTAGAAGCTTAGTGTCTTAGAATTTTATTTAACAAAATCCACTGCTTTAGCAAGAGCCTCAGCAATTCCATCAACATTTTTACCTCCTGCAGTTGCGAAGAAAGGCTGACCTCCACCTCCACCCTGGATGTATTTCCCTAATTCGCGAACCACTTGTCCTGCGTTTAGGTTTTTGGCTGCTACGATTTCTTTAGAGATGTAACAAGTTAGCATTGGTTTTCCTTCATGAGCAGTAGCAAAAACTACAAATAAGTTGTTATAAGAACCACCCAATTCATAAGCTAAATCTTTTGCTCCTTCCGGATTTAAATCTACTTGTTTTGCTAAGAACTGAACTCCGTTGATTTCTTGCAATTCTTTAGCTAAATCAGCTTTCATATTTTTAGCTTTATCTTTTAATAAAGCTTCTAATTGTTTTTTCAACTGTGCATTTTCATCTTGTAAAGCTAGAATAGATTTTACAGGATCCTGAGCATTTTTAAGTGCTTCTTTTATTTCAGCTAAAGAAACAGCTTGTGACTCAAAATATTCTTTTGCTGCTTCACTAGTGATTGCTTCTATCCTTCTAATTCCAGCTGCAACAGCTCCTTCAGAAACAATTTTGAAGTGCCAGATATCAGATGTATTCGCAACGTGGGTTCCTCCGCATAATTCGACAGAATCACCAAATTTAATGGTACGAACTAAATCTCCGTATTTCTCTCCAAATAAAGCAATTGCTCCATCTTCAAGCGCTTGCTCTTTCGGAATTGCTCTTTTTTCGATTAATGGCAAACTCTCACGGATTCTAGCGTTTACAAAGTTTTCTACTTCTAACAATTCTTCATCAGAAACTTTAGAGAAGTGAGAAAAGTCAAAACGTAATGAAGCATTACGAACCATCGATCCTTTTTGCTCAATGTGAGTTCCTAAAATTTTACGCAAACCTTGGTGCAATAAATGCGTAGCCGAGTGGTTTGACGAAGTTTTTGCTCTTTGATTTGCATCAACAACAGCATTAAATGTTGCTGTAATATTTTCTGGCAACGATTGTGTTAAATGAATCGTTTGATTGTTTTCTTTCTTTGTATCAATGATATAAATAATATCTCCGTTTTGAGATTCCAAATATCCTTTATCTCCTGTTTGCCCTCCGCTTTCTCCGTAAAATGGAGTTGCATTGAAAACCAATTGGAAAATTTCACCATCTTTTACACTTTCTACTCTACGGTATTTCGTGATTTTTACTTGCTGAGATAATCTGTCGTATCCAACAAATTCCTGAATATCATCTTCAACAATTACATTCCAGTCTCCAGCTGTTACTTTTGATGCTGCACGAGATCTTTCTTTTTGTAATTGTAATTGTTCCTGAAATCCTTTTTCGTCTAATTTCAATCCTTTTTCAGAAAGAATTAAAGCGGTTAAATCGATTGGAAAACCGTATGTATCATACAATTCGAAAGCTTTTTTACCGTCGATTGTGTCTCCTGCACTATTTAAAATTACAGCATCTAAGAGAATCAATCCCTGATCTAATGTTTTCAGGAATGAATTTTCTTCTTCACGAATTACGTTAGAACAAAGTGCTTTCTGCGTTCTGATTTCCGGGAAAGAATCTCCCATTTGTTCGCTTAAAGTTTCCACCAATTTAAAAATAAACGGTTCTTTTGTTCCTAAGAAAGTAAATCCGTAACGGATAGCACGACGCAAAATTCTACGAATTACATATCCTGCTCCCGTGTTAGATGGCAATTGTCCATCGGCAATCGCAAATGCTACAGCACGAATGTGATCTGCAACTACACGGATTGCAATATTCATTTTATTTTGTTCTTCACTAATGCCTGTTACATCATTAGTTGTATATTTTGCCCCTGTAATCGTTTCGATTTCTCTAATTAAAGGCATAAAAACATCAGTATCATAATTCGATGTTTTTCCTTGTAAAGCCATACACAAACGCTCAAATCCCATCCCGGTATCAACGTGCTGTGCTGGAAGTTTTTCCAAAGAACCATCCGCTTTACGATTGAATTCCATGAATACATTATTCCAGATTTCAACTACTTGCGGGTGATCATTGTTCACTAAACTTTTTCCGGAAACTAAAGCTTTTTCTTCTGCAGAACGTAAATCAACGTGAATTTCAGAACAAGGTCCGCATGGTCCCTGGTCTCCCATTTCCCAGAAATTATCTTTTTTGTTTCCAAGAATAATTCGGTCTTCATCGATTAATGTTTTCCAGATATCCCAAGCTTCTTGGTCAAACGGAACGTTATCTTCTTTACTTCCTTCAAAAACAGAAACATAAAGATTCTCTTTTGGAATTTTATACACTTCTGTCAATAATTCCCAAGCCCAGTTGATCGCTTCTTTTTTGAAGTAATCACCAAAAGACCAGTTTCCTAACATTTCAAACATAGTGTGGTGGTAGGTATCAATACCCACTTCTTCAAGATCATTATGTTTTCCTGAAACACGAAGACATTTTTGCGTATCGGCTATTCTTGGACTTTTTGGAGTTCCGTTTCCTAAGAAAAATTCTTTAAACTGGGCCATTCCCGAGTTATTGAACATTAAGGTTGGGTCGTCTTTAAGTACAATAGGAGCTGAAGGAACAATAGTGTGCCCTTTACTCTCAAAAAAATCTAAAAATTGTTTACGTACGTCTTGTGATTTCATATTTAAATTAGAAAAATGTGTCAATTTTAATGTGTCAATTTGAAAATTAGATCATTAGCAAACTTATTCATTTGATGATGCGTTAAGTTTTTTATAATGAATTCAAAAAACTTATATTATAAACAATAAATTGTCTATTTTGCGCATTATCTAATGATAAAATAGCCCCAATATCTAATCATTAATTCTTGTAAAAAAAGTGCCGAACTGCTGAAACATTTTACAGCTCTGTTCGTCTAACTTATTTTACAAGCTGCAAAAATAGCGTATTTTAAAATATGGCGAAAGTAAAATATTATTACGACTCAGAAAATCTGGCTTATACAAAAATTAAAACCAGAAAAAGAATAAAAATTGGTTACGCAATACTGTTTTTAGTAGCTTCGGCATTGTTTGGTTTTTTAGTTTTCGTTCTTTTAATTAATACGCCTTATTTTGAAACTCCGAAAGATCGTTTACAGGCACGTGAGATTGAAAATCTAAAACTTCAATATTCCATTTTAAATAAAAAATTAGATGAAATTGATGCGGTCGCAGATGCCTTGGAAGAACGAGACAATAATATTTACAGAATCTATTTTAATAAAGCTGAAATCCCGGATTCAATTAGAAAGGCTGGTTTTAGAAACCCGGAGAAATACAAAACTTTAGAAGGCTATAATAATTCACAACTGGTTTTAAATACAACAAAAAGAGTTGACAAAATTTCTAAACAACTGGCCATTCAGTCCAAATCTTTAGATGATATTTTAAAATTAGCAGGAGCTAAAGAAAGTTTATTATTAGCGATTCCTGCCATTCAGCCTGTTCAGAATGAAAACCTAAAACGAGTTGCTTCCGGTTTTGGATACAGAATCGATCCTTTCACAAAAGTAAGAAAAATGCACAACGGAATGGATTTTACTGCCAACACAGGAGCTCCAATTTATGCCACAGGCGATGGCGTGGTTGCTAGAGCAGATAATACTGCTTCCGGATATGGAAATCATGTCGTAATCAGGCACGGTTTTGGTTATGAGAGTTTATACGCCCATTTAAGCAAATACAATTGTAAACCCGGACAAAAAGTCAAAAGAGGCGATATCATTGGTTACGTAGGGAGCACAGGAAGATCTGAAGGACCGCACTGTCATTATGAAGTTCACAAAGATGGAAAAGTAGTAAACCCGCTTAATTTCTATTACGGAAATATTTCTGCTGTAGAATATGTGGCCATTTCACAAATGGCAAATCAAGAAAATCAATCATTAGATTAATATTGCGAAAAAATAGTATTTTTGAAGTAAAATAGTAAAAAACAAATCATGCATATTGAACTTTCTAAAGACAAAAGATATTACAGTATTGGCGAAGTAGCCAAAGCTTTTAATGTCAATGCCTCTTTGATACGATTTTGGGACAGCGAATTTGATATCCTGAAACCTAAAAAAAATGCAAAGGGAAACAGAATGTTCACACCCGAAGATATTACCAACCTGCAATTAATCTATCATCTTGTAAAAGAGAGAGGTTTCACACTTGAAGGCGCCAAAATACATTTAAAAGAAGGACAAAAGAAAACGTTAGATAAATTCGAAATAATACGTAAATTAGAGTCCATCAAAACACAGTTAAACGACATCAAAAACGAATTGTAATTAAAAATAGAAATAAACTTAAATCAAAACAAATATGAAAAAGTGGTTAATCCCTGTAGGAATTATTATAGCGCTTATTGCTATTATCGCATTTTGGTCGATTGGTATTAAAAATACTGCTTTGCAACACAGCCAGGCTGTAAACAAAGAATGGGGAAATGTTCAAACGGCTTACCAAAGACGTAATGATCTTATCGGGAATTTAGTAAACACTGTAAAAGGTGCTGCAGACTTTGAAAAAGGAACTTTGACAGCAGTAATCGAAGCACGTGCAAAAGCTACATCTGTAACAATTGACCCTAGCAATGTAACTCCAGAACAATTGGCAGCATTTAACCAGGCTCAAAGCGGTGTTTCTTCATCTTTATCAAGATTATTAGTTTCTGTTGAACAATATCCAACTTTGAAAGCTAACGAAAACTTCCTAAAATTACAGGATGAATTGGCAAGTACAGAAAACCAAATTTTGACTGCCAGAACTCGTTTCAACGAATCGGTACAAACGTACAACGGATATGTTTTAAAGATTCCTAACAACTGGTTCTTAAGCGAATACAAAGAAAAACCATACTTTGAAGCTTCTACAGGTGCAGACAAACCAGTTGAAGTAAAATTCTAAGAAGTTTTAGAAATAATCTAAAAGCAACAATCTTAACTCTAAAATCATTTCCATGTCAAAAGTAGAAGATTTTTTAACCAAAGAAGAAGAACACGAAATTGTTGAAGCTATTCGTATGGCTGAAAATAATACTTCTGGCGAAATTAGAGTACATATAGAAAAAACAACTTCTAAAGCTCATTACGATAGAGCTTTAGAAGTTTTTCATGAATTACGAATGGACGAAACTAAATTGCAGAATGGCGTATTACTCTATTTTGCGGTTGAAGATAAAAACTTTGTGATTTGTGGAGATAAAGGAATAAATGATTTAGTAGCAAATGACTTTTGGGATTGTACCAAAGACATTATGACCAATCATTTTAAATCTGGAAATTTTAAGCAGGGAATTGTTGATGGTATTTTGAATGCCGGAGAACAACTCAAAAAATATTTCCCATCTCAGGAAGATGATATCAATGAATTATCTAACGAAATCTCAAAAGGATAAATAATGAAAAATTCCAATAATAAAATCTTAAGTTCCAAAGGAATCTTTCAATTTACTCTTTTGTTTATCGCGTTTCTTTCCTGCAATACTATTTTTGCACAATTTGACATACCCAAAAAACCTGATTTTCAAACTTCTGTCTACGATTATGCTAATGTTTTAAGTGCTTCTGAAAAAACGCAATTAGAAGAAAAACTAGTTCGTTATTCCGATTCAACTTCTACCCAAATTGTAGTGATTACCATAGAGAGCTTAAAAGGAGAAGATATTGGAATTCTTACTCCAAAATGGGCCCAGGAATGGGGAATTGGACAAGCTAAAGAAGACAACGGAGTTTTGATTTTGTTAGCTAAACAGGAAAGACGAATCTGGATTTCTCCGGGTTATGGCTTAGAAGATCGTTTAACTGCTGGTATTGGTGGAGAAATTACAAGAAATATCATAATTCCGGAATTTAAAAAAGGAAGTTATTATAATGGTCTCGACAAAGGTGCAGATGCTCTTTTTGATGTTTTTAAAGGAAAATACAAAGGCGAGCGTAAAAAAGCCAAAGGACAAGATTTTCCTATTTTACCTTTTATTGTAATTGTTGTAATTGTATTAATTCTGCTTACCCGTAATAAAAAAGGTGGCGGAGGCAATTCTGGTAACAATGGCGGCGGCGGGCCCAGTCTTCTGGACGTAATCATTCTAAGTAATCTTGGAAGAAGTGGCGGCGGTGGATTTGGAGGCTTCGGAGGCGGATCATCCGGTGGTGGTTTCGGCGGAGGCGGAGGCTTCGGCGGTGGATTTGGAGGCGGAGGTTTCTCTGGAGGAGGTTCTGGTGGAAGCTGGTAATTTAGTTTGTTTCTAATTTTCTTTGTTTCAGGTTTCAAGTTTAGGTTTCAATCTTAAAATATCATACATTTACATTTTACAATTTATTAACAGATGTTATCACATAAAGCAAAATACGCCCTTAAGGCCTTACTTTATTTAGCAGAACAAGACGAAAATCACATTTCCAGAACAGTGGAGATTGCTGATGGCGCTAACATTCCTAAAAAGTTTTTAGAACAGATTCTTTTAGATCTAAAACGAGGACGTTTTGTGAGCAGTAAGCAGGGAAAATTTGGTGGATATTATCTAATTAAATCAAAAAATGACATCACTTTGGCAGAAATTCACCGATTATTTGACGGTGCAATTGCACTTTTGCCATGCGCTTCCTTAAATTTTTATGAGCCTTGCTCTGATTGTAAAACCGAGTCTGAATGCAGTCTGCGTCACGGTTTAATGCTGATTAGAGACAAAACTTTGAAGGCTATGGAAGGTATTACAATCGCTTCATTAGTAAATAAATAAAAAAATATTTTCTAATTCCTAGTAAATCGATAGAATTAATATTTATATTTGCACAAAATAATTAACTAACCATTTACAAAAGTTTTAACATGAAAGTACATTTTAGTCGATCAAGTGTATCCAAAATTTTGCAAAACAAGGAAGCAGGACTTTCTTCTTTAGTAATAAGAAATTCATCTATGATTTGTATGTGTTGATTTAAAAAAATTTTGTTTTAAATTCTACTAATCACATATACTTAATATAAAAATGAAAACATCTATAAAAAATATCTTCACTTTATTATTCTTTTTAATCTTCTCTATTTCATTTGGACAAAACATTGAAGGTGTAGTTACAACTAGCGAAAACACTCCTTTAGAAGCCGTAAACGTGGTAATCAAAGGAACCACTAACAGTGCTCTTACAGATAATAGCGGTAAATTTGTAATTGACTCTCAGGGAAGATTACCTTTGACTCTTTTAATTCAGTATGTAGGATATAAAACCACAGAAATTGAGTTGACTGCGATTCCTGCAAATCCAATTCAGGTTGCATTGAAAGAAGAAAATGAACTTGTTGAAGTTGTAGTTTCTTCAAGAAGAAGAATCGAAAAAGTTCAGGATGTGCCAATTGCTATTTCTGTTATTACAGGAAAACAAGCAGAACAAACCGGAGCATTTAACGTAAACCGCATTAAAGAATTGGTTCCTTCCGTTCAACTTTATTCTTCAAATCCAAGAAATACTGGTATCAATATTAGGAGTTTAGGTTCTCCATTCGGATTAACAAACGACGGAATTGACCCTGGTGTTGGATTCTATGTCGATGGCGTTTATTATGCACGTCCGGCCGCAACAACCCTTGATTTTATCGATGTAGAACAAATTGAGGTTTTACGTGGACCGCAAGGATCTTTATTTGGAAAGAATACTACTTCGGGAGCATTCAATATTACAACACGTAAACCAAGTTTTACTTCCGGAGCTGATTTTGAAGTGAGTTATGGAAACTATTCTTTCCTGCAAGCCAAAGCATCTGTTACAGGAGCTTTAGGAAATAAAGTTGCCGGTAGAATATCTTTTTCAGGTACATCACGCGATGGTTTAGTTGACAATGTCGCAACAGGAAGACCTACAAACACCTTAAACAATCAGGGAATCAGAGGACAATTACTTTGGACTCCAACTGTAAATACAAATGTTATTTTTGCTGCCGATATTACAACACAGCGTCCAGACGGATATGCGCAGGTTGTTGCCGGTGTTGCTCCAACGCAAAGAGCAGCTTACAGACAATTTAATGCTATTATTGCCGATTTAAATTATCAGCTTCCAAGCTTGAATGCTTTTGATCGTAAAATTGATCATGATACCCCTTGGCGTTCTAATCAGGACATGGGAGGTTTCTCTTTGAATGTAGATACTAAAATTGGAGGCGGAACACTTACTTCAACAACTGCATGGCGTTTCTGGAACTGGGATCCTTCAAATGACAGAGATTTTACAGGATTACAAGTATTAGCTAAATCTCAAAACCCAACAAGACAAACACAAATTACACAAGAGGTTCGTTACGCAGGTCAATTGACTTCTAAAATTAGTGGTGTTGCCGGAGTATTCTTTATCGATCAAACTTCTCAAACTGACGGAACTGAAGAATCTGGAAATGCGCAATGGAGATTTGCACAAAGCTCAACTAGTTCATTATGGAAAACTCCGGGACTTTTTGAAGGTTATGGAATCAAAACAGATGCAAGAATCAGAGCTTCCAGCGCTGCAGTATTTGGGCAAATTGACTGGGCTGTTACAGAACGTTTACACGTTTTACCTGGTTTAAGATATAACTTTGATAAAAAAGATGCACATTACAGTCGTACAACTTACGGAGGTCTTCAAACAACAGATCCTGCATTATTAGCTTTGAAAAAATCCGTTTACTCTGATCAGGCGTTTGACTCAGATACAGATAACACAGATTTTTCCGGAAATATAACGCTTACTTATAAAGCATCTGACAAGATTAACGTTTATGGTACATTCGCTAAAAGCTATAAACCTGTTGGAGTTAACGTAGCAGGACTTCCATCAAACTCTGCAGGACAACCAATGACTGAACTTGCAGTAATTAAACCTGAAAAAGTATATCACTATGAATTTGGTGTAAAAACTTCTCCATTTAAAAATTCAATATTCAACCTGACGTTCTTCAACACAGACATTAAAGATTTCCAAACCAATGTTCAGGCAGCTGAATTGGGTGTAAACCGTGGTTATCTGGCAAATGCTGATAAAGTACGTGTAAGAGGTGCAGAATTGGATGCAAGTTTTGTTTTCAGCAAACATTTAACAGTAAATGCAGCAGCTACTTACACTGATGGTAAATATGTTAAATTTACAAATGCACCACTTCCGTTAGAAGAAACAGGTCTAGTTGTGAATGGGGTTCAGGTAGCTTACAAAGATGTTTCAGGAACTGAATTGCCAGGTGCATCAAGATGGGCAGGATCTTTAGGAGGTGAACTTTCTGATAATGCAAGATTCTTTGGAAATGCAGGGAAAATTTTCCTAGCAGTTGATTCTTACGCTCGTTCAGAGTTTTCATCAAGCCCTTCTGCTTCAAAATATTTAGTAGTTCAGGGTTATGCTATTTTCAATGCTCGTTTAGGATTCCGTGCTTCACAAGGTTTATCTGTTTACTTCTGGGGACGTAACCTTTTAAATAAAGATTATTACGAGCAATTATTACCTGCTAGTGGTAACACAGGACAATATGCCGGAGTTTTGGGCGATCAGAGAACTTACGGGATTACATTGAAATACAATTTGTAAAATAAAATTTAAAAAGCTAAATCAGCGGGATACTTAATGTATCCCGCTTTTTTTTTAATAATAAAGCTGAAACTATCATTTTAAAAACTTATACCAGCCATCTATTTTGTTTTTAACAATGAAATTTACTGTCATTTTGAGTAAATGATTCTTCTTTTTACCTGAAGGTCTAAGTATTAATAAGAAAAAATCAAGTATTAAAATGCAGCACTATTATAATTTTACAGCATCAGAAACTCAGATTTCATATGACCCTTATTGGTATGAACAATCAAATATCATTTTAAATGCTACGATTGGCATTTTTATTTTGGTACTCGGATTCTCATTCTCAGATTTCAAAGAAGGAATTTTTATTTCCCTTATTCTGAGTGTCAGTATAATTTTTAATACTTATTACATCTCCAACATCAAAAATAAAACACGTTTTATTTTTGATAAAACGGAAGACGCTTTCTATAAAACTACCCCTTTTGGCAAAAAAAAAATCATTAAATTAAGTAACGCCACTGATATTTCTACAAAATCAGGATCAAACAGTTTTACTTATATTTTACACTTTAAAAAAAATACTATTATTCGAACGATTCGACTTACTGCCAGCATCAAAAACAAGAACCAGAGTAATCCGGAAGTTCGTTTTTTAGAAATGGAAATAATTCCGCAACTTGAATCTTTTTTAAATTTAAATAAAAAAAAACTGCTCTTTTTTGATTCCGAAACTTGTTCTTCTATTTAATACAAAACAAAAGAATCACAAAATCAAACCAAAAACACAATAAAAAATAAATCCGATCTCAGTTCCTGTATTCTTGTTTACCTATATTCGCAGCCTGAATTTATCAGTTTGATGAAATTTTTTAGACTACTATTTATTTTCGGCCTTATCAGCCCTGTTTTATCGGCACAAAATATAAAGAAAACAGATCAGCAAACGTTGACATGGATTCGCTATTATAATATCTTTCCTTTAAGTGAGAAATGGGCAATTCATTCTGAATTTGACAACCGAAGTTTTGTTAATCCTGTTCATGAAAATCTTTTTGTTATAAGAATGCAGGGACGTTATCGGGCCACCAACCTAATGGATTTCGGGGGTGGATTTGCTTATTTTAATGTCAATACTCAAAACCCAAATGTAGATCCTGATTATTCTGTTCCGGAATATCGGGCGCAACAAGACATAACACTTATTAATGATATAGCAAAAATTACCTTTCATAATCGTTTTCAACTAGAAGAACGTTTTATTCAAAAAGCAGATAAAAACGGACTTTTGAATGAGTTTTCATTTGCTTACCGATTTAGATATCGTTTACAATCCATGTTTACCATTTGGGAAAAAGAAAAACAAAGCATTAAAGCAACTATTTCCGATGAAGTTTTATTTAATTACGGAAAAGACAATCGAAAAAATACTTTTGACCAAAATCGATTGTATGTTGCATTACGTTATCATTTTACACCAAATCTTGGCTTAGAGTTAGGCTATCTTAAAAACTTCCAAAGACGTGCCAGCGGAGTAGATTTTTATGATCGGGATATTATCAGATTTACTGTTTATCACAGAATCAATCGGAAATTTTAGATTCTAATAAAAAACGGCAAATCAAAATTTGATTTGCCGTTTTTTATTATTCCCTGAGTCTGTGTCTCTTTGATTATCAAACCTTAAAAGTCTCTCTGTCTCCCTTTTCCTCCTTTTTTACTTTCTGCAAAATTACCAATTTTGTAAGCCAGTGAAAACATTACATAACGCTTTAAAACTGTATTTTCTTCATCACGAATCGAAGTTGCTGAAATGGTTCTCGTTGCACTTTGATTTTGGTTTAACAAATCGTAAACTTTTACTTTTGCATAAAGTTTTTTATCCAGAAACCCATAAGACAAACTGGTGTTCCAAAGAAAGAAATCTTTTTTAAATCCATCCGAAATGTTTGAATTATATGTATATCCAAAATCATTTCCAAAAACTAAATTCGCTGGCCAGTATGATGTTGTCTGCAAATTAATTCTGTGTACCACATTTGAAGTCTGCCCCAGTAAATAATTTTCATATTTGGACTGGCTGTATGATAAATTATACGATGGTGCAATTGTTAATACTTCTCCATAATCATAAGACATATATACTTTTGGAGTAATTCCGACCGATTTTGAATTATATAAAATATCATTGGTATATCCTTTATCAAAAGAATAGTTTCCACTTAAACCTACACCATATCTAAGTGTATGTGCATCTTTTTTGACTTGCTGATTCCAGTTTGCTCCCAAAGAAAGATTATAAACTCCTGAAATATTTGTATAAGTAGTTTCTTTCTGTCCACTCGCATTAAAGGTAGAAATAGAAACAATATCATTATTATAATAATCTCCTTTTAAATTAAAACTATAACCTGAACGAGATCTAAAATCATAATTTCTAAACTGGAAATTAACACTGTTTTTTTCAACTGGTTTTAAATCAGGATTTCCTGTAATTGTATTTAAAGGATTATTTAAATTCACAATCGGCATTAACTGATTTGCTGAAGGTAATGCATTTGAATAATCATATTTGAATGATAAATTTTTAGAACGATTAAATTTGTATCGCAATAAAGCAGTTGCAAAAGGTAATGCATATTTTTTACTTAAATCTGTTGCTTCATTTTGATAAAGCGAATAATTTTCAAAATTTACAATTGAAGTTCTGCTGTCCAGATTTACAGTAAACTTATTTTTTTGCAAAGTAATTCCGATTTTTGGCGTAACCGAATTTTGAATTGAACTTGTATAATTACTAAATTTTGAATCATAATCTGTATATTCCTGAGTATCTTCATTGAAGTTATACGTTTTTTGATCGTTGCTGGTACTTCTCCAATCTAAATCGGCACCAATTCTAATTCTTAACGAATCGGTTATGGGTTCTGTATATTCAATATCTGCAGAATAAGCATCACTTACAGCTCTCTTTTTTACATTCTGATTCCTTAAATCATTTGGGTTATCCCCTACAAAATAAATAGTCTCAGACATATTCAAAGCGTCAGAATCGCTGTCTGTATTATTGTTCGTAAAAACAAAACTTAAATTACGAGCTTTTCTATCAAAAGCTTTATTAAAGTTTATCGTGTTAGAGAAGTTTAAGTTAGTACCATCAGAAATTGAGCTTCCGTCACTTTTATTTAATTCATTTCCGTTTTCATCTTCAGTAGAACTCGAAGAGGACGAAATACCATTTGTTCTTGATTGACTTACTTTTGGCGCTACAACTATTCGCGTTTTAGGATCTAATCTATACTCCAGTTCAAAATTGGCGTTATTACCTGTGTTTTCATTTCTGGATTTAGATTCACTTTCTGTTATGTTATTTCCCGTTGGCTGAAAAACAACTTCATTTGACTTACTATCATTTTTATTGACTGTATTCGAAAAATTATAACTTCCCATAGCCAGCAATTTTTCAGTCCAGTCATCTGAATAATTTACCCCCACTAAATTGGATTGCGTAATTCCTCTTCCGCCTCCACCTGAACTTGTATTTCCGCCTCTTCCACTACTATTACGACCACCGCCCATATTATCAAAAACATCATCCATAGAAAAACCGGTTGAATTGATATTATTAGAAGATGCCAACAAGCTTATTTTTTGCTTATTATTAAAATAGTTAAGGTTTACATTGGCTTCATAACGATCATCAGTACCATAACCGCCCATGATTTTACCAAAATAACCTTTATTTTTCTTTTCGTCAATTGTAATATTGATACTCGAAAAATCTGACGTGGATTCTTGTTTTGAAAGCTCCTCTTTTTTAGTTTTAAAATCCGAAACCTGAACTTTTTTAATAATATCTGCAGGAAGATTTTTAATTGCAATAGCTCCGTCTTTGTCAAAAAACGTTTTTCCGTTTACCAATACCTGATTGACTTCTCTTCCATTTACTGTAATTTTTCCGTCATTATCGACATCAAAACCGGGAAGTTGTTTCAGCAATGTTTCGACATTAGAATCCGGACGGACTTTATAGGAAGCAGCATTAAATTCTAAAGTATCTTTTTTGATGGTTATGGGAGGCGCTTCCGTTTTGATAACAACATCGTTAAGAGCATTTACATTTTCTATTAAGTAAATTTTGCCAAAATCCTTACTTTCGGTAAGTCCTTTGTATTCTTCGTAATAAGTCTGATATCCCATGTAATTCACTTTTAAGAATACAGGTTTATCAAATTTTTTGATGTTCATTCTAAAAGCACCGTTTTTGTCTGTGGTAGCATATTCAATTACGGTAGAATCTTTTACAGTGGTAAAATAAACTGTCGCAAGTTCCAGTGGTAATTGCGTATTGACATCGAGGACTGTTCCTTTAACAGTAATATCGTTTTGAGCATTAGCTGCAGAAACGAAAAGAAATAAAAACAATAAAAATGAAATTAATCTGGTCATAAAATTAGGTTAGTTTGATCAGTAAGACTTAAAAAAATGCAAAAGGTTTAATTGTATTTTTCACATTTATTCAAATATAATGCCAATAAAAAATTGATCTTCTAATTTTGTAGACACCAAACATAAAAAAGTCCCCTATTTACGGGGACTTTCTTTTTTATTTTTCTCTAATATAAATATCAATTGGAACTCCTGCAAAATCCCAATTCTCTCTAATTTTATTTTCCAAATATCGTTTATAAGGCTCTTTAACGTATTGCGGCATATTAGCAAAAAAGACAAACTGAGGCGTTTGAGTTGGTAACTGCATGCAATATTTAATCTTTACATACTTTCCTTTTGTTGCCGGCGGTGGATATGCTTCAATTACTTTCAACATGTATTCATTGAATTTTGAAGTTGAAATTCTTTGTTTTCTATTTTCAAAAACCTGAACTGTTGCTTCTAATGCTTTTAACAAACGCTGTTTAGTTAATGCCGAAACGAATAAAATCGGCACATCTGTAAATGGCATTAGTTCTTTTTTGATTTTCTCTTCGTAATCACGAGTAGACATAGTATCTTTTTCTACCAAGTCCCATTTGTTTACTAAGATTACAACTCCTTTACGGTTTTTCTCAGCCAACCAGAAAATACTCTGATCCTGACCTTCGAATCCACGGGTTGCATCGATCACCAAAATACAAATATCGGCATGTTCGATTGCACGCACAGAACGCATTACAGAATAAAACTCTAAGTCTTCTTTTACTTTTGCTTTACGACGGATTCCCGCAGTATCAACCAAATTAAATTCGAAACCAAAACGGTCAAATTTAGTATCGATTGCATCACGGGTTGTTCCTGCAATATCAGTTACAATATAACGGTCTTTACCAATCAAAGCATTGATAAAACTGGATTTTCCAGCGTTTGGACGTCCTACAACTGCAAAACGAGGTAAATCTTCTTTAACCTCAACTTCTGGTTTCTCTGGAAATGCATCGATTAAAGCATCTAATAAATCTCCTGTTCCGCTTCCCGAGATACTTGCAAAAGTAAAATAATCTCCTAATCCAAGATTATAAAACTCAATCGCATCTTTTTCACGCATAGCGTTATCCACCTTATTTACAGCCAATAAAACCGGTTTTGTTACTTTACGCAACAATTTAGCAACGGTTTCGTCCATTGGCGTAATTCCTTCTTCAACATCAACCACAAAAATAATAACATCGGCTTCGTCGATAGCAAGCTCTACTTGTTTACGAATTTCACCTTCAAATACGTCATCAGATCCGCGAACGTATCCACCGGTATCAATTACAGAAAACTCTTTTCCGTTCCACTCGCTTTTACCATAGTTTCTATCACGGGTAACCCCAGATACTGAATCTACAATAGCTTCTCTTCTTTGTATCAGCCTATTAAAAAGGGTCGATTTCCCTACATTAGGTCTTCCTACTATCGCAACAATGTTATTATTCATTTTTTTGAATTTTAGATTTTAGACTTTAGATTTTAGACTCTGTTCCTGACAAAATCGTATAAACCTTTAATCCAAAATACTGTGTTTTAATTTTTTGCAAAGGTAGTTAAAAAAAGCTCCTAAGCTAATAAGTTTCTAAGTACCTAAGTTTTTTATTGTTATTCCTGTTATTTTCAGGAGCTAATCCAGCTATCCGCTATATCTTTTCCTGGCTAAAGGAGCCAGAAAAAGGATGTCGCTCCTATCTGGGCTAGGATTTAAGGTTTAAAGAACGTTTAATTATTTCTCTTTTCTTAGCCAACCCAAAAGTCTTTCATTTTTTATTTTATAATTTCCTTTTTCCTTTTCTAATTCAAATTTTTCTCTTGAATCACTAAATGGCCCTGGATTTTGCTGAATAATTTCGATTTCATTTTCAGAAACTTTAGATAGTATCGCAACATGTCCAAATCTATTTAATATTGATCCTGAAAAAACAACTAAATCTCCAACTTCAGGTTTCTCTTTACTTGGATTTGTATATTGAGTTAAATTTCGGTTCAAATTCAGCTCTCCATCTTTTACTCTTGGATCAAAAAAATCCTTTGCATGTCCGTAAGCATCAGGCATTTTATGCTTGTAATATTCGTAATAATATCGTTTTACAAATTCAACGCACTGATATTTAAGCCCTAAATTGTAATTATCTTTTGTAACGTTTCTCCCTGAGATATGATCTACGCCTCCGTTATAATAAACTTTTACTTCATTTAAGCTATCCAGCGCCTGACCTATTTTATAATGAGAGTTTAAGTTTATTTTCTTTACAACTTTTATTCCTGTATAGCCTAAAACTAAAACCGAAAATATGATGAGAGCAGTCTTTTTACCTTTCATTTATTTTCTTTATAAATCAATAGTTCTTTTGAGTTTTGTTTGCGTGAGGGATTGAGGCGATATCCTTTTGTGAAGTGAAACGGAGCAAAAGATAAAGCCGAAAGCCCGACCCGGAGGGACACGCCCAAAACATCTTATTGATTATAACCAAATCGTTTCAGCATATTGGCGTTGCTTCTCCAGTTTTTGTTCACTTTTACATACAGTTCGATATGAATTTGTTTTCCGAAGAATTTCTCTAAATCGGCACGGGCATCTGTTCCTACTTTCTTTAAAGCGGCACCTTTATGTCCGATAATAATTCCTTTCTGTGTATCGCGCTCCACCATAATTACAGAACGGATTCTGATAATTTTTTCGTCCTCAAAAAATTCTTCTGTTACGATTTCAACTGCATATGGGATTTCTTTAGCGTAATTCAGTAAGATTTTCTCACGGATGGTTTCGTTAACAAAGAAACGTTCCGGTTTATCTGTCAATTGATCTTTTGGATAATATGCCGGAGATTCTGGCAATAATTCTACAATTCTCCCGAAGACTTCCGGAACGTTAAAGTTCTGTAAAGCTGAAATTGGGAAAATTTCTGCATTTGGTACTTTTTCTTTCCAGAAAGAAACTTGTTGCTCTAATTGTTCCTGATTGGAATTATCGATTTTATTTAACAGCAATAAAACAGGAATTTTAGCGTGAATGATTTTCTTAAAGAAATCTTCGTCTTTTAAATCCTGCTCACCTATTTCGACCATGTAAATTAAAATATCAGCATCTTCAAAAGCCGATTTTACAAAGTTCATCATCGATTCCTGCATTTCATACGCAGGCTTGATGATTCCCGGAGTATCAGACAATACCAATTGGAAGTCTTCTCCGTTTACGATTCCAAGAATTCTATGACGTGTTGTTTGTGCTTTTGATGTAATAATTGATAATCGTTCTCCAACGAAAGCGTTCATCAATGTTGATTTTCCAACATTTGGATTTCCGATAATGTTTACAAAACCTGCTTTATGTGACATTTGCTTACTATTTTAAGGTGCAAAGGTAGTCATATCAACTCAATACAGAAAATAAAACATTTTTTAAAGTTTTCGTTGGATTTCTAAAAAATCGGCGTATCTTTGCACCCGAAACATCGCGGGATAGAGCAGTAGGCAGCTCGTCGGGCTCATAACCCGAAGGTCACAGGTTCGAGTCCTGTTCCCGCTACTAAGTAAAACACCACTTGAAAAAGCTGGTGTTTTTTTATTTTTAAAAGTTTTCGACCAGCTCGTCGGGCTCATATCCGCCACGGCGGACACAGGTTCGAGTCCTGTTCCCGCTACAGAGACAAAAGCTTCAGAGAAATCTGAAGCTTTTTTTGTTTTAACTATCTTTGTTAATATCATCGTTGCGTTCACTAGCGAGACGCTCGCGCCAGCAGGGGGATCAAAAATAAATTTAATTGATGATTGTGCACTAGAAGTCACAGATGTTCAAAATGAATGGTCAGAAATCCAACCTGTTGATTATATGGTTGGAAGTGAAAAATACAAAGGCATTAAGGGATGAATAAAATGGTGTGATAAGAACACTATTAAAGTTAGAATAATTGTGAAAATTATTGACTAAAAGTCTACAAAAAGCAGGTTTCGAATATTTAAAAGTAATTCATGAAAAAAATTATATATCTATTTTTCTTTCATCTAGCTATTCTGTCGTTTGCGCAGGACACAGGAACAAAAACCAAATTAATCAGAGGATTCGTTTTTGATAATTCCGAGTATGCAAGCATTCCTTTACCAGCTGCTGAGGTTCCAATTGAAATAATAGCAACGGAAAGAAAGACAAAAACAGACGATAATGGCAAATTTGAAATTAAAGCAAAAGAAGGTGATGTGTTAATTATTCAAGGAGACTTTATTAAAACCAAAAAAATTTTAATTACAGATAAAAACTGCTATGAAATTAATCTAGGTACAGTGACCGGTACTGGATTGATCTATTTTCAAAGTAAAAAGGCAGCTAGACAAAACAGTAGATTCTATCGTAAATTAGTAAAAAAGTTGATAAAAAAGATTGATAGTGGCTTTTATGACTGCATTGATTAAAGCGACAAAACTCATTGTTTCAACAATATAAAATGTAACTCATGAAAACAATATTTTTTATATTCTTAAGCGTTTTTTCAATCGCAAATGGTCAAAATAAAAAGACTAATAACGCAGTAAAAGATATTACTATAAAAATTCCTGAAGGCTATACCAAACGTATTTGGGTAGAGTCATATGCAATTTGCGGTACTGATGATTACATATATATTCCAAATGCCGAAAATTACGCTTCTGGCTTTTATAAAAAGAAAAATCAAATTTATTGCCAAGGCGTATTAACAAATATTGATGGCAGTAACTTTGAGAGAGTTGGGCCTAATTATTTTAAAAATAATACCAATGTTTATTATTATACGTGGAAATCGGGTTTGCAGAAAATTGAAGGCATTGATGTAGCTTCAACAAATTATTATAATTGGTTTATTGCCGACAAAAACTACTTATACATTAAAACTTCAAAAGTAATTAAGAGTACAGATCTAAAACTAATATCCGATTATGCAATTTACAGAGAAGGTTTATCTATAATAAATAATGAAAAGAATTGGCTTGAAGAGCATTATTACTTATTTAAAAATAATGAGGGATATTGGATCGTTAAATCTTCTGATATTGTGTCCTACAATTTTTTAGGAAAAACTTATAATCCCAAATGGGATATTGTTTATATGAAAGAAAGTCAATTAGATGACACAAATATATACAACACTGCAAGCATAGATGTTCTACCTAAATTTCCTGGTGGAATGAGTAAATTTTACAACTTTTTAGATAAAAAATTTAAAATCACCGAAAAAGACATAAGTGGAAAAATTTATGCGACTTTTATAATTGAAAAAAATGGAAGTCTATCTGACATAAAAATCCTAAAAGATCTCGGATATGGAACCGGAAAAGAGCTTATTCGAGTTTTAAAGCTTTCTCCTAAATGGAACCCAGGAACTAAAAATGAAAAAAAAGCAAGATGTTTATATTCGATACCTTATAGAGTAAATACATCACTTGATTGAAAATACATTTATCCTTTTCAAATCCTCATGAAAACGGTTCGAGAATTGTCCCGTTAGGGCTCGCATTAGCATTTTTTCTATTTATAACATTTTTTGATAATCAAGGAAATACAACCAACAGAAATATTTTTTTTTCTATCTTCCCAAAATAAAATTTTCTAAAATGAACCATTTGCTTTCAATAAAAAAATCATTTTTATTCAGTTTCATTGTACTAACAAGCTACTTTCTGGTTTCTTTCGACTTAAAAAAGACAGAACAAACCCCAGCTTATAAAACCAAAAAAGTGCTGATTTTTTCTAAAACTAACGGTTTTAGACACACAAGCATTCCTGCCGGAATTGCAGCGATAAAAAAACTGGGACAGGAAAATCATTTTATGGTTGATGCTACTGAAGATTCTCTGGTAATTAATTCAAAAAACTTAAAGCAATATCAAGCCGTTATATTTTTAAGTACCACAGGCAATGTTCTAGGTGAAAATCAAAAATTGGCTTTACAAAAATTCATCCAAAATGGAAATGGTTTTGTTGGCATTCATTCGGCTACAAACTGCGAACCAGACTGGTCCTGGTATACACAAATGATTGGTGGGATTTTTGAAGGACATCCTGAACCACAAAATGCTAAACTTATAATTGTAAATAAGGAACATCCTTCTACAAAACATCTTCCCCAAATTTGGGAACGAAAAGACGAGTGGTACAATTTTAAATATTTAAATTCAAATGTCAATGTGCTTATAAAAATTGATGAATCTTCATATAAAGGCGGTAAACATGGTGATAATCATCCTCTGGCTTGGTATCATCAATATGATGGAGGACGAACATTTTACACTGCTCTGGGACACAGTTCTGAAAGTTACAATGATCCTCTTTTTGTACAGCATTTACTTGGAGGAATTACTTATGCAATAGGCAGATAACCCCTTCCCTTTGGTTTTCAAATGTTTTATAAAAATTCTATTCTGTTAAACGGATAAAATATTCCGGATTTAGATATAATATCTGACAAAAGATATTGTTCTGTATATTTTTCTATCTTTGAAATTCAGTCTTTTTAATCAAAATGGTTTTATCTTTGAACCTTTAGAAAATCAATACTCATTATGGAACAGAAAATACATCAGGGAAGAAATGTAAAACGTTTTAGAGAAATGCTTAACATAAAACAGGAAGCACTTGCTTATGATCTGGGAGAAGACTGGAGCCAAAAAAAAATTTCTTTACTGGAGCAGAAAGATGTAATTGAAGACACTATACTTAAACAAATCTCTGCTGTATTGAAAATTCCTGTTGAAGCTTTTCAGAATTTTGATGAGGAACAGGCTGTAAATATTATTTCTAATACGTTTAATATTGAAAAAGATGCTTATATAGGAAACGCTAAGCCTGTATTCAATATCAATCCACTGGACGAATTAAAAAAACTTCACGAAGAAAAAATTGCCTTATATGAGCGTATGCTAAAAGAGAAAGATGAAATGATGACAAGGCTTGAAAAATTAATTAATAAATAATTTCAATATCATTTAAAATCATATTGCAAAGCAAAATGTCTCGCTGCTCAATACCGAAAGCTTTCGGTATTGAGCAGTTTTCTTTTAAGAAGATCGTTATTAAAACATCAAAAAAATCCAGTTTCTTTTGTCTTTTGTTGATTTGATAATTCTCTAGCTATTTCGATTAAAGATATTTCTTATATTCGTCATTCATAAATTTCAATTACAGATCAAATTGTTTGTTATTTAAAAACTCTTTTTAATTGTTTTTTACATAAGTCCAAAAATCAAATTAATATGGAAAAAAGGAGAATCCGTTTAGCTTTATTACTTTTTGTTTGTTTTGCCTCTTCAACATCATTTGCTCAATTATCGTCTGCAAAAATCGACTCTTTAATGCTAAATGGTCTGAAAAGATTCAAAATTGCCGGAGCATCAATTGCAGTAGTAAAAGACGGAAAAATAATTCACTCAAAAGGATATGGAGTTAGCTCTTTTGAAACAAAAAAAGCGGTAGACGAATACACCAATTTTCAAATTGCATCCAATACTAAAGCTTTTACAACCGCAGCTTTGTCAATTTTAGAAGACGAAGGCAAATTGAAATGGACAGATAAGGTTAAAGATTATTTGCCCGAATTTAAAATGTATAACGATTATGTTACCGAGAGTTTTAATATTCAAGATTTAGTAACGCATCGCAGTGGACTTGGATTAGGTGTTGGAGATTTGATGTTTTTTCCTGACGGATCTAACTTTACAATCCAAGATGTGACAAAAAGTTTTCAGCATTTCAAAGCTGTTTCTGCCTTCAGAACCAAGTTTGACTATGATAATTTACTTTATATCGTTGCCGGAGAAATAATCGCAAAAGTCAGCGGTATCCCTTATGAACAATTTGTGCAACAAAGAATTATAACTCCTCTGCAGATGAATCATACCTTTGTTGGAGGTTTACTAAATAACAAAACGAATCTTGCCCTGCCACATTCTTCAACCTCCGGAGCCATCAAAATAATTGAAGCTTATGATATAGGAATAGCAAGTGCGGCAGGAGGTATTTACTCCAACGTTGCTGACATGGCAAAATGGATGATTGTACGATTAAATAAGGGCAAATATGGAGAAGATCTAAAATCATCTCTTTTTTCTTTAAAAAATCATGACGAAATGTGGCGTCTGCATACCATTATGCCTGTAGACTCTGATCCAAGATACAATTCTCATTTTAATGGTTATGGTTTAGGATGGTTTTTATCAGATGCAAAAGGAAATCTTAAAGTAGAACACACAGGCGGTCTGCCGGGAATGTTATCAAAAGTAACGCTGTTTCCTGATCTGAACTTAGGAATTGTTATTTTGACGAATACTGAAAATGGCGGTGGCGGTCTTTTTACGGCAGTATCAAATACTATAGAAGACAGTTATTTAGGCATGGATGATTTTAGCTGGACAGATAAAGTTGACCAATGGATGAATAAAGATAAAAATGAAAGTGATTTGGTGACCAAAAATGTATGGAAAAAAGTAGCTTCTGCAAAAAATACTAAAATACAAAATGAAGATTATATAGGTATCTATGAAGACAGCTGGTTTGGCAAAGCAGAAGTTTTTTTGAAAAATAAACAATTATGGATCAAATGTCTTCGTTCACCAAAATTAAATGGACCACTGGCTTTTTATAATGCCAATACATTTGCAGTAAAATGGGAATACCAGGCGATGAATTGTGATGCTCTTGTTCTGTTTTCTCTCAACGAAACGGGTAAAGCACAGGGTATTAAAATGAAAGGTATTTCTCCAAACATGGATTTTAGTTTTGATTTTCAGGATTTAGACTTCAAAAGAATAGAGAAATAAGAACTTCTTTTTTATCACTCTTAAAATTCAGTTTGAGAGAAAGCCTCAACTTTTTTATCTTTTTTCTTATCTCAAACTAATTTCAATTTTTGATATATAATCTGCATTTACATCCAGCACATGTTCTTTTAATTTTAAAACATCTTCTAAAAAAGCTTCCGTCCTATTAAGATAGAATTCAACGACAGTGTCGATTTGTTTATTGGCTACTAATTTTAAAGGATCAATTGTTAAAACTTTTTTTCTGAAACTTCCTGAAACAATTTCTCTTTCATACAAAGATTTACTCAAAACCTTATCCAAATTCAATTGTTCGAAATCATTTGAGCGAAAGAAAAATGGTTTCGACACTTCATTTCTATTGTTATAGTTTACGTTACTAAAAAAATCAGATTCTACTTTCGCAATCGCAATTTTCTTATTGTGAACGTTAAATTTTGAAATCAAAGTCAAATTAACATCTGTAAAAATATGCTCCAAATCTAAAATCAGAACTGCATACAAGTTAAAAGTATCAAATGTTTTGAAAAAGGATGTTATGTAATCTGTATCAAATATTTCAATAAAGACATTGTATTCTTTGTTGCTGTTATTGTTGGTTTTGATAAAAGGAATATCCTTATATCCTGCAACAATCTTCTGGGATATTATGTTGTATTTCAATCTTTTCATGTGATTTATTTTTTTTAAAATTCAAAATAGTACACAAACATCAAATTTAAATTAAACAGAGTATTTAATATGTTATCATACTTATAAAACATTGAAACAAAACTTAACATTGTTTTCTTACGAACTCGCTTTATATTGGTAAATGTTTTTTATAAATTTGCAATCCTGTAATGAAACCTGTTATTTTCAGCACAAAATTGTGACTTTCACATCAATACCACAAAAACACTATATAATTTTTTAAAAACAAATCATATTATAATTACTAATTCAACACAATGCTTAAAAAAAACAAACCCCAAGTTCTATTTTTTATTCTCTTCAATCTATTTTTTACCTTCAATTCATTTGCTCAAAAAAGCATTTATGCCGGAATTGAAATTGGAAGAAGAGCAATCAAAGTTTCTGTTATTGATGTAAATAATATCAAGAAAGCCGATTATAAAATACTTTCTTTCTGGACAGAAAGAATCCCGTTTGCTGATCATATTGGTACTAATGGGCAACTTACAACCGAAGACATTAATAAAACCAGTGTTACGGTTGTTGATCAATTAAAAAAAATCAGAACAGAGTACAAAATGCTTGATGAAAATATCTTTATCGTTGCTGCTCCGGTTTTTGCCTCTGCACGCAACGTTGATGTTTTAAAGACTAAAATTTCTTCTCTTACCGGTAAAGAACTTGAAATACTTGAGGTTAACGAAGAAGCAAAAACTTTAGTTAAAGGAGCTATTCCTCCTGTTGATTATGCTAATGCATTTCTTCTTGATATTGGTGCTCAAACTACTAAAGGTGGTTACATCGATGAACTTAAAGACAATAAATTAGAATTTATTCCATTAGAACTTAGTTTCGGTACAATGACACTTACAGATGCTGTAGAAAAAACAGTAGTAAACAAAAGTCAGGCAAATGATATGTCTGCCTATCAGGAAAAATCATTTGACTATAATACTATCTTACGTAAAAAAACACAAGAATTATTTGATGCCAACCCACTTTTGATGAAGAAAGATAAATTGTATTTATCAGGTGGAGCAGTTTGGGCTTTTTCTACTCTTTTTTATGATGAAAATGTTAAAGATCACTACATTTCTTTGACACTTCAAGACGCTATTGATTATGACGCTATCTTAAAAAATAATTTCGGAAAGTTTACCAACCTTGCTAAAACTAATAAAGAAGCAGCAAGGGTTTTAAGCACATATGACCAAAAATATCTTATTTCGGCAAATAACATTTTAGTGGCATGTCTGGAAAGTATTCCAAACTTATCGAGCAAGAAAGTCTATTTCGTAAAAGAAGGACAGGTAACATGGCTGATTTCTTATATCGCAGAACGTTCTAAAAAAATTAATACTAATTTCTAAAAAAGTTTTTTTACAAATTATTAAAGCTTCAGAGAAATCTGGAGCTTTTTTTATAGACCAAAATCCACAAAGCTTTTCATTTTTGAAATTTTTTTGATTTATAAAGTCATATATTAGCGATTGTAATCGATTACATAAAACTAAAATCCATCAAATTATGAGAATTCAATTGTTTACAATCAGCTTACTTGGTCTTTTCTTAACTTCTGTTTACAGTCAAAAGCCAGTGCCAGTAAAACCAAGAATCCTTATCAGTACTGATATTGGAGGAACAGATCCAGACGACAATCAGTCCATGACCCATTTGTTAATGTACAGCGACAAATTTGAAATTGAAGGATTAATTTCGTCTCCTTCTTATGGAAATGGAAGCAAGCAGGAAATAATTCGAATGATTGATTTGTATGAAAAAGATCTTCCGAAACTTCAAAAACACCAATCCGGATTTGCATCTCCTGATTATCTTCGTTCCATAACCAAACAAGGATACCACGGAAATGTTTCGTTTATTGGTTATTCTAAAGCAACTGAAGGCTCTAACTGGATTGTAAAATCGGCTCAAAAAAAAAGCTCTCAACCCTTATGGATATTATGTTGGGGAGGTTTAGAAGACTTGGCGCAAGCTTTACACGATGCTCCCGATATTCAAAACAAAATTAAAGTGTATTGGATCGGTGGGCCAAATAAAAAATGGAGCGCTAATAGTTACGCTTATATTGTTGCCAATTTTCCAAATTTATGGTTTATCGAAAACAATTCATCTTATTATGGTTTATTCTCTAAAAGTGATGAGCCGGATAGCGTAGTGATTTCAAATTATTATACAAATCATATTAAAGACAAAAGTTTTTTAGGAAAAGATTTTATCAATTATTACAAAGGAGAAGTCAAAATGGGAGATACGCCTTCCCTGCTCTACATGATGGACGGCGATCCCAATGATCCAACACGCGAAAGCTGGGGATGCAGTTTCGAAAAATTCAATTACAGTCCGCGAACTGTACTCGATCGTACGACAACTATTAACGACACGATTGCCTATTGTTCGATTATGGAAATGCGATTTACTGTACCTAAAACAAAAGCTAAAAAAGAATCTATTGGCTTTTGGATGGAAGTCCCTTATGGAAAAACAATTCAGAAATGGCCGGGTTATTATATAGGAAATGACATTTATGCCATACGATATATTCCGAAGAAAGCAGAGGTTTTAAATTATAAATTGTCTTCGGATATTCCGGAAGTTAATGGCAAAACCGGTGCATTGGTGGCGACGAACTTATGGCCTGGAAAAAAGAGCCAGACGGATTATCAATTAGGCAGTAATTGGTTTACTGATAAATCAGACAAAGAACTTTATTTTGGTAAAATTCAGGGAGGAAAAACCATTTCAAAATGGAGAGATGAAATATTATTGGACTGGAGCAAAAGATGGGAATGGCTTAATGAATAAACTACTTCTATAAAAGAGCTATTCAATTTTGATTTTCAAGAATAAAAATGGTTGCAACTTATAATTTGCAACCATTTTTGCTATGTAAAAAAGTAAAAATTTTCTTTTAAAATCTAATTTTAAATCTGGAAATAATCTCATGTGAAATCAAAATACCTGAATTATGAAAAATTTTACTGCTTTTTTATTCGTGTGCTTTTTAGCGTTAACCGCTTGCAAAAAAGATCAATCAAAAGAGAAACAAGACATCTCAGACAAAACCCCATCTGCCGATTCAATAACTGCAATAGCCAAAGAGGCATGGATTTATGGATATCCTATATTTTATAACTACAAAACCATTTATGCCAATGCACTAGATAAAAAACATGCCGCTTATGCCGGTTTTAATAAATTTAAAAGTTTTGCATCAAGTGCAACACCTGCAGACACTTTGGTTATAACCATAAATAATGATACTCCATACTCGATGGCGGCTCTTGATGTTTCGAGCGAACCTGTTGTTTTGGAAGTTCCTAAAATTGAAAACGACAGATATTATGTAATGCAGTTTGTTGACCTTTACACCTTTAATTACGAATATATTGGAACTCGTGCCACTGGAAATAATCCTGGTAAATATCTTATTGCTGGCCCGGACTGGAAGGGCGAAACCCCGCAAGGAATCAATAAAGTTTTACATTCTGAAACCAATTTAATATTTCTCGTTGGCCGCACGCAGCTTCGCGATCCTTCAGATGTGGCTAATCTCAAAAAAATACAGGCACAATATAAAATAATTCCTTTACACGAATTTACAAAACAGGCCGCTCCACCAGTTAAAAAATACAATCTGCCACTTCCTGTCTGGAAAGAAAGCGATTATAGTTCGCCTGAATTTATTAATGTATTAAATTCTCTGTTGCAATATGCAAACGAGGACAGCAGTGAAAAAGAACTGAGAGCACGTTTTGCGAAAATTGGAATCGTACCTGGCGTTGCTTTTGACAGCTCTAAATATCCTCCGGAAACTATTAAGGCAATTGAAAAAGGAATTGAAGAAGGAAAACAAGAGTTGGAATCTAATTTAGCTTCTCTAAAAGACTTCGGAAATCTTTTTGGTACCCGAGCCGAACTTAAAAATAATTACCTCAACCGTGCCGTTGCCGCCGCTGCCGGAATTTACGGAAATACAACAATAGAAGCCGTTTACACAGGAAGCACCAATGATAAAGACAAACAGCCGCTTTTAGGAAACAATAAGTATATTTTAAAATTCAGCAAAAAAGACTTACCCGAAGCAAAATATTTTTGGAGTATTACCATGTACAACCTGCCGAAACGTTTTCTTGTTCCGAATCCAATAAACAGATATTCTATTGGAAATAAAACTAAGGGTTTAAAATTTGAGCCAAACGGAGACTTGAATATTTATTTGCAAAGCACTTCGCCTGGAAAAGACAAAGAAAGCAACTGGCTGCCTACTCCTAGAGAAGGAAACTTCATGTTTGTTACCAGAATTTACGGCCCACAACCAGATGTAATTAATAATGTCTGGAAAATGCCTTTACCGGAAATTATAAAATGATAATGTATTAATTCACAAAAGCTTCAGAGAAATCTGGAGCTTTTTTATGCCGAAACAGCACATTTTTATTAAAAGATTAACCTTCCAAAAAAACTTAATTAATTTTATGGAATAGAAACTTTTATATTGAAAGAGTTTTTAGAATCTAGTTCAACAAGCGTATTGGTTTGTTTCTCTTTTTTATAAATAACTAAACAGTCTTTAAGTTCTTCTTTATCAATATTATCTTTACCATCTGATCCTGTTTTTGCAAAAATATTTAAGAAAACAACTTCCGAAGTTCTTTTATCTGCTATTAAAAGCATTCTAAAGCCCGAACTTTTACCTTTACCTTGTTCTGAATTTGCTATCCTTACTTTCAAAATTTTTACAACACCGGAATCTTTTAAAACATATTTTTTTGAGAATATTTCTTCAAAAGATAAATCTGTAAATTCTTGTGTTATATCTAACTTAATGGTTTTATAGTTAGTGGAAAGCTTCTTTAATGATTCTTGAAATGTGGAAGTAGATTGAAACTTTAACATATCAAAAATTATTCTTCATTAAAAAAATCATCAGAAATAAACTCATCGTCATTTAACACAAAATTGTTTATATCATTAATGTATTCTACAATTTGAGAAATTTCAGTTTCTAATTGCGTAATTGATTCTTTATATGAATTATTCGAAGCTTTTATTTTGCTCAAAAACAAATCTAAAGAGCTGTGAAGAGAGTGTAATGCCAGTTTTATATCTTCGGCTTCTTCTTTATTGGACGGAAAATTCTTTTCTACAAGATCATTTACCAAAGATAATATCCCTATCAGCCGATTAAAAATCTTTGTATTCTTAGAAACCAAATCCAAATGTTCATCTGTTCCAAGTGCAATTTTGCTCTTAGACTCTTTATTGAACTTTTCACTCAAATCATAAGCATACTTTACATTTTCGCTTAAGCTTCTTTGATCAAGTTTTATCATGACTGTATAATTTTAAAAAACAAATGTAACTC
The DNA here is from genome assembly GCF_042686225.1 of Flavobacterium notoginsengisoli. Taxonomy (NCBI): domain Bacteria; kingdom Pseudomonadati; phylum Bacteroidota; class Flavobacteriia; order Flavobacteriales; family Flavobacteriaceae; genus Flavobacterium; species Flavobacterium notoginsengisoli. The sequence goes on from NZ_JBHUOT010000006.1 coordinate 149,859, forward strand.
AAAAATACAACTTCTAAATAAATTAGACTTTTAATTAACACTAATCATAACTCTATCAGCACTAATAGAGTACCTGATTAAATCTAAAAAGTAATCCTCTCAAAACAAAACTTTTAGTTACTGTTTTCATACGATTCTTGAACCAACATTTCCTGAACCAAATCCAGCAATTCCATTTCATCTGTTGGATATAAATGAAGCGCTTGTTCCAAAATTAATCCAACATCAATCGCTTGGTTTTTACCATTATCCTGTTCCAATGCTAAAATACAAAGCTTTAGCATGTTGGTAATAACACAGCCAAGCTCTGAATAGTTCAATATTTTGATTTCGGCACTAGAAGACTTTCCCTCTTTTGGCTTTAGTGTATTTAAATATTGAATTGCTATTTTTTTGATGTATTCTAAGTTTTTCAATTGCTCCGTTTCCATGATCTTAATCTGATTAATTCTCCATTAACCAAATTTCCATAATCGTTTTCATAAAACGGTTATCTTATATGATAACTCAGAATAAAGTGCTAAAAATGCAATTTAGTAGACTGCTTAATATAACTCATTACAAAAGAACTCTGCACTTTGCTAATATTCGGAATGTTGGATAGTTTTCGAATAAAATCATTAAAAGCTTCGGGATCTTTTACTACGACTTTCAAAACATAATCAAAGATTCCGCCCGTTACATAACCTTCCACTACCTCATCGAGTGCTGAGACTTGCCTTGAAAATTCTTCAACCAACTCTAAACGCTGGCTTGTTAGGGAAAGATTTATAATTACAGTGAAATTCAATCCTACTTTTTTCGGGTCAATTATCGCGACGTAATCTTTGATGTAACCTTCGTTTTCCAGTTTTTTTATTCGGTCGTAAACAGAAGTTCGCGACATGTTCAATCTTTCGGTTAAGTCCGTAATATCAAATCTGGCATTTTGCTGAAGGATTCGAAGTAGCTCTATTTCTTGTTTGCTTAATTCTTGCATCGGATTTTTTCCAGTTAAAGTATGAAAAACAATTTAATTTCGGACAAAAATCATAAAATTTTCTGATTTAAAGAATTAAATACATATTTAATTCAAAAATTTCGTTCATAATTCTACAATAAATACTTTTGAGGGTACAAAACATATTTTAAGAATATAAAATGAACAAATATATTATTATTGTTGCATTAGGCGCTTTGAGTTTCGGAATGCTGTCTTCATTCGCTAAAATCGCTTACGGAGAAGGTTACAGTCCAGCTGAAATTACGTTGACGCAAGCCCTTGTGGGAACTTTGATTTTATGGTCGATCGCTCTTTTCAAGAAATTTAAAAATGGTAATAAATTAGTTTTAGACTGGAAATTACTTTTGGCAGGAACTACAATGGGTTCTTCTGCTTATACTTATTATTTATCTGTTGCTTATATTCCAGCTTCACTAGCAATTGTTTTGTTAATGCAAATTACATGGCTCAGTATTTTGGTCGAATGGATCGTTTTTAAGAAAAAGCCAAGTGCCGTTGAAATCGGTTCTTCCCTATTTATCATTTTAGGAACTGTATTGGCTGGCAATCTTTTAGATTTAAATAATGCTACTATTTCTTTTACAGGAATTCTTTTAAGTTTATTATCAGCAATACTTTACACTTTGTATATCGTTTTTACGAGCAAAATCGGGAAAGAAACCCCAATGTTCGAAAAAAGCGCTTTAATGACCAGCGGTTCTGCTATGATAATATTTTTAATCAACTGCGAGGCTATCACATCAAGCACACATTTGGATTTTGGTTTACTGCAGTGGGGAACTTTTTTAGCGATTTTTGGAACTGTGATTCCACCAATTTGTTTTACTGTGGGAATGCCTAAAATTGGTGCTGGATTAAGTTCGGTTCTGCTGACTTTAGAATTGCCTGCAGCAGTTTTCTGTGCTCATATCATTTTGGGAGAAAAAGTAACTTTACTACAGCTATTAGGAATTGCCATAATGCTTGGCTCCATTATCTATCTTAATATTTCGAAAGCCAAAAAAGAAAAAGTAATTCAAAACGAAACAGCGGTATGTTAATCAATTGCAATGGAAATAATCTCTATGCTGAATATCACAATGTTTTTGAAAATAGACCAACCATAGTTTTTCTGCACGATTCTTTAGGCTGTGTTGAGCTTTGGAGAGATTTCCCTAAAAGAATTGCTATTGCCTGCCAATGTAATTTATTGGTTTACGATCGTTTAGGTTATGGAAAATCGGTTCCGATGAAAACCTTTGTAAGACCGGTAAATTATTTAGAATTGGAAGCTGAGGTTCTAGATGATATTTTAGAAAAACTAAACATAGAAAACGCTATTCTCTACGGTCATAGTGATGGCGGTTCTATTGCCTTAATTGCAGCTGCAAAACATCAAAACCGAATTAAATTGGTTATTGCCGAAGCGGCACATATTTTTGTAGAGAAAATTACGCTCGAAGGAATTCGCAAAGCGGTTCAGGCTTACGAAACAACGAATCTTCCTTTAAAACTACAGAAATATCATGCCGAAAAAACAGAAACCGTTTTTAAAGCATGGACAGAAACGTGGCTTCGAGACAATTTCAGAAATTGGAATATTGAAGATTTACTTCCAAAAATTAAGTCTCCGCTCCTTTTCATTCAAGGCGAAAATGACGAATATGGCACTTTAGCACAAGTTGAAAAAACAGTAAACTTAGTAAATGGAAAATCCGAAAAGTATATAATTGCAAAAACGGGGCACACACCTCACAAAGAAATGCCTGAAGTAGTTTTAGAAAAAGTTATAGCCTTTATAAATTGTCATTTTTAGGCAGCTTTCTTTTCCCGTCGTTTTTTCTTCTCTAATAATTGTAGATGATTCTCGGCACACAGGATATTTTCTGTTGTACCATTTTTTTGAATTTCAATCAAATAATGAAAATCTCTTTGGTTTGAAGTAGATTTTATTATCAGCCCTTTTTTGAAATCCATTTTTCTTTCTATCACTTTTGCCTCATAAGACCTCCCACTCAATGCCGTGTAGGAGACATCTTGTCCTTTTACAAATTTCATCGTTTTAGCTATTCGGTTTATAAAATATTCGCTAATACTAGTAAGTCTTTCTAAAGACAAAAATCAATTGTTAAGGGGGATAACGGATTTTTTTCTTACTGAGTCGCAATATAAAAAGTTTGCAAAACCTGAAACCCCGTATTTATACCTGTTTTTAAATCTGGAAAAGTTAATTTTTTGAGTCTCTATTTTGAACTAAATCAAATTTGATACAATTTAGAACAGTCGTTTTCAGATCATTTTTGGCTCAATTGAGTAGTTTTGAAGGAATGAATTTTCATTTCCAAAACAAAAATTAAGATCAAAATGGTACACGAAAGAGTAATGGAGAAATTGGCGATCTTAGCTGATGCAGCCAAATATGATGTTTCTTGTTCTTCCAGTCAAAGCACCCGAAAGAACCAAAACAAAGGATTGGGCGATACCGGAAACGGAATTTGTCACGCTTATACCGAAGACGGACGCTGTGTTTCTCTCCTAAAAATTTTACTGACCAACCATTGCATTTTTGACTGTGCTTATTGTGTGAGCCGAAAAAGCAACGACATTAAACGTGCTGCTTTTACAGTTCAGGAAGTTGTCGATCTTACCATAGGTTTTTATAGAAGAAATTATATAGAAGGATTATTTTTAAGTTCCGGCATTTTTGATAATGCCGATTTTACTATGGAACGTCTGGTTCGAATTGTCAAGAAATTACGATTAGAAGAAAACTTCAATGGTTATATTCATTTAAAAGCCATTCCAGGCGCGAGTGAAGAACTTTTAAAAGAGGCAGGATTATATGCCGACCGTTTGAGTGTTAATGTCGAAATGCCGACAGAAAAAAGTCTAAAACTGCTTGCACCGGACAAAAATCACAAAGACGTGATTCAACCAATGGAATATCTTAAAAATGAAATTGTCGGTTACAAAGAAGAAAAGAAATCCAACTACAAAGCACCGCTATTTGCTCCAGCAGGACAAAGTACGCAAATGGTTATTGGCGCCACTCAGGAAAATGATCTTGAAATTCTGGGAATGGCCAATTATTTCTACGACACCATGCAGATGAAACGCGTTTATTATTCGGGTTATGTACCAATAAGTTACGACAACAGATTGCCTGCAATTGGAACTCCGGTTCCCATGATTCGGGAAAATCGTTTGTATCAGGCCGATTGGTTAATTCGTTTTTACGGATTTAATGTCAACGAAATTGTCGGTTTTGACCAACCGAATCTGGATTTAGATATTGACCCTAAATTAGGATGGGCATTACGAAATCTGCATCAATTTCCGGTTGATATCAATACTGCCGATTTAGAACTGATTTTGCGAATTCCGGGAATCGGAGTTTTGAGTGCCAAAAAAATTGTTGCGGCCAGAAAGTTTAAAAAATTACAGGCAGAGGATTTACAAAAATTAGGAATTGCTTACAGCAGATCCAAATATTTTCTGGCTTTTGCTTCTCCTTTTCAGTTGCAAAAAGATCTGACTTCGGCTCAGATAAAAGAGTATATTTTGAATTTTCAAAAAAGCAAATATCAAAATAATTTCTCCAATCAGCTGGCTTTATTTTAATCAAAATGACACAAATAATTTACGACGGAAGTTATGAAGGCTGGCTTACGGCTGTTTTTGAAATCTATGAATACAAATTCAAAGATGTTGCTTTCGAGAAAGACGAAAATTCAAATGCTTTGCTTTTTGCCAATACACATTTTGTAGCTACAGATAATGCAAAAGCAGACCGGGTTTTGAATGGCCTTCAAAAACGTCTTTCCAACAGCGGATTTTCGAATTTGTATTATGCTTTTTTATCTGAAATGAATCAGATTGAAGAAATTCTGCTTCAATATGTACAATATATTTTAGCAAGTCCAATCAATATCGAACAGGATTTCAGCAATAATAATGTTTTAAATGTGCAAAAAGCAACGCATTTAACAGGCAGAGAAAGCCACAGAATGAAAGCTTTTGTTCGTTTCAAACTCACTAAAGACAACTTATATTATGCCATTGTAGAACCAGATTGCAACGTGCTTCCGTTGATAGAAAATCATTTTAAAAACCGTTACGCCGACCAGCGCTGGCTGATTTATGATGCCAAACGCAAATACGGAATTTATTATGATCTCGAAAATGTATCAACAGTCGAAATACAGTTTGATGCTAATTCTTCTTCCTCCAAATTTCTGGCAGAAATAAGCGATGATAACGAAGAGTTTTTTCAGAATTTATGGCGTAATTATTTTAAAAGTGTCAATATTGAATCCCGTAAAAACACAAAACTCCACATCCAGCACATGCCCAAAAGATATTGGAAGAATCTGACTGAAAAAATTCCTGATTTAAAAAACAGAAAATGATTATTTCTTTTTAAACAATTTTTTCAGATTGATCTTAGCAAAAATCCATCTAATCAGACGCGGATGATACAGATTCGCTAACGCGAAGACGCGGATTAAAATGGATTTTTTATTAATCTGTCTAAAATTTAATAAATAAAAAATCTGTTTTAATCCGCGTTTTTACGAAGTAAATCCGTTTTATCCGCGTTACCAATATGCTTTATACTGAATTATTAATTTGTTCAGCGGATAGTCCTATTATTTTAAACACATAGAGACATAGTTTTTTAGAGATTAAAAAAAAGGCGTTTCACTAATTTAAATGCACATAGTTTAGCTATGCGTGGAAACTTGTTTCTTCTAATTTCTTTTTCAACACAATCCTAATCTATGTTTCTATGTGTTTAAATATTTTTTTGAAATTTGCCCCAGCTAATTGCTATTTACTTTTTCGAAGCGCATCCAACAATTCGGCTAAATCAACTACCCCATAAGTCGAGCAATAATCCGAAACAGCATAAGGCAGAATTAGACTTTTATTATGGATAATTGCACCACAGGAATACACTACGTTTGGTACATAACCTTCGCGTTCATCTTCCAATGGAGCAAGCAAAGGTTCTGTAAGTCTTCCGATTTCTTTAGAAGGATCTTCCAAATCAAATAAAGAAGCTCCAATGCAGTAACGTCTCATTGTCCCCACTCCATGTGTAATAACAAGCCAGCCTTCTTCTGTCCAAAGCGGTGAACCACAATTCCCAATCTGTGTTAATTCCCATGTAAAGCGAGGTTCCTGCAGCAGAATCGGCGTATTCCATTGTGTTGCTCTGTCAGAATACATAATGTAGTTATTCACGCCGTCTATTCGGGCTAACATGGCATATTTCCCTTTAATTTTTCGTGGAAACAAAGCCAGATTTTTGTTCTGTGCTCCCTCTCCATGAAGCGGCATTACCCTGAAACTATAAAAATCTTCCGTTGAAATAAGTTTTGGTAATATGGTATGTCCGTTGTAAGCCGTATAAGTAGCCATTACACGAACTGATTCATCATCGTCTACAAAACGCACAAAACGCGCATCTTCGATTCCACGACTTTCAGAATCAGAAATTGGAAAAATGACACGTTCTGTAATATCCGAATCGTGTTTGAATTGCAAATCGTAAAATGAATTGGCCAGCCACAAAATTTCCTGCAATGCCGTTTTTCTCTCTTCCCGGATAGACGGATCACGCAAAGCATCTGTCAACAAATTTTTAAGAACTGCAAATTCAAATTCATCGGGAAGATCATGCATAATTTGTTCGATATATTTATCTGTAGTATGCATTTCTGCCAATTTCGTTAGAAATCGTTCTTTATTAAATAAAGTCTTATGTTCGATTTCGGCTTTATCAATATGATTTCCAATTTTCATGATATGCAGGTTATTGTCTCTGTCCAGAATCCCTCTTCTGAAAACAATCGACGAAATATGTCCTTCACCAGTTGCCCTAAAAGAAATTACAACGCGTTTTTCTCCCGCTTCCAATCCTGTCTGATCAAAATCCTCTACAATCGACGGATTAAAAATCGCAGCCGATTCGATTGCATATTCCATTGTACAGTAGGAACCAATAAGCATTTTACGGTCAAGAGACATGTTTTCATAATCAATCTGCATTTCTTCGATTATGGGTCTTATTCTTTCGCAGTGCCTAAAAAAAACTGCCGAAATATTTCGATGACGTCTGGCAAATTCGCGAAGTGTCTGCTCCAAAGTTTGTAGTACTTGTTTTTCGTCCAGCATCATAATCCGAAGTACCATTTGTTGGGTTCGTTCATTCCCATTCATAAAATATCGGGCAACAACTCTTCTGGAATCTGGTGTAAATTTTATGTTTTTTCGAACTACTGATACGCGCATAGTGGTATTTTTTAGGATATTTAGTATCTGTGAATCATTTATTCTACAACAAGTTAATCATTTTGTTAAAGAAAAAGGCTTAATTTTTATTAAACTTTAACTTTTGAGATGCTATTTATAAAGATTGTATTCTGTTAAATATACCCTGAAGAGTACTTAAAATAGTTTCACGCAGATTTAAAAAGATTTGAGCAGATAAAAGCAGATTATCGTAAACCTAATGGGTTTAATTAATAGAAAATTAAACACATAGAAACATAGTTATTTGTTTCCCTAAAAAGGCGAAAAAAAGAAACTAGTTTCTAACACACATATTTTACTATGTGTATTGATGCAATGAAATGACTTTCAGCTATTGCATAACTATATTTCTATGTGTTTAAAATAATTAAGCCCAACATTAAATCTGCCTAAATCTGTAAAATCTTCGTGAAATAATTTAAGAACAAACGATAAAAAACTTTTTTATATTTTCGTCTTCAAACTGTCAATCCTAAAACATGAAGAATAACGTAAAAATTTTGAGAGAAACCCAAAATATGACTCAAAATGAACTCGCCGAAAAATCCGGACTTTCGTTAAGAACAATTCAGAGAATTGAAGCTGGTAGTATGCTAAAAGGATTTACACTTAAAACTCTTGCGCAATCTCTGGAAACTGAACCGGAAAACCTGACCATTGGCAAGAATGAAAAAAGCGAAGTTGAAAGAGCCAAAATCATTAATCTTTCTGCTTTATCGGGACTTATCATTCCGTTTGGGAGCATCGTTTTTCCTTTAATTTTAACTTATAAAACCAAAGATTATAAAAATCGTGAATTAGGAAAACAAATCATTACCATTCAAATTTTCCTAAGTCTTATCCTTTCCTTTTTATTAATTTTAAATCCGTTTGTTCAAAACGCTTTTTTGATAAAATTCCCTCTTTTTCTTATTCCATTACTTACAATTTTGTGTTTAAAATTGGTAATCGTTATTCTTAACGGCATTAGTTTGAATCAAAATCAAAACTTATCTATCAAATTAAAACACAACTTCTTATAACCCAATTCATAAAACTGACGTAAAAATGTCGCATTGTTTTTGCACGAAAATCGGAAATGAAATCCGAACGTTGCAAAAAAATCAGTCATGAAATTATTTAAGAAAGTTGCCCTTACTATTTTAACGATTATCCTTTTATCCTTATTGGGAGGTTATTTTTATTTCCAAAAGAAATTCACACCACCACAGAATTATCTGAATGTTTCTGGAAGAGCAGAAAATATCCCAATAAAATGGATTTCGGATAATGAAAATCAGCATGAAGCTTTACTTATTCCCATACAAATTAATGGAATCGATAAAACCTTTTATATGCAATTTGATTCAGGTTCGCCGATTACTGTTTTTTATAAAAAATCATTAGAATCAATCTCTGAAAAACTTTCCAATCAAATAAATATTGATTCCGAAAAAAATCAGATTTCGACAGGTTTTTCTATTGGGAATATGAAAGTCTATTCGAGTTTTTTTGAAATTTTAAATTATGGCAGTGTAATCGATTTTGACAATCCAGATGCAGCAAACATCATTGGTACCATTGGAACCGATTTACTGGAAAAACGAATAATTATGTTAGATTTTAAAAACAGTAAATGTTCCTTTCTTGAACAAATACACGAAAAGGATTTTACCACTTTTGAATTCAAAAAACGCAAAATATTAATTCCTTCAAAAATTGAAAATGAAAATTTGAAATTGCTCTACGATTCCGGAACAAGTGGTTACGAATTGATTATACAGAAAGAAATCTGGGGAAAATATAAAGTCAAAAATAGTCCGATAAAAGTCGAAAAAGGAAATTCCTGGGGAAATACACTCGATGTTTATTCCGCTTCCGCAAAAAAGAAAATACAATTTGGAAATACAGTCTTAAACCTTTCTGAAGTTACTTATATCGAAGGCACTTCGGAACTTCAAAAGTTTTTAATGAAACGTTCCGGAATGCAGGGAATGATTGGGAATAAACTATTTCTCCAACATAAACTGATTCTGGATTGTAAAAACGAAAAATATAAACTGGAATAAAGGTAGTTTTCTTTCTATAGAGTAACCATTTAAGAATTGATATCAATAATGCTCTTGACATTTTGTATAAAAGTTTCGGTGTCTTTGATTTCCTTTTTGATAGACAAATGATGATCTTCCAAATTATATTGATCCAGCATGTCTTTTTTCAAATATTTAATCATCGATTCGAGACTTCGGGTATCATTTTCACCTTGTCTATTCAGTTCACGCTGTTTACTTTGCAAATAATCTAAAGTCTCTTTTAATCTTTGAACGTTTAATTTTCCTGTCATTTATTCTTCTTAATATTCATAAAAAATAGTAGCCAGAAATGCGGTAAGATTCAGTATGTTCCAAAAACTAATTATCATTCGAATTTACCTCATTCCTAACCACTATCTTCCCACACTTACGTTTAAATTGATTATTTGGTTTAAGGTGAACCTACTTTTTTTTATTTTTTTCAAATCATTAAAAACAAAGTATTGGCTTACAATTATTTAGGCAAAAAAAATATTTTCACTTTTCATCATTTTAAAAGAATGACAAAGATTACAAAGCTTTTATTAGTGATAAAAACACAACTTTCAGAATCTCAAAACGTTACAAAAAACAATCTTAAATTGTGAATATCTATTTCAATATTTAACTGTTTTTTTTGCTGTAAAATTTATCTTTGGCATCCTTAAAAATTAAAAGAGATGAGCGCAGTTTGGTACGAATGCAAAGTAAAATATAGAAAAACAGATGAAACAGGCGGACAAAAAGTTTTAACCGAACCGTATTTGGTTGACGCTTTGTCCTATACAGAAGCTGAAAAAAGAATAAACGAAGAAATGGCCGCTTATATTAGTGAAGAATTTAAAATCACGAATATCAAAGTGGCGAATTATGCCGAAATTCACCCGTTTGAAAATGCTGACAGATGGTTTAAATCTAAAATTTCTTTAATCGCCTATGATGAAGAAAGCGGAAAAGAAAGAAAAACAGGTATGTATATGCTGGTTCAGGCAAATGATGTTCGCGAAGCTTATGATAACACACTTCATATCATGAAAAATACAATGGGCGAATATTCAATTCCTGCTATTGCAGAATCGCCTATCATGGATGTTTTCCCTTATTTCAGTGGAGAAGAGGGCGAAACTGAAATGCTGGAAAGATTCAACGCTTTAAAAGCTTCAAAACCGGACAAACCGGAAGTTGAAATTATCGACCACATGGAATTTGAAACTGCAACAGAGGAATAAAAATTCAGCAAAAGCTTCGGAGAAATCTGAAGCTTTTTTATTTCAACAACTGCTGGTTTCAATTATTTTAAACTCATAGAGACATAGATATTACAATACTTTAAAAGGCGTTTCACTTCCATAAATACACATAGTATATATGTTAAATATTTTTCTGAACTAAACCTACGGATTTTCAAATAACAAACTTAGATTCTGCCTTTCAATCAAAATAAATTTTATATTCGTTATACTTTTAACTGAAACCAAACCATTTACGCTTAAACCAAAACTTCATGAACAAAAAAACACTGATTTTAATTGGGTTTATTCTTCTAAAATTTGTTTTACAGTACGTTTTAATTAGTCCCGAATACGATTTGCAGCGAGACGAATACCTGCATCTGGATCAGGCGCATCATTTGGCTTGGGGCTATTTATCGGTTCCGCCGGTTACTTCTTGGTTTTCCTGTCTTATTTTATTACTCGGAAATTCTGTTTTTTGGATCAGGTTCTTCCCTGCCCTGTTTGGCGCCATGACTCTTTTGATTGTTTGGAAGACGATAGAACTATTAAAAGGAAATCTCTACGCTTTGATTCTGGGGTCACTTGGCATTTTATTTTCCTGCTTATTGCGTCTTAATATGCTTTACCAACCCAATTCGCTTGATGTTTTGTGTTGGACTGCCTTTTATTATATTCTGATTCAATACATCGTTACAGAAAAAAATAATCTGCTTTATCTGGGAGCATTTGTTTTCGCATTCGGTTTTCTTAATAAATATAATATTTTGTTTTTACTACTCGGATTAATTCCGGCTATTTTACTTTCGAATCAAAGAAAAATACTGGCCAAAAAAGAGCTTTATTTTGCCCTGGTTATGGGATTCCTATTTATACTTCCTAATCTGGTATGGCAATACAGAAATCATTTTCCGATTGTACACCATATGAAAGAACTGGCAGAAACACAATTGGTAAATGTGGACCGAATTGGATTTTTAAAAGAACAAATCCTCTTTTTTATAGGTTCCTTTTTCGTAATTCTGAGCGCTCTTTATGCTTTTTTATTTTACAAACCTTTTAAAAAATATCAGTTCTTTTTTACCACATTTATTTTCACTCTTTTAATTTTTATCTATTTCAAAGCAAAAGCATATTATGCAATAGGTTTGTATCCAATTTATATTGGATTTGGAGCGGTTTATCTTTCCGAAATTTTAAATAGCGGATGGAAACGTTTTCTTAAACCTGTTTTTATTCTCATTCCTTTATTATTTTTTATTCCCATGTACAATATTGCTTTTCCAAATAAAAGCCCGGAATATATAGTAGCAAATCCTGAGAAATACAAAAAATTGGGAATGCTTCGCTGGGAAGACGGAAAAGAGCACCAATTACCCCAGGATTATGCGGATATGCTGGGCTGGAAAGTACTTGCCCATAAAACGGATTCAATTTATGCCTTATTTCCGAAATCAGAAAACACCTTGATCCTTTGTGACAATTATGGTCAGGCCGGAGCTATAAACTATTACACTAAAAAAGGAATTAGAGCTGTTTCTTTCAATGCCGATTATGTAAATTGGTTTAATTTGAATGTGTACTACAAAAACTTAATTCGGGTTAAAACTTTTGAAGAAAACAGTGGCGAATTTAAAACTACAAGTCCGTTTTTTGAAAAGGCTTTCATTGGTGGTCAGATTACCAATAAATACGCTCGCGAATATGGAACGACAATTTTTGTTTTTACAAATGCTAAAATCAATATCAACAAAAGATTAGAGCAGGAAATTGCCAAAGAAAAAAATTATAAGGATTAACAAAATGACTGATTTCAAGAATATAGCGTATTTAACAACAGGAAATCAAAAACAGCAATTGGCTTTTAAAGTTTTAACGAAACACAAAGTTTTAGAAACCTTAGCTGATTTTGATCCAATTTTAGTTGGCACAATTCCAATACATATTGATATTCAAAACAGTGATCTTGATATTGTTTGTTATTGGAAAAATAAACTGAACTTTATTGAGAGAATTAAACAGCTTTTTGAAAAAGAAACCAATTTCACAATCAGAGAAATTGTGATTGATGATAAAGAATCTGTCGTTGCGAACTTCTTTATTGACGCTTTTGAAATAGAAATATTTGGACAAAACATTCCAACTGAACTTCAAAATGGTTATAGACACATGATTATTGAAGATAAAATCCTACATTCCAGAGACGAAAACTTCCGATTAGAAATCGTCCAACTCAAAGAAAAAGGCATCAAAACAGAACCTGCATTCGGCTTATTACTAGGCTTAAAGGGGAATATTTATCAGGAATTACTGGATTTTAAAATCTAGGAAAAACAACACTTCTCAAGAAATATAAAAAATAAAGTACAAAAATTGTTTGCATAACCGTATTTAGTGTGTATCTTTGCACCCGAAACATCGCGGGATAGAGCAGTAGGCAGCTCGTCGGGCTCATAACCCGAAGGTCACAGGTTCGAGTCCTGTTCCCGCTACTAAGACAAAGCTTCAGAGAAATCTGGAGCTTTTTTTGTTTAAACCAATTATTTATCAATGGTTTTTGAACTGTCTAGAAGCTCATTCAAACCTACTTTATCAAATAAAATCCTTCCCACTTTAATATCAGACCATCCTTGTTTCAATTTATAGGTAAAAGTTGGTACGTTATTTACCAACTCACAATCTAAGTAAAATGTCGAAATATTACTGTTTGTGACATCTCTTAATTCCTGAATATGAGTGGAAATAAAAAAATAGGAATTACTAAATTTGCTAAGACCATGTATTGTTGTTCGGCAAATCTCGGTTGCATCTTCAACATTTGTACCGCTGAAAAGTTCGTCAAATACAGCAAAACATTTCTTTCCTCCTCCTGCTTTTACAACAACATCTTTGAGATTCATAACTTCTGTCATAAAATGACTGTATCCGCTTGAAATATCATCTCGTTTGTTAATTCCAATAGAAAAATCACTACAAACAGGAATAATCCCTTTTGATGCCGGAATCGCAAGTCCAAGATTCCCTAAATAAACACACAAACTAATAGATTTAAGAAAAGTAGACTTTCCCGACATATTAGGTCCATTTAGTATTATAACATTACCAAAAGTTCTAAAGTCGTTTTTAACCGGATTTTTAATTAAAGGATGATAGAAGTTATTCAGGTTTATTTCTTTTTCTTCAAAAGCCGGAAATGAAAATTTTCTATTTTTGATTGCCAGACTAATGGAGCAATAAGATTCGAACAAAAACAAATCTTCCCAAAATTTTTCTATTCTTTGTTCAGTTTTCAATTTCAGAATTTTATTGGCTAATTCTTTAAGATGTTTTCTTTTTAAACGTTTTTCCCTAATTATCAGCTCATAATGTCGTAATTCAAAAAAGGAAAGAAAAGACAGAATGCTATTTAAATCTTTTCTATAAACTTCAGGAAAATCTTTTATGTCAATCCTGGAAAAATAGACCGATTCTAGTCTGTAAAAAAACACCACCATTTGATGCAACTTGTTGTTTAGGAGAATTTCATCATCGTCCGGCCCTGAAAATAGAAACCCTTTGCTTTTTAAATTTACTTCCTTAAAATTATTTAGAAAAAAATGAACTTCATTTAAATAAAGAACCGTATAAGAATAATTCTCCAAAACGTTCATATTAGAACCGAAAGCCCTTAGAATATTTTGTCTTTCTATAATTCTGTCTTCATCTACTAAAGGCGTTTCTAACAAATACAGAATTTTATTTTTTGTAAAAGAATTTAAAGAATAATCAAATATGGGCAGTATTTCTTTTTTTATATTTAAATCTTGAAGATGGTTCATTTTCGAATTATTTTTTTATTGCTACTACAGCGGAAACGAAATTAACTTAATCTATTAAAGAATTCAAAAAAAACTAAAAGAATATTCTTTCAAAATAAAAAGTTATAATAAAAACTATAAAAAAAATTCTCTCCGACAAATTCTTAATTTTACTTACCATACAAAAAACAATAAATTAATAATCAAATAAATACATCTTATCTAACCCAATTTATTTGCGGCCAACTATCATTTGAAATAACATTTTCTAAATAATTTTAGAAAGTTTTTTTCAAAGTCTCTTGGATATATCAAAATTAGTTCTAATTTTGCACCCGCAATAGCAAAGCAGGTCCGTTCGTCTATCGGTTAGGACGCCAGGTTTTCATCCTGGTAAGGGGGGTTCGATTCCCCCACGGACTACTTAGCAAAACAAAAGCTTCAGAGAAATCTGGAGCTTTTTTTATTTTAAACTATAACAAAAAAAGACCACTTTTAGAAAGCGGTCCTTTTTCATCTTATTTTGAGAAAAATTATGCTCTGAATAAAGCATATTTATTATAGTTGTACAACACTTTATCATAAGGAACAAAAAGTGAAACAATCTTCTCTGTTGACTCATCAAATTGAATCCCGTTATGTTTTCTGAACAAATAGATTTCTTTTAAGCAATTAGAAAGACTTTGGTGAATCTCACTTGTAAAAGTCGGTAGTTTTTTGTCGCCTACTAAAAGATCAATCTGATAATTTGAACTACTTTTTGATAAGTTGTTTCCAATAATTCTAATGGTAAAAGTGGTCTTTTTTCCGTATTGCTCACCTTGATATTGCAGTGTCATAATTTCTGTTTATTAAAATTAATAATAGCTTTGTTTTACAAACTTTGCTTTTTTTGGATACTTGTATTAAAGTTATAAAATTTTAGACAAACATAAAAAATTCCTTTCTAAATTAAATGTTATTTTTTAAAGAACTGCTTCAGTCCAAAAACAAAAAAAACCGTAACGAATTACGGTTTCAGCAATTAACTAAATATATTTAATCAACTTTTTTAACGAGTGTAAAATTCATTCATAAGCACGATTAATTTTTGGTAAACATTGTAATTTATTTTTTGGTTTTGGTTCAAAATAAAAGCTTTTAATCTGATTTTGTATTGCAAGATTTTAGCTCTTAATTTATTTTACGAATTTATATATTTCATCGATAATATTCGCATAATATCGATAAACTGTTGATAAATTTCTTATTAACAAGACTTATAGCACTTTACAAAAAACCAAATTCAGTATTCGTTTTTTGACTACATTTGACTAACTAATTCTAAAAACCTCATATTATGAAAATTAACTTCTTTGCATTGCTTATCTCTGCAATTGTCACACTCGTTGTCGGTTTTATCTGGTACAGCCCAAAAGTATTCGGAACCATCTGGATGAAAGAAAACAACCTCACACAAGAAGAACTTAGAAAAGGCAGCATGCTTAAAATTTTCGGATTAACGTACATTTTTTCGTTAATGATTACCATGACTTTAATGTCGCTGACTATTCATCAATCTGGTGCCATCGGAATGGTTGGTGGTCCGCCTTTGATAGATAGTGCAAAACCTTCTTTTGCCGCTTTTATGGCCGATTACGGAATGGCATACAGAACTTTTAAACATGGCGCATTGCATGGATTTATGTCTGGTTTCTTTTTTGCGTTTCCGTTAATTGGAATTAATGGTTTGTTCGAAAGAAAATCCTGGAAATATATTTTTATTCATACTGGCTATTGGCTAATTACGCTTACTTTAATGGGCGGAATTGTCTGCGGTTTTGCATAAAAAACAAAATATCAAAAACCCGTTTGAAGCAAAACTCAAACGGGTTTTTCTTAATAATAACTTAAAGAAATTTAGTTATTCCAAATATTATCTAATTTTGACGAAATTAGTTCACACTCTTGAATACAACTTATTCTTTCCAGATTTACAAAAGCGCTTCCTTCCTGCCATTAGAATGGAATTCGCTTGCTACTGATAATATCTTTTTAACCCGCGAATATTTAGAAGTTCTGGAAAATTCCTCTCCAGTAAACATGACTTGTCATTTTATTGGACTTTTCGAAGAAGAAAAACTAATCGGTATTATTTTAACGCAGTTTCTTTTTGCAGAAAAACTGGAATCGTTTGGAGAGCGTGACAAATGCTTAAAAACTTCTGTTCGGAATTTTGCACTTAAAAACTTTGCTTCACATGTTTTATTCGTTGGTAATAATATGCTGACGGGACAAAACGCTTTTATTTTTGATAAAAATATTAAAGAAGCAAAAGCTATTAAAACCCTTCACAAAGCTATAAATCAGCTCAAAAAAGATTTAAAAGAAAGCGGAAAGAAAGTTCACATTACAAGCATAAAAGATTTTACTGCTGAAGAAATAAAACCACTGCAAGCCGAGTTTAAAAACAACTATACGTTTTCGACTCAGCCCAATATGGTTTTTGAAATCAGGGAAAACTGGAAAAACGAACAGGATTATATCGACGCTTTATCCAAAAAATATAGAGATCAATATAAAAGAGCACGAAAAAAATCAGAAGGAATCGTAAAACAGCAAATGTCATTAGCCGATATTAAGCAATATGAAGATGTTATTTACGATTTGTACTTTCATGTCGCTAAAAATGCTCCGTTTAATACTTTTTTCCTCGCTCGAAATCATTTCAGTTTTTTCAAAGAAATCATGGGAGATAACTTTTTGTTGTATGGTTATTTCATTGACGAAAAATTAATTGGATTTAATACACTCATCAAAAATGGCGACACCATGGATACGTATTTCCTTGGTTACGACGAAAGTATTCAGCGCGAGAAAATGCTGTATCTAAACATGCTTTATGACATGATTGCCTATTCTATCAAAAAAGGTTTTAAAGAAATTGTATTTGCCAGAACAGCACTCGAAATCAAAAGTTCTGTCGGCGCAAAACCGGTAAAAATGTATGGTTTAATTACGCACAGCAACGCTTTAATAAACCATAACATTTCGAGGTTTTTCAATTATCTGGAGCCTAAAACAGAATGGCAGGAACGTAATCCTTTTAAATAAGAGATTCAATTTCAATGGCAATGACAATATGCAATAAACGAATATTCATTTAAGGAACCGCAATTTTCATCTGCTTATGTAGAATATGAATTTCTAAAGAATTCTGCGCTCCGCAATATTCGCCGTCAATCTGAAAGTTAACAGGATAATCGGTTTTAATTTCAGCTTTTTCTGTTGAAATAATGACGATATCATCTGAATCAATTGGCATATTTCCAGTGATAATTTTTCCAATCAATAATAAGTCTAGACTCTTTAAAATTACCAATTCAAACTTCCCATCATTCATTGCTCCGTTCGGATTGATGACTACCCCTGTTCCGTATTTCTGCGAATTGGCAATTACAATCATTCTTGCGGTATGTTCCACTGTTTTATTATTTGCCGAAATCGTGGCTACAAAAGGATCTTCAGATTCTTTTAAAGTTGTAAAAGCCTGCAATGCATATCCCCAAAAACCACGCACATCACTTTGTTCGTAATTTTTAACCAAATTCGCATTCAATCCAAGGTCGCTTAAATGAATGCTTTTTTTACCATTGATACAAATCATATCCATTTCGATATAATGATGCAGAAAGGCTATTTTGAGGTTTTCCTCGATTCCGTCAGGAAGATTCAAATCTACCGAAAGTCCGTTTGCAGAACCTGCCGGTAAAATACCAATTATCACATCGTACTCCTCCATGGCTTCGGCAACCATTTTTATGGTTCCGTCACCGCCAGCCACAACAATTCGCTCTGGTTGATATTGCTTGTATATAGATTGTATTTCTTTTGGGTCATTTTTTCCAGTGGTTTCATACACTTCCAGATCAAAATGATTGGTCGCTGCAAACTCTTCTACAGCTTCGATTAAGTCTGATTTATCAAGATCTCCCGATATCGGATTTACAACAAATAGTATATTCTTTTTCAAAATTTTATTTTTAAAACCAATTTAAATTAAGTAAATTACAGTTACCTAAATATACGTAATTAATGAAACCAATTCTACAATTATATCGCGGTTATGCAAATGAGCAAGAATTAATTGTGATGGGGCACGTTTTAAAGAAAGAGCACAATTACGATTTTGAAAAAAGAAAATTAAAAAACGCCACTTCGATCCTAAAGTTATTCCGAATCAAAACAATCAAGAATTTTGATGTTTATCTTCATTATAACAATGAAATTATCCACACAAAAACTCTTGATGATGGTTATTTTAAGTTTTGCATTCCGCTCGAAAAAGAAACACATTTTGGATGGATGCCTTACGAAGTCAGTTTAAAATACAATAACAAAACTGTAATCTGCAAGGGCAGTTTTAATCGCCCGCACAAAGGCAAACTTGGAATTATATCTGACATTGATGATACTTTTTTGATTTCGCACACCAAAAATTTTTTCAAAAAACTTTATATTTTACTTTTTAAGAATGTAAATGATCGTAAGGTTTTCAGAGATGTCGTCGCTCATTATCAAGCCTTAAGTCAGGCAGGAAGAGATAAACCCGAAGAAGAAAATGCTTTTTTCTACATTTCCAGCAGTGAATGGAATTTATACCGTTTTATTGCAAAATTTACCAAAATCCACAAACTTCCAAAAGCCGTAATTCTCCTTAAAGACATTAGAAGAGGAATTACTGATTTCTTTATGAGCGGAAGAGGAAGCCACGATCATAAATTTGAAAAAATCAAACATGTTGTGGAGTTTTACCCAACTTTAAAATATGTTTTATTGGGCGATGATTCGCAGCACGATCCTATTTTATACGAACGTATCTGCAAAATATTTCCAGTTACCGTAATCGCTGTTTATATTAGACAAACGGGCAAATATCCGAAAAGCGAGGTTCAAAAGATTCTAAAAAACCTAGAAAGCCTCAATGTTTCTGTTTGTTATTTTAAAGAAAGCGGCAAGGCTATTGAACATTCAAAATCTATTGGGATTATTGAATAGTTTTTTTTGTTTCAGGTTTTGAAC
The DNA here is from genome assembly GCF_042686225.1 of Flavobacterium notoginsengisoli. Classification (NCBI taxonomy): domain Bacteria; kingdom Pseudomonadati; phylum Bacteroidota; class Flavobacteriia; order Flavobacteriales; family Flavobacteriaceae; genus Flavobacterium; species Flavobacterium notoginsengisoli. The sequence continues at coordinate 169,300 of NZ_JBHUOT010000006.1, forward strand.
TAATGAATATTTAACCGCAAAGCACGCTAAGTTTTTTAAGCGAGAGGTTTTATAAAACACAAAGTTCGCAAAGCTATATTAATAAAGCTTTGCGAACTTTTTACATCTTAAAGGCAAACTATAAAAAAACTTAGCGTCCTTTGCGGTAAAATTTAGTTACCAGGATTACAACTTGAAACCTGAAACAGAATATTAAGCATTAAAACTATCAATCTCTTCCTGTACGATTTCCCAATCCATTAATAATTGTTCTAGATCTTCTTTCTTTTTATTGTAAGCCGTAAAGAACGAAGCATCTTCGATATGCTTATCGTAATTAGTTTCCAGCATTTTATCGTCATGCTGAATCTGTTTTTCTAATTGCTGAATCTGGCTTTCGATTTTACTTAATCTGTTTTGAAGTGATTTTCCTTTTTTCTGGTCTTCGTAAGATAATTTGCTTGTTTCTTTTTCTTTTGCAGCTGGTGCATTTTTTATCACATCTTTTTTCTCCACTTCGCGCATATTCTCCATATTACGCTGTTCCAAGAAAAAGTTGATATCACCTAAATATTCTCTGATTTTTTGGTCTTTGAATTCATAAACAATATTCGACATTCCTTGCAAGAAATCCCTGTCATGAGAAACCAACAACAAAGTTCCTCCAAATTTTTGAAGTGCAGCCTTTAAAACGTTCTTAGACTTAATATCTAAGTGGTTGGTAGGCTCATCCATCAGCAGAACATTAATTGGCTGTAATAACAGCTTACAAAGCGCCAAACGATTACGTTCTCCTCCCGAAAGTACTTTTACTTTTTTCTCTACATCGTCTCCGCGGAATAAAAAGGCTCCCAACATATCACGCACTTTCATACGATTGGTGTCGGTTGCGGCATCTTCCATAGTTTGAAGCAGTGTAATTTCTCCATCTAAATGTTCCGCCTGATTTTGGGCAAAATATCCTAATTGTACATTATGTCCTAATTTGATATTTCCTTTGTATTCAAATTCATTTACCAAAGCTTTGATAAAAGTCGATTTTCCTTGTCCGTTTTGACCAACAAAGGCAATTTTACTTCCTCTTTCGACTAATAAACTAATGTCTTTCAGAATCGTTTTATCGCCGTAGGCTTTGGTTACATCTTCAGCTTCGATTACTACTTTTCCTGGTTCTTTTGAAACTGGAAAAGAAATATTCATTACAGAATTGTCGTCTTCATCAACTTCAATTCTTTCTACTTTATCTAATTTTTTAATTAACGACTGCGCCATGGAAGCTTTTGAGGCTTTGGCACGGAACTTTTCGATTAATTTTTCTGTTTCTTCAATTTTCTTCTGCTGATTCTTTTGAGTCGCCAATTGTTTCTCGCGAATCTCATGACGCAATTCTAAATACTGAGAATACGGCTTATTGAAATCGTATGCTTTTCCTAAAGAAATTTCGATGGTTCTATTCGTAACATTATCCAAGAACATTTTATCGTGTGACACAATCACAACGACTCCAGGATAATTACGAAGGAAATTTTCTAACCAAATAATACTTTCGATATCCAAGTGGTTAGTTGGCTCATCCAGAAGTAATACATCGTTCGATTGCAACAGTAATTTTGCCAATTCGATACGCATTCTCCATCCACCAGAAAAAGTTTCGGTTTGGTTATTAAAAACTTCTCTTTTAAAACCTAAACCTAAAAGAATTTTTTCTGTATCTCCAACATAGTTATAACCACCCAAAAGTTCAAAACGGTGCGTATAATCAGAAAGATCTTCTATGATTTTTGCATATTCTTCACTTTCATAATCCGTTCTGGTAACCAATTGATGGTTGATTTCTTCCAGCTTCTTTTCTACAACTTTGATTTCAGTAAAAGCTTCATAAGCTTCTTCCAGTACGGTTCTTCCCTGTTCAAAATCAATATCCTGACGTAAGAAACCCATCTTGATATCTTTCTCTTGAGAAATAACTCCTGAATCTGGCTTAAAATCTCCTGCCAACATTTTTAGCATGGTAGATTTACCTGCTCCGTTTTTACCAACAAGACCTACTCGGTCTCCAGCTCCTAAACGGAAAGTTACTTCTTCAAATAAATAGGTTCCTCCAAAAGAAACGGAAAGATTGTGTATATTAAGCATAATTTATAACTATTGTTATCAGCAGTAAAGGTTGAAAAATCGTACCTTTGTTTAAATTTTTTGCAAATGTTAAAAAAAGGATCGAAACTAAATAGTATTTTAACAGGAAGTTGTCCAAAATGCCAAAATGAAAGCATGTATGAAGACAAAAATCCGCTTCATTTGAGTAAAGTTCTAAAAATGAATGAAAACTGCAGCCACTGCGGATTCAAATATCAAATTGAACCGTCGTTCTTTTACGGCGCTATGTATGTAAGCTACGGTTTGAATGTTGCTGTCGGAATTGCTGCTTTTATCATCTCTTTTGTATTTTTTGGAGCTAATATCGAGCAATCCTTTATCGCTATTATCGTGACTTTGGTCGTTTTATTTCCTTTTGTACTTCGTCTATCCAGAAACTTATACATTAATATGTTTGTTTCTTATGATCCTAACGCTGGCCGAAAGTAATCCCTTTTAAATATCTTTTATGGAATCGCTTAATATCGGCTTCTCGGTCTATAGGCGTTCCGTTTTCAATATGCTCGTACAACATTTTTGCTAATGCCGGCCCGAGCATCACACCTCGCGTTCCTAATCCGTTAAGAACATGAATAGAACGGTATGCTTCGTGAGTACCAACTAAAGGTCTTCTATCCGCAACTGTCGGTCTTACTCCAGCAAAATGCTTTATGATCTCAAAATCGCAGGTAATAATTTCTTTAATTCGATCTATAAGTTCTTGTTTTCCTTCTTCTGTTGGAAGATCCGTTTTATCATGCCAATTGTAAGTTGCACCAACTTTAAACAAATTACCTCCTATTGGTAAAATAAAGACACTTGTATTCACAATTAGGTCTAATTTTAAATCAGGTGCTTTTATCAGAAACAATTCTCCTTTCGTTCCATCCAAAGGAAGATAATTAAAATATGGATTTTTATGTAGTCCAAAACCTTCTGCAAATATGATATGGCGGGCTTTAATACTTTTATACTGAATTCCAGATTCAAGAATTTCTAAGAAAGAACTATGAAAAGATTCTTCCAGAAGCAAATTATTATTTTTTAAATAAGCTTTATAACTTTCTAACAATTGCCCCGTTTTAACATAACCTGTATGCAGCACTTCTCCATAATTATGAGGAGAATCAATACCTTGGTATTTTTTAGTAATTAGTTTGGTGGATAAAAATGGAGCTAAGTTTATTTTATCAGAAGCAGCAAACCAATTATTCTGCTCTTCAATTGAAAAAAACTTTCGAAGAATAGGCATTTTATAATTGAATTTTTCCTGCAGTTTCTCTTCAACTTGATCATAGAATTCATTCATTAAAACTAAATGTTCTTTGGCATTCCAAACTTCGCTGAAACGTTTCAGAATAACCGGATTATATAAACCTCCAGCAATTCTGGATGAATTTTGAGATTTATCATCTATAACTAAAATAGATTTATTGTTTTTAAGGGCAACTTCGGCAAAAGAAATTCCAGCCAATCCAGATCCGACGATTAAATAATCAAGCATTTGCAATGTAGATAAAATAAAAAAACTCTAACTACAAAGGTAGCAAGAGTTTCTCTTATAATTTGATTCATTACTTAGTAATTCCACATATCTTCTTCGAAATTTCGAATCTTCTCTTTTACACGTTCTGATTCTAATAACTGACTTTGTGCATTATCTTTAATATAATCTTTTATTTCTCGGTCTCCGTAAACATTTTCTTCTTTATAAATAACTGCATTGAATCTTCTTGAATTTAGAATTTGATCAAATGAAATTGGGAGAGCTGAATTGTATTCATTAAACGCTTTTGCTTCATGCAGCACATCTCGTGCATTAGGGAAGAAAACCCAAAACAGTTCTATATAATCCTTTTCGTCACTATTCATTGTATAGACATCAGGAGTAACCGGACAAATCCCAAGTAAACGATACTTTAATTCACTTTGACGTTTATCAAAATACCAAAACCCTTTAATCTTATACTGACTCACATCTGCTGCCGTAAGATCTTGTTTCAAAATATATTCAGCAGGAACTGTTCTGGTCGGACCTACAGTTTCTTCTACGTAATTAACACTTTTGTTTTTTCCTTTTCCAGTTACTACTTTTTTCTTGACAACACGAGATCTGTAATCATCAGGATATTGATTAATAAGCTCTCTTCCTGCATCGGTTGTATCAACACGAAATAAAGCTCCTTCAATATCTTTTAAAGACTTTTTGGTATTAAAATAACTGTCTGTATACACTTCAGTTATCTTGCCTGATTTAATTCCTTTAGTTAAAACATCATAAAGAGAACGTCTATCTGGACCTATATTAACTGAATCTACAGGAAAGTACAAAGGAAAATTAATTCTCTGGTTTAAATCAATAATTTCCCAAACCGTTTTCCCCATTAAAATGTCCCGATCATCAACATAACCATAAGCAAGAGGCTTGTCATTATCTGATATCATTTGTGCAGGTGTCTTAATGCCAATCTGATCAGCAGTTTTGGCATTAAGTAAATTCGATTGTGCATAAGTAGTTAAAGTTCCGGCAACAGCAACAATAGCAATTAAAAAATTTCTCACTTTCATCATAATAATTATTATAAGACATTAAACGAAATTTTATTATAAATATTGTTATTTTTCTTACATAAATAAAATTGTAAAAATTTGATACTTTTTTAAACTCTTAAAACCAAATTACCTGAATTATCTACATAAAAAAAACTCTTACTACAAAGGTAGTAAGAGTTTTTCAAATATTTGATTAGGTACTACTTAGTAGTTCCACATATCTTGTTCGAAGTTGCGAATTTTTTCTTTCACTCTTTCAGATTCTAACAACTGGTTTTGAGCGTTGTCTTTCATGTAATCGCTAATTGCTCTGTCTCCATAAAGGTTTTCCTCTTTGTAGATTACAGCATTAAAACGTCTTGAATTCAAAATCTGATCAAACGAAATTGGAAGAGCTGAATTATTGTCATTAAAAGCTTTTGCTTCATGAAGCGCTTCTCTGGCATTTGGGAAGAATACCCAAAACAATTCAATATAATCCTTTTCGTCACTATTCATTGTATAAACGTCAGGAGTTACAGGACAAATTCCAAGTAGACGATATTTCAATTCACTTTGACGTTTGTCAAAATACCAGTATCCTTTAATTTTATACTGAGTAACATCTGCAGCAGTAAGATCTTGTTTTAAGATATATTCAGCAGGGACTGTTCTTGTTGGCCCAACTGTTTCTTCAACATAAGATACACTTTTGTTTTTTCCTTTACCGGTAACTACTTTTTTCTTCACAACACGTGATTTATAATCATCCGGGTATTGGTTAATCAACTCTCTACCTGCATCTGTTGTATCAATACGAGATAATGACCCTTCGATGTCTTTCATTGATTTTTTAGTATTAAAATAACTATCAGTATACACTTCAGTTATTTTTCCACCTTTAATAGCTTTAGTTAGAACGTCATATAAAGAACGTCTGTTAGAACCAATGTTAGCTGTATCTACCGGAAAATACATTGGAAAATTGATTTTTTCATTTAAGTCAATAATCTCCCATGTTGTCTTACCCATCAGGATATCCCTATCATCTACATAACCATAAGCCAAAGGCTTATCATTATCAGATATAAGTTGAGCAGGAGTTTTAAGTCCAATCTGATCAGGTGTTTTTGCATTTAGCAAATTAGATTGCGCATTAGAAGCAAAACCTCCAGCGATAGAAACAATAGCTATTAAAAAATTTCTTACTTTCATCATGATATCATTATAAGATATTGAACGTAGTTTTAAACTACTTTATTATTGTATTTCGTAAATTACCGGAGCAGTTCTTGGCAACAAATAACTACCAGCACCAACCAGTTTAGTTTTAATTTCAGAAATAGTAACCTGATCTCCTTTACCTGCTCTTGAAAGTACTTGTTTACATTGTGCATTCATTTTGTTTCCTGTAACAACCACAGTTGGCTGTCCAGCAATTTTCATATTGAATCCAACAACATCTAAACCAACTTCAAAATCAAAATCAAGTAATTTAGCTCCAATAGTAGCCACCTCTAGGTTAGATTTAGGACCTTTAACAACTCCCATTTCTCCTCTAATTGTTCCTGTTGGCCCAGGAATACCTTTAATTCTGAATGTTTTCTTATCAGTTACTTTATCACCATTTGGCAATGTACCAGTTACAGAGATTGTAGTTTCAGTACCCTGACCTGGATTCATGTTATATTTTCCTGGTTTTCCAGCTGAAGATAATCCAGGAGCGCTAGCCACAACTTTATTATCAGCAACACCAGCGAAAGATACAGAAATCGGGTTCACAACTCCTCTATATACAACATTCATTTTATCAGCAGAAATTGTAGCAGAGTTTGGTTTTGGAACTACAACATAAGTACCTTTAAATGGTAAATTAATTTTTTTACCATCTTCAACGAAGTTGAATTGTCCACCAATATTTTGTTCTCCAATGCTACCAGCTGTCAGGTTAATTCTAGCTTGTCCAGTAGCTGCATCTAATGTAGCTCCTGTTACGCTTTCCGGTATAGTATTTTCATCATAACGACCTAAAACAACTTTACCTGTAACTTTCTCTCCCTGGAAATAAGCATTTTTATCCAATACAACAATTGCCTGGTAATTGCTATAAGAAGCAGCAGCAACTGCAGCTTTTCCTAAAGCACTGTTGTAAACGTCTGCTTCTACTTTCTGAACGTCATTCTGCCAAGCTGAAAGTTTAGCAGCAGATGCAATTGCAGGGAATCCTTTAAAATGGTAAGCTAAGTATTTTTCTTTTATACCGTCTTTGTTTTTTACATCAGAAAGATCAAATTTTTTGTTAACCTCAGCAATAATACCTGCATACTTTTTATCGGTTCCTAAAGCTGCTTTAATATCAGCTTTATATTTTTCGATCTTTGCAATAATTTCATCACCTTTTTTAGTGTAACCATCTCCTGTAAACCAGTTATCGATATTATCACCTTTGTCCATAGACTCGTATGGTAATTTTCCTGTTGATTTATCTACTTCAAATCCTTCTAAAGCCTGAGCTTTTAAAGTTCCAATGTAAGCGTAAAAATCTTTTGAAATTGCCTCAACTTTATGAGCACTCTGAGCTGCAGTTGCAAATTCTCCTTTTGCTTCAGCTGCTTTTTGATCCAAAGCTGTTAATAAAGTGGCGTTATTTGTTATTGATGTTGCGTTAGAAGCTTCAAATTTTTCGTTAAACAAACCGAAACCTGAAATAACTTCTTTTGAGACGTTCATTGCCAACATTGCGATGAAAACCAGATACATCAGGTTGATCATCTTCTGTCTAGGGGTTAATTTTCCTCCTGCCATTTTTTTCTAATTAGTTCTTTATTAATAAATTTAATATTAGTTAAAAACTAATTATCCTTTGTTACTCATTGCAGAAAGCATACCACCGTAAACACTGTTCAAAGAAGCAATGTTTGCAGTCATAGAAGCCATTTGTTCTTTTAATTTAGAAGCGTTTTCAGCGATTTCTTTGTTAGCCTCAGCATTTCTTGAAGCGCTTTCTAACTGTACTTTATATAAACTGTTTAATGATTCCATTTGAGCAGCAGCAACAGATAATTCTTCAGAATATTTCTTTTGTCCTGCGATTGAATCTACAGTTGGAGCAATTCCTTTAGCAGCAGATTCGAAGTTTTTGATACTGTTTCCTAAACTTGACATTAATTCTCCGTCAATTTTAGCTTCTTTTAATAATGAATCTAATTTTTGAGATAATAATCCTTGAGCATCAGTTGGAGTTTCAACTTTATCAGCTTTTTTTCTAGCTTGTCCGTTTGCTAATTCAGGATAAACAAGAGTCCAATCTAACTCGTCTTCAACTGGTTCGAAAGCAGAAAGCGCAAAAATTAACGCTTCAGTTACCAATCCTATCGAAAGCATAACTGTTCCTGTTAATGGTCCAATTTCAAAGTGAGTAATTTTGAATAAAGCTCCAATGATTACTACTGCCGCTCCCATACCATAAGCGAAATTCATTGCTTTTTTACTTAATAATGCCATAATACTTTTTTTTAGGTTTTAAAATAGATTTGTTGGATATTGATAAAATTATAAAATTACTTTCTTTTGCTTCCGTTACCGTTACCAGTTACCTGAGTACCCATGTAATCCTGCACAGTTCTGAATCCGATATAACTTCTGGCAGAATCAGCATATTCGTGGTCACGAGTGCTTACCTGTAGGAAATAAGCAACGTCTTTCCAAGAACCTCCACGAACCACTTTTCTTTGATTTTTACCATCAATTACGTTTGGATTCATTGTAGAAACATACTCATAAGCGTTTGGATTGTAAGCTGAGTCAGTCCATTCTGAAACGTTTCCTGCCATGTTATATAATCCGTAACCGTTTACGTCATAAGATTTAGCTTCTACAGTATATAATGCTTCGTCTGCAGCATAATCTCCTCTGCTTGGTTTGAAGTTGGCTAAGAAACAACCTCTGTCACTTTTAGTGTAAGGGCCTCCCCAAGGGTAAGTTGCAGACTCCAGACCTCCTCTGGCAGCATATTCCCATTCTGCCTCAGTTGGCAATCTGAAAGCATTAACCAAGTCACGACCTTTTTTCTTAGATTTGATATAACTGTTTTTGTTTAATGTTCTCCAAGCACAGAAAGCTTTAGCTTGTTTCCAGGTAACACCAACTACAGGATAATCTCCATAAGCTTTGTGCCAGAAGTAATCATTATGCATTGGCTCATTATATGAATAAGCGAAATCTTTAATCCAAACTGCCGTATCAGGATAAACATTTACCTGCTCCGTTTTTACGAAATCACTTCTTTTTCCAACTTTAGCTTTTGCAGCAGCCTGAATATCCATCCAAGAATAACGGAATTTCAATTTATTTACATCAATTGTTCTTAAACCATTGTATGATTCTTCAATTGGCAAATACATAGAATCCATAACTTCAGTATAGTACTCATCCGGATAAGCTTTTGTATCTTTAATTAATTTTACTTTTCTGTTTAATTTTCTTCCCGCGTACGGATCATCTTTTGTCCCAACACTATAGTAGTTGTCGTACATATATTTATCATAAGCCGTCATTTTTTCCGGATCAGAATCATTGAAAGCATAGTCAGCAATACTTCCGCCTTTTTTTCCTTTTCCGTCAGTAGCTTTCTGCCCTGTTTCATCAGCAAGGATCGCTAAACGAACTCTCATTGTAGAGTCTTTTACCCACTCCACAAATTGACGATACTCACTATTTGTAATTTCAGTTTCATCCATATAAAATGAACGAACAGTTACAGTCTTAGTAGGAGCATCTTCCACGTTAGCTAAATCTGCATCCGATTTACCCATAATAAAAGATCCACCCGGAACCAAAGTCATTCCATAAGGTTTTTCAGGATGCCATTTCCCTCCTGTAACACCAACTAATTCACCTTTGTCACCTGACTTACCACAGCCAATTACCAGTGTTAACATTGCTGCAAATGCAATAAACTTCTTCATATAAATTTGGATTATCTATTCATTATTAAAAGTCCGTAAACGTATTTATTATTTATCTAAAAAACAATACTACTTGCGAAATTTATTTTACCGTTCAAAAATAATGTTAAATAAAATAAAAAAAAAATATTTTATCGATAAACTGCGTCAAAAAATCGATGTAAAACGTTAATTTTTATAATATATATTTATTTTCTTACTAATTAATTTTAACTCTTTTTGACCGTTTTTAAAAACTTAAGATTTACCTTAAATTTTACTCTTATAAAGCATTTTTTCGCTGTGCTTTCCACCATCTTTCTGGCAATTCCTGATTGCAAGCTGACAAATATTCTTCATAAGAACAGGGTAATAACGTATTTCTTTTCAACTTATTGTGACCATTTGACTGAAAAGGAATTTCTATCCACCAGCGATCTGTTTTATCACTTTTATAGAAAATCAATTCCTCATCTTCAAGAGGAACTATATATTTAAGATAATTGGCACGGCTTCCGAACGGATACTCTTTTGAACGGTAGTGATATCCCTCGATAAAATACCACACAATCTGAGCAATAATAACCGATTCAGCCATTGTGCTATTGTGATTAAATACTCCAAACGCAGAAACTTTATCACTGATACCTGCGTATCTTGACAAAGCACAAATTTCTTTTCCGTTAAATCCGTTTGGCTCAAAAGTTACCGTATTTCCTGAAGCAGAAGACTTTACAGAATTCAAATCAAAACTCACTAAATCTGCATCTCTAAAAACCGGCTCTGCCAAAGTAATTTTATTTGAAATTTCTCCCAGACGATAAGCATCAAAAAAGAGTTTTTCAATCAGATCGATTTCTTCCTGGGAGTTGTAATAGGTCTGATACCCTATATTACAGTAGTTAAACAGGTTATTTGGCTCATCTATAATAATTTTAGTCAGATATGAATTAGCAGAAACTGATTCATTTTCTTTTCCAAAATCGAATTTATTATCTACTGCAACCAAATTAACCATCTGCTCTAAATCATCGTAAGCACGATATAAAGCGTAGGTTAAATCCTGAGAACCTCCCAGGACTATAGGAATTACTTTTTTCTTGATTAGAGCCGCTACAACTTTTTTAACTGCAAAATAAGTATCTTCAACAGAATCGCCTGCCAATATATCGCCTAAGTCAGCAATTGAAGCATCCCAGTTACCAGGAAACATACTATATATTTTTTTACGTACAGCCGAAAGATTAACTTCGTTAATCATATTGATATTAGTACGATCTTCTAAAACACCAACTATGGCTATATTAATTTTATCAATATCAGGAAACTGATCCTGGGTATGAAAAACAACTTTGCTTCCAAGTTCTTGCGAAGACAGTGCACTGACGAATTTTACAATTACATCATTAACTGGTTCTAGAAAATCAAATTCCATCTATACTTATTTCTTTTTAGCAGCCGCTTTTTTAGCAGGGGCTTTTTTAGTTGTTGTTGTCTTTTTTGCCGCTGTTTTCTTTGCAGGCGTTTTAGCAGCAATCATTTCCTGAACCTGAGCTAATGTTAACTGTGTTGCATCAACATCTTTACTTAATTCAATTTTGATTTTACCTTTTAGAATCACAGATCTTCCCCAACGGGCTTTTTCTACTACAATTCCTTCTTCTTCCCAATTGTGAAGAACTTTATCAATGTTTTTCTGAAGTTTATCCTCAATAAGCTCTTCTACATCTGCTTGTGATAAATTGTCGAAATTGTACTTTTTGCTCACATTCACAAAAAGTCCGTTCCATTTAATGAAAGGACCAAAACGCCCCACACCTTTCTGAACACCTTCGCCTTTATAAACAGCGATCGGAGCATCTGCAAGTGCTTTTTCATCAATTAATTCCTGAGCTCTTTCTTTAGATACATTTAACGGATCTTCTCCTCTTGGCAGTGAAATAAAAACGCTTCCGTGACGAACATAAGGACCGTAACGACCGTTATTTACTTCAACTTCCTCTCCTTTATATTCTCCTAAACTTTTTGGAAGTAAAAATAAATTTAAAGCCTCTTCAAGAGTAATGTTTCCTATATTTTGATCTGCCATTAAGCTGGCGAATTTCTTATCTTCATCGTCTGCTTCTCCAATTTGAGCCATTGGTCCAAATTTTCCTAAACGAACTGAAACTTGTCTTCCGTCAGCATCTTTACCAAGAATTCTTTCACCGCTTTCACGTTCTGCATTTGCCTCAACTTCTTTTACATTTGGATGAAACTGATTGTAGAAATCCTGCATCATTTTAGCCCAGTCGATATTTCCTTCGGCAATTTCGTCGAAATCCTGTTCAACTTTTGCAGTAAAATTATAATCCAAAATGTTTCCGAAATTCTTCACTAAGAAATCAGTAACAATAGTACCAATATCTGTAGGAACTAATTTTCCTTTATCCGAACCTGTATTTTCTTTCAACAACTTCTCTCCTACTTTACTGTTTTGTAAAGTCAGTTGAGTATAATTACGTTCCTGACCTTCCAATGTTCCTTTTTCAACATAATTTCTATTGATAATCGTTGAAATTGTTGGTGCATAAGTTGACGGACGGCCAATTCCCAGTTCTTCTAATTTTTTAACCAAAGAAGCCTCTGTATAACGTGCCGGAGGTCTTGAATATCTTTCTGTCGCTGTAATATAATTATTAACTAATTTCTCGTTTACTTTTAAAGCCGGAAGCATCCCTTCCTGTTCTTCTTCATCATCATCGTGACCTTCTAAGTACACTTTTAAGAAACCCTCAAAAAGCAATACTTCTCCGGAAGCTGTAAAAATTTCACTGTGATTATCCGCTTCAATTTTTACGTTTGTTCTTTCCAGCTGCGCATCACTCATTTGTGAAGCCAACGTTCTTTTCCAAATCAAATCGTATAAACGAGCCTGATCACGATCTATATTTACAGAGTGACGAGACATGTCTGTTGGACGAATTGCTTCGTGCGCTTCCTGAGCTCCTTTGTTTTTGTTGGCAAAAACACGAGGTTTCGAATATTCTTTTCCGTATGATTTGATGATTTCTGCTTCAGCTGCGTCCATCGCTTCTTTAGAAAGATTTACAGAATCCGTTCTCATATAAGTAATGAGTCCGGCCTCATATAAACGCTGTGCTAATTGCATTGTGATTCCAACCGGCAAATACAATTTTCTTGCTGCTTCCTGCTGCAATGTTGAAGTTGTAAAAGGTGATGTTGGTGATTTTTTGGTAGGTTTAGTTTCTAAATCGGCTACCTTATATTTAGAACCGATGTTTTGATTTAAGAAATCTTCGGCTTCTTTTTTAGTGTTGAAGTTTTTAGGAAGTTTTGCTTTGAAAGCTTTTCCGGCTTCGTTTACAAATTCTGCAACAATTGAATAGGTTGCTACTGCATTAAAACTCTGAATTTCGCGTTCTCTTTCTACGATCAAACGTACAGAAACTGACTGTACACGACCTGCTGAAAGTCCCCCTTTAATTTTTCTCCATAAAACCGGAGATAATTCGTAACCTACTAAACGATCCAGAACACGACGTGCCTGCTGTGCGTTTACTAAATTATAATCAATTTCTCTTGGATTGTCGATTGCTTTAAGAATCGCTGATTTTGTAATCTCGTGAAAAACAATTCGTTTGGTCTTTTTTGTATCCAGTTTTAATTCTTCCGCCAAGTGCCATGAAATAGCCTCTCCCTCGCGGTCCTCATCGCTTGCTAACCAAACCGTTTCGGCATTCTTAGATAGTGATTTTAGTTTCGTTACCAAGGCTTTTTTATCCGGAGAAACTTCATATTTAGGTTTAAAACCATTTTCTACATCTACTCCTATTTCCTTTGATGGTAAGTCTGCTATGTGTCCATAACTTGACTCCACCTGAAAATCGTTTCCAAGAAATTTCTCGATCGTTTTCGCCTTTGCAGGTGACTCCACTATTACTAAATTCTTTGCCATTGCTCTATTTTTCTGCAACAAAAGTATCTATTTTTTTTAAATATTAACCTTACGAATGCATTTTTGAAGTATTTTGATATTATGAAACTTAAAATTGCAGATTTATCTGTAATAATCTCGATTATATATATAGGTACAACTTTTAATGATTTATGACCGAGAAATCCCTTTTAATTTCAGATTTGAGATTATAAAAACATGAACTAAATTAAAACTCAATTTATTTTCTTTTAAAACGGATTGACCTAGCCCAGATCGTAACGGATTGCCCGGAGTAAAAAAAGCAAAAGTTTCTTGTTATAAAAAAGCGACCAACGGAAGCTCTTTTTATAATATTAGAAACTTTGCTTTTTTTATGAGGACAAGAAGTGGAAAGCTGGAAATAGCTTCTTATCATGAAAAACAAAACTCAAAACACTAGTAATCAACATTTCTGAAAACATTGTTAATTCTTTATCTGACATCTTGTCATATTCGTTTCAATTACGCTATCTTTGCACTTTGAAATTTTACAATGGAAAAGATTATTGAAGAAAGCAAGCAGGGCGAAAGTCTTGTTCTGGAAAATAAACCTGAGAATACTAAAAAACTCTTTATAGAAAGTTACGGCTGTGCGATGAATTTTTCGGATAGTGAAGTCGTAGCTTCCATTTTATCTGACGGAGGATATAACACTACTTCTGTTCTTGAAGAAGCCGATTTGGTTTTGGTCAATACTTGCTCTATCCGAGACAAAGCAGAGCAAACAATTCGTAAACGTTTAGAGAAATATAATGCTGTAAAACGCACAAATCCAAAAATGAAAGTGGGTGTTTTGGGTTGTATGGCAGAACGTTTGAAAAGTCAGTTTTTGGAAGAAGAAAAAATTGTCGATCTTGTTGTTGGACCGGATGCTTATAAAGATCTTCCGAATTTACTGGCTGAAGTTGAAGAAGGCCGTGACGCCATTAACGTAATTTTGTCAAAAGAAGAAACGTACGGAGATATTTCGCCTGTTCGTTTAATGAGTAACGGAATTACAGCTTTGGTTTCAATCACTCGTGGTTGCGATAATATGTGTACGTTTTGTGTTGTACCTTTTACACGTGGCCGTGAGCGTAGCCGTGAACCTCAAAGTATTATGAATGAAATTAAAGATCTTTGGGATAAAGGTTTTAAGGAAATTACTCTTTTGGGACAAAACGTTGACAGTTATCTTTGGTACGGCGGCGGTTTGAAAAAAGATTTCGTAAATGCTTCTGAAATGCAAAAAGCAACTGCTGTTGATTTTGATCAATTGCTAGAAATGGTTGCTGTTGGTTTTCCTAAAATGCGTATTCGATTTTCGACTTCAAATCCGCAGGATATGCACGAAAGTATTTTACATGTGATGGCGAAATATCCAAATATCTGTAAACATATTCACTTGCCGGTTCAGTCCGGAAGTAACAGAATTTTAAAAGAAATGAATCGTCTGCATTCTCGTGAGGAATATATGGCTTTGATTGATAAAATTAGAGCAATTGTTCCAGATGCTTCGATTTCACAAGATATGATTGCCGGTTTCCCAACTGAAACAGAAGAGGATCATCAGGACACCATGAGTTTGATGGAATATGTAAAATATAATTTCGGCTATATGTATTCGTATTCTGAACGCCCGGGAACTTTAGCCGGAAGAAAAATGAAAGATGATGTTGAAGAAGAGACCAAAGCCAGAAGATTACAGGAAATTGTCGATTTACAACAAAAACATGCCTGGTTTAGAAGCGAGGAGTTTGTTGGAAAAACGGTTGAAGTTTTAGTCGAGAAAGTTTCTAAAAAATCGAAAGAAGAATTCTCCGGAAGGAACTCTCAAAGCATTACGGTTGTTTTTCCGAAAGAGAATTATAAAATTGGAGATTTTGTAAATGTAAAAATCACAAGCTGTACTAGTGGAACTTTAAAGGGTGAAGCCATTGGATATTCTGAGATGAATTAGTTTTTATAACCGCAAATTTCACAAATTTCCGCAAATTAACTATTCATGATCGATACAAACGAATATTACTACAAGAAAGATCAAAATTATCAAATTGTAGGCATATGTATGGAAGTACATAGATTACTAGGCCCTGGATTACTTGAAATTGTCTATAAAGATACATTAGAAATTGAATTCAAAAACAACAACATTCCTTATCATCGAGAAAAGGAATTTTCAATAGAATAAAAAGGAGTTATTTTGCCTCATAAATTTTATGCCGATTTTATAGTTTATGAAGATATAATATTAGAAGTAAAATCAGTTAGAGAAATCAGTAATGATCATCTTGCTCAAACATTAAATTACATGAAGCTTGCGGATACTCCTGTTGGAATAATTGCAAACTTTAAAAACAAATCATTAGTACACAAAAGATTGATAAATTCATAAACAGAATTTGCGCTAATTTGTGTAATTTGTGGTTAATTTAATAATACACATTTCTAACGGATTTAAAAGAAAACTTGAGTTAATCCGCATTAATCTGTGGTAAAAGAAAAAAATACAAGCCAAAGTTTTAATTTTTAGGCATAACCTGAAACTTGAAACAAATAAAAAACTTGAAACAAAAACTACATGGAAACAGTTCAAGCAATAAAACAGCGATTTGAGATTATTGGTAATGATCCAAAATTAAATCGTGCCATTGAAAAAGCCATTCAGGTTGCTCCAACTGATATTTCGGTTATGGTAACGGGGGAAAGTGGTGTTGGTAAAGAAAATATTCCTAGAATTATACATTCGCTTTCGCACAGAAAGCATGGTAAATATATTGCAGTAAACTGCGGAGCTATTCCGGAAGGAACTATTGATAGTGAACTTTTTGGTCACGAAAAAGGTGCTTTTACAGGTGCGACAAGCACTCGTGAAGGTTATTTTGAAGTGGCTGACGGCGGAACAATATTTTTAGACGAAGTTGGAGAACTGCCATTGACAACTCAGGTAAGATTACTGCGTGTTTTAGAAAATGGTGAATTTATAAAAGTAGGTTCGTCTCAGGTTCAAAAAACAAATGTGCGTATTGTTGCCGCAACAAATGTGAATTTATTTAACGCTATCGAAAAAGGTAAATTCCGTGAAGATTTATACTATCGTTTAAGCACTGTTGAAATTACCTTACCGCCTTTACGCGAAAGAAATGACGATATCCATTTGTTATTTAGAAAATTTGTAGCCGATTTTGCTCATAAATATAAAATGCCTCCTTTAAGACTGGACGATGATGCAATACAATTGTTGCAAAAATTCAGATGGAGCGGAAATATTCGTCAGCTTCGAAATGTAGCCGAGCAGATTTCCGTTTTAGAAACAAATAGAGATATCACTCTCGCAACTTTACAATCGTATCTGCCTGCCGAAGGAAGCAATCTGCCTTCTGTTATCAACGACAGCAAAAAAGAAAGTGACTTTAGTACAGAAAGAGACATTTTATATAAAGTGCTTTTTGACATGAAAAGCGATCTGAACGACTTAAAGAAACTGACTTTAGAATTAATGAAAAACGGCACTTCTAAAGTTCAGGATATTAATCCAAATTTAATTCAGAAAATATACGGTAACCAGGAAAATGACAGCGAGATTGATTTTGAAGAAGAACCAAGAACGGCGGTCATGACAACACCTGCTGTTCGTGAAGACAATTATCAAATACAAGACGATAATTATTTATTTGCTGAAACGATCGAAGAGGAAGAAGTTTTGCGCCTGGAACAAAAAGAAATCGAAATGATCAAAAAGTCATTAGAAAAAAACAAAGGAAAACGTAAAGCGGCGGCAGATGAATTAGGTATTTCTGAAAGGACTTTATATCGCAAAATCAAACAATTCGATTTATAGTTTTGCCGCAAAGAGACCAAGACACAAAATGTTTTTTAAACGAAAATGAATATCTTTGACCAAGCACCGACAAACTGGTCAAACAACTCTTAAACAAAAAAATGAAATACTTAAAATACATCTTTATTCTACTTATTACTACAACTTTTAGTGGTTGTTCTGTTTACAACTTTACAGGAACTGGAAAAATTGATGCCAAAACCTTTCAGGTTAACTTTTTTCAAAACAATGCTGATTTAGTTGAACCCGGAATCGACAGAACTTTTACATTGGCTTTGCAGGATTTGATTATGAATCAGACCAATCTAAACCTTGTGAGTACGGGCGGTGATTTGACTTACGAAGGAGAAATCGTAGATTACAGAATTACACCAATGACAGCAACAGCAGACCAGCAGGCAGCACAAAACCGTTTGTCTATTCGTGTCAATGTTAGATTCATAAACAAGAAAAAAGAAACAGATGATTTTGAGAAACCATTTGAATTTTACTTTGATTTCCCAGGTAGAGACCTTCCTACCGGATCTGTATTAAATGAAGCCATCAGAGTTATTTTTGAAAGAATTACGCAGGATATTTTTAATGAATCATTGGCAAAATGGTAAAATTTTTATTTGTTGAATCGGTTAACATTCCAATCGATTTTCAAAGACAAGTAAACAATTAACCGATTAAAAAAAAACAAAAAAATGAACGTTACCGATTATACCTACTTAATGAACAAACCGGATGCTATCACAGAAAAGCAGGCGGATGCATTAGGAAGTGTTCTGAATGAATTCCCCTATTTTCAAAGTGCACGTGCATTACGATTAAAAGGACTTTATAATCAAAACAGTTTTAAGTATAATTATGCCTTAAAGGTAACTGCTGCTCATACTTCAGATCGTTCGGTTTTATTTGATTTTATAACTTCGGAGGCTTTTACTTCTATTCAAAATGATTTCTACGAACAAAAACTTAGGGATCTTTTGCAAATTACTGTTTTTGACAGCGAGATAATTTCTCCGGAACAAATCCAGAAAGCTATCGAAATCAAAACAGATATTGAAGAAGAACCAATTTCATCAGTTGAAACTCCTGTGGCTGTAGAAGCTATAAAAGTTGAAGAATTTGTAAAAACGGAAGAACCTGTAAAAATTGAGGAAATAATAAAAGCTGAGGAACCAATTAAAGTTGAAGAATCAGTAATAACGGAAGAGACTAAAAACATTCCTGAAATTGATCCGTCGATTTTTCTTGCAATTAAAGAAGCACAAACAATTACTTTTGAAAAACCAATAACAGCAGAAGAACCTAAAAAAATAACAGAAATAGATCCGTCTATTTTCCTTGCTATTAAAGAAGCGCATTCTGTTATTTATGAAAAACCAATAATCGAAGCTGAAACTAAAATAGATACTGAAGAATCAGTTACAAATCTCGTAGAAGAAACCGAAACTTTACCCGAAATAGAACCAGTAAAAACAGAAGAAGTAAAAATTGATCGTGTTGAAAATTCTATTTTAAGTTCTATTAAAGAAGCAGAAACCCCTTCTATACCTGAATCTATAAAACAAGTTGAAGAGCCAAAATTCGATCGCATTCAAAATTCAATTTTAAGCTCTATTAAAGAAGCGGAAAACATAATTCCTCAAGAAACAGTAAAAACGGAAGAACCTAAAACTGATCCTGTTTTTGAACAGACCATTTTAAATACTATTGAAGAAGACGAAGACGAAGGTGATGTTATCGAAGAAATGATCATTCCTGAATTCAAGATCAATCCAATTGAGCGATCCATTCTTTCTTCGATAAAAGAAGCTGAAACAGCAGTACCAAAAGAAAACACCGAAGAAACTCACGAAGAAATAAAAGAAGAAATTTTAGAAACAGCTTCTGAAGTAGTTATTGATAAAATTGAAGAAGAACAAGTCGAAGAAGAAACAAATCAATTTGCAAAAACAGCTGCTGAACATTTAGAACTTGGCAAACCTTTGGATTTTTCTCTTAACGAAAAACATTCTTTTCAGGAGTGGCTGCAACTTTCCAGAACAGAACCTATTGATCGTTCAAACGAAGTTTCTCCCGAAGAAAAAGCTAAAATTGAAGCTGAGAGAGAAGAAGAAAGACAGAAAAAAGCAGAAATTATCAATAAATTTATTGAAACCAATCCGAAAATATCTCCAATCAAACCTGGAACCAGCGCCCCGGCAGTTCAGATAGAAAGCACTATTGAAGATAATTCTTATCTGATGACAGAAACTTTGGCCCGAGTATATCTGGAACAAAAGAAATATACAAAAGCAATTCAGGCATATGAAATATTAATTTTGAAATATCCAGAAAAAATTACTTTCTTTGCAGACCGCATATCGGATATAAAGATTTTACAACAAAATAACAATAACAATAATTAAGTAATGAGCACATTTTCAATTTTTTTAGTTTTAATCACAATAGTTTGTTTTCTATTGATCGTAGTTATCATGGTACAAAACCCTAAAGGAGGCGGATTGTCTTCTACTATCAGCGGAACGCAGATGTTAGGTGGTGTACAAAAAACTACTGACTTTTTAGATAAAAGTACCTGGACTTTAGCTACTGTTTTAATTGTGTTAATTTTACTTTCAAGCTTAAGTTTCTCTGGATCTTTAAGCGATACTGAATCTAAAATCATTGAAAAAACTGAAGCTCCGGCAAATGCACCAGCAGCTCCTGCACAAGGAAATACTCCTGCTCCTGCAGCACCAGCAACTAAATAATCTTAGTTCACTATAAAATCTAATGCCAGCCTGTCAAAGCTGGCATTTTTTTTAAGAAATAATGTCAGTTTTAACAGCATGGCACAATTTCTGAAAGTTTATAGAACATAAAAAAAATGTATAACTTATAATAATATAAAATCATGGCTTTAAACATTAAACCGCTTTCAGACCGCGTACTTATTGAGCCTGTTGCAGCTGAAACCAAAACTGCTTCAGGTATTTTTATTCCAGATACTGCCAAAGAAAAACCGCAAAAAGGAACTGTAGTTGCAGTAGGAAACGGATCTAAAGATCATACTATGACTGTAAAAGTTGGTGATACTGTTCTTTATGGCAAATATGCAGGAACAGAACTAAAATTAGAGGGAACTGATTATTTGATTATGCGTGAGGATGATATCCTTGCAATTATCTAAAAAAAATATATTGTATTAAGTACGAAGTATTAGAAATTAAGTACTTCATTAACTTGAAACAAATCAAACTTTAAACAAAAATTAAAATGGCAAAAGATATAAAATTTGATATTGAAGCACGTGACGGTTTAAAACGTGGTGTTGATGCATTAGCAAATGCTGTAAAAGTAACTTTAGGACCAAAAGGTCGTAACGTAATCATCGGAAAATCATTTGGTGGACCAACTGTTACTAAAGATGGTGTTTCTGTTGCAAAAGAAATCGAATTAAAAGACGCATTAGAAAATATGGGTGCGCAAATGGTTAAAGAAGTGGCTTCTAAAACCAATGATTTAGCTGGAGACGGAACTACAACGGCTACAGTTTTAGCTCAGGCTATCGTAAAAGAAGGTCTTAAAAACGTTGCTGCAGGTGCAAATCCAATGGATTTAAAACGCGGTATTGACAAAGCGGTTGAAACAATCGTGGCTGACTTAGCAAAACAAGCTAAAGTAGTAGGAAGCGATTCAGACAAAATCAAACAAATTGCTTCTATCTCTGCAAACAATGACGAAGTTATTGGTGAATTAATCGCTACTGCTTTCGCTAAAGTTGGAAAAGAAGGTGTGATCACTGTTGAAGAAGCTAAAGGAACTGATACTTTCGTTGACGTTGTTGAAGGAATGCAGTTCGACAGAGGATACCTTTCTCCTTACTTCGTAACAAATCCAGAGAAAATGGAAGTGGAATTAGACTCTCCATACATCTTATTATACGACAAAAAAGTATCTTCTTTAAAAGAATTACTTCCAGTTTTAGAGCCAGTTGCTCAATCAGGAAAACCATTATTAATTATTGCTGAAGATGTTGACGGAGAAGCGCTTTCTACATTAGTAGTAAACAAATTAAGAGGCGCTCTTAAAATTGCTGCTGTAAAAGCTCCGGGCTTTGGAGACAGAAGAAAAGCAATGTTAGAAGACATCGCAATCTTAACTGGCGGAACTGTAATTTCTGAAGAAAGAGGTTACACTCTTGAAAATACAACTATCGAAATGTTAGGAAACGCAAAAAGAGTTTCTATCGATAAAGACAATACAACTATCGTAAGCGGTGCTGGCGAAGCTGATATCATCAAAAACAGAGTAAACCAAATTAAAGGTCAGATGGAAACTACTACATCTGATTACGATAAAGAAAAATTGCAAGAGCGTTTGGCTAAATTAGCTGGTGGTGTTGCTGTTCTTTATGTTGGTGCTGCTTCTGAAGTTGAAATGAAAGAGAAAAAAGACAGAGTTGACGATGCTTTACATGCAACTCGTGCAGCTGTTGAAGAAGGAATTGTTGCTGGAGGTGGTGTGGCGCTATTAAGAGCTAAACTTGCTTTAGCTGACTTAAAAGCGGATAACGCTGACGAAGCAACTGGAATCCAGATTGTTTCTCGTGCTGTTGAATCTCCATTGAGAACTATCGTTGAAAACGCTGGTCTTGAAGGATCTGTTGTGGTAGCTAAAGTTTCTGAAGGTTCAGGAGATTTTGGATACAACGCAAAAACTGACGAATATGTAGACATGCTTACTGCTGGAATTATCGATCCTAAAAAAGTAACTCGTGTGGCTCTTGAAAACGCTGCATCTGTTTCTGGAATGATCTTAACTACAGAATGTGCATTAATTGATATTAAAGAAGAAAATGCCGGAGGCGGAATGCCAATGGGAGGCGGAATGCCTGGAATGATGTAATTCATTCTCTTCTTAAAACTTAAAAGCGCTAGATTTTTATCTGGCGCTTTTTTTTTGTTTGCCACTAATTGCACTAATTTCCACGAATGATTTTGCTTGTAAAAAGTAGCCACAGATTACACAGATTAAAAGGATTTCTTTATTGGATACACTAAAAAAATTTTACACAGATTTTACAAATTCAAGCATATTAATTTAATTTTTATAATCTATAATCTGCATAAAATAAAAATCCTTTTAATCTGTGGCTGAAAAGAAAAAAAATTCGTGGAAATTAGTGCAATTTGTGGCAACCACTTTTTATTTAACATTCTCTTTTTCTTTAAAAAATCTGTTATCTCTACCTTTGCCCTTATAATAAATTCAAAAATGAAAAAATATTTTATCCTGCTCCTATCTTTACTTTTCTTTACATTTTCTTTCATTTTACAAGCTCAAAACAGCAAAGACAATTATGTGGTTTTAGTTTCCATGGATGGATTTCGCTGGGATTATGGCAAAATGTATAATCTTCCTAACTTAAAACAAATTTCAAAAGAAGGCGTTCATGCCAAATCAATGAAACCTTCTTATCCGAGTAAAACATTTCCAAATCATTATTCAATAGTAACAGGACTTTATCCAGACCATCACGGAATTATTAATAATGTTTTTTATGATGCTTCTTTAGATCAGGCATTCTCATTATCAAGTAATGCAAAAAATGATTCCCGATTTTACGGAGGAAATCCGATTTGGAATTTAGCAGAAGAACAAGGTGTAAAAACAGCTTCTTTCTTCTGGCCGGGATCTGATATTGACAAAAGAAATCCAAGTTATTTCAAAAAATACGATGGTAAAATCCCATACGGGGCAAGAGTTGATACGGTTTTAAAATGGTTACAATTACCCGAAAAACAACGACCTCATCTGGTTACTTTATATTTTGACGAACCGGATCATTCTGGTCATAATTTTGGTCCACTCTCTCCTGAAACCAAAAAAGCAGTAGTCAAAATGGATTCGATTATGGGTGAATTATCCCGAAGACTAGATCAATTACCAATCGGAAAACAAATCAATCTAATTATTGTTTCTGATCACGGAATGGCCAATATAAGTAATGATAAAAAAGTAGCTGTTTTAGATTATTTAAAACCAGAATGGCTTGGATATAAAGATGTTATTAATCCGATTATGAGCTTACAGGCAAAAGCAGGATTTCAAGATTCTATTGCTAAAGCCTTAAAAAAAGTACCACATATCAAATTCTGGAAATCAACCGATGTTCCAAAAAGATTGCACTATGGAACCAATCCAAGAGCACATGATTTTGTAATTGAAGCTGAAAAAGGATATAGCTTGGTAAGCAAAGAAAGTACTCATATAAAAGGCGGAACGCATGGTTATGATAATAATGAAAAAGATATGCATGCTATTTTTTATGCTAAAGGCCCGGCTTTTAAAGTAGATAAAACGGTAAAAACATTTCAGAATGTTTCTGTTTATCCTTTAATTGCACATATTTTAGGTCTCCAAATTGGTGAAATTGATGGAAAGTTTAGCGATGTAAAATCGATACTGATTAATTAGCTTGTGTCACCCTGAGCGAAGCCGAAGGGCGCTCTAATTGATACGTAGCCTTCGACTTCGCTCAGCCTGACATACTAATCTTAATAAACAAAAGTAAACCCGACAGGTTTTTAAAAACCTGTCGGGTTTACTGTATAAAATAAAAAAACATTTTATACTTATCTAATGTAGACGCACTGTAGTGCGTCTCTACAGAAATACGACATCAATAGAATGGTATAATTGCCACATTTTCTAATTATTACCCCGTTTTAATAAATACTCAGAAACATTATGACCATTTTAACTATTACAGATAAATATTACAATTAAATTTATAGCCACATTATAAATATCATAATTGTATTTAATATTTGCTTTGTATGAAATTAATCATCAGGTTTTTTAGTTTTCTATTCTGCCTACAATCTTTCGCACAGGTTATTTCTAATCAAGATAAAATCACGAAATACCTTAATGATTATTTTTCTCAGGACCGCGAGATTATCCATGTACAATTCAATAAAAACCTTTTTATAAACAATGAAGATATTGCCTTCAAAGGATATGTTCTCAGTAAAAACAACAATATCCCAAACAGCAATACTACAAATGTTCAATTAGTCGTTTATAATGAAGAAGATCAAATAATTCAAAAACAATTGCTTTTTGTACAATACGGTATTTTTTCCGGCGGAATTCATTTAAATGAAAAATTTAAACCTGGTAAATACCATTTTCATTTCTATACCAACTGGATGAATAATTTCAAGGAAGACGATTCCTTTAATCAGACTATTGAGGTTATTGATAAAAATACTCCATATACATTTGACAACAATGAACCTAGCTGGAAAACGGCAGAAATAAACTTATTCCCCGAAGGAGGAATTATATTAAACGGCATCATTAATTTGATTGGAATTAAAATTACAGACTGCAATAAAACAGGAATAGAAGTAGCAGATGGCGTTATTTTAGATTCTAAATCAAATGAAATCACACACTTTCGCACCAATCAAATGGGAAACGGCGTTTTTTATCTAAACCCTGATTTAAACGAAAAATACACGCTTAAAATAAATAATGATAAATTAAAAATAGTACAACCTCTCGGCAAAATTGCAGAAACCGGTCTTATATTAAGTGCTCCTAATAATCCTGCAAGAAACAATTTACTTGTAGTTTTAAAGACAAATGAAAAAGGACTTCAATCTTATCAAAATAAAAAATTCACTGTATTGATTCAACAAAATGGAAATTCAATGCAACAGGAAGTTACCTTCAACAACAACAAAACGGAACAACCATTTTATTTTGACAAAAAATATTTATCAAATGGAGTAAATACGATTAGAGTACTAGATGAAGATTTAAATGAAATTACAGAAAGATTAACCTACATTGAAGAAGGCAAAAATCTGTCTACAACACTAAACGCCAAAGCAACATCTAACGACAGTATTGTACTATCCGGAAAAACCGAAGTTAATAAAGCGCATTTAAGCATTAGTGTTCTTCCTGAAAAAAGCGAATGCATCAATCAAAAGAAAACAATTTTAGGGACTTTTTATCTTAATGCCTATTTAGAGAAACCTGAAACTAATACTTATTTTTATTTTGATCCGGACAATAAAACACGAAGACAAGATATAGAGTTCTTATTGCTTAATCAGAAAAAAGGAAAATATTTGTGGGATAATATTAAATCGGGTACACCAAAAATTAGTTATGAATTTGAAAAAGGAGTTACAATAAATGGAAAAGTAGAGAAAGAACTAAAACCGAATTCTAAAAACAAAATTTCTCTTATCGCATTAAAAAATAATTTATTTGACCAAACCACTATCGATCAGAATAATGATTTTAAATTCGAACATTTTTTTGTTCAGGATTCGACTGTTTTAGCTCTACAGATGACCAATGAAAAAAACACTACTTTAACCACCAAAATAGAAGCACGAATTGCCCGAAATGAACCTCGATTTGTTTTGGGACCATCATTCGAAAAAACATTTTGTCCGGTAATAAAAAGCTCTGACAATATTTTTACTTACCAACCTCCTAAAACAGAAGCGAGTGAATTAAAAGAAGTTGCAATAAAAAACACCTATAAAAAAGAAGTTTTTACTCATAAAGCTGACATGAGTCCTATGGCGAGAGTCTTTAAATTTGATGGCAAAGAATACGGAACTGTACTGAATTTTCTCTCTTCAAATGGCTATAATACCGGTGTTAACCAAAGTGACTTCAGTGTATTTATAAAAGAGAGAAGAAGTT
This sequence comes from Flavobacterium notoginsengisoli, assembly GCF_042686225.1. Lineage (NCBI taxonomy): Bacteria > Pseudomonadati > Bacteroidota > Flavobacteriia > Flavobacteriales > Flavobacteriaceae > Flavobacterium > Flavobacterium notoginsengisoli. The sequence continues at coordinate 195,404 of NZ_JBHUOT010000006.1, forward strand.
CTTATCTGGGCGAATCTGCGAGTTCTCCAAATGTATATATTGACAATTTTCTAGTCTTCGATTTCAATCAGCTTTTCAATCTGACTTTAGATCAAATAGATGAAATTTACATTGATCAGACTGGAAGCTCTGATATGACAAGTGCAGGACATGGAACAATTAAAATTTTCATGAAAACCGGGCAAAAAAACGATTATTTCAAAGCAAAATTTGCAACATTTATCGTGACAAAAGGTTTTGCAAAAGACTTTATTTACAAAACCACCCCATTTGCAAATCAGGATGAGCTTAATTATTTCGGCACATTGGGCTGGTTTCCAAACATCGAGCCGAATGATCATTTGGACTATCAAATTAAAATTCCAAAGAATCAGCAAAAAGAAATACAAGTTGTAATTGAAGGTTTTTCTAATGATGGACAATTAATTTCAGAGATTAAAAAAGTTCCTATCGGAGGGATTTTTTAATTAGAAAATTTGATAATTCTTTAAATTAATCAAATTGAATTACCTCCAGATTTATCTGGAGGCATGCTTTTGAAATATAAAAAAGGGCTTTAGTCAAACTACGAAGTTTGGCTAAAGCCCTTTCTGATTAAGCTATTCTTTTCCTCTAGCTAAAGCAGGAGGCAATTCAATAAAATAGTAAACCTGACAGGTTTATCATTGCATTTGGAATTTGGAGTTTTTTATTTGATTATCTAATTAAAGCGCTGTTGATATAGAAACCGTTTTCCATTGTTCTAATTCTGCCTGAACGCTTGCTATTTTTTGGTTGGCCATATTATAGGCATCTTCTCCTAAAAATAAATGCAATGGCGGATTTTCATCTTCGCTCGCTTTAATTAAGGCTTCTGCTAATTTTACAGGATCTCCAGGCTGATTTTCGTTGATACTGTCTTTGTGTGCACTTTCAGATTGTCTTACTTCTTTGTAATCTGCAATAGGATTTTGAGGTAATAATAATGAACTGTCTTTTAAGAAATCGGTTCTAAAATAACCAGGATAAACAATTGTCGCATGAACTCCAAACGATTTTACTTCTGCCGCCAAAGATTCTGTTAAACCGGCAACTGCAAATTTTGTTGAACAGTAAATTCCCCAGCCCGGAAATTCTCCGTAATAACCACCAACAGAAGAAATATTAAAAATATGTCCTGAATTGTTAGCACGAAGAATCGGCATTGTATTTCTAATTACATTCAATAATCCGAAAACATTTATTTCGAAATTTTTTCTGGATTCAGCATCTGTTAATTCTTCTAATGCACCTAATAAACCATAGCCGGCATTGTTTACCAAAACATCAATTGTTTTAAAATGATTTATAGTTTTGCTGATTGCATTTTTGACACTTTTTTCATCAACCAAATCCATTTCTAAAGGAAGAAAATTTTCAGACGAATTTCCTAAAACTTTAATTAAAGCTTCTCCACTTCTTGAAGTTGCAGCTACTTTAAATCCTTCTGCTAATAATTTTTTAGCCAATTCTAATCCAAGTCCTTTTGAAGCACCTGTGATAAACCAAACTTTTTTATTGTCCATGATTTTAATTTTTAAGTTTTAAATACAAGACAAAGGTATTGGCGAAGTGCTTCTCAAATATTGAAGCAATCAAGCAAGAAGTTACAAAAATCAAACAATTTCTGTCAAACGATAAATTTTAGGAGAAACCTGAACATTCTTTTTAAAGAAATTGATAAAATGAGACAATTCTTCAAAACCTAAACACCATGCAATTTCATTAACATTCCAATTGGTTTGTTTCAGCAAAATCATCGCTTCCTGAATAATTCTTTCTGAAATAATCTGCGAAGTTGTTTTTCCAGTTGTTTCCTTTAAGGCCTTATTCAAATGATTGACATGCACATTTAACTGATTGGCAAATTCTGAAGGTGAACGGAAATTAATTTGCTGTGAAATTGATTCAATCGGAAACTGACGCTCTAACAATTCCAAAAACAAAGAAGAAACACGAATTGTGGCATTCGATTTACTATATAATGAAGCAGTTACAGTTTGTGTTTTTAAAGCCAGATGAATAATCTCAAAAACCAGATTTCGAAGTACATCATATTTAAAAGCATAATCCGAATTAATTTCATCCAGCATTCTTAAATAAACCGTTTTTAAGGATTCTGCCAATTCAGTAGAAATTGGAACGACTGGATTACCGCCTGGCTGAAATAATGGATATTCTTTTAAATTACCAAACTGACTAAAAAAAGCATCTGTAAAAATGCAGAAAAATCCCGTTTGATTTTCATCAATATGCTCCCAGCTGTAAGGAATTTGAGGATTTGCAAAGAACAAAGCCTGGTCTTCAATCGCTACTACTTTATCAGCATAATGCACTTTGTTTTTTCCAATGATCAAACTGATTTTATAAAAGTCTTTTCGTGTATAAGGCAAGGGATTACAAGTAGTCCCTATATAATCATCCAGTTTAAAAACATTAAAATGTCCGATTTCTTTTTTAAGATTTTCGGGCATCCCTTTTATTTTTACTGTGTAAAAGTCTTCTAAAGTTTCTGTTAGTTTCATTTTGTAAAGTTACAAAAATCAATCTTTGGTTTTTCGCCACGAATTCACAAACTTAAATCAATCCTTATTATGTAGAAAATTACACAAAATCACAACGTATATCAAACATTACGGTTACGCCACGTATAAGACGCACTGCGGTGCGTCTCTACAAAACACCGGAATGAGACACAAAAAGAAGAAACCCGACAGGTTTTAAAAAAACCTGTCGGGTTTATCATCACATTTGGAATTTGGAATTTCAGCTATTGGAATTTCTAACTTACCACTTTATACGTCGGATCTTCAATAACATTTACATTGATAACCGCATCGGCGTTTTTAAGTAATTGTCGGCAATCTGTACTTAAATGGTGTAATTCTATAGTTTTATTTTCCTGCTTGTACTTTTTAGTAATATTATTCAAAGCTTCAATGGCAGACATATCAGAAACACGGCTTTCTTTAAAATCAATGATTACATGATTCGGATCGTTTTGTACATCAAATTTTTCCATAAAAGCAGTTATAGAACCAAAAAATAATGGCCCATAAATTTCATAATGCTTTACTCCGTTTTCATCAATATATTGACGAGCACGGATTCTTTTAGCGCTTTCCCAGGCAAATACCAAAGCCGAAATAACAACACCAATTAAAACCGCCAAAGCCAGATTATGCAATACAATGGTAATAACAGCAACTAAGATTCCAACAAAAATATCATGCCTTGGCATTTTATTAATAATTTTAAAACTAGCCCATTCAAAAGTGGTAATAGCCACCATCATCATCACACCGACTAAAGCTGCCATTGGCAATTTTCCAATAACAGGAGCACCAAACAGAATAATAATTAAAATTGTCAATGCAGCAATAATTCCGGAAAGCCTGGCTCTTGATCCGGCACCAAGATTAACCAAAGTCTGTGCAATCATTGGACATCCGCCCATTCCGTAAAAAAAGCCATTTAAGATATTCGAACTTCCCTGCGCAATGCATTCGCGATTGCTGTTTCCACGCGTTCCGGTAATTTCGTCGACTAAATTCAGCGTAAGCAAACCTTCAGTCAAACCAACAGCCGCAACAATTACCGAATAGGGAAAAATTACTTTTAAAGTCTCAAATGAAAATGGAATATTTGGAATATGAAACGGCGGAAATCCTCCCTGAACTGAAGCAATATCTTCTACCGTTTTGGTTTCAATATTAAAAACAATCACCAAAGCAAAAACCACCATAATCGCCACCAAAGAAGCCGGAACCGTTTTGGTTATTTTAGGAAAAATCAAAACAATTGCAACGGTAAGCGCAACTAAACCAAGCATGATGTACAAAGGTGTTCCCTGCAGCCAGGAAACCTGACTATTAACCATAGTTTTAAACTGTTCCAACTGAGACATAAAAATCACAACCGCCAGTCCGTTTACAAAACCAAACATTACAGGTTGCGGTACAAGTCTTATAAATTTTCCGAGTTTGAAAAGTCCGATGCAGATTTGCACCACACCGCCTAATGCAACAGCAGCAAAAACATATTCGATTCCATGAGATTTCATAAGAGCAATCAAAACAATAACAGTCGCTCCCGCCCCGCCGGAAATCATTCCCGGTCTTCCTCCAAAAACAGCCGTAACCAATCCGGCAATAAAAGCCGCGTACAAACCAACCAAAGGTGGAAACCCGGCCAAAATTGCAAAAGACAAAGATTCCGGAATCATGGTCATGGCAACAGTTAAACCGGCTAAAATTTCATTTTTATAATTGACTTTTTGCGTAAAATCGAAGAGTTGGAATGCTTTTTTCATAGGGCGCAAAATTAGGAAAATATTATGCGAAAAAAGCACCTACCTTTTCACAAAGGAAAAGTATTTAATAACAAACTAATAGAAGTAAAAACAACTATACTAAAACAGTCGCTCTAAAAGAAATAGAAAAATCGAAAGAATAAGATTTAACATTTGAGTAGTTTTATGTGCCATACAAAATTATCGCACAAATTTATTTATAAAACGAAATATACAGCTACGTATTTTTACCTGTTTTCAATATTAATGACAACTTCAGGTTGCAATAAAAACAAGAGTCGCAGTTTTTTAATTCTAAATTTTCAATCCAGCCTCACACAAGTATACCCGAGACAATGCACATAATCCATTAAATTATCACATTGAATATCAATTCCTTCCACCCTTAAAATTTTATCACAATCTTCAAGATCAAAATTAATTTTATAATCAGGGAATTGAGTCTGAATAACAGCAATGACATAATCTTTTTCAGATTCCTTTTGAACATTGGTTTTAAAAATCTCCACAATCATAACATTTTCTTTTAGTTCTTTCAGCATGTTCATTCTTACTTACGATTAAAAAGGTTATACGAAACTCCAACTCTCACATACCCCTGAGCATCTTCTTTTTGATCGTAAACATAGCGATTGGTTCTTTCTCCACGTTCCGTAATTCGGGCGCTCACTACATTATTTATTCCGCCTTTTGCAAATGCAATCAGTTTTGGAGTAAAACTATATTCGTATGTGATACCAGATTTCAACTCTAACTGATTCAGTTCGTATACTCCTTTCAGATTTGCACTATTTAAATTTAAGTAAAAACTTTCAGTATTTAATTCTGTTCCTAAGGAAATTCTTCCGTTTTCAAATAATTCTCTTCTAAACAAAAGACGTTGCGGCAAAATAAAATCCATATCCCATTTAGAGTTTTTAAACTTATGATTTATAGACAAAAGCGGTGTCATTGGTACAATCGAAGACGGATCCAGCAGCACTAAAACTCCTGCTGTAATGGTTGTTGAAGGCGTTCTTTTGAGCACTAAAACCCCTGAAGCAAAACCTTTTAAACGCTGTAGTTTTTCTTCGTCACCGTCTATTGTTGCAGTAGCACTGTAGATTACAGGTTTTCCAAAAAGAGATGCCATATATGTAGCGGTTAATGCTCCGGCCCAAAAATGAATATCGGCATTTTCTCTTCTGTAAGTCTCATTGGTGCCATAATTGTAAATATCACCAAACTGATAACTTTCATATTTATAACGCAGCGAAGCAGCTAAAACAAAACGCTTTGATTTTGTAGCATAAAAAGGAAGATTAAACGCCGCTTTAAATCGGCTGTGACTTTCGACTCTTCCTCTTTCGAATTTATTCCCAAACAATTCCGAATCGTAATTGGACGGCCCAAGTTGTTCGTATTGTATATCTAAAGTTCGGGTTGTCGGAAATTTATCCACTATGGCTTTGCCTAAAGTTTTCATGCCGGGTTCTTTTTCCTGAGACATCGCTTTCAATGAAATAAAAACAACTAAAACTGAAATGATTTTGGATTTCATAAACTGGGAGATATAAAATTTATTTTGGGATTTGATCTGAAATTCGGTTCAAAAGTAAAAGAGACACTCTTATTATAATAGCATTTTTATACCAACGGCGTATGATTTATACCAACGCCGTTGGTATAATTTATCCTTTTCAAAGCGTTAAAAACTATACGATTATATTATTTTTGCCGTTATGACGATCTCCAAACTTTATCAAAACTTCTTTCTGCGAAATCTGTTCGTAAATACACTCGTTTATTTAGTCATTTTAGCCTGCGTTTATGACGAAATAAAACTGGATGGACATAGCTGGTCTTATATTTTAAGTAAAATTGCTGTAGGTTATTTTCCCTGCATTGTCTGGATTACTATTTTTAATATTTGCATTATCAAACCTGTTTTATTCAAAAGAAAGGTTAAATCGTTCTTTTTTCTTCTTGCAGCTTATTGGACGTGTTTTTACTTTTTTATGAATTGGTTTTTTCCGCTTGTCGGACTGGGAAATTTCAAAACACTTCAAATATTATCATTGATTATAAACGGAATGTTCTTCTATTTCATTCATGTGGTTATTACCAAAAAAATAATGGATGCCGACAAAGATATCATGAACTATAAATCGGAACTTTCGTTTTTAAAACAGCAATTGAATCCGCATTTTTTACTGAATGCCATGAACAATCTTTACGGTGAAGCTCTCGCAGAACCCGACAAAGTTCCGGACCGCATCCTGAATCTTTCGGACATGCTGCGCTATCAGATTGAAGCCTCCAAAAAAGATTTTGTTTTGGTTGAAGAAGAAATTGATTTCGTCAAAAAATATATCGAATATTACACGTTTAGAAATGAAAGATTAACCGTAAATCAGAATATCGAAGGTGTTAATAGAGAAATTGAGATTCCGCCTTTGTTCTTTTTACCTTTGGTAGAAAATGCCGTAAAATTTTCTGCCGAAACTGCAGAACCTTTTATTACCCTGGATTTGAAAGTAAAATGCCGAAATTTGACTTTTACTTTAAAAAACAATTATCTCGATTCAGGTTCCCGTCTTTCGGGTACCGGAATTGGAATTGAAAATCTTAAAAGACGTTTGGAAGTTTACCGCTTAAAACATGATTTAAGCTGCCAGAAAGAGAAAAATTTATTTGTTGTAAAATTAAGCATATGGCACCTCCCTACCGCTGTCTCATAATTGATGATGAATCGCCGGCACATAAAGCCCTGATTTCGCACATCTCCAAATTTGACGAGCTGGAACATTCCGGCAGCGCCTTTAATGGTATGGAAGCTATAAAACTGCTCAACGAAAACCAATACGATATTATTTTTCTGGATATTAATATGCCTGTAATATCGGGTGTAGAATTAATGGAACTGCAACCCAATCGTCCGCTTACGATTGTCACCACCGCTTATTCCGATTTTGCGCTTTCGGCTTACCAAAACGATGCAATCGATTATTTGATGAAACCTATTTCATTGGACAAATTCACCAAAGCCATCGAAAAAGCGAAAACCTACCATTCCGGAAACACAATTAAAAAGGAAAACAACAGCAACGAAAAAGCACTTTCGTATCGTTCCAACGGGCAAACCATAGAAACGCCTCTTTCTGATATTTTATATATTGAAAGTCTCGGCAACTACATGAAACTTTATAACAGCAAACTAAAATCGCCCGCCATTATTTACGGCTCTCTTGCCAGCATCAGCGCCGAAATTGATTGCTCGCATTTTATTCAGGTACACCGCTCATTTATTGTAAATACCAATAAAATTACAACAGTTACTTTTAAAAATCTTACCCTGTCAAATGGTGATATTATCCCCGTAGGGAGGAAGTATCAGATTTTGTTGGATAATTTGCCGATGAGATAATTTGTCCATTTAGATCATTAGATAATTTTTGAGAAGCCTGACCGTTTTGGGGTTGGGCTTTTTTATTGTTTTTTAAGTGGAGAAGACCTCTGTTTTCAAGCCTTTTTAAAGCTAAAACTATTCAATCCAATCTTTTTAGCAACTTTTTAGCCAACAATTACTTAACTTTTATTTAGTAGTAAAAAACCGTATAAATACTTGGTGTGTATTTTTGAAATTTTGGTATTCTTGATGTACCAAACATAAATCTAAAAACAACCAATTATGAAAAAATTATTACTATTGCTATTGTATTTAACCTCAATTACTTCTTTTTCGCAAAATGATATTCCAGACTCTGATGTAGAGATTCCCAAAGGGGAAGGTCAGAGAAATAAAATTATAAGCTTTTTAACAAAAAATATATATAGTACTCTCAACAAATATTGTGATCCTCCTTCTTCCGAATCTAGCAGCATAAAGCTTTCTGGTGATAACTTTTTTGAAAAAAGATTAAAAAATGTGTTTTCAACAGTGGTCACAACCACTTCCGATGTAGTTGAAAATGGCTCTGCATTTTCCTATGTAAAAGATAAAGATGCAAACACCCTTAGTGTAAATGGCGCATTTTATAAAAGCACCAAACGCGAGCACAAATACATATTTGATATTGGTGTTTCAACAAAAATGGAATCAGATGCGTATAAATTTTATTCGAAAGGCTCATTTAGTAATGACATAACCGGTACTTTAGGAATTAGCTATGTCTTTAACTTCACCAATAAATGGAAAAATCATATAGATTACATCTCTGAATGTGACTCTGTAAATCAAATACGATGGCAATTTGTAAATGACACATTAATTCCAAAATACAATAAACTCTACAAATGGTCATATGATCCAGAATTATTAAACGAACCATTACCAAAAGAACTAACAAGAGAAAAAGGTCCGCAATTTCAAACTATAATTAACAAAGGTGGTGTCGGAGAAGTATTCCTCAAAGACAAAAACGATGATTTAATAAATACCTATGTTGCTTCTTCAATAAGAATTAAACAGATTAACGACATTTTAAAAAACAAATTCAACTTCACTCACAATACAACACCCTATACTCAACCATCAACTGAAAAAATTACTATTACCGAAAAAAGTTTACAAATTGACAATTTAAGTAAAGGCTCAATTACTGTAGATGGGATTAAAACAACCTATATAACCATTGACACTAGCAATGGAGAAAAAATAACATTAGTCGAATCTAAAGAATTAGATTTGAAAAAAGAACTTAAAGATTTGATAGAAATAAGAAATACTGCAATTGAACTACTCCGCTTAAGAGATAATGTTGATAAAGACGATTATCCCGTAAAATCATATATTGAAAAAAAATTCGAAAAATTCGATTCAACACATGATGCCTCATTTGGATACTCAATCTGTTGGACAACATTAAAAGCATCTTTTTCAAATTCAGCTATAACTATTAATAATCAAGACATAATAGATGAAAATATACAAGTAAAAATTGACAATCTATTTAAATTTTCTACAGAACTATCTGGAAACTATAGCCGTAGCATGAAAAGTTTTCACTATTTTAAATTGTATACCAAATTCAATAGAGGAAGTCTTCTGGACTCTCAGATTCTTAAAACAGATGGATTCAATATTTTTGCTGAAACTAGTACAATACCTACTTCATATGTAATCCAAAACGATGATGGTGAAACAATTGCAAATTATAACGATTTAAGAAACCCTGTTTACAATATAGATTTTGGTTTATACTATGCAACACTATGTCTTGCTGAAAAAAATATCGGATTTTCAGCACAAGTAAGTTTTAATTCACCTGTAAGTGTAACTAACATCGAATATAAACCTACCTATACTTTATTGCTAGGGTTACTTGTAAAAGCAAAAGCAGATGCCGTTATTATAAATCTTTCATCTGGTTTTGAAAATCAATATTATTCAACAAATGCCTGGGATAACTTTATTGTAAAAGCGTCTATTGGAGTGCCCTTTACAATTTTTGAAAAGAAAGCTAAGAAATAATAAATTTAAATTCATTAGCTATTTACAAAATTTGGAAACATTTAATAAAAAACAATCTAACTTTAAAACTTAAGTAAAATGAAACTAACATACGACGGAAAAGACTTTGATGTAATGACCTATAGAAGCATCAGACGCGCCATTGGATATCTGGCTATAAGTCTACCAATTATTCTTCTAGTTCTATCTTGTTTTTCTTTTTTCCAAACTGACATACAACATTCAATAAGTCATTATTACTATACCAATCTTAGAGAAATTTTCACGGGTACTTTATGTGCTGTAGGTCTGTTTTTAATTCGATACGAAGGGCATAACAATCCCTCTCTTTGGAAAAATGACAAATTATTAACCAATATAGGCGGAATCATGGCTATCGGGGTTGCATTTATTCCAACAACACCTGATACATTTTCACAAAAAATTTACTCCCTCATACCATATGACATAAAATGGCTTGGATGTCTTCATTATGCATTTGCCGCTATCCTTTTTTTAATATTGGCATTATTAGCAATCAACGTTTTTACCATTGGACAAAAAAAAGAAAGTAACATTAATGAAGTTGCATATGAGAACCATATTTATAGGTTTTGTGGGTATTCTATATTGCTTTTTATGATTTTAATCCCTATCTGCTCCTATCTTAAGTATAATTATACGACTTTAATCTTTGAAGCACTGTCTCTTTTTGCTTTTGGCACAGCCTGGTTAATTAAAGGACGAGCACTTGGAGACAAAGGTGAGCTTGGAAGAAAGCTTTACGGAGAAAAAAATAATGAAAACACTGAAAAAATATTCGAAGAATAAAGACTAAAATTCTATTAAATTTAAAGGCTCAACTTTTTAGTTGAGCTTTTTTATAAAAAAATACCCAATCCCACCACTCGACCACAGCGCCAGAAAAATCAAAACCGGCTGAAAAAACAATCGGATCAAACGAACCTGATCTGTATCGAGTCCAAAGGCGGAAGTTCCGTTTAGGTATTGTGCAATGTTACCCGGAAAAACTAAGACATAAAACACAGCCAATGCAATTCCAACTTGTACTTTATACTTTGTTAGAAACAACATACTAAGTCCTAAAGCAATCTCTACAATTCCGGAAAGAACAACCACAAGATCTTTGTCCAATGGCACCCAATTAGGCACCTGCGCCTGAAAATCCTGCCTTTGAAAAGTAAAATGACCAAAAGCAGCCATAATCATAAATAATCCTAATAGTATGCGGACAAAATTCTGAATTCCTGAAGTTTTCTTATTTTCCATATCTAACCTGATTCTTGCTTATTTTACCAAACTTACGATTAAATCCGGATACTATTTTCTAAGTTTACCAACAGTATTTATCTAATCCCCACATTATCGGATATTTACTATTCCGAAAATCAGTTATTAAAACACTATTTTTTATTTACTTTTAACTCCCAAATCAACCCAAAACTACACTACCCTATTTATGGATCAACTGAAGGGCATTTTATTCTTTGCCGCTATATTTACTTTTTTTGTATCAATTGCAATGACCGGAAGTCAATTGACATTTTATTTTAAGAATAAGGAAATGTTTCATAATCCTGAACAATACAGCAAAGAATATGTTGCAATCGATTCGTTTTTTACCGTAACACAAGGCTCAAAAAACAAAAAAGATTTCTATTATGGCTTGTCTAAAAAATTTGATAATTACAAAACTGTATTTAATCTAAATGTTCCTGACGGCAGTGCACTTCTTGAAGAAGAGCTTACTGTTGAACCGGTTAAATATTCTTCGGACCATACTGTTTTTGATTATTATGCATGGGTCAACAAACAGAAACACATTGGATATATTGGGAATTCTTACGAAGAGTCTGTACAGGAAAATTGGATTTTTTCGGATCGTCTTTACAATATTAAACTTAACATTGTTTTTTTCCTTTTTTCGGTTGTTATTTTTTTCTGGCTTAAAGTGTACAAGATTTTCAAGAAGTAACCCTATTCATATAATTTACAGGTATCAAACTACCGCTGCCTGTAAATAAATAAAAAAACTGCGGTAGTTTGTACCTCATAAACCAAAATCTCAATGGTAATTTCGGGGTTTTTCGACTTTCGTTTAGACAAAACCTCATCTTCAATAATTTTATTTCCTTTCAGCCTCTATCCATTTCCTGTCAAAAACCATTCTGGATTACCAGCTGTATACTTTCTTTAAGATTATCTTCTAATCAAGCAAGACCAATAGCTTTATTTTTTTAACTGACTGGCAAAAGAACCATTAGGCATATTAACTTCACGCTCCAAAACACTTATCCTAATCTCTTTTGAGTCAATATATTTTTGCTGTTTATTCTGTTCTGCCAAAGAGTATACTAAAGATGCGTAGACTTATTTTAATACAAAGAAACCTTTTCGTGGCAATAAACCTTATGAATCACAATTAATTTTGCCTCAAAAAAAAAATGAAACCGAAACACATTTATAATCAAGACATTATAAAAATCATACAAAGCAGACATAGTTGTTCTGCTGATTACATCCGAAAATCAATTCGGGGAGATCGTGTTGGTAGTATTTCTAAAATAATTAAAGCAGAATATAATAAACTCAACAACGAAGCCATAAAAGCCATAAAAAAACAGATTAACAAACTATAAAACACTGTATCAATCACAAAAAAACTAAGCTTCGTATTTCAATCCCGATACAAGAATAAAACATTTCATTATGGAATTTTTCATTTTGAAAAACCACAAATATTTAATAACAACAATTTTATTTTTAAAATTTTATGAAAACTTATGTAAAGCTGATACTTTTCTTTTGGTGTCTCTCAACAGTGAGTAGCTATTCACAAGTAGGCGTCTATGGAAACAAACCCAACAAAAATGCCGTATTAGATCTAAACAAGACTGACGGCACAAACGATAAAGGTTTATTATTGCCTAAGGTAGTACTAAAAGCTATTAACAATACCGCGCCAATGACGGCACATGTCGCCGGAATGAAAGTATACAACACTGCAACAGACGGTACAGGAGCAAATGCCGTAACACCCGGCGAGTATTGCAATGATGGTACACAATGGGTGCGCTTAGAAACCAATAGCAACTTATGGTCAACAACTGGAAACGCAGGAACCAATCCTGCTGTAAATTTTTTAGGCACAACAGATGCAAAAGATTTTGTAATTAAAACCAACAACACAGAACAAATGCGTATTACCAGCAGTACTGGACAATTGTTGATGGGAACTACCACATTCCCTATAGCAGGAGGGGCCAATTCGAAGATAGTTATTGACAACGGTACTACCAGGGGTGCCATACAGCTAATAGACGGCACTCAGGCCGATGGAGCCACTTTAATTTCTGATGCCAACGGGGTAGCCAAATGGTTTCAGGGTGGAAACACAGACTTCGGTACTGGTATTTACTATAGCACCGTAGCACAAAATTTTCCTGTAAACGCAACCACTACCTTACAAACCAGCAAAGCAATAAAAGTAAGTGAGGCAGGAAGCTACCTCGTATCTGTAAGATGGTGGGGCAATAATGACGCTCCAAATGCTAATTATCAAGTGGAAGCCAATATTGGATTAAGAAAAAATGGAGTTGAGGTTGATGTACTGCAGCAATATGCAACCCAACTAGGAACCGGAACTACATTTCGTGTATGCTTCACTACTAATCTAGTAGCGGTAGACTGTGCAGCGAACGATGTTTTAACTGTAACTGTCAATCCTTATTTTGGAGGAAACTGGTTTACAGGAACAGCAGGAATCGTTTCAACATTTATGCCAACTGTAATGGTAGTAAAATTGTAATAATTACTTAGAAAATCTTTATTTAATTTTTAGTAAGATGAAAAAATATATAATAATCGGTTTATTTCTATTGGTATGTACTGTAAAAATGCAGGGACAAGTGGGAATGACAAGCAATAATCCAAATAAAAATTCGGCACTGGATTTGAATAATACTGACGGCACGAATACCAAAGGTTTACTACTGCCAAAAGTTGTTTTGGCAGGCTTAAACGATGCCTCTCCCCTTTCAGCACACACAGCAGGTATGCATGTTTACAATACCGCCACTGCGGGTACAGGCAGCAATCAGGTTACCCCTGGGGAATATTATAATGATGGCACGCAGTGGATCCGCCTTCAAGTGAACGCTTGGGAACTGGGAACCAATAGTGGTACCAATCCTGCTAATCACTTTATAGGCACAACTGATGCTGTTGATCTCGCCACCCGCACCAACAATACGGAACGTTTGCGTGTAAACAGTGCCGGTAAATTATTGGTAGGTACCACAACAGTCCCTACAGGCGGTACCAATGCTAAAATGATAATAGACAACGGTACCATAAAAGGTGCCATACAAATAAAAGACGGCAGCCAGTGCGACGGCTGTATAATGGTATCTGATGCCAATGGAGTGGGCACTTGGTTTGAACCTGGAAATTCAGCATTGGGAACTGGAATTTACCGTAGTACGGTTGCTCAAACTTTTCCGTGGGCTACTCTAACACAACTTCAAACCAGCCAGCCAATTAAACTTGGAGCGGGAGGGACATACATCACTTCTATACGCTGGTGGGGTACCTCTAATGGACCAACTGCATTTTATAATATAAATTCTGCTTATTTCTATCTGTATAAAAATGGTGTACAGGTAGATGGAATAGAGTATTATATTGCTAACAGCTATAATGGTTCTCCCATGTCTATGACTGTTAATTTATTAGCGACTAATTGTTCTGCAAATGATGTATTAACTATTAAAGTTGTTCCCTCAATAGGTGGGCTTGCTGCAAACTCCGCAACATGGTATACTGGAGTGGCGGGAACAAGTTTTCGTTGGATGCCGAGTGTTGTTGTAATCAGGCTTTAAATTATTTAAGTAACATTAAGTAAATCGAAACAAAAATGAAAAAATATATAAGTATAGCAGGCTTTTTAGTAATCTGCATCACAAATAGTGCAATTGGACAGACAGGAATCTCAACCAATGCTCCCAATAAAAATGCAATACTCGACTTAAACAACAGTAATGGCAGCAACACCAAAGGCTTATTGCTGCCCAATGTAGCTCTTACTGCTGTAAATAACGCTGCCCCATTAACTGCTCATGTAGCTGGCATGCATGTTTACAACACCGTGACCGCAGGTTCAGGAGCCAATATGGTTAGCCCTGGCGAATATTATAACGATGGAACCAAATGGTTCCGTATAGCTGGAACCGCCTGGGCATTGGGTGGGAATGCAGGAACTACTCCGGGAACAAATGCTATTGGTACCACAGATGCCGCCGATCTTTCTATTCGCACTAATAATGCCAATCGTATGCGTATTACGACAAATGGAAATCTATTGGTAGGAACAACTACAGTACCTACTGGTGGTGCCAATGCAAAACTAATAGTTAATAATGGTACTACAAAAGGGGCATTACAAATTAAGGATGGAACTCAGGCAGATGGGGCCTCTTTAATGTCAAATGCTAATGGTTTGGCACGATGGCAAAAAACTGGAGATCTAACCACGATTTACAGAAGCACGTTAGCACAAACTTTTTCACCTGCCACTTATAACACTATCCAAACAAGTCAGCCTATGTCTATAACTATTAAAGGCACCTATATTGCAACTCTAAGGTGGTGGGGGATAAGTCAGGGACCTAATGTGGGCGGTGTAACATCTGCCTATATCGGACTTTTTAAGAATGGGGTTCTAGTAGATGAAATAGAATACTATTATCCAATTGTAGGAGCCAACTACTATACCTTTACGATAACTTTACTAGCGCCAGACTGTGATGCTGGAGACACACTAGCAATAGGAGTAAGACCTTCTGTAGGAGCAGAAAGTACAAGTAAAAACTGGTATACTGGGGGAGCTGGACTTATACCACAATTTATGCCCAGCATAATTGTTTCTAAATTATAAAAGAAAAGATTAAAACTATACCAAACCAAACTTAAACTAAGCCGTAAAGAATCATCTTTGCGGCTTTTTTGTTTTACTTATCTACAAAAAGTATAAACAAAAACTACACATACTCTTTGTTCATTCTTTTCTTCAAAAAAATATTTTATATGATTAACTTTTCTTACTTAATTGTCTAAATTAGCATAATTCAGAACCACTAAGATTTTTTTATAACTCATGAGTATTTTTGATTTTTTTAAACGATCCGCTATAGTATGTCCGAGATGTCTTGGAAAAGGCTTTGTGGACTTAGAAGATATCATTCGTTTAAAAAGACAATTAAAATGGGTTCCCGCACCTTGTGCCTACTGCAATGCCACAGGAAAAGCAGAAAAAGAAATGCTCTCAAAAGTGGCTGTAGACTGCATGTACCTCACTATAGATCTACCGGAGTCTGTAATCGATAAAATAAAAGAAGTAGATAAAGAAACCATCGAAAAAGGCAAACAACGCGAACGTTTTGTAGACCATCTTATTCAATACGCACAAGATCGTTACTTCAATCAAAAAATGGATGCCGAGAGTATTGCAAACTTATATCTCAGCACAGAAGAAGAAAATGCCGCTTTTTCGGTAACCAAAGAAGAACTCATAAAATATGTTCAGGGCGTAATCGAGCTCAAAAGGTCTGAATTGAATTAAACGAAAGACCAGCAAAGTTTTTTGAATTTCAAAAAAATCTTAGAATCTCAATCGCTTAGAATCTTAGTACCTTTAAAGAAAAACCCGTATAAATACGCATAGTCATACTAATTTATAGTGGTAATATTGCCATGAATAATTTTTAGTTTAGAATTTAGTTTTCGTCCAGAGAGCTTTTTTAAATTTTTGTCACTTTTTTTTGGAACACAAAGTGGGATTTCAAATCGCTGGTAACGATTAGAAATCCCACTTTTTTATTTATTCCCCAAAAAACGAAGGATTACAAACGCATGTCGACAAAGATTATCCCCCAACTTTGTCCTCCTGAGGAACGAAGGATCACACACGCATGTCGACAAAGATTATCCCCCACTTTTGTCCTCCTGAGGAACGAAGGATTACAAACGCATGTCGACAAAGATTATCCCCCAACTTTGTCCTCCTGAGGAACGAAGGATCACACACGCATGTCGACAAAGATTATCCCCCACTTTTGTCCTCCTGAGGAACGAAGGATTACAAACGCATGTCCACAAAGATCATTCACCCAGTTTTGTCCTCCTGAGGAACGAAGGATCACAAACGTATGTCGACAAAGATTATCCCCCAACTTTGTCCTCCTGAGGAACGAAGGATCACAAACGTATGTCCACAAAGATCATCCACCCAGTTTTGTCCTCCTGAGGAACGAAGGATCACACACGTATATCGACAAAGATCATCCACCCAGTTTTGTCCTCCTGAGGAACGAAGGATCACACACGCATGTCGACACAGATCATCCACCAGTTTTGTCCTCCTGAGGAACGAAGAATCACACACGCATGTCGACAAAGATTATCCCCCAGTTTTGTCCTCCTGAGGAACGAAGGATCACAAACGTATATCGACAAAGATCATCCACCCAGTTTTGTCCTCCTGAGGAACGAAGGATCACAAACGCATATCCACAAAAGATCATCCACCCAGTTTTGTCCTCCTGAGGAAAGAAGGATCACAAACGTATGTCGACAAAGATTATCCCCCAGTTTTGTCCTCCTGAGGAACGAAGGATCACACACGCATGTCGACACAGATTGTCTGCTATACTTTACGGAGTCACTTGTGTGATCCTTCGTTCCTCAGGAGGACAAAAAAACTGTGCGACTTAATAGTCGATATACTTTGCGGAGCTACTTGTATGATCCTTCGTTACTCAGGAGGACAAAAAACTGTGCGCCTTGATAGTCGATATACTTTGCGGAGTTACTTGTTTGATCCTTCGTCCCTCAGGAGGACAAAAAACTGTGCGACTTAATAGTCGATATACTTTACGGAGCTACTTGTGTGATCCTTCTTTCCTCAGGAGGACAAAAAAACTGTGCGACTTAATAGTCGATATACTTTACGGAGTCACTTGTGTGATCCTTAGTTCCTCAGGAGGACAAAAAAACTGTGCGTCTTGGTAGTCGATATACTTTACGGAGCTACTTGTTTGATCCTTCGTTCCTCAGGAGGACAAAAAAACTGTGCGTCTTAATAGTCGATATACTTTACGGAGTCACTTCTGTGATCCTTCGTTTCTCAGGAAGACAAAAAAACTGTGCGTCTTGGTAGTCGATATACTTTACGGAACTATTTGTTTGATCCTTCGTTCCTCAGGAGGACAAAACTGGCATAAATTGGTTGTTATCCTTATTTCAGTCAAAACCTGAAACTTGAAACCTGAAACAAAAAAATAACCAAACCTTCGTATCTTTGCAGCTTCTACGCCAGAAAAAAATTAAAGCCCAAATCGACATGACGCGAGAACATTATATTCCGTTCAACAAAGAGTTTTTATTAGAACAGCAAATTGCTTTAGCTGAAGATCCCAAAAAGGCAGATGATTTTAAAAAATTATTCGATATCATCGAGCATTATTATCACTACGAGTCTTTTAACCTGAACCGAAACCTAAAACAAAACTATGCGCTTTATGATCCGGATTTAAGCGAAAAAGAACGTGAAGGTTTTATTGGTAAAAGTGATTTTGGCATTTTTAAAGAAACCCTGCTTACAGTTTTAGAACGTGGCAATTATTACCGAATTGACGAAGAAACTTTAAAAGCCGCATTTGAAGAATCGGACTTAATAGGCTTAAATCTGGCAATTGATTTCAATGCTTTTAAAGATTTCGAATTATATGCCCGCGGTCATCATAAGGCAAAAGAAAAAGTTAAAAAGTTTTTTTTCTGGAAAAAAGAAGTTGAAATCGAATATTACGATCGTGTCCTGATTTACCTCAATTACAGCGACGCTGATTATCTTGCTGCAAAGAAAGTAAAATTGGGGAAAATGCCGATCGATCCGGGATCTATTGCTTTGAAAATTTTCAAACGTGTTCCTAAAAATGATCTCGAAACAACATTCCCAAATGCTGTTCCCAAAATGTCTTTAAAAGACAAAATGCTGCTTTGGATTCCGGGAGTTTTTGGTGGAATTTCGCTTTTAAGCGCCAAGGTAATTCCGGCTTTGCTAAATATGTATGACGCATACCAAACCGGTGAAACCATCGATTTATTAAACAGTAAAACGTCCTTAAATCAAGGCTTAATTGCATTGGGAATTTTGGCTGCTTACTGTTTCCGTCAATACAATAATTTTATAAATAAGAAAATAAGATATTCCAAAACCCTTTCAGACAGTTTGTATTTTAAGAATGTGGGTAACAATAGTGGTGCTTTTTACTCTCTTTTAAATTCGTCTGAAGAAGAAGCTTTAAAAGAAACCATTTTAGCATATGCCTTTTTAAGCAGAAGCCAAAATGCATTAACTGCTTCTGAGTTAGATTCGCAAATAGAATCCTGGTTTGCTGCTCATTTAAAAACCGACCTAGATTTTGATGTAAACGATGCTTTATTAAAATTAAAAAGCATTGGTTTAGGAATAGAAACCGATGGAAAATGGAACGTTATTCCACTAAACGAAGCGCTGGTCAAAATCGATGAATTGTGGGATAATGTTTTTAAATATAATCAGCAATAAATTTTAAATACCTTTATATAAAAATCAAAATGCATCCTTACAAATGTTCCTGCTGTGGCGAATCTTTCGACGAAATACCTTTATGTTTCGGCAATGAATTTCCTGCATATTATTTTGCCATTCCGCCCGAAGAAAGAGAAAAACGAATCGAATATGGCGGTAGTTGGTGTTATGTAGATGAAGAACATTTTTTTCACAGAGGGAGATTAACTATTCCGATAATTGATTACCATGAAGATTTGGTTTTTAATGTCTGGACCACCATAAGCGAAGACAATTTCTGTCTGCGAATGGATTTATGGGAAAATCCCAACCGTATTAATCAGGAGCCCTATTTTGGCTGGATGCAGACTGATGTTCCAACTTATGGAAAAACGATATCTCTTAAAACAATTGCTATTGAACAAGAATTAGGATTGATTCCGGAAATTAAAATGACTGAAGAAAATCATCCTTTGACAATCGATCAGGAAAACGGAATATCTTTTGAAAAAGCGCTTTCTATCGTGAATGAAATTATGAAAATACAGCACGGTAAAACGTAAGAAAAATTTCATTAGTTTTACTGCAACTAACTATAAAACCACAAAAAATGAGAACATTAGATCAATGGTTTACAGAATATGCAGTAAGTCATCAAAATCCAACCAACAAAGCCATACACTATATTTGTGTACCCGCTATTTTCTTTTCGATCGTTGGTTTATTAATGAGCATTCCCAACGGAATTATTGCCAATACTTTAAAACTAAATTTACCCATTATCGAAAATTGGGCTTTTGTGGTTTTGCTTTTTGTTCTCGTTTTCTACATCAGATTATCGGTTGCTATGGCAATTAAAATTGCTTTGTTCTCGGGAGTTTGTTTAATCCTAAATTATTATATCGGACAGATTGTTCCGTTGTGGGCATTCTCAATCGGCGTTTTTGTTATTGCCTGGATCGGACAGTTTTACGGACAT
The DNA here is from genome assembly GCF_042686225.1 of Flavobacterium notoginsengisoli. Lineage (NCBI taxonomy): Bacteria > Pseudomonadati > Bacteroidota > Flavobacteriia > Flavobacteriales > Flavobacteriaceae > Flavobacterium > Flavobacterium notoginsengisoli. The sequence goes on from NZ_JBHUOT010000006.1 coordinate 215,772, forward strand.
AATATTGAAGGTAAAAAGCCCTCTTTCTTAAAGGACCTTCAGTTTTTATTAATTGGTCCGGCCTGGGTTGCAGAGAATTTGTTTTCTAAAAAATAAAATTCCGATGAAAGCAGAAAAAACAAGCAGAACAGCTCAATATATGGCGTTCTTTAGAGCATTGGAAACACAACGTAAAGACAGATTATTTTCAGATCCTTACGCTATTCATTTTACAGATTCAAAGTTGAGGCTTGCAACCCGTTTGTATCCTTATTCTATTTTTACAAAATATATTAATAATACAATTAACAAAAAGATTCCGGGCGCCTTATCTTCCGGAATTGCCAGAACAAAATATATTGACAGTTTATTAGAAAATGCTGTCGAAAAAGGAGTAAAACAGGTTATTATTTTAGGAGCAGGTTTTGATACCAGAGCGGTACGTCTTGATTTTCTAAAATCGATTCCCGTAATTGAAATTGACCATCCGAATACTTCTAATTTTAAAGCTGAAATCTATAAAAAACGCATCGGTCTCGTTCCTGAGAATTTAACTTTTCTTCAAATTGATTTTAATGAACAAAATCTGGATGAGTTAGCTGTAAAACACCATCTGGATTTTTCAAAACCTACCGCAATAATCTGGGAAGGTGTAACCAATTACCTAACAGAAGAAGCTGTAAAAAGCACTTTTTCTTTTATTTCAAAATTTGCCCAAAACAGCCATGTCATTTTTACTTATGTTCATAAAGATATCCTTCAAAATCCTGCTTCTTTCTTAGGCGGAAAAAAATTACTGGAAGATCTCGAAAAAATAGAAGAACACTGGACTTTTGGTTTTCTTCCTGAGGAATTACCTAACTATTTAAATCAATTTAATATTGAAGTTTTAGAGGATTTAGGTGCTGATGCATACCGTGAAAAATTTCTTCCAAACCGTTCTGAAAAAGGATACGAGTTTTACAGAACTGCAGTTGGAGTAAGGAAATAAATCTATTTTTTTGATAAAAATATACTGCAGATACATAAGGCAACAAAATAATTTCACATTCTATTTGCTAATATTTTCTTAATAAAAAAACAACTCATTGTATAATAAATAACTTTACAAATCGTTAAACAATTAAGAAACAAACAAATAAAAAACCACAAAAAGATGAAAAAAATCTACATTTTGTTATTCTTTGCCGTTGTTAGCAATCTATTTTCTCAAAATGGAAAAATCTATCTGAAAAACCCGAAATTTAAAATTGGTGCCGAAAACACTTATGTTTACGAACCAGCACAGGGAATTGTTATTAAAGAGAATTATAAAGCCAGCATTATAGATTCTTACTATGATTCACAGACTCAAAAATTAGTAAAAAAAGGGAAAAATTATGAGTTTACAGCAAAAGTAGCCGACTCTGCAAGAACGCTGATCGTTATGATTACTAATGCCCAGGAAATTATCGACAACAATAAAGATCAGGGTTATGTTGTGTATCTAAAAACACAAAATGCTTCTGAACTTGGTAAAACTCTGGCAAGTGAAATTGCTATGGGAAATTTTGCAAACTATTTTTTGAAACTCAAAATAGACCTCAAACCGGAAGCTCAGGTTGCAGCTTACGAGAAATTATTTGAAAAATATCCGGACCTAAAAAGTGACAAATCTTATATGAGCTATCTTTATCAGAAAAGCCAGATCAATAAAGAAGAGAGCAATAAAGAGGCTTTAGTTTTTGCCGAAAAATGCCTTAAAAAAAATACAGAAGAAGATGACATGCTTGCTAATGATGCTTATTCCATGAACAGAATGTCTGATGAAAAAGCAAAATTAGAAAAAGAAATCTTAACAAAATATCCTTCCGGAAAACTGGCGAAAAATCAATTTATCAACCGCTTTTTTGCTAAAAAGGACAAAACAGAAGATTATATTTTAAAGTGTATAGACACTTGTAAAACAAAGTATAAAGAGGAATCGAAAGGAACTTTAGGCATTTTTTATAACAGTTTGATGAATCAGTATCTTACTGATAAAGATTTTGAAAAAGCACAAAAAATAGAATCCAAAGTAAATGATCCTGCAGGCATTTATAACGATTTTGCCTGGGGCTTAACCGGCGAAGATTTAACTTCTCCTATTAAAGACATGGACTTTACTTCCAAAATTTCTAAAAGATCGCTAAATCTTCTTGAAGAAAATGCAAAAGAAAGTTTTAATCCACAATATCAGTTTCAATTTAATATGTATGCTGATACTTATGCACTTATACTTTACAAACAAGGTAATTATGAGGAAGCTTTCAAATATCAGGACAGCGTAAGAAAAGCTAACGGATTCGATGCTGGCGGAAAAGAACGTTACGTAGCCATGATGGAAAAAGTAAAAAGTAAAAACGAAGTCAGAACTTATCTTGAAAATGAAATAAGCACCAACACAGTTACTCCTGCATTGGTTTCGAAATTAAAAGAGATTTATATTGCAGAAAACCTTCCGCTTGCAGATTTTGAAAAATTAAAGGCAAAGGCAGATCAATTAAATGAGGAAGAAAGAAATAAAAAAATTATTGAGCAATTCGGCGGTAAAACTCCAACTGATTTTGCCCTGAAAAATATAGAAGGCAAAGAAGTAAAACTTTCTGATTACAGAGGAAAAATAGTTGTTCTTGACTTTTGGGCAACATGGTGCGGACCTTGCAAAGCTTCTTTCCCTAAAATGCAGGAATTGGTTAACAAATACAAGGATAAAGATGTGACTTTCTTATTTATAAATACATGGGAAAATAAAAAAGATGATGAGGTTTTAAAAAACGTTAAAGACTATTTAACTGAAAAGAAATACACTTTTAATGTTGTGTTTGACTCCAAATCAGAAGTGGTTACTAATTACAAAATACAAGGAATACCAACCTCTATTCTTATTGGGAAAGATGGAAATATTTTATTTGCAGGGCATTCTAACAGTAACTTAGGAGAACTAATTGATGCACAATTGAAATAATCATTTATAGGATTCGAAAATTCAAAATGCGCGGTAAAAACTTACTGCGCATTTTTTATTGGTATCTTTATTGAATTATAAATCAGCAACTTATTAATCCTAAAACTATATTTTTATGAAAGTAACGTATTACGGTCATTCGTGTTTTTCGGTTTTTGCAAACGGAAAACACCTGCTCTTCGACCCTTTTGTCACTCCCAACGAATTAGCAAAAGATATTAATGTTGACGATATAAAAGCCGATTATATCTTTATTTCACATGCCCATTACGATCATATTCTGGATGTTGAAAGAATTGCCAAAAACACAGGTGCCAAAGTGCTCGGAAATTTTGAAATCTACAACTGGCTCTTAAAAAAAGGAATCGAAAATGCGCACCCCATAAATCCGGGTGGAAAATTCAGCTTTGATTTTGGAACCGTAAAATGTGTTATCGCCCAACATCCGAGTAGTTTTATGGATGGCAGTTACGGCGGTATTGCCTGCGGTTTTGTGTTGACAACTCCAGACGGAAATTTCTATTACAGCGGCGATACGGCCCTGACTTTTGACATGCAGTTTATTCTGAAATTTACTAAACTGGATTTTGCTGTTTTCCCAATTGGTGACGGACTTACAATGGGAATTGAAGAAGCAGTTGAAGCTTCAAAACTGGTTGAAGTTGATAAAATTCTGGGAGTTCATTATGATACTTTTGGCTTTATTAAAATGGATCATCAAAAAGCTTTAGACGAATTTCGAAAAGCAGATCTGAATCTTTTCTTACCGAAAATCGGTGATACAATCGAACTCTGAGTTTCTATATTTCGTTAAAACTTATCTTTTTAGCGAAATAAAACCAGAAGAATTAGCTACGTATGCTGCCAAAGCCTGATTTTAATTATTTTTTTCAAAGGCATTAAAATTGTTTCTTATTTCATTATTAATTCAAATTTTAAAATAATGAGCACATCAAAAATAAACGCTGTAAATTCTGAAACACAGTATGCAGTATTTTCAGATCGAAAAATTGCCTATAGATCCATTGGCGAAGGACATCCAATTATTTTAATTAATCGCTTTAGAGGAACACTTGATACTTGGGATCCCTTATTTTTGGATCTTCTGACCGAAAAACATCAGGTTATTACTTTCGATTATTCGGGAATTGGATATTCGACTGGAAAACTGCCAACCGATGTCAAAGAAGTTGCAAAAGATGTAAAAGATTTGGCTGATTTTCTGAAAATTGAAAAAGCCATTTTCATGGGCTGGTCTTACGGCGGATTGGTTACACAAGCAGCAATGCACCAATATCCGGAATTGGTTTCACATACTATTTTATTGGGAACAGGTCCTATTGGAAAAAGAGTTGTGCCTTTAGAACAATCTTTTCTGGATCATGCTTTAAAGCCTGTAAATGATTTTAATGATGAAGTGATCCTTTTCTTCGAACCTGAATCTGACGAAAGTGTAAAAGCGGCAAAAGCTTCTCATGAACGAATTTCCCAAAGAATTGATGTTTCTAAAATCCCGTCAACTATGGAAGTCTTTCAATTGTATTTTGCAGGAGGAGAAAATGCTGCCGAAGACAAGGAAAACTACAGAGATAAACTAAAAACAACTAAAACACCAATATTAATAATTTCCGGAGATCATGATACAAGTTTTGCAGTAGAAAATTGGTATCCGCTGACCAAACAGCTTCCAACATCACAGTTAATTTTACTGCCGCAAACAGGGCATGCTCCTCAGCACCAAAATATATCACTGGTAGTAAATTACATCGATAATTTTTTACAGAACACAAAATAGGTTTCCGGAATTTTTCTAAAGAACAAATACCTGCTTTAAACTTCTTCTTTAAAATTGATCATTGTTTTTACATTTAGATATAACTCCGGAAATTCCCTTTTAAAGATTTCCGGGGTTTCAAAAAAATGTTCGAGAATTACTGCCAGAAATTCGAATTTATTAGTGTAAGCGTACTCTCTGAAATACTCCTTTTCTTTAAGTTTATTCGTTAACTCTTCCTGGTCAAAATATTTTTCGATTTCGGTAAATTCATCATGGAAAATAATGGCTCCGGGATAAGAGCTTTTTTTGGAATGAAAATGAAGCACATGTGTAAATTCGTGTAATCCAAGATTGATGTTATCTTTTGTTTCGTGTCCACTCAAAAAATCTTCCCAGGAAAAAACAACCGTTTTCATTCTGGGATTATATTCTCCTTTATGATAATCCTGATTAATCGTAGAATAATATACCGAAGGATAAATAACAATATTTTCAAATAACTGAAGCAGGTAATTTCGCATCCCAAAAGTGAGCATTACGTAAGTTCCGGCAATAATTAGTTTCATTTCCCGAGTAACCTGAATTCCTTTTCCTTTAAAATTATAATACTCAATAAAACTTTCTACACGATGTTCAAAATATCTTTTCTTTTTAACAGACAGATTAGAATAATACGAAAATTCGCGCCTCAGCAACGTTTTATCTTCCGGATCCAATTTCTTCAAAACAGGATGCCAAAATATAAATAATGGTTTATTGAAAAACATCAAATATACAGGCTCAATAATCCTGAAGATAATTATAAAGAGAAATACAATTCCAATTAAAAGGAGAAACAGCATAGTTCTAATTTGATAAAAAGCAGAGCACTTTGTTGATCTCTGTTTCGCTAAAGTAGGAAAATATCAAACAGTTTAATTAAAAAACACAATCATCTAATTTTTTTTTATTAAAAATTAGATTTAGCATTTCTAAAGCAAATCAGAAAAAACAAATACATTTTTCGTATATTTTTTTATATTCGCTTACACTATTAATCAATTACAAATAACATGAATAAAAATATTTATGAAAATTTCACAGATGCAAAACTGATAAAAACAAGAAATTTGTTAAAAGGCATTGCAATCGGCTTTGGAGTTGTTTTTATAGTAGCTCTTGCTGTCTCGATTTATTTAATTACTTCAAAAGGATTAAAAGACTCTATTGCTGCGCTTATTCCTGTTTTTTCACTTCCGGTAGTTTTTACTCCATTATTAATAAACTTCAGTTTATTGAGTAAAGAAATTAAATGTAGAAACCTTTAATCCTCTTCAATATGCAAAATAAAAATAATGCTCCAATATTCGTATTAAGGATTGTGGCAATCATTGTAGGTGTTGCCTTGTATAAACAATTTGACTTTAAGACCATGCAATTTGAAAAACCTGCATTGGCAGCTGTTTATGCAATTACTTTTTTGTTTTCTATTTATGTTATAATAAAGGATTTTAGGAAAAAACGATCTGAGAAATAAAAACTCTATATCTAGATATTTATTAAAATTTTCATTTGAAAATTTGTCTCCCAATTATTGAAATTACCTGTTCTTTAACCATTCATCATTTTGAGTAGCTAATGAAATACTTTGTCGTGCCATAACGCCATTATTTTAATCCACTTTTAATATTTTTCTTTCAGAGTATTTCTTTTTTCAATTTAATTTGACAATTTGTTGAACTTATTGCTTCAAAACCTTAATATATTTTTTCACTATATTTGACGTTATCATTGATTTACTTATTGATTTCATCACAGTAAAAAAATAAACCCAAATCTTAAAAATGAAAAAAAATCTAATAGCTCTTTTATTTATATTTAGTGTTATAAATATATTTGGACAGGCTCCGGCGACTTCAAAAACTGGCAAAACTAATACTTCTAATGCTAGTCTATCTCCTGTTGAAATGGTCACAAATAAAGCCATACGTTCAATAAAAAAAGTTCCATTAGACGAAACATCAATTCTGATTTATGATTATGACGGTTCTCTTTTTTCATTTGATCTGGAAACTGAATCTATCAATTGGACTGTAAAAGCAACCGATGCCTATACCGAAATGTGTGCTAATAAAGTAACCCTGAATAATGGTGTTCTTTATGTTCCGTTTATTAATGGTGAAATTTTCGCAATAGACAATCAAAGCGGTGATGTTTTCTGGAAATCAAGATTAGGAAATAGTACAGATCAGATTGTGCTTAAAGATCAAACGCCAATTGTAAATGACGGAAAATTATTCATAACAGCTCAAAACCAAAACCAAAGCAGCAATCTTTACGCTCTTGATATAAAAGACGGCAGTTTAGCATGGAATTACAAACTAGATACGGCACAAAACGACATTCAGCCACTTTTCTTCAACGGCAAAATTTTTCTTCCAAGTGCAACCAACCTTTATGGTTTTGACGCAAAAACTGGAAAAGTACTTAGTCAAAAAACTTTCGAGGAAAATATAACAGGAAAACCAATAACGGATGGCGAAAGTATATTTGTAGCGAATGAAAAAAATATTCTTTATGCCTTAAGTCCTGATAAATTAGATATTGTATGGCAGTTCAAGTTTGATGAAAATCAAAATAATGTGAAGGAACGCATCTTATATAAAGACAAAAAAATCTTTATTGGCGCTCAGGGTTCACAAGTGAGTTCGGTTTACGCCATCGATTCAAAAGCAGGAACACAACTATGGAAAGTAGATTTTAAAGATGATAATGTTGAATACATTACCGAAGAAGTTAATAACATTTGGGGTTACACTAAAAAGAAAAAACTTTTCCAGTTAGACTTTAACGGAGAAACAGTATTCGAAACCAAATTAACAACGCTTCCTGTTTCAAACATTGAATTTCCCGCCGATGATAACTTACTCTATTATTATTGTGACGCTGGTTTAATTCAGTTTGACTTAACCGAAAAAGACGAAAACGTATATTATATGCGAACTACTCTTGGCGATAATGTTTATACTTCTTATTTGAAAATAATTAGATAATAAAACCAATAATTTTCAAACAGGTAAAGTCAAAGGTATTCAAATATGAAGCAAAACTTAATTAATATTTTTATTGGCATACTAGCTCTGGTTTTCGGTCTTAAATTATACAACTCAAATAAAGGAGCCGATTCTCAAGACAAAAATATTGTTGCTTATGATAATTTTTGTCAAAATGGTGCTGTTCTATCTGCTAAAATTGATTCCTTCAAACAACAGCAAACGTCTTTCGTACATAAGATCAGCTATACTTATAATCATAAAAATTATCAGCAATCCATTACTTCAAACAAAAAATTTGAAGGACAAACAGTAGAAATAAGCATCCTAAAAAATAACCCAAACGATTTTGTTGTAGGCAATGCCTGCAAAAATCTTACTAATGAAATTAAGAATAATAAAAGTGTGTTTTGGGAATATTTAGGCATTTTACTAATTGTGTATGGAGCATTCGTTATCTTTATTAAGTCTCTAAAAATTATTTTCTCAATAAAAGATAAATACAAAGACTTAGCTGTCTTTGAAAGAAAGACCAAAAGAGAAATTCCTGGTTTCATTAGAAAAATATTTGAACATCAAATAAGAAATGCTAAAAACATTGAATTTGAAATTCCACATTATGGAGCATTTCAAATAATCAATTATACTATTAGCCAAGGAGATAATTTCGATAATCCTTACCATATCCTAAAAGAAATTGAGGAATACATTGAAAGGTATATGTTTCCAGTTCTAAACTATTCTAAAATAATTCCTTTTGCGGTCAATCAACGTTACAGTGTTTTATTTGTAGAAGAAGGAAAAGAGGACATTATTTTAGTCGATTTAGATTCCGAGAATAAACCATTAGTCCTTCAAAATAAAATAGATTATTATATAGATGTAAATAAGCTAGAATTCATAAATAATAAATACTACTTCAATGGCTTGAAAAAAATACAAGACATCTTGAATGAAAATGAATACTTTTTCGATATTCCAGATTGTATTTCTGAAGGGAAAGATTATTATGAAATTTTAGACAAGTCTTTTAGTTTATTAGAAAAAAAGCCAGATTTCTCCATTTTGAATATCGAGGAAACCCAAGATAGTTATATTTTAAATCTGAAAATTGAAGATCAATCAAAAAAAATAAAACTGCAGAGATATAGCGATTATGTGGATGGAGAAAAACTTATTAAAAACTTGAACGAAATACTGTCATTATTAAATTACGATAAAAAAAAGTACTATCTGCTTTCAAATAATATATGCGATTTTGGTATTGCATTGGCAGCTGAAATAACATATCAAACTTTACTTTCCAATGGCTGCATTGATCTAAATGAAGATGAATTAAAACTTAATTCGGATGAGGTTACTGAAATCAGAAAGTATAGCGACTTAATAACACAAATTGAAAATATTGAATTTCATTTAAGTATAGTTAAGAAAAATAATGAAATCAAAAAAGGCTTAATTTATAATTTCCTTTATGAAACCAAATATGAATTTGACAATAATGGAATTATCGAACTAAAAAAGAAACTGAAAGTTAATCTAAAAAAGACAGATTCTGGTTATGAAATTTATTTTGAGAAGTAAATTATCATTAGACTAAAGATTTAAACACCAAATTTTCAACATAACTAAAAGGTCTATTTCAAGCAGAAATAGACCTTTTTAGTGACTTTGACGGTACAGAATTCGAACAGTTTGTTGGAAGATGTAAGGATTTTAAATGTAGATTTAATCTAATATCTATTCATATTTCAGTAAGACCTTAGTTTAAATACCTCTATATAATTTTTAAAAATAATTTATTCTAAAATTAAATTGCAAACCATTACCTGTAAAAGAAAATGAGACAATAAATGAAAACTTCATTAAATTTGAATTTAGTTAGTACACTTTAGAATTATCAAAGCAATTTTATTGGTATATAAATATCTATAATATGATGATTTTCGGGATGTAATTTAGGATCATTTAAATGACTTAAAAAGAAATTTCTATTATCAGGCTGATAACCATTTTCTTCAAACCACACTTCGTAAATATAATTCCACGTTTTAAAACATTCAGACATTGGTGCTTCTTTATGAAAAACGGCATATAATCCACCGCTTATTTGGGTACTACCAATTATCCCTTCTCCGACTATAGTATCAGGAACAGACAAACAGACATCTGCCTGAAGCATTCCAGATAAATTAGCATTGCTTCTATATACAGTTAGTGCTTTGGTTTCAGGAAAATTAACTAAATTTCTGGGAGTAGCCCAGCTGAAAAGTTGCTCAAACATTTTACCAAATGTTTTACTATCATGATTGTGGATATTGAGGTTTCTGATATAAATAACATTAAATTCCTCCATTTTTTTGATTTCAAAATCAAGTTTTACAATTTCACTCATTTCAATATTTTTTAAATTATTTAACTTGAGCGCAAGGTAGTTTTCGATTTCGAACTGCATTTTTCCAATATTGCTATCTTTTATACCAATATTGCTATTTTTATGATGCTTTCGCCATTCACTAGGCGTTAACTGTTTCACTTCACGAAAAGCTCTTGAAAATGACGAAATACTTAAGAAACCACATTCAATAGCTATTTCACTAATCGTCTTGGAAGGATTGTTCATTAAGAAAAATAGAGCTCTTTCAATCTTTGCATTTTTGATAAACTCATTAATTGTTACTCCTGTAACTGACTTAAAAATTCTATGAAAATGAAATTTCGAAAAATTGGAAAGAACAGCCAATTTTTCTAAAGAAAGTTCTTCATGAAGATTGTCTTTAATATAATCTATACTTTTATTTACTCTAAAGTAATACTCTTTAATAGATTCTTCTTTTGTCATGTTTTTGGATCTATGATATCGTTTTAACTAAAGACTCGTGACTGTATAAACTAATATTGATGGCAAAGTTATGAATGTATTTTTTAATCAAAAAAAGCCTGAAGAATTAAATCCTCAGACTTTTTCTTTTGTGACCTTGACGGTACAGAATTCGAACCACATTTTAGAGTATTTGAAGATTTTAAATGAAGTATGATTGATTTGTAATTAATAAAATCTTTTTTATTTATATTAGCTTAGTACAAAATCCAATAAAAAATGAACAAATTTCTATTAGTTTTTTTATTAGTTATTGCTTTACAGGGTTGTAAGAATAATTATTCATACGAAAATGAAGAATTAAAAGCAATTGAAGATATTAGTAACGACTTTTTAATTAAAAAAGACTTAAATAAATTATTGGATGTTCCCGATTCAATTGATCATGTTAAAGTCTATAAACCGAATATTGATTCATTAAATATAAGTGTTTATCTCTCCGATGCGCTTATTCCAATTGTACAAGAAAAAGAAGACAACTTGTGGATGTTTAAAAATAATCAATTTTCAAAATCTGATTCAATAGTATTTTATGGAATTGTAAATTCAAATCGTTTTAAGGAACTAGGTTATAGGGATTTTGATAAGACAAAAATCAAATTAAGAAAACCATATAGTCAGTCTGAAATTTCTGAAGTAAAAATTGTTGCAGATCAAGAATATAAAATTCTTAAGTTTTCACGAGTATGTTTCGATGATGAAAAACAAAACGGAGTAGTTGTTGTTGAATTGCTTACTGGTTTAGAATATGGAACTCAAAGTGGTTACAACGGTGCTATTTTGATTAAAAAGGAGAATAATAAATGGATTTACACACAACCAAATTAAAAAGATGAGGTTGAATTTATTCGACTTAAATGGTTCAAATCCCATTACGTCAACTTCATGGGATTTGTGAATCGCTTATATTTATAAATTAAAACTCATTAAATAGATTAAAAAAACATAAAAAAACCTATTTCATCTCGAAATAGGTTTTTTATTTTGTGACCGCGGAGGGGTTCGAACCCCCAACCCTCAGAGCCGAAATCTGATATTCTATCCAGTTGAACTACGCGGTCAGTTTTATTTTAGATTTATGATTTTAGAATTCAGATTCAATCTAAAATCTGAACTCTAAAATCTAAAATTATATTTACGAAAGTAATTTCTTTACAATTGTAGAAATGGTTTTTCCTTCAGCAGTTCCGCCCAATTGAGCAGATGCTAATCCCATCACTTTACCCATTGAAGCAATTCCGGAAGCTCCTGTTTCAGCAATGATTTTTGCGATTACAGCTTCTACTTCTTCTTCGCTTAATTGAGCCGGTAAAAACTTCTCAATTACTGCCACCTGAGCCAATTCTGGTTCAGCTAAGTCAGGACGATTTTGCTCTGTAAAGATTCTTGCGCTTTCTTTACGGGTTTTAACCAATCTTTGAAGTAATTTAATTTCTTCATCTTCTGATAAATCTTCTTTAGAACCTGAAGCAGTTGAAGCTAATAATAATTCAGACTTCACTGCTCTTAAAGCTTCTAATGCTACTGTATCTTTTGCTTTCATGGCCGTTTTGATCTCGTCCATGATTTGTGTTTGTAAACTCATCTTTATGTTTTATTTAAATAAGCAGTGCTTATAAATTGATATAATAATTTGTTATTTCAACTAATAATATAGTTTGTCAGGCTGAGCGAAGTCGAAGCCTTTTTCCAATAAGAAGTCCTTAGACTTCGCTCAGGGAGACAATATTGTTTTTAAAATACTATTTTAAAAGTCAAATTTTGAAATTCTGTGCGAAGATAAAAAAAATAACCCGAAAATTAAATCCAATTTTCGGGTCATCTAGTATTATGATGCTAAAAATTAATCTACGTTATCGTGCAAAAAGGAATTGTTTGAACGTAATTGTAAATCATTGTTGCTATCTGTCCCAACAGAGATTCTGGAATTTGTATTATTCGATTGTGAATTTGACAAATCAATTCCTAATCTTTTGTAAGCTGGCTCTTTTTCCAACTCATCAATTCTGGAAACATTATTATGGAATTTATAATTAAATTCCTTTAGTTTCTTTCTTCTTTCCTCCGCTCTTAAACGAAGTGTTTCTTCAATTGTTAATTCTAACGGAGAAACTTCAGAAGTTGTAGAGAAATCAGGCTGACTTGCAAAGTCAGGTCTTGCTTTTAAAGTAATGTTCAATTCTTCAGGAACTACATCTTCCACCACTTTTTCAACTGGTTTAGAAGCCATCAAATCATTCTCCACTTCCATGTATTCTTCAAGAGAATATTTAATGATTCCGTTTTCGGCAACTTCTGTTACAGGTACAAATTGTACCGGATCATTTACTTTTATCTCACGAGTTTCGTTTGTCAATTCGAACAAAACTCTGTTATCCTCAATAACTGGTTCTCTTTTTACAGGCTCTTGTTTAAACAAAGGAAGATCAAAAGAAAAAGTAGTTTGTTCTTCTCTTTCAAATACTCTTTGTTGCTGTACTGGTTGCTGTTGAATTGGCTGATGTTGCACTTGCTGAACAGCTGGTTTTTCAGGAGTTGAAATTGTAAAATCAATATCTGTAATTGGCGAAACAATCTCGAAAGTTACATCCAGATTTTTGATAAACTCAGACATTACAACCAACTCTTCCTGATTAATTGCTGGAGCAACAGCAGTTGGAGCAGTTGGAGTAAATGTTTCATCGTCGTCTACCAAATCAAAAACAACCTTATCCTCTACTTTTGTAGTTGGCGTATCCACTGTTAAGTCGAAAGAGGAAATCGGTTTGTTTGTTAAATTATGAACACTTCTCTGTTCATCTTCTAACGTATGAATTATTTTTTTAGGTTCTGTATTTACGATTTCATTTTGTTGTTCAACATCAAAACCTGTAGCAATAATAGTTACAGCAATAGCTTCACCAAGAGTTTCGTCTTCACCAACCCCCATGATAATATTAGCATTGTAACCTGCTTCAGCCTGAATGTGATCGTTGATTTCTCCGATTTCATCAAGAGTAATCTCGTGAGTTCCAGAAACGATAAGCAACAATACGTTTTTGGCGCCTGTAATTTTATTGTCGTTTAACAAAGGAGAATCTAAAGCAGAAACGATCGCGTCTTTTGCTCTGTTTTCACCTTCTGCCACAGAAGATCCCATGATAGCAGTACCACTGTTTGACAAAACAGTTTTTGCATCACGTAAATCGATGTTTTGAGTATAATGGTGGGTAATTACTTCAGCAATACCTCTGGAGGCTGTTGCTAAAACTTCATCCGCTTTAGAGAATCCTGCTTTAAAACCAAGATTTCCGTATACTTCTCTTAATTTATTATTGTTGATTACAATTAAAGAATCGACTTGCTTACGCAGCTTCTCAATTCCAATAATTGCCTGCTCCTGACGTACTTTCCCTTCAAATTGAAACGGAATGGTCACGATACCAACTGTTAATATTTCTCTTTCTTTTGCTAATTGAGCAATTACCGGAGCCGCACCTGTTCCGGTTCCTCCACCCATACCAGCAGTAATAAATACCATCTTAGTATTTCTATCCAACATTTTTTCAATATCAGAAATACTTTCAATAGCAGATTGCTGTCCAACGTCCGGGTTTGCTCCCGCTCCTAATCCTTCAGTTAAATTAACTCCTAATTGGATTTTATTTGGTACTGAACTATTTTGAAGCGCTTGTGAATCGGTATTACAAACGATAAAATCTACGCCTTTAATACCTTGTTTAAACATGTGGTTGATTGCGTTACTTCCGCCTCCACCAACACCTATGACTTTGATTACATTTGATTGGTTTTTTGGTAAATCAAATGAAATACTTCCAAATTCTGAGTTGCTCATCATCTTTTTGGTTTTTTGAAATTCTTATTAAGTACATTTTTTACTTCTTGACTTGGGGCCAGAAAGTAATTTCCTTCTTCTTGTTATTCTAATTATTCCGCGTTGTCTAAAAATTCTTTGATTTTATCGACATATCGATCAAAAAATGATCTTCTTATTTTGGTTTCGGTAGACTCGTCTCTGGAAACTCTTTGAGCTACTGGTTCTCTTGTTTCTTCAATAGCTTCTACTTTGTCAACGTAGTTTTCTTCTACTTCGTATCGCTGTACTGGAGTTGGTGCATTTCTGTAAACAACTTTTGGCTGCTCATTAACCATTTCCAGCCTAACAGCGCTTTGCGAACTGTTTTCGATACTGTTCATTACCAATCCAACCGCTGTTGCAAATAAAGGACTAGAGATTTCTTCTCCAGAGTTTCCTGCCAAATGTTCGTTTGGATATCCAATTCTGGTATCCATTCCTGTAATGTATTCGACCAATTGTTTGATGTGCTTTAATTGTGCACCTCCACCTGTTAATACAATACCTGCAATCAGTTTTTTGCGAGGATCTTCGTGACCGTATGCTTTTATTTCTGCAAAAACCTGCTCTACAATTTCCACCACTCGTGCATGGATAATTTTAGAAAGATTTTTTAATGAAATTTCTTTTGGTTCTCTTCCTCTTAATCCAGGAATAGAAACAATCTCATTGTCTTTATTTTCTCCCGGCCAGGCAGATCCGAATTTGACTTTTAAAAGCTCTGCTTGTTTTTCAATAATAGAACATCCCTCTTTGATGTCATCTGTAATTACGTTTCCTCCAAAAGGAATTACAGCTGTATGACGAATGATACCATCTTTGAAAATAGCCAAATCTGTTGTACCGCCACCAATATCGATAAGCGCCACACCTGCTTCTTTTTCTTCCTGACTTAAAACAGCATCTGCCGAAGCTAATGGCTCTAATGTCAACCCAGACAATTCAATTCCTGAACTCTGAATACATCTTCCAACATTTCTGATAGATGATGCCTGCCCCACTACAACGTGAAAACTAGATTCTAATCTTCCGCCGTACATTCCGATAGGCTCTTTAATTTCAGACTGCCCGTCGATTTTAAATTCTTGTGGTAAAACGTGAATAATTTCTTCTCCCGGTAACATCGCCAGTTTATTTACCTGATCGATTAGAAGCTGAATGTCATTTTCACCAATTACCTCTTCAGGATTATTTCTACTGATGTAATCCGTATGCTGAATACTTCTGATATGTTGTCCGGCAATACCCACGACTACATCTTTAATTTTGTAACCTGAATTATTTTCTGCTTCGATTATCGCCTGCTGAATCGATTGAATCGTCTGCGTAATGTTGTTTACTACTCCTCTGGCAACACCCAAACTTTTGGATTTACCAATGCCCAAAATCTCCAACTTACCATACTCATTTTTCTTGCCAATCATGGCAACGATTTTGGTTGTTCCAATATCTAGACCTACTGCAATATTATCTTTTTCCATTTTCTATTATTTAGTGCAAACTACTTGTTCCGTAAACCTAAGGTCAATTTTTTTGTATTTGTATAACGAACTATCTAAAACTGCTTTCTGAAAAAAAGCTTTATAGTTTCTAAATTTCTTATCAACATTCATCGTTCTGCCAAAATCTATGAAGTAATCATAGTTACGATTAAACATTTTTAAGCTTCCATTCGGCATAATCTCGATTGCAATGATGTTTTTTTTCAAAAACGCATCGTCGTAAATTGTGCGAAATAAAGCGGCTAAATCTTCGTTATTTTTTTCATTAATTGCCCCTGAAACAAGAGGAACTCTCGCAGTGAAATTGTCAGACAAAGGCATTTTATTACCCTCGTAATCAATATAAAAAGAAGCGCCGCCGTCATAAACTCTTGCTATGGGCGTCTTCTGTTTTACTACTGCTTTTAGAACTCCATCGATACTTACAAAAACGTTTGACTTTTCAATCATCTCTTGTGTATCGAGGGTTTTCTCAATCTTATTCAAATCTACTTCATCTTTTCTAATACTGGAAGCGTCTCTTTTATTTTCTATCAACAATTTATTAACCGTCTCCGGCTTCACAAAAAGCGTATTTTCTCCTACAAAAACGACCATTGATTTTTTCAGTTTTCGATCGCCATTTCGATGTTGTGCGAAGGAATATAGAAACAAAACCAGTCCGAAAATTAGTACTAATCGAATATTTGCCCAATTAAATATTTTCATTTAAAACCCTTTTAATTGACGGAACCATTTCTCCCAGATCACCAGCTCCAATTGTTACAATAATAGGTGCATCGCTGGCTTTGATTTCACCCAATAAATCTTCTTTTGCAACAATTTTTTTGTTCGAATTTGTCATTTTACCCAAAAGCCACTCAGAAGTTACTCCTTCCATCGGAAGCTCTCTGGCTGGGTAAATATCCATCAAAAACACTTCATCAAATTTTGATAAGCTTTCTGCAAATCCATCCACAAAATCTCTTGTTCTGCTGAATAAATGCGGCTGAAAAATGGCTAAAACTTTACGCCCTGGATACAATTCTCTAACTGCCTGATGAACAGCATTTATTTCTGTTGGATGATGCGCATAATCATCAATATATACTAAATTTTCGCTCTTAATCTGATACGAAAAACGTCTTCTAATTCCGTTGAATGAAGCAATGGCTTTTGCAATAGAATCGGTCGGGGTGCCGAATGTCTTAGCCATTGCAATAGCCATCAATCCATTCATTAAATTGTGTCTTCCAGGCAATCCAAAACGCAAATCCTTCATAATTTCTGATGGCGTCTGCACATCAAAAACATAAGCCCCATCTTCAATGCGAATATTAAAAGCCTTATAAACAGCGTCTTCATTTACAGCACACTGAACTCCCTCTAAAGGCAATTCTTTTGTAATGAAGAGATTATTTTTATCTTCTACTTTTGAAGCAAATTCTCTAAATGACGCCTCAATTGCATCACTTGTTCCATAGATATCCAAATGATCTGCATCCATAGAAGTCACACAAGCGATATCCGGACGCAAATGCAGAAATGATCTGTCAAATTCATCTGCTTCTACCACTGTTACCGTTTTCCCGCTTCCGATTAAGTTGGAATTGTAATTTTCTACAATTCCTCCAATAAAAGCTGTTACATCTGCACCACTTTGAAACAAAATATGTCCCAAAATACTAGAGGTAGTTGTTTTTCCGTGCGTTCCCGCAACGGCAAAACAGAAAGTATCTTTACTTATAATTCCAAGAACTTCGGCACGTTTTTTAACCTCGTAATGTCTTTCTATAAAATAATTCCACTCTGAATGTGTTTTTGGAACTGCAGGTGTATAAATCACCAACGTATTCTCCACATAATACTCTTTTGGAATTAAGTTTATATCGTCCTCAAAATGAATATCAATACCGCTTTCAATCAATTCATTAGTCAGCATAGAAGGCGTTTTATCGTAACCTGAAACTTGTTTCCCAATAAACTTGAAATAACGAGCCAAGGCACTCATTCCGATTCCTCCGATACCAATAAAATAAACGTTCTGTATTTGATTTAAATTCATTCTAATTTGCTTTAGCCTTACTTATTTTATTTTTTAATTAACTTAACAATTTCTGCTACAATATCCTGTGTAGCTTTTGGTCTTGCCAGTTTTTTAATATTATCACTTAGTTGTTTCTGTTTTCCAGAATCTTTCAGCAGCGCTTCAAAAACAATGCTAAACTCGCTGTCTAACTCAGATTCTTTCAACAAAATCGCGCCTTTAGCATCAACAATTGCCTGCGCATTTTTAGTTTGATGATCCTCAGCCACATTCGGAGACGGAATAAAAATCACCGGTTTTCCAACAATACATAATTCTGATACTGAAGAAGCTCCTGCTCGTGAAATTATCACATCTGATGCTGCATAAACAAAATCCATTCTTTCAATAAAATCAACCACTTTTACATTGGACTGATTGTATTTTTTATAATCCTCAAAATACAACTTTCCACATTGCCAGATTACCTGAACGTCTTGCGAAAGGAAATTTTGCAATTCTTTTTCAATTAATTGATTGATTCTTCGCGCTCCTAAACTTCCTCCAAGAACCAATAATGTTTTTTTGTTTGGATCTAATCCATAAAAAGCAATTGCTTCATCACGTTTGCTTTCAATATCAATTAAATCCTGACGAACCGGATTTCCAGTTAAAACAATTTTCTCTTTTGGAAAAAAACGTTCCAAATTTTGGTATGCTACGCAAATTGCATTGGCTTTTTTACTTAGCAATTTATTGGTTATTCCAGGAAATGAGTTTTGCTCTTGAACCACAGTCGGAATTCCTGCCGAACCTGCTGCTTGCAATAATGGACCGCTTGCAAAACCGCCCGTTCCAATTACAACATTCGGTTTAAATTTTTTAATTATTCTTTTTGATTCCAATAAACTGCTTGCCAGTTTAAGCGGAAACATTAAGTTTTGTAAAGTCAGTTTTCGCTGTAAACCAGCAATCCAAAGACCTTTTATTTCATAACCTGCCTGAGGCACTTTCTGCATTTCCATTTTATCTCTCGCACCTACAAAAAGAAATTCAGCATCTGGAAATTGTAATTTCAATTCATTTGCAATAGCAATTGCAGGATAAATGTGTCCTCCTGTTCCTCCTCCGCTAAGTATGAATTTATACTTTGTCATCTTTCTAAAAATTAGAACTTTTTAAAAAACTTTTATATTTTAACTTTATTTGTTTAAAACCGCATTCATCGGATTTCTTGAATTGTCTTCTATCGAATACACTGGCTCATCTGCATATATTTCTTCTGCAACTAAATCTTCTTCTGCCAATTCTTTATCGATTAATCGCTGTAAAGCTTCTTTTCGTTTTGCTTTTTCTTCTTTCTCTTCTGCGATTTCTTCTTCTTTCTTAGTGACACTAATTATGATTCCTAGAGAAAAACAAGTCATCCAGATCGAACTACCTCCAGAACTTATCAACGGAAGCGTTTGTCCTGTTACCGGCAATAATTCTACTGCAACAGCCATATTAATCATGGCCTGAAATATCATCGGAAATCCGAGCCCGACGACTACTAGTTTTCCAAATAATGTATTGGCTTTATGCGAAGCAACTACAAAACGGAATAACAATAACAGATACAAAACTAATATTGCAACTCCTCCAACTAAACCATATTCTTCTACCACAATCGCATAAATAAAATCGGAAGATGATTGTGGTAAAAAGTTTTTCTGTACACTTTTACCTGGCCCTAATCCGCCAAGTCTTCCAGATGCAATTGCGATTTTTGCTTTTTCAATTTGATAATCATCTTCATCTGGTTTATCTGTGGTAAAGTTCATTATACGACTTTCCCATGTTGAAACCCTGCTAAAAAATCTTGAATCCGGAAATGCTTTTGCTACCAAAAGGAAAAACGCCAACATTGCAATTCCCGAACCAATAATAAAAGCGATATATTTTAATGGGTATTTACCAATAAATGTCAACATCATTACCATTGCAAAAATCAACGCAGTTGTCGAAAAGTTGGCTGGTAATATTAAAGCCAAAGTGATAAAAACCGGAATCCAAAGCTGAATAAACGAAGTTTGAAAAGGTTCGTTTTCTTCTTTGGTTTTCGACAAATAACGTGCAACGTAAATAAATAATACGCTTGCCGCTAAAGTCGAAGTTTGAAACGTAATTCCAATGAACGGCACCTGAATCCAACGACTTGCATTTGCTCCTGCAATTACAGTTCCTTTCAACAAAGTATAAAGCAACAATAACCAAACTACAGGAAGTGCAATTTTAGAAATCGCTCTAAAATAATGATACGGCACTTTGTGAACCCAATAAATAATCAGGAAACCGATACAAACGTGAGCCAAATGCTTAACCAAATATCCCAATGTATTTCCAGTTCCATGACCTATATACGCCAGATTACTACTCGCACTAAAAACAGGCATAAACGAAAACAAAGCCAATAAAGCCACAAATGACCATATTACCCTATCTCCTTTTAGTTTGTTTACCAGCTCTTTCATAATTCTTTCGTTTCAGGTTATTCTTGTTTCAGGTTTCACGTTTCTTCTAACTTGAAACATGAAACTTGAAACTCTTTTTTCTACAAGTTATGTACTGCTTGCTTAAATTGCCTTCCTCTGTCTTCGTAGTTTTCGAATAAATCGAAACTTGCGCAGGCAGGAGATAATAAAACAGCATCACCTTTTTCTGTTAATCTTTGAGCCGTTTTTACAGCATCACTCATATTATTTACTTCCACCATAATATCAACCACATTTCCAAATGCATCGATAATTTTACGGTTGTCAACTCCCAGACAAATAATAGCTTTTACTTTTTCACGAACCAATGACATTAATTCGTTGTAATCATTTCCTTTATCAACACCACCCACAATCCAAACTGTCGGTACATTCATGCTGTCTAAAGCGAAGAAAGTTGCATTTACATTTGTCGCTTTTGAATCGTTGATATATTGGACGTTTTGTATTTTTAATACTTTTTCTAAACGGTGTTCAACACCTTGGAAATTAGATAAACTTTCACGAATCGTTGCATTTCTAATTTGCATCAACTTTGCTACAGAGCTTGCTGCCATGGCGTTTTTCATATTATGTTTTCCTTCTAACGCAATGTGTTCTGTATCCATTGTAAACTCTTCTTGGTTGATCTTTATTTCCATTTTGTTGTTATTTATAGAAGCCCCTTCATCAAATGATTTGGTCAATGAAAAAGGAATTAATTTTGCTTTTGTTTTGTTGTTTTTTAACCATTCTACACTTGCCACATCATCTGCATCATAAATGAGATAATCGCTTTCCGTCTGGTTCATCGTTATTCGGAACTTTGAATTGATATAATTTTCATATTTATAATCATATCGATCTAAATGATCCGGACTTATATTCGTGATTATCGCAATATCTGGTCTGTAATCTATTATTCCATCTAATTGAAAACTGCTTAATTCAAGAACGTAGGCATCAAATTTATTTTCGGCTACCTGCCAGGCAAAGCTTTTTCCGATGTTCCCTCCCAATCCGACATTTAATCCTGCATATTTCAGCAAATGATGTGTCAGCATGGTGGTGGTGGTTTTGCCATTACTTCCCGTAATTCCAATTGTCATTGCTTCTGTGTAAGGAATTGCAAATTCAATTTCCGAAATCACTTTTATTCCTCCCGCAATAAGCTTTTTTACTATCGGGGATTTCTCTGGAATTCCTGGGCTTTTCATTACCACATCTGCATTCAGGATTAAATCTTCTGTATGCTGTTCCTCTTCCCAGGCAATTTTATTAATGATAAGAACTTCTTTATAACTCTCTTTTATCTTTCCAAAATCCGATACAAAAACCTCGTATCCTTGCTTTTTACCGAGGATCGCGGTTCCAACCCCGCTTTCTCCTCCACCTAAAACTACTAATCTCATTTATCTTAATTTTAGGGTGATGATTGATAAAATGGCTAACATTACAGCAACAATCCAGAAACGGGTTACGATTTTACTTTCGTGGTATCCTTTCTTTTGGTAATGATGATGCAAAGGCGCCATCAGGAAAATTCTTCTTCCTTCACCAAAACGTTTCTTCGTATATTTAAAATAAAACACCTGAATTACGACTGAAGCACTTTCTGCTAAGAAAATTCCACAGAATAAAACAATCAATATTTCTTTTCGAACTGCAATAGCTAAAACTGCAATGATACCACCAATTGTTAAACTTCCAGTATCCCCCATAAAAACAGATGCCGGATAAGAATTGTACCAAAGAAAACCAATCAATGCACCCACAAAGGCCGATATAAAGACCGTCATTTCTCCTGAATTGGGGATATACATAATATTCAGATAATTCGAAAAAATGATATTTCCTGAAACGAACGTGAAAATCCCGAGCGCGAGGACAGAAATTGCAGAGGTTCCCGCCGCGAGTCCGTCAATTCCATCGGTTAGATTGGCTCCGTTTGAAACTGCTGTGATAATAAAAATTACTACAGGAATAAAAATTAACCAAGCCCATTTTTCGTATCCATCCCCCATAAAAGACAACACTTCAGCATAATCAAATTCGTTGTTTTTTACAAACGGAATTGTTGTTGCTGTAGATTTCTCTTCAATTGGCGCAGGAAGTACAACCGTTGTATTAGCAGCTGTTCTAAAAACATCTGTACGTCCGGTATCTGTTCTTACTGTAACTGCAGGATTAAAATAAAGAACTGTTCCCACGATGATTCCTAAACCAACCTGACCAATTACTTTGAAAATCCCTTTTAATCCTTGTTTATCTTTTTTGAATATTTTGATATAATCATCCACAAATCCAATCGTTCCCATCCATAACGTAGTTACAATCAGCAATACAATATAAATGTTATGCAGTCTTGCGAATAACAAAACCGGAATCAATGTGGCAAAAATGATAATTAGTCCCCCCATTGTTGGCGTACCTGCTTTTTCATTTTGACCTGCAAGACCAAGCTCGCGAACTGTTTCACCAACTTGCTGACGGCGCAAAAAGTTAATTACCCTTTTACCATAAATAGTTGACAAAAGCAATGAAAGCATAAATGCTAAAGCCGATCTAAATGTGATGTACTGGAAAACTCCTGTACCAGGAACGTCCAATGTTTTGTCAAAATATTCAAATAAATAGTACAGCATAGTTTTCTATTTTTTAAATTCCAATTTTGAAATTCCAAATTCCAATCATTTTGGTGGTATTTGAACTTAATAATTGATTGTTATTTGTTTAATTGTTCTAAAATTTCTTTAATTGTTTCCATATCATCAAAATGATGACGAACACCATTTACTTCCTGATACGTTTCATGCCCTTTTCCTGCAATTAAAATAATATCTTTAGGCTGAGCCAATTGACAAGCTGTTTTAATTGCCTGTTTTCTATCTGTAATTCGAAGCATTTTTTTATAATTCTGAGGTTCGACTCCCTGCTCCATTTCATCCAAAATAACTTCCGGATCTTCATTTCTTGGATTATCCGAAGTCAAAACTGCTTTATCACTTAAATCTGAAGCAATCTTAGCCATAATTGGACGTTTGGTCTTGTCTCGATTTCCTCCGCAACCCACAACTGTAATCAATTGTTCGTTTTTAGTACGAATATCATTTATAGTTTTTAGAACATTTTCTAAAGCGTCTGGTGTATGTGCATAATCTACAACAGCGGTAATGCCACCATCTGAAACGATGTACTGAAAACGACCTGAAACACTTTCTAAATCGGACAATAAACGCAATGCCTCAAGACTATCAATCCCAAGCTCAACTGCTGTTCCATAAATCGCTAAAACATTGTAAGCGTTGAAAGTACCGATTAGCTTTACCCAAACTTCATTTTCGTTAATTTTCAATAATAATCCTGATAATTGACTTTCTAAAATCTGAGCTCTATAATCTGCATAAGACTTTAAAGCATAAGTCAGTTTTTTAGCCACGGTATTTTGCAACATTACAGAACCATTTTTATCATCAATATTTGACAATACAAATGCTGATTTTGGAAGCGAGTCAAAAAATGATTTCTTAACATCTCTATATTCTGCAAATGTTGGATGGTAATCTAAATGATCGTGTGAAAGATTTGTAAAAATTCCGCCTACAAAATGAAGAGCTTCTGTACGTTTTTGATGAATTCCGTGTGAACTTACTTCCATAAAACAATGCGTAACTCCGGCCTCAACCATTTCATTTAAATAATGATTAATGGTTAACGAATCTGGCGTTGTATGCGTTGCAGGATATTCAGTTTGATCTACTACGATTTTTACTGTTGACAACAAGCCAACTTTGAAACCTGCTTTTTGAAACAACTGAAACAATAATGACGCAATTGTCGTTTTTCCATTTGTTCCTGTTACACCAACTAATTTTAGTTTTGCAGAAGGATCTTCAAAATAATTAGCAGCCATAAAAGCCAAAGCCGTATTGGTATCTTTTACTTGAACATAAGTTACCTCGTTTACTATATTTTGAGGAAGCGTATCACAAATAATCGTCTTTGCTCCTAACTGAATTGCTTTATCTATATAATCGTGTCCATTTGAAAGTGAACCACGAATTGCCACAAAAACATCATTTGCTTCTACTTTACGTGAATCAAATTCAATTTTATGAATAGGAGTTTCTGTCGAACCTTTTACAGATTCAATAGCTACTTTATATAATATGTCTTTTAATGCTTTCACGATAATTCTAGTACAATTGTTGTGTTTTTGCTAATACTTGTTCCTGCCTGAATTGATTGATTCTTCACTTTCCCCATTCCATTTACTTTTACTTTCAAACCTAAATTCTCCAGTAAAGCAATTGCGTCCATTCCCGGCATTCCTTTTAAATTAGGAATCTGATTAATCTTTTTATTGGCTTCAACAGTATATTTATTATAACTGTCATCCTGCTTTGGAATCCTAGTATCTAATTTTTTAATTTTATTTGTCGAAGGTGCATCTGTAAAAATCTTTTGAGCAATTCTTTTAAAAACCGGTCCTGCTACGTCTGCTCCATAATAATTATTCTTTGATGTATTGGGTTTATGAACCACGACAATACAAGAATATTTAGGGTGATCAGCTGGAAAATATCCTGCAAAAGAAGAAGCATAATACATTCCCTCTCTTCCTGCATTACCATAATTTACCATAGCTGTTCCTGTTTTTCCTGCCATTGAAAAATCTTTCGAATACAACTTAGAACCTGTTCCTTTTTTTACCACATTCGCTAAAACTGCTTTTACCTTTTTAAGTGTTTCCGGCGAACAAACCTTTGGATTCATTACTTCTGTATCAAACTTTTTAATGGTTTTGTTCCATTCTTTTATTTCCGACACAAACTGTGGTTTTACCATTACACCATTGTTTGCAACTGCATTATATAAGGTTAAAGTCTGCATTGGTGTAACCGAAACGTTATACCCAAAAGCCATCCATGGAAGCGTAGTTCCTGACCAGTGCTTATCTCCCGGTTGCGGAATATAAGGCCTTCCTTCTCCTTTAAAATGTAATCCTAATGGCTTATTTAAACCCAATTCATTGATATGATTTACAAATTTAGAGGGGTTGCTTTTGTAATTTTCATAAACTGCCTGAACCATTACTGTATTTGACGAAAGCTCAAATCCACGTGCTAAAGAAACTTTCCCGTAACCCCCTTTATGCGAATCACGAACGGCTCTTCCATAATATCTGATTTCTCCGCCATGACTATCATAAACCGTACTTGTATCAGCTACTTTATCTTCTAAAATCGCCATTAAATCCACCAATTTAAAAGTTGATCCAGGTTCATGAGATTCAGCAACCGCATAATTTGTTGTCTCGTAATAAGACCCATCTTCTGCTCTTCCTAAATTCGAAATCGCTTTTATATAACCTGTTTCTGTTTCCATTACTACCACACAACCGTGATCTGCTTCGTAATCTTCCAATTGTTTCAGCAAAGCGTGATGTGCAATATCCTGAATAAAAACATCTATCGTCGAAATCACATCGTAACCATCAATTGGATCTACTTCATTTACATCACGAATCGGTTTCCACTGTCCTTTTGCAATTTTTTGCTTTAGAATTTTACCATCTTTTCCGTTTAGATAATTTTTAAAAGCCCACTCAATTCCTTTTCCAACTTCTACTCCAGTTGCAGGGTCAATTTTGTCATAACCAATAGTTCTTTCAGCAATTTTACCTATTGGATGTTTTCTAACGGTTTCTTGTTCAATTATAATTCCACCTTTAAAAGCCCCTAAATTGAACAATGGAAAACTTTTTATTTTTACATATTCTGTATAACTCAATTTGCGAGCGATCAAATAATAACGATTTTTATTCTCACGCGCTTTTCTTAATTCTTTTTGAAAATAACTGCTTGGTTTATCTAAAACAGTTGCCAATGAATCTGACAAGGGCTTTACATATTTTTCAAAAGTTTCTGTTTTAGGCGCTTTTGCATCAAAACGAATCTCATAATTCGGAATTGAAGTTGCCAGTAAGCTTCCATCAGCAGAATAAATATTTCCTTTGTTGGCAGGAATTACAAAATTTCTAACGGTACGCTGCTTCGCCAGTTTTCTGTAATAATCACCTTCAACCCATTGAATATTGGTTAATTTAACAACAATAGCAATTGCCATCACAAAGATGAAAAATGCTACGAGGTAAATTCTGTAGGATATATGTTTATCGTCTACTGCCATATTCTTTTAAAGAAACTTTTTTCTTCTTCTTTTTTAACTTCTATTTTTACTGGAGGAACTGTCGACGGATGAATATCTTTTTTTTCCATTTCACTTGTTACAGTAGACTCCATTTTTAGTTTCTGCAATTCTGAACGTCGATCAACAAATTCAGATCGCAATTCTTTTACTTCATTATTTAATTTCGCGATTTCAAAAACTTTCTGCTCGTATCGCTGTGTATTGGCAATCATCAAAATGGCCAGTAAAATTATAAAGACAATAAATCTCCAGTTTTTTACTGCATCTTCATGAATCAGGAACCTTGCTTTTAATATGCTAAATACACCACTTTTCATTATTTCCTACCTTAATATATATTATAGCTTTTCTGCAACTCTTAATTTGGCACTTCTTGCTCTATTATTTATTTTGATTTCCTCATTATCGGGAACAATTAATTTTCCTATTGTTTTAAACGGAACTGAAAAGTTTCCGTAAAAATCTCTTTCTGGCTCTCCTTCAAACATTCCATTTTTGATAAATCTTTTTACCAATCTATCTTCTAGAGAATGATATGAGATTACAGAAAATCTTCCTCCTGGTTTCAAAATCTCTAACGACTGTTCGATAAACTCTTTCAAAACATCCATTTCCTGATTGACCTCAATTCTGATGGCTTGATAAATCTGAGCCAAGATTTTATTTCGAACTTTCTCTGGTAAAAACTTTTTCAGAACGTCTTTTAATTCGTCTGTCGTTTTGATCGGATAATCTTTTCTCGCTTCAACAATTGTTCTTGCCAAAACCGGTGCGTTTTTCAACTCCCCATAATCAAAAAAAACACGACGTAAATCCTGTTCTTCATATTCGTTAACCACCCGATAAGCATTTAAATCATTTTTCTGACTCATCCGCATATCCAGTTCGGCATCAAATCGGGTTGAAAAACCTCTTTCCGGAACATCGAACTGATGTGATGAAACTCCCAAATCTGCCAAGATTCCATCTACCTCTTTTACTCCATGAAAACGTAAAAACCTTTTTATGAACCTAAAATTCTCATTTATCAAAGTAAACCTTTCGTCTGGTAATGCATTTGCCAACGCATCTTCGTCTTGGTCAAATGCAAACAGCCTTCCGTTTGGTCCTAATCTTCTTAAAATCTCTTTTGAATGACCACCGCCTCCAAACGTAACATCTACATACACGCCATCAGGTTTAATATCTAAACCATCAACTGTTGGATGAAGCAAAACCGGATTATGATATTCCATCTTCGTCGTCATTAATATTTCCCATTACTTCTTCGGCTAAATCTGCAAAATCCATATCTTCGCCACTTATTGATTTTTCGTATAAATCCTTATCCCAGATCTCTACAATATTAACCGCCGATGAAAAAACCACATCTTTAGAAATACTTGCAAACGTTACCAAATCTTTTGGAACCAGCAGTCTTCCCAATGCATCAACCTCAACCACTTTAACACCAGCAGTAAACCTTCTAATGAAATCGTTGTTCTTTTTTACAAAGCGATTAAGCTTGTTGATTTTTTTCATCATTACATCCCATTCTTCCATAGGATACAATTCTAAACACGGCTGAAAAACAGAACGCTTCAAAACAAATCCGCTTTGAAGAGAAGCTGTCAATTGCTTTTTCAAAGGTGCAGGCATCATTAGCCTCCCTTTAGCATCGACTTTACATTCATATGTTCCAACAATTGTGTTCAAAAAAACTAGTTAACATGTTATACAGCAAAAATATAAAAAAAAATACCACATTTTACCACTTTATACCACTTTGTTAATAAGTTTAACCGCTTTACTACCACTCCATATAACCATCAACTAATCAATATCTTAACTAATAATTAACAGATTTATAATTCCATTATTCATTCAAAAAAATAATGCGCTAATTTTCTTAAAAAACTGATTATAATGCAGATTTCTTAACATTTAGGTAATTTTGCAAATAAGACATTAATTACTGATTTTAAGTTAATTAGAAATTCTACTGAAATTATCTAGTTAAAAAATGGCAGCAAAAATTCATTTTTATTTATTTAACCCTATATTTGTCGAAATTGAAATTGGCATTAGATTAGATGGACAAACACTACAAAAAAGAAGGCAAATACAGCTATTTTGAAGCTGGAGAAGGTACACCTATCGTTATTCTGCATGGGTTAATGGGAGGGCTGAGTAACTTTGATGGTGTAGCACAATACTTCCCAACAAAAGGATATAAAGTTGTTATCCCGGATTTGCCAATATACACACAAAGCATTTTAAAAACGAACGTAAAAAGTTTTGCCAAGTACGTAAAAGATTTTATCACTTTTAAAGGGTTTGACAAAGTAATTCTTCTGGGAAATTCTTTAGGAGGACATATTGCATTGTATCACACAAAGCTATATCCTGAAAAAGTCGCAGGACTTGTAATCACCGGAAGTTCCGGACTTTACGAAAGCGCAATGGGAGACAGTTACCCAAGAAGAGGAGATTATGAATACATCAAAAAGAAAGCTGAAGATGTTTTTTATGATCCAAAAATTGCAACACCTGAACTAATTGACGAAGTGTATGCAACCGCTAATGACCGCATCAAATTAATTAAAACCTTAACGATTGCCAAGAGCGCAATTCGTCACAATATGGCTAAGGATTTGCCAAAAATGGACGTTGAAACCTGTATCATCTGGGGTAAAAATGATTCTGTTACACCACCAAATGTAGCAGAAGAATTTGATAAATTATTGCCAAATTCTACGTTATACTGGATTGATAAATGTGGCCACGCTGCAATGATGGAACACCCGGAAGAATTTAACGAAATTCTTGAAAAATGGCTTACTGAAAAGAATTTATAAGCCATTACTATTTATTTTTTAGGAGGTTTTAAAACTAAGAAACATGAAAATTAACACCGCCGAATTTATTGTCAGCAATTCTGACGCCTCAAAATGTCCTAAGGATTTTTTGCCGGAATATGCCTTTATAGGAAGATCAAATGTAGGTAAGTCATCGTTAATAAACATGCTTACCAACCATAAGAATTTAGCCAAAACATCTGGAAGACCCGGAAAAACCCAACTAATAAATCACTTTAAAATCAACAACAATTGGTTTTTGGTCGATTTACCGGGTTATGGTTATGCTAAAGTTTCAAAGAAAACGAAATCTGTTTTCCAACAGTTTATCACTGATTACTTTGAAAACAGAGAACAATTAGTGTGTGCATTTGTTTTGATTGATATACGACATGAAGCTCAAAAAATCGACATTGAGTTTATGTCGTACATGGGCGAAAGCGAAATTCCGTTTTGTATTATTTTCACTAAAGCTGATAAAATCAGTAAAGTTAAAATAGACTCTCATATTGCCGCTTATAAAAAACAAATGTATGCCAACAATTGGGCTGAAATGCCACAATATTTTGTAACCTCATCTACAGAGTCAATTGGAAAAGAAGAACTTCTGTCTTATATCGATGAAGTCAACCAAGAGGTTTTTAAAAACAACAGCGGATTTTTAAATTCTATCTAAGACGCTAAATTCCAAACATAAAATTTCTAAATTCCAATCGTACTGATTGGAATTTTTATTTTAAAGAAAAATCTTAAGTAAAATATTTTTTTAAGTTATATTTGACCCTATCAAATCTAACCAATGAACAACTTAAAATCAATTTGTTTTGCTTTTTGCATTTCCTCTTTATTACTCTTTTCTTGTCAATCGTCGCATTATATGTTCACAACCGGACAAAGAACCGGAGTTGATTTTTCTTCTGGAAAATGGCTTTTAAATGAATTAGACTGCCCAAAAAACTCAAAAGAAAAATTGACTGAGGAATCCTTAAAATTCTTCAAAAAAAATGTAGGCGATCGAGTAACTTATATTCATGATGCAAAAGGATTACTTATAACTCGAAAAATTCCTTTAAATCCTAACAGCATAAAATTAAAAGAGTTAAAAGACGGAACAGGTTTTGATTTCTTTATCAACATTTCGACAAAAAAAGATAAAAGCGATTTATCTTCTATAGAACTTTACCAAACCGAATATGGCTCGGAAAAAAACGAAGCTTCAGTAACTTTGGAAATATACGATTTGAATTTACAGCAAATAATCTATTCTCAAAAAGTGGTAGGCATAACCAACAAAGGCAATACAAAATCGATGTGGGAAACCGAAAAATCGAGTAAACTTATAGATAATGTAACTCTTTATAAAAATTCAAATGCCTTAATGACAGGAGCATTAAAACGTATTTTTAAAGATGTTAAGAAAAGATCTGTACATTAAAACTCTATTTTAAAATTACGGAATTTAGATTTTTTATTTATCGAAATCTCTTATTCAAAACTTTCCATTCTTTAAAGATTAAAAACTGATATAAGATATAGAACAAAGAATTAAAAAACCAAAAATCCAAAATAAATGGCTCTGTAAAAATGACCGAATCAGAATTACCACTTAAAAAAATAGTAGAACTACTGACGAGATAAATTATCAATCCATTGGAGAAAAACAAATACTCTGCCTTTATGTTTTTAAAGTTCTGAATCAAGTAAATCAATGCATACAAAACTAACAACGTTGAAGTGATTCCAATTTCCAACAAATTAAATCTCCAATAAAGATCGGGTGTTTTGTAGTATTGTATTGCCAATACAATCAAAACCAGCACCAGAAAAAAAAGAATTACTTTTCTCAAAATAAAATTCGAAAACAAACTTCGAAAAAATATACTTAAAGCAATAAACTGAAAAATAAAATAATAATGTGAAAGGAAAAAATTGGATCCGGGAGCATAAAATCCAATTATGTTACAAAACAATTCATGCACAAATAAACAAATCAAATAAACCATTATAATTTTATAATGGAGATCTTTATTTTTTCGCGTCTTGTAAAAAGAAATACTATTTATCAACAAAAAGAATAGTCCCACAAGACTTACTAAAAACGGAAACAACATATTTTAAATTTACTTCACTAAAGTAACATATTAAACAAATCTTTTTTACAATTTATGTTCAAACTCGTTCAAATACAATAATTAAGCATTAATATTTAATAAAAAACTGAAAATTCTGACCAGTTTATTTCAATACAAACAATAAAAAATCCCAAACTCCAAGTTCAAAAATTGGAATTTGAGATTTCTATATACGTAAACTTTTTACTGTTTTGTTAATTCTAATTTCTCTGCAAAATAATCGCAGAAATCTTTCATTGTATCAGCCATTTTTTCATCGTCTGTAGCACGTTTAAAAGTATCTGACATTGCTACCAAAGTCTGGTGAAAGAAAATCTTCATTTCATCTACCGGCATATCTTTTGTCCATAAATCGATACGCATTGTTTCTTTTGCTTTACTGTCCCAAATCGACAGCATGATTGCTTTTGCCTCTTCGGCTTGTACACCACCATCTTGTGCACTCCAGGTTAATTTTTCCGGAACACGGTTTTCGTCTAATTCTATATTGAATTTAATCTCTGAGTTTATATTTGCCATTATTTCTTAGGTTTATATTTTGATTTTTCAAAAATTTCTTTTGGCTGAATTTTAAATAATTCAGCTAAAGAAACATCACTATTATTTTTCATGTAAGAACGTACCATCTGCCACCCAATCCAAGCACCGACGCGGCCTGGAGAATCGTTATCAATCTCTAAAAAGAATTTAGAAAAAGGAGCTGGCGCTATAAATCTTGAAGTTAATTTTGGATCGTCGCTGTAAAGCATTTCATTTTCTATAAAATAACGCCACATATACCCTTCATTTTCCTCACACCATTTAATCTGTTCCGGTGTATATCCCATTTTATCAGCATCAGTATAATCCGGAAGAAGCAAATCTTTCGCATAAAGCTGTTTTCCTTCAAAAATCATTTGTGAAACCAAACTTTTATCTACTGAATTTGAAATATTTCGGTAAGAAAAACTGGAAACTACATCAGGCATGATTTGTTTTTCTTCGAAATTCTGTTTTAAATAATTTGGAAACTCGTAAAACTTATGTTCCTTTCCAAGATAAAGCTCTAAAGCTACAATAACAAGACTATCTGCATAAATTGATTTTGCTGTATAATCCATCTCTCCAATTATTGTTATAACTTTTGGTGTTTTAGTTTTCGGAAAATAATATTTTATATGTTGAAAAAGAGCATTAAATTCTTTATGAACAGGTTCAAAATTACTGTATTTTTTTTGCACCTCATCATAAACTTCTCTCCAAATTGGATCGTTCATCTTTTGAAGCCAGACATTGTCATCATTTCCTGCCGGAAAGAAAAAAGGATATTGTTTTTTAACCTTTGCAAGATCCTGAGGTTTTGTTTCAAAAAACACCTTATCAAAACGTTCTACCTTAATATCTACAGGTATTTCTTCTACTTCTTTTTCAACCTTGGATTTTTGTCCGCAAGACAAAAAAAACAGGCATAGAACCACTGCAAAGCGATATATTTTCATTTTATTTTAATTAGATTTGTGTTACCAGAATTTTAAGCAACTATGTACTTAAAAATAATTCTGCAAATATACATCCCTGTACTTTAAAACTTAAACTATTATGGCTAAAAAAAGCACAATTCAGACAGAAAAAGTAAATACACATATTGTAGAGTGGCTAAAAAATTATGCTGCTAATGCAAAAGTAAACGGTTTTGTTATTGGAATTTCCGGAGGCGTAGATTCTGCTGTAACCTCAACTTTATGTGCACAAACCGGACTGAAAGTTTTATGCGTGGAAATGCCAATTCATCAGGCAGAAAGCCAGGTAAACAGAGCAAAAGAACATATTGAACAACTCAAAAAACGTTTCCCAAATGTTTCTGATGTACAAACTGATTTAACCGGAGTTTTCGAATCTTTTAAAAGTGCTGTTCCTAAAACCGATGACGAAGCAAAAGTAAGTTTAGCGCTAGCAAATACAAGAGCTCGTTTAAGAATGACCTCTTTATATTATTTAGCCGGAATTCATGGTTTATTAGTTGCCGGAACTGGAAATAAAGTGGAAGATTTTGGAGTAGGATTTTATACTAAATATGGAGATGGTGGTGTTGATTTGAGCCCGATTGCTGATTTAATGAAATCTGATGTTTATGCTTTAGGAGAATTTTTAGAAATTCCACAATCAATTTTAACAGCAGCACCTACAGATGGATTATTTGGGGATAATCGTACCGATGAAGACCAATTGGGAGCAAGTTATGATGAATTGGAATGGGCAATGTTGGCCGCGGAGTCAGGAAAGACGGCAGCTGACTTTGACGGGAGAGAAAAATCTGTCTTTGAAATTTATAAACGATTAAACACCAATAACAAGCATAAAATGGACCCAATTCCGGTCTGCATTATACCAAAAACGTTAAAATAATTTTTTTTAACATTTGTCAGCTATAAACTACAGAATTTATTTATTAATTTTACAGTTCCAAAAACATGAACAATTCTAAAAAAGGTAAAAATTATGATTAAAGTATGTCTAGCAGACAATCATCCTGTGACGCACTTTGGCGTTAAGTCTTATTTCAAAGACCACGATCAAATTTCAATTGTTGCCAACGTAGGCAATTTTTCAATGGTAAGAGATATTCTTCAAACGAAGGAAATCGACATTCTAATTTTAGATTTAGAATTAGAAGGTCTTTCCAGTATCTTTGAAATCAAATCAATCCTGAAAAATTTCCCAAAAACAAAAATTGTTATTTTCAGTGATCTTGCTGAGCAAATGTACGCTCCAAACGCAATTAAAGCAGGAGTTTCCGGGTATGTACACAAAACAGAAAAACTAGAAACTCTAGGACATTCTATTATTAAAGTACAAGAAGGAAAAATCATCATCAACGAAACAGTACGCAAAAACATGGCCCTTATTGCTAAACAAAGCAAAAGTGAGCGTCTGTACAGAAAACTTTCTAATCGCGAGATTGAAGTTTTACGTTACTTAAGTGATGGAAAGAAAAACAATGAAATCTCTAAAATCTTAAACCTGAACGAAAAAACGATCAGTACTTACAAATTAAGATTATTGACTAAATTAAATGTTACTAATTTAGTTGACTTAGTTAACAAAGCTAAGACTTTAGAAATTATCTAAATTTAAATCGAAAAGCTTAGTTATTAAGCTTTTCAAACTTTTATAAAACTCTATCTATTTTGATCCCTCAAAAAGATAGAGTTTTTTCTTTTTTAGTGGTAAGGCACCACCACGCGTCCAAGCTTTTTAGAAAAATTATTCAGCAATTTAGAATAATCTATAACCATACTCAAAATTTCTGAATTGTCTTCTTGCGGATTGGTTAAAAGAGAATTCTTTAATTCTGCAATAATTGCAGACACCAAATACCATCTCATTGCAAATATTGTCTCAGAAACATTCTGCTCGATTGTTTCACTTTTTTGTTTTGGAAAAATATTCTGTCCTTCCCAATTATGAATGGTCAGTCTTTCGTCTTCCATCAAAATATTGGTTACTTCCTGAGCAAATTCAGGCTCTAAGTGCATCAAATATTTATCTAAACTAAAGGTCTCATTCTGATTATAAAAATCAATAATGTTAGTGTAAATATTTTGAAATAAAACATTCGACAACTCTATCTCATCTTCCTGAAGACTTAAATATATTTTTTCGAATACTTTATATTTTCTTTTTTCCGAAACTTCTTTCACATTTCCTTCTTCATCTGCTTTCAGGAAAACATCTTCAAAATCTTCTACTACACTTCCGTACAAAAGCAAAACCTCAATGACTTTCCTTTCGAAACCATATAAAATATCAATTTTTTGATTTTGTTCTTGCGGATAATATCCCGGATCTCCCGGATAATCGTAACCTTCCGGCGGACCATTTCTTGGATCTTCAGGATCTCCTCCTGAGAATGTTCCCGCATTTGGAGGCTGGTTTCTATGAACTTCAAAAGGTTTTTGTTCTTGTTTTTGCTTTTTGTTTGCTTCCGCAAGATCTTTTTGAATCAGCTGCGCTAATGTGCTTACTAAAACCTGCTCCGAAATATCCATAATTCGGGCACATTCCTGAATATAAACTTCACGCTGGATACGGTCCGGTATTTTAGAAATACTTGTCACCATATCACGAATCAAATCGGCTTTTTTGATTGGATCATTTTTAGCTTCATTCATCAAAATAGAAGCTTTAAACTGTATAAAGTCTTTACTATTTTCTTCTAAATAAGTAACTAAATCATCATGTGAATTTTTGCGGGCGAAACTATCTGGATCTTCCCCATCAGGAAAAGAACAAACCCTTACGTTCATTCCTTCTTCCAGAATCAAATCAATTCCTCGAATGGATGCTCGCAAACCAGCCGCATCTCCATCAAAAAGAACGGTTATATTTCTGGTCAGACGATTAATCAAACGGATTTGATCTGGTGTTAAAGCCGTTCCAGATGAAGCCACAACATTTTCAATTCCAGCTTGGCTAAACTGAATAACATCAGTATAACCTTCAACTAAATAACAATTATTTTGTTTGGCAATAGATTGCTTGGCATGAAATATTCCGTAAAGCACTTTACTTTTATGGTAAATATCACTTTCAGGCGAGTTTAAATATTTAGCAGCTTTTTTATCATTGGTTAAAATACGTCCTCCAAAACCCAAAACACGCCCTGACATACTTTGAATAGGGAACATTACGCGTCCTTTAAATCGGTCAAACGGACGGTCTTCTCTGGCAATAGTCAAACCTGTACTTTCTAAAAATTCCAATTTATATCCTTTTCCTAAGGCTTCTTTCGTCAAAGCATCCCAAGTTTCCGGAGAGTATCCTAAATTGAATTTTTTGATGGTTTCATTTGTGAATCCTCTTTCTTTAAAATAAGAATATCCAATCGCTTTCCCTTCTTCATTATTTAAGAGTACGTCGTGAAAATATTTCGCAGCAAATTCAGAAACCAAATACATACTTTCGCGAACATCTGTCATCGCTTTTTCTGCATCTGTCTGTTCGGTTTCTTCGATTTCTATATTGTATTTTCGGGCTAAATACCGAATGGCTTCCGGATAAGTAAATTGCGAATGTTCCATTAGGAATTTAACAGAGTTCCCGCCTTTTCCTGTACTGAAATCTTTCCAGATTCCTTTTGCAGGCGAAACCATGAACGACGGAGAGCGCTCATCTGAGAATGGGCTTAACCCTTTGAAATTGCTTCCTGCGCGCTTCAAATTCACAAAATCGCCGATAACCTCCTCTACTCTAGCGGTTTCAAAAACAGTATCAATGGTCTTTTGTGAAATCAAAGTGTAAAATATTTTAAAAATTAGGAGCTTGTAAAATTACGTAAATCCGATTGGAATTTTACTGCTTTTTTGAAACAAAAAAGCATCTCGTATAAAGATGCTTTTCTGACTAACTAAACTTAATTTATTCTTAATTGAAATCGAAGCGAATACCTAATGAAATATTATTCTCATCAACTGCATTATTTTTAAAGACAGGATTTAAATCATATTTCAAATACAAGCTTATCTCTTTATAACCTATATAAGAACTTAATCCATAAACAAAGTTATTTACATTATAATCGCCTTTTGTTTTTTGTGTGGTTTTATAATCATTATCTTCAAATTTCAAAATCTGTTTCGATTTCACATTAATTCCGGCATATCCTCCAAATCCCATTCTAAATCCTTTGTGTGTTCTGTAATATGATTTTCCGTCATGATTTCCATCTTTCGAAAAATCAAACTCCAAATGAACAGGCGCAACTAAATACACATTTCTAAATCGGGATTCTTTTAAATGTATCGGATTTGTTACTAAATCTGTCTGATCTCCATTCACAACAAAACTGCGATTATCTGTTGGTCGAAGATTATTATACATTAAGGAAAGTCCGTATTTTGCGTGAAGTAAATTATTATCATTTAAAATTCTGGAATTAAAAGTCAAACCCCATTCGTAAAAATGTGAACCAATAAAATTATAATTTGAATCCTGTAGTTTACCATCAACCATTGTACTATTTAAGCCCATAGCAAATACAAACTGAGAAGTGGTTCTTTTTGATTCTCTTTTTACTTTATCATCCTGCCCCTCATAGACTTTCATTGCAGGAATTTTTATTTCTGTCTGATTCGATTTAATTGAATCACTGCCACTGCCAATATATAATACAGCTCCACCTTTCTCTTTACTGTAATTTATCTTTCCGTCTACTTTTTGCTGAACCAGCTCTTCTAATTTTTCCTGTTCAATGGCAACTCTGTTTTCAATGTTTCGGGCTCTTTTTTCAGCAAAATCTTTTTTCTTTTTTTCTGCTTCTTCTTTTGAAATCGTTCCTTCGACCAATTGATTATTAACCTCGTCAACTTCTTTTTTCAATGCTGCTTTCTCTTCATTGGTTATTTTTTCGATAGTAACAGCAATAGCTTTTGCTTTGTTCTCAAAAGTTTCCTGTCCTACCATTTTGGTAACAAATAAGAAAACTAAGAGAAATAAATAAATTGTAAAATTCTTCATGATTACTTTTTTTGATTGATTTGATTGATGATTATATTTAATTTTTAACATTACGATTTTCTACCGCAACTTTTACAGTGTGATAACTTTTATTAATTTTCGCTATCATTTTTTCTCTAAACGAAAGTTCCAGTTCTCCATCAACCTGATCTAACAGATCATTTGCATTGATTTTTACTTTTGGCTTAGATTTTACTGTATTTTCTGCCAGAATCGTACTTTCTGCTGTTTCTAATAGTTTATCGATATTTTCCTTTTTAGAATTATCTGCAACTACAGTTTGATTGTTTACTGATTGTTTTTCCTGATTGTTTTTGATGATGATTGAAGACTCCGCTATTTGATTTGATTCATTTTTACTGGTTTTATTTGAAATTGGATTACTTGTTTTTTCTACCTTATTTGAAATTACTTCTGAAGGCTTTTCAGAAACAACAACTTCTTTTTTTACAGAATTCGAAGTATTTAAAACCGGTTCTGCAACCGATTCTTTTTCGGTTTCTTTTTCTACAACAACTGTTTTTGGCGCAATAACTGCGTTTTTATTTTGATTGAAAAAGATTGTTCCAACCAATAAAAATCCGATAAAACTTGCAGCGATATACAGCCACTTTCTGTTTTTCTTAGGCTTCTTTTCCTCTGTTACACTCAACATAGCGTCTAATCGATCCCAGGCTTTATTGCTTGGTTCTATTTGGCGTTGGTTTAGTTTTTCACGGAAATCCTTTTCAAAATTATTCGGTTCCATTATCTTGTTTTTTTAAAATAGTAATTTGTGTTTGCAGCATTTTTCTGGCGTGCGATAATTGCGATTTTGATGTTCCTTCATTAATTCCTAACATCTTGGCAATTTCATTGTGTTTGTAACCTTCAATGGCGTATAAATTGAAAACCATTTTATAGCCGTCCGGCAAAGCATCAATCAAATACTGAATCTGTTCTACGGTAAATTGACTGTCGATTTCATTAAAGCTTTCTTCTACAAAAAACTCATCTTCAGCAAATTTTACTTTTTTCTGAACTCTTAAATAAGAAATACATTCGTTTACCATGATGCGACGAATCCAGCCTTCAAAACTTCCTTTGTGTTCAAACTTGCTTAAATTGGTAAACACTTTCATGAAAGCCGTTATCATTACATCTTCTGCCAATTGAATGTCCTTTATATATTGACGGCATACACTTAACATTTTTGAAGAATATTTACCGTAAATCTGCTGTTGTGCCTGACGATTGTTCTCGACAGCCAGCTTTATGATTTTGGTTTCTTCTTGATGTAAGGAAATAATTTTCATTAATAAGCTTTTCGGTTTTTGGTTTTAGAAACAGACTTCTATTAGCATAGACGATTGTCGATTTGAAATGGTTGCATGGGAGTGAAAAATTTTCAAAAAAAATAAAATTCAAATTCCAAAAATTGAGTCGAATTTTTAAATTTTATTCCCTGTAAACTTAAACAAAATTCTTCTGAATAGGTGTAAATAGGCGTTCTCATTACTTAAAAACGTTATTTCAACAATTATTAAATTAGTATTTATTTACGTATTAAATCTCTTATATTTACATTCGAAAATTTACCAAAAACAACCTAAATCTAATTAAATGAGAGACAAATTCGGATCTATTGTAGTTCTTCTTATTGCGGTTTTCTGTTGCAAAAATTGTGCAGGCGAATATATTAAAGGAGGCGACAACAAGGCTATTTCTAATTACGAAAAAATGATTTTTGACAACTCGACAGTTCAGGCAGAATTGTATAATGAATACAAAGAAACCACCATTAAAATTGCCGGGATACCAATGAAAACCTACAAATTTAGATATCATTTTGATATCGATGGAAACAACTACGAAGGAGAACACACTTTCAATACTGATCTCCCAAAAACAAACAAATTGACAGTTTATTACCTGAAAACCGACCCAAATTTTAATCTTGTTGATCCAAAAGGAGAACTGAAAAAGGAAAAAGGAAAAAACACTTCAAACAGTAGCTTGTATTGGGCAATTGGATGGGGAATATTTAGCTTGATGGGATTATTGAGTGTAATCGATCAATTTAAGAAAAAACCAGAAGCCGAGACGGAAATTGAACCCGCAGAGTAAATCTGCTTTCATAAAAAAAGACCTCTTTTAAAATTTTAAAAGAGGTCTTTTTATTTTATGGTCAACTCAATTATCTAATTGGAAAATTTCCTAATTATCTAATTAAAGAAACTTATTTTTTTCTTTCAATAACATAATTCACCATCAAGGTCAGCGCCTCTTTATATTCAGAATCTTCAAAGTTTTGAAGTAATGAAAGTGCTTCTTGCTGGAATTCAACCATTTTATTTTCGGCGTAAGCCAAACCATTATTATTTTTTACAAAGGCAATCACTTCTTTTACGCGTTTTTTGTCTTTGTTGTGGTTTTTGATGGAGTTGATTAACCACTTTTTTTCCTGCGGTGTACAAGTATTTAAAACATGAATTAAAGGCAAAGTCATTTTTTGCTCTTTAATATCAATTCCAGTTGGTTTTCCAATGGCTTCTTCGCTGTAATCAAATAAATCGTCTTTGATTTGAAATGCCATTCCGATCAATTCACCAAACTTTCGCATATTTTCTACCTGAACATCGTCTTCGATTACAGCTTTTGCACCAAGCGCACAACAAGCAGCAATAAGCGTTGCCGTTTTCTTTCTGATGATTTCGTAGTAAACGTCTTCGGTAATATCCAGTCTTCTTGCTTTTTCGATTTGAAGTAATTCTCCTTCGCTCATTTCACGAACAGCAACCGAAATAATTCTCAATAAATCAAAATCGCCATTATCGATAGAAAGCAATAAACCTTTAGACAATAAATAATCTCCAACCAAAACAGCAATCTTGTTTTTCCAAAGTGCATTGATAGAGAAAAATCCACGACGGCGATTACTATCGTCCACCACATCATCGTGTACTAAAGTTGCGGTATGAATTAATTCGATAACCGAAGCTCCACGATAGGTTCTTTCGTTTACAGTTCCTCCAGAAACCATTTTTGCAGTAAGAAAAACAAACATCGGACGCATTTGTTTTCCCTTGCGATTTACGATATAATAAGTGATTCGGTTTAGTAAGGCAACCTTTGAAGACATCGATTCATGGAACTTCTTTTCAAAAAGTTCCATCTCGTTAAAAATAGGCTGCTTTATTTGAGACGTAATATTCATTTAGATTTCAAATATACTATTTTAAATAAAAATACGTTGTGTATTTTAGGTTAGGATTTTAAAATTTTACGTCTTAATCTAAAAACACCCACCAAAAATAGCTCTAACTAATACTGATTTGAATTCATTTATTTAAAAGAAGAACCCAAAACTATTTATTTATGAAAACAAAATTTTTATTACTTAGC
Source organism: Flavobacterium notoginsengisoli (assembly GCF_042686225.1). Classification (NCBI taxonomy): domain Bacteria; kingdom Pseudomonadati; phylum Bacteroidota; class Flavobacteriia; order Flavobacteriales; family Flavobacteriaceae; genus Flavobacterium; species Flavobacterium notoginsengisoli. The sequence continues at coordinate 257,364 of NZ_JBHUOT010000006.1, forward strand.
ACTTGTATTACGATGTCTTTTTTCATCGGCTGTAATTCTGATGAAAAAACAAATGATGGATCAGGAACAGCGATTACAAACGAAGAAATTATTACCAATTCTAAAATCGATGCCACTGTAGATGATGTTACGAATATTGCCGAAGATCAATTTACTTCACAACTTAATATAAATTCAAAATATGGTGGCCCTAAAAAGAATTTCCTTCCAAGCTGTGCCACTATAACAACTGTTTTAACGAATAACACCTGGACAAAAACTGTGGACTTTGGTGTAGAAGGCTGTACTTTGAATAATGGAAATACGGTTAAAGGAAAGATGGTTGTTTCTTTTTCTAATGATTTTAGTTCTTCTACTCAAACCATTAGTTACACTTTTGAAGGATTTTATCATAATGGTAAAAAACTTCAGGGAAGTAAAAGCATTGTTCGAACCATTAAAGAAACCAATCTGCTGGTTACGGCTCATCCCGTTTCTACAGCTTCTATAGATCTAACGATTACTTTTGACGATGGTAGTGTTTACACCAGAAAAGGAACTTTAATTAAAGAAATGACTTCGGGCTATGACACCTGGTATGATTGGGATGACAATGTTTTTGTAGTGACAGGAAGCGGTTCAACAACTTTCCCTAACGGCGATACATACTCGGCAGAAATTACAACTCCTTTAGAATTTAATGCAATTTGCAGAAAACCTTTTGCTGTAAAAGGAATTGTTTCTGTTACTAAAAATGGTGCTTCGGCGACTATAGATTATGGAAGCGGAGACTGTGACTCTCTTGCAACGGTAACCAAAGACGGGGTTACAGAAGAAATTGATTTGAAAAAATAAATCCTTTTTGCCCAAAAAAAGCATTAAGAACAGATAGCTTCTGTTTTTAATGCTTTTTTTATCGTGCAATGTCAAATATCCCAAATGTATATATTACATCTACGTCATATTTTTTCTACCGATGAGATACTCCTAGCGGAGTATGGTATTCTGGCGAATATTTTTTTTACGCTTCTTTGTTGGCTAGTTGTCCGCAGGCTGCGTCAATGTCTTTTCCTCGGCTTCTTCTTACTTTTACCACTACTCCAATATTTTCTAAGGCTTTTATATAGGCCATAATAGCTTCTTCTGATGCTTGCTGGAATTCGCCATCATCAATTGGATTATATTCAATTAGATTCACTTTACATGGAACATATTTACAGAATTTCACTAAAGCGTCAACCGAAGCTTTGTCGTCGTTGATTCCTTTCCAAACTACATATTCGTATGAAATTTTACTTTTGGTTTTTCTGTACCAATATTCTAAAGCTTCTCTTAGATCTTTTAACGGAAAGTTTTTACTGAAAGGCATAATTCTCGCACGAGTTTCATCAATTGCTGAATGCAGAGAAACGGCTAATTTGAACTTCACATCATCATCTGCCATTTTTTTAATCATTTTCGGAATTCCGGAAGTCGAAACCATAATTCTTTTTGGAGACATTCCTAAACCTTCTTCTGAAGTAATCATATCGATTGCTTTAATGACATTATTATAATTCATTAAAGGCTCTCCCATTCCCATAAAAACAATATTCGAAAGCGGATGATTGTAATACAAACGGCTTTCTTTATCAATAGCCAAAACCTGATCGTAAATTTCGCCTGGTTCCAGGTTACGCATTCTTTTTAATCGTGCTGTAGCACAGAAATTACAATCTAAACTACATCCAACCTGACTTGAAACACAAGCCGTAGTTCTGGTATCTGTCGGAATTAAAACCGATTCCACTACAAGTCCGTCATGAAGTCTTACGGCATTTTTTACAGTTCCGTCACTACTCTTCTGCATGGTATCAACCTTAATATGATTGATTACAAAATTATTCTCCAGCATAGACCTTGTAGTCTTGGCTACATTTGTCATGTCTTCAAAACTGTGAGCTCCTTTGCTCCACAACCATTCATAAACCTGATTACCACGAAACGCTTTATCTCCGTTTTCAATAAAAAAATCACGAAGCTGATCTTTTGATAAGGCGCGTATGTCTTTTTTCTCCATTTGCATGCTGCAAAGTTAATCACTTTTGTCATTTTTCTTTGCTTTTTAGACATATTCTTAAAACCTAGTTCAAAAAAAGCGAATCATTAAAGCTTTCGCAAAAAAACATACAACTCCATAAAAGACAAATATTTACAATCGAAACCATTCTTCATAAATCCTTCCTATATAAGTAACCTCTACAATTCATCCTTTACAATAAAGATTTAATAAAACTTTTGCCATGATTTTTATCATTCCGTTTCTTTTATGTGAACAATAATTTTGATCCAAGAAATAAGGTCAGTTCACAACCACGCTACAGAACTCTCCTGATTAAAATTAACCTATACATAATCAAGATGAAAACAATTAAATCAATCCTATTAACGGTACTCTTTACAACCACTTCGTTACAAATAAACGCGCAAAGAACTTTTAATGTAAATGCAAGCTCCACTTTTGAAGTTGCAGGAACTTCAACTGTACACGATTGGGTAATGAAATCTACAGAAGGAACAGGAACAGCCAACTTAACTATTAAAGATTCTAAACTAACTGGGATAAACAGTTTAAACATTTCATTATTAGCAGAAAGTTTAAAAAGTTATAAAACTAGTATGGACAAAGTGGCTTATGAAGCTCTAGACACCGAAAATCATCAAAACATTGAATACGTTTTGAAATCTGCTACTAAAATAGACGACACCACTTGGAATCTTACTGGAGTTTATACCATTGCAGGTGTAAGCAGAGAGTTTGTCACACAAGTAAGAGTGACCTATAATAATGGAACATTTACTTTACAAGGTTCCAATCAAATCACTTTTGCCGATTTTGAAATGGCTCCTCCAAAAGCGGCTCTTGGTGTTGTAAAAGCAGGAAAAGATCTTACGGTAATATTCAACATTATTTTAAGCTAAATAAAAACGTTTTTGACTGTTAAAAATCTTCCTAATTATTTCGGAGATTCTTACTTCCAAAATCTTAAAAATTCATAATTCAATAAAATTCTACGTTCTTTTTTGCCTTAGTGATCGATTTCGTAAAAAATGAAAACGTTGTAGTTATTAAATACCTATTTAATAAAATTTTAACAATGATTTTTATCATGTATTTCCCTGATTTATAGGAGGATCTTTGATACAAGTTAAAACAACATTCTTAGTACTAAATAGAAACTGGCCGACTTATTAACTTATTCTTTTACAATAAAAAACATGACAAACATGAAAACAAATACATTAAAAATTTTCGCAGTTGTAACCGCATTTTTAGGAATCACTTCAATTACTTCAGCACAAAAATCATACAATTTAGACAGTAAATCGACTTTCTCTGTTGCTGGAACTTCAACACTTCATGATTGGGAAATGAAATCGGCTTCCGGAACCGGAACAGCATCTTTAAATATTGCTAACGGAAAATTAACTGACATCGATGCTTTAACAATAACTCTTCCGGCTGAAACGGTAAAAAGCGAGAAAAAAAGCATGGATAAAGTAGCTTACGAAACTTTAAAAACAGACAAAAACAAAAACATTAAATATGTTCTAAAATCTGCCGAAAAAGTAAACGAAACTACTTGGGAATTAACTGGAACTTACACCATTGCAGGAGTTAGCAAAGTTTATAAAACTACAGCAAAAACAACTGTCACAAAAGATGGTTTAAATCTTCAGGGATCTAACAAAATCACTTTTACAGATTTCGGAATGAAATCACCAACTGCAATGTTGGGAACCATTAAAACAGGTCAGGACCTAACTCTAAAATTTAATTTAAACTTTAATCTATAGCCGCCATGAAAAAGATTTATATCCTATTTATTACATTAATAAGTACGTTTGCTGTTAATGCACAAGTCAGCTTTGGAAACATGCAAAATCAAATCTCTAGAAGTAAAGATGGTATCAATGTTTTCGACGTACAAAAAGACACTAGAGAATTTAAAGGCCTAAGTATTGACCTTGGTGGTGCTTTCAATATGGATTTCCAGGCAACAAATTCATTCAACGACCAACCTGCTAGTATTACGACTACGACTACTACAGCTACAGGGACTACTGTTAGATCAATTACCGGATATCGTTTGATGAATACTGAAAACAATTTTACTCTTCCTGGAGCTGATATGTATATTGGCGCTCAATTGTTTGACGGGGTAAGAGTAAATTTAGATATTTATTTAGCTTCAAGACACCATAATGATTCTTATGTGAAAGGTGGATACTTACAAATTGACAAACTAGACTTCATCAAAAAAGATTTCCTGGCTGATTTCATGAAATATGCTACAATTAAAATTGGACAAATGGAGAACAATTTTGGTGATGCCCACTTCAGAGGTTCTGATAATGGTAATACAATACGAAATGCATTTGTTGGAAACAACATCATGTATTCTTTCACTACAGAAATGGGTATGGAGGTTTACTACAACAGAAACGGATTAGTAAGTATGTTAGGTGTTACAAATGGTAATTTAAATCAAAGTAATGAAGAAGTTTTTTACACTAGCGGACCAAACACTAATACAACACACAGCCCTTCAATCTTAGCTAAATTAGGTTACGATAAACAGCTTAATGAAGATTTAAGAGTAAGATTAACAGGTTCTTATTATCATAATGCAAATCTTGGTAACGCAAACATATATTCTGCTAATAGATCAGGTTTTGGTTATTGGGGTATATTAAACAATAATCCTTATAAAAATACCATCACTAAAACCGATGCTAATGGCGTTGTTACTACAACTACTACAGATGTTGCTACTAGTTTCAGCAAAACATCTACGCCAGAGGCAACGTTCAACCCTAATTTCAAAAACTGGGCTACTACCTATATGATTAACCCTTTTGTGAAATATAAAGGACTTGAATTCTTCGGAACAATCGAATTAGCTTCAGGAGGAGATAAAGCTGGTACTGATGACAAACGTACAGCTAATCAATATGCTTCAGAGCTTATTTACAGATTTGGAAATACTGAACAATTCTATATCGGAGGAAAATACAATACTGTATCTGGAAAATTATCTAATGCTGATACCAAAAAGGTTACTGTAGATAAATTTGAAGCAAGTGCTGGCTGGTTTATGACTAAAAACATTTTAGCTAAATTAAACTACGTTAATCAAAAATATAAAGATTATTCACAATTTACAGGAGATCCTGCTACTGGAAATCTAAACAACTTTTATGGTGGTAAATTTGAAGGTTTAGTATTCGAAGCAACCATTGCATTCTAATATAAAAAACAATGAAAACGAGATTTCAAATATTAATTATGGGTTTAGCACTATTCTTTTTACTAGGAAGTGCTAAACCCACTTTTTTCGCAGAAGATAGTGCTGTGGCAATTAATAAAATTAAAATAGAAATCACAGGACTATCTACAGTGGGCAAATACAATTGCTCTAATACCTTTACTATAAAGGATACGGTTTATGTTAACTGCATTAAAAAAAATACTTTTAATACCGAAATTAAAATGTCTGACTTTGATTGTGGCAACAAAATCATGACCAAGGATTTACAAGGAACTGTCAAAGTAAAAAAATTTCCAAACAGCACGGTTTCTATTTCGGACATCAAACCAAGCGGTAAAAATTACAAATGCAGACTTAACTTTTACATTACAGACAAAACTTTAAAATACAAAGATTTCATTTTATACAATACAGATGACAAAATTCAGGGAACATTGAGTTTAAAATTCTCTGATATCGAATTAGAACCGCCAGTAAAAATGGCTGGTTTAATCAAAGTAAAAGACGATATTGTAATCAATTTTAGTTTATACAAAAAATAACTTTTTTCTTCATAAAAAATTAAATAGCGAACAGACAAAAATTAAAAATTTGGCACAGGAATTGTTTTGCTCTCAAAAGAAAAATAATCTTACAAAGAGCTCAATCATTTTAAAATTTGTATTTTTATTTTTCAGCCATATAACCTTTAAGTTTTATCAACCTAAAAAAATGTAATTATGAAAAAACAAATTTTAAGTTTAGCTGTTGTTGCTTTATTAGCGTTTGCTGTTCAATCATGCGAGAAAAAAGAACCTAAACCAGCTGAAGATGAATTAACTCTTGGCAATAAAGTAGATTCTCTTACTTCTGACATTGAAGAAGTAAAAGACAGCGCTGTAAGCAAAGCAGAAAGTGCTGCAACAAAAGCTAAAGATGCTACAGAAACTGCAGCTCAGGACGTTAAAAATGCTACTAAAAAAGCAGCAAGTGATGTTGAAAATGCTGCTAAAAAAACAGCAACCGATGTAAAAGATGCTACCAAAAAAGGAGCAGAAAAAGTTGAAAATGCTGCTAAAGCTGCCAAAGACGGAACTGTAAAAACCGCTAAAGAAGTAAATGAAGCTTTGAAAAAATAAATTAATTAAAAGCTAATAAACAGAAACCATCCGCCTGCGGCGGATGGTTTTTTTTATGCAAAATAGTGCGCCGATATTTTTTGTATTTTTGCTCTGAAATTACAAGATACTACAACATGCATTTTATATCACAAGAATTAGAAGATTACATCGAACAGCATTCTGAAAACGAACCGGAATTGCTAGCTAAACTAAATAAGGAAACGTACCAAAAAATATTATTACCAAGAATGTTAAGCGGCCATTTTCAAGGACGTGTTTTGAGCATGTTATCAAAATTGATTCGTCCCGTAAATATTTTGGAGATTGGAACTTATACAGGTTATGCCGCTTTATGTTTGTGCGAAGGAATGCAGGAAAACGGACAATTACACACCATAGATATTAAAGAAGAATTAGTCGATTTTCAAAGAAAATATTTCGATGCATCTCCTTGGGGAAACCAAATTTTTCAGCATTTAGGAGAAGCTGTAAATATCATTCCTGATTTAGATTTAAAATTCGATTTGGTTTTTATTGATGCTGATAAAGAGAACTACCTTAATTACTGGGAAATGATTGTTCCAAAAATGAATAAAGGAGGAATCATTTTGTCCGATAATGTTTTATGGAGCGGAAAAATTCTGGATCCGGTTCATCCAAATGATGTTAGTACAAAAGTGCTTTTAAAATACAATCAATTATTGAAAGATGATCCTAGAGTGGAGACAGTTTTATTACCAATCCGCGATGGCTTGACGGTTTCGAGAGTATTATAATTTTTGAGACGCTAAGATTCTTTTTTTTCATTTATAACTTTTGAAATGAATTATTCGGACCAAATAGAAAATGAGGGATTTTCTATAATAAATAATGTTTTTACTGAAAATGAAATTGAAAAATTGATTTCATTAATTGAAAATGCAACCAAAAAAGATTCTGATAATGCTACTTTCAGAAAATCACAGGATTTATTCGCCATCAGACAATTTCACAAAGAAGTACCAGAAACTTTAGATTTTATTTTTAATGAAAATTTAAAAGAAATTATCGAATCTAATTTTGGAAGCGGTTATTTCATAACCAAATCAATCTATTTTGATAAACCGGAAAAATCAAATTGGTTTGTAGCTTATCATCAGGATTTGACTATTTCAGTTGACAAAAAAATTGAAGTCGAGAATTTTGAAAATTGGACTTTAAAACAAAATCAATTTGCAGTTCAGCCTCCAAAAGAAATTCTGGAAGATAATTTTACCATCAGAATTCATATTGATAAAACGACTAAAGACAATGGTGCTTTAAAAGTCATTAACAACTCTCATTCAAAAGGAATTCTACGAATTGAAAATCTGGATTTTGAAAACGAAAAAGAAACAATCTGTGAAGTTGACAAAGGCGGTATTATGATTATGAAACCTTTATTATTTCATGCTTCAAACAAAACCACAAATAACGAACGAAGAAGAGTTATTCATATTGAATTCAGCAAACAACAACTCCCTGATGGATTGGAATGGAGTGAAAAAACTTTTTTTCAAAATTAATCTCATAAAAATAACCTCCAGTTAAAGCTGGAGGTTTTTTATTATAATTTGAAATTTTTCGCATTTAATTTTAGACGCACTGCGGTGCGTCTCTACAGAAAACCGTACTAAAAATAAACCTCAGAATCTCAGCAGCTTAGCATCTTAAAAAAATCATCCTGGAAAATACTGCGGTTTCAATCTTTTGTAAACTAAATAGATTAGAAAACCGAAAACAGCCCCAAAGAAATATCCGGCAAGAATATCACCTGGAAAATGCAATCCTAAGTAAATACGGCTGTAAGCAAAAATTAGTGGCCATAAGAACAAGAATCCCAGATATTTGAAATGTCGTTTTAAAACCAAAAATAAAAATGTTGCAACAGCCATTGTGTTAGCTGCATGTCCGGAGAAAAAACTAAAGGATTGCCTAACCTGAACAACTCTAATAATTGTATTTACTTCTGGATCATTACATGGACGTAAACGCTGGAAAGTGTGTTTGAATAAATTACAGGTCTGATCTGTAAAAGCAATCAAAATGGCTATAAAAAGCAATAAATACAGAGTTTGTTTTCCTCCTATTTTTTTATAAATAAGATAGAATAAAAACAAGAAAAATGGCGTCCAATACAGCTGTTGGGTAATAATCAGCCAAAGTTTATCGTATGTTTCAGAACCCAATCCATTAAGATATATTAAAAGATCTTTGTCTAATTCCTGTATTTTTTCAAGCATTATCTTTGGCGTTTAATAGGTCCGGAAAGAGAATCAATATCTTCTTTTACTTTGTCAATTTCAGTTGCCGTATCTCCCAACAAGTTTCCTGTATCTCCAAGCAGATTTGATTTTGCATTATTAATTTCTGCATTGATATTTCCAGTGAGATCATTCAGAGACTTTGAATCAAGACCATTTGCCTCAGCTCCTTTCTGAATTTCGCTTTTAATATCATTAGTTGCATTTTTTAACTGAGCCATAGCTTTTCCCATAGTACGAGCAATTTCAGGCACCTTGTCTGAACCAAAAAGCATTAGCACTATAAATAGAATAAAAACTAACTCTCCTCCTCCTATACCAAACATAACTTTTATTTTTGTTGTCGCAAAGATATTAAATTTTGCAGCTTAGAGTTTTAAAATTAACTTAAAAAGTCCTTTAAAATACATTTCTTAAAAAGTAAAAAGTTCATCAGGCTTTCCAGTCTGATGAACTTTTTACTTTTTATTTATTTCTTTTTAGTCAAATTTTGACTTAGTCTCTACTTTTGGCCAAGAGTTATTTGTTACGTCGACATCCGCTGTCAGCAATTTTGGATCGATTTGAATGCTCTTGATTGCTTTAGTTGTAGCGTATACTTTTTTAGCCGTTTCATTACTTTTTCTCCAAATTTGTGCCGGATATTGGTAATTATCTTTAGAACCGTCTTCGTAAGTAATCTCAACTAAAATTGGCATAATCATTCCGCCTGGTTTATTAAATTCTACTTCATAGAAATATTTAGGCGATTTGATACTTGCTTTTTCTTCAGCAGTAAAAGTCTGATCTACGTAATCTGCTAAAGGTTTGAAATCTTCAATTTTTAAAGCTTTTTTCTTAGATTGATTTACCTCTGTATTATCTCCTGCAACTAAGTAAACAAAAGGTCCTTTTTCATAACCAAAACGTCCTTTTCTCACTTTTACATCTTTAAGATCTGTTGTTGGAGTATCTGAAACGTAATATTGTTTTACCTCTTTAATTCCGATATCTACAAAATCAGTTGAATAGAACCATCCTCTCCAGAACCAGTCTAAATCTACTGCAGAAGCATCTTCCATTGTTCTAAAAAAATCTTCTGGTGTCGGATGTTTGAATTTCCATCTGTTTGCATACGTTTTAAAAGCATAATCAAACAATTCTCTTCCCATTACCACTTCTCTTAAAATATTAAGACCTGTAGCCGGTTTTCCGTATGCGTTATTCCCAAATTGATGAATTGTTTCAGAGTTAGACATAATTGGCTCTAAAAACTTTTGATCTCCACTCATGTAAGGAACAATATTTTTCGCAGGTCCTCTTCTTGAAGGGAAATTTGGATCTAATTCCTGTTCCGCTAAATATTCCAAAAATGAATTTAACCCTTCATCCATCCAAGTCCATTGACGTTCATCAGAGTTTACAATCATTGGGAAGAAAGTATGCCCAACTTCGTGGATAATAACTCCAATCATTCCGTTTTTAACTTCTCTGCTGGTTACACCATTTTCGTCAGGACGACCATAGTTCCAGCAAATCATTGGATATTCCATTCCCTGATCTTCTGCAGAAACTGAAACTGCTTTTGGATAAGGATAATCAAAAGTATGTGAAGAATAACTTTTTAAAGTATGAGCCACCACCATTGTAGAAGTTTCTCCCCAAAGCGGATTTGCTTCTTTTGGATAAACAGATTCTGCCATAACAGTTCTGTTTCCAATTTTTACCGCCATTGCATCGTAAATGAATTTTCTTGAAGAAGCAATTCCGAAATCACGAACATTTTTAGCACTGAATTTCCATGTTTTTTTCTTTTCAGAAAACCCTTTTTCAGCTGCTTCTGCTTCCGCCTGCGTTACAATAACTACCGGTTTGTCAAAAGATTTTTGAGCCTGTTCGTAACGTTTAACCTGCTCCGCTGTAAATACTTCACTTCTATTCGTTAATTCTCCAGTAGCATCAATTACATGATCTGCAGGAACTGTAATATTCACATCAAAGTTTCCGAAAGGAAGAGCAAACTCGCCGCTTCCCCAAAACTGCATATTCTGCCAGCCTTCCACATCATTATAAACTGCCATTCTTGGATAAAACTGAGCAATAACATATAGTTTGTTGCCATCTTTTTCAAATAGTTCATATCCTGAACGTCCGCCTTCTTTTCTGTAATTATTGATATTGTACCACCATTTTATAGAAAAAGAAATTTTTTCACCAGGTTTTAATGGAGAAGCCAAGTTGATACGCATCATTGTTTCATTGATTGTATAAGACATTGGATTTCCTTTAACATCTTTTACCTGCTCAATATTGAAACCACGCTCCAAATCTTTTTTCAAATATTTAGAAGAAAAACCTTCAAGTGGTAAAACCTGATTGATTTTTTCACCTTCGGCCAATGAAGTCTGTCCATTTGCCCTAGCCTGATTTTGATCCAGCTGAACCCATAAATACTCCAGACTATCCGGTGAATTATTACTATAAGTAATGGTTTCTGATCCAGTTAATTTTGAATTTTTATCATCCAATTCAACATCGATTTTATAATCTGCCTGTTGTTGGTAATATGCTGGTCCAGGAGCTCCAGAAGCGGTACGAAACATATTGGGAGTCGCCAGTAAATCATACATTTGACTGAACTTATTGGTATCGTATTTTCCCTGTTGTCTTGTAGGTGCGGTTGTTGCTTTTTCCTGCGCAATCAACATTGCCGGAAAAAGCAATAATAATGAAATTTTTTTCATAAAAATCTAATGGTAATTTATCAAGGCGTGAAAATAACAATTAAAACCATAATTCAACACCCTCATTAATACTTTAACACTTCTTTCCTTGAAGATTCTGTAAAAAGAACACTCTTTTTAGTGTCAAATGCTGTAATATGTGTAATGTTTTGCTGTTCTGAATTCCAATCAACTAAAATAGTATTTGAAATTTCTAATGTTTTAAATTTGTCCACATTTTGAATTCGGGAATAACACACCAAAACATCATCTGCTTCAACTTCTTTAGATAAAAAAGTTATGATTTTTGACTGACCATTAACTTTAATTGAAAAATGCTCAGAGAGATATTTTTTTAATAATTCGACATCTTCAGGCCTTTCTTTACTTGTTCCGACAAAAGTCTTTTTATGATATTTCTTCTCCATTGCATTATTCAAATCATCAATAAAAATACGGGAAGTAATTTGCAGCATTTTTTTCTCAGAGGCATAATTCACCTGAAAAACACCAACATAAAATTTATGAAATGTAAATGCTGAAGACAATACGAACAAAAAAGCAAGCAGACAGTAAATTAATTTGTTTTTCATTTTTTAGAAGCAACAGCTTTCTTAAACTCTTTATTCTTATTCACCATAAAGTCCATCAACTGAAATTTTTGGTCCGGATTCACAAATTCTTTAGAATGTGGATCATTAGAACAGTACATTAAAAACAATTCTACTTCATCATCTTTAAGACCAAGTGTTTTATTATAGAAATCTTTCGTAAAATTATCTTTGGCATATTCTACAAAAGCAATATCTGTAATTTCTTCTTCTTTAACCTCTTCTTTTTTACTCAAAAGTTTTTTGACATCTTTGAAGATTCGGACAAAATCAGTTCCATATTTAATAGTTTGATCTGAAAGCATCGCTTTGTTTTCAGGTGAAGATAATTTATCGTCTTCAAACTGCATATCAACAATCCCCTGTGAGCCGCCTTGCAACGATTTCACTTTCAATTCTTTATGAACAACAACCTCTTTAAGCTGATTATTTACTAAATCTAATTTTGCTTTAAAAAGAATTTCAGCACAGTCTTTTTCTGTTAAAACGATTTTTTTTGATTGAAATGTCAGACCAGAGAACAGCAAAGTATCTTTTGGTTGTGCAACAATATCAAACAAACCGCCAGATCCAATAAACGTTCTTACATTAGCATTAATATTCATTACATAACCACTTTCTATGGCTAAAAAATCATTGATGACCTGACCATGTAATGGTTTCCTGAAACCGTTTTGCCCTAATACAAATTGACAAAATAAGCAGACAACGAGTACTCCTAATTTATTTTTCATTTTCGAGAATTGTTAGATATTTTCTTGCTAGATCTGTGATTAAAAACATACTCATTGTTTTGTTTTTAGTATTCAAAGATACAGCAAAATCGGCATCTTCCACACAAAATAATTGAAATCCTTTGATATCATCCACAGGAATTCGTAATCTTTCTGTATAATAATTCTCTTCAAAAAGATATTCCAGCTTTCTAAAAAGCGCTTCTTTTTGCTCTACTTTCACCTCTTTTTTCAACATTGTGGTACGTCCTGAAATTGCATTCAAAAGCTTATCTACAGATGTTGATGTCGCAGTATAAACTTTGCGTTCTGCAGGCGTATATTTTTTTTGTCCGTACGGAATAATCCCTAAATTCTCAGCAGTAATGTTCGCATTTTCATTAACAATTACTTCTTTTAATTCTACTTCCTTAGCTGTCATTTTAACAGTTAGCAAATTAGGATAAAAATCTGCTGCAACAATTCTGCGCTTGAACGGTTCCAGATTGACAGCAGAAAAAACCAAAACCTCACCTTCTCTGGCAGTAATTAAAAAATTACCATCAGAGTCTGAAACTGTCGCTACCTGAGTTGTATTATTAATCACATTCACCCCTTCAATTGGGGTAGATTGTTCAATCACTTTCCCTACCAATTGTTTTGAATCATTTTTCTGTCCAAAACTCATCTGAACAAAAACTAACAAAACAATTGCCAATATCAATTTACTTATTTTCACCAGTAATTATTTCTTTATACTTTACCGCTAATTCTCCTAAAAGAAATTCGATTGAAGTTTTATTTTTCGAGTTCATAGCATCACAAAAACTATTGTTTTCGACTGCATAAAATTTAAATTCATTTACATTCTCTATAGGCACCTTTAGCTTTTCAACAAAATAAATTTCATCAAATAAATAACCTAATTTTATAAAATTCTTTTCTTTTGTCTCTGCTTCCAGATTCGCTTTGAGACGCTTAGTCCTTCCGTTTATTTTATTTATCAAAGGATCGAGCTGCATAGATCCTCCCAAAAGCCCCAACAACATTATAGGCTTAAAATCTCCTGCCGTCGCCAATTGTCTTTCTGCCTGCGTATATTTTTTCTGACCTCGCGGAATAATTCCTAACTTTTCCGCCGTAATATCAGCATTTTCATTTACAATTACTTCTTTCAACTCTACTTCCTTCACAATCATTTGCACGAGAATCATCTCCGAAGATTTCATGTCATCCGATGTAATTCGTCGTTGCAACGTCTTTAGATTAACTGAAGAAAAAACTAAAACCTCACCTTCTTTTACTTTTATAGAAAAACCGCCTTCTGCATCTGAAATCACCGAGGCCTGAGTATTATTATTAATTATACTAATCCCTTCGACAGGCTTAGAAAGCACCATAATTTTACCATACAACTGTTTCGAATCTGCCTGACCAAAACTACTTTGAGCAAAAAACAGAAAAAAGACAGCCGATATGGTTTTATTTGTTTTCACTCGCAATAATTTCTTTATATTTTGTAGCCAATTCTCCTAAAAGAAATTCTGTAGAAGTTTTATTTTTAGAATTCAGAATCACAGTAAATTTTTCATTTTCTACAGCATAATACTCAAATCCTTTTACATATTCTGCCGGAATTTTCAATCGATCAATGAAATGTTCCAAACTAAACATATTCTCCAAAAGCCTCATAAAGAATTCTTTTTTCTCTACCGCAACTTCCTTTTTCAACATTGCAGTTCTCCCTGAGAAAAAATTCAACAAAGGATCAGCAGAAACAGATCCTCCTGCCATAGTCCCTCCATTTGCTGTTGCATTTAATGCCGTTGCTGTTTTTAGCTTTCTTTCTGCTGCCGTATATTTCTTTTGCCCTTCCGGAATTATTCCCAAACTTTCAGCATTAATATTATCATATCGTTTAATTACAACTTCTTGCAGTTCATGCATCACCATCGTAAGCTTTACAGTAAAATTAATATTTGAAAAATCTTCCGGTTTCAGCATAACTCTTTTTTCCTTAACACTTATTGAAGAGAAAACCAACACATCATCTGCTTTTGCTAAAATTGAAAAAGACCCGGTTGGATCTGTAGTTACAGTTTCTTCTGTTTGCGCATTAATCACATAAATCCCTTCTAAATCCGAGGTATTTGAAACTAACTTACCATTAAAAACAGATCGATCCTGACTTTGAGACAAACAAGCCTGACCAACCATAACAATTAAAAAACAAGTAATTTTCTGAAACAAAACGAAATAAATTAAAAATATTCTTAAAACGGTAAAAATATCTTAATATCCTCCAAATTTAATACTAACGAGTTGGTAAAAATATGTTAATTAAAACCATAAAATTTCAGACTCAAAAAGGAGTTTTTAATACCTTTATCCAACAAATTTTTGAGTAAAAAAATTATGAAAAGCATTATCATTGCAAGCACCTCTACTTTACACGGCGGTAAATATTTAGAATACATTTTACCGGCTTTAAAATCGCATTTTAAAAACTGCAAAACCATCTTATTCATCCCTTACGCCCGTCCGAGCGGTATATCACACGAAGAATACACACAAAAAGCTGCAGAAGCATTTAATGCGATCGATATAGAAGTAAAAGGAATTCATGAATTTAAAGATCCGCAAGAAGCCGTAAAAAATGCAGAAGGAATTTTCACAGGCGGAGGCAACACATTTTTATTAGTCACACAACTTTACAAAAACAATGTTATGCAGTTACTTTCTGAAACTGTAAAAAACGGAACACCTTATCTGGGATCAAGTGCAGGAAGCAATATTTGCGGTTTGTCTATGCAGACCACAAACGACATGCCTATAATTTATCCGCCAAGTTTCCAGACTTTAGGCTTAATTCCTTTCAATTTAAACCCGCATTATCTGGATCCCGATTTGCAATCTAAGCATATGGGAGAAACCCGCGAAACAAGAATCAAAGAATTTCATGCATTCAATTCTATTCCTGTTTTAGGATTAAGAGAAGGAAGCTGGCTGGAAGTAAAAGGAGACAAAATCACTTTAAAAGGAGATTTATCTGCAAGATTATTTAAACAAAATCAAGAAGCTCAAGAGTTAGAACCAGAAACTGATTTAAGCAATCTGAATTAATTTTTAAACCATATAAGTTATATAAGTTCATTAAAAAATTAAGCTTCAACCAAAACTTAATTTACTTATATAACTTATATGGTTCAAAAAAGAATAAAAACAAAAAAGCCTCAAACAATGTTTGAGGCTTTTGAAGAGCGAAAGACGAGGCTCGAACTCGCGACAACCAGCTTGGAAGGCTGGAGCTCTACCAACTGAGCTACTTTCGCATTAACAGGGTGCAAATATAAACAATTTAATCTTTAAAAAAAATAAAAATCAAAAAATATTTATTTTTGACAAAAAAATCGAAACTTATTTGTTTGGATTTCTTAGAGCGAAAGACGAGGCTCGAACTCGCGACAACCAGCTTGGAAGGCTGGAGCTCTACCAACTGAGCTACTTTCGCATTGGTGGTGCAAATATAAAGAGAAAGTTAAGTTCAAAACAAGCTTTTGGACAAAAAAATTCAATAAAAAACAACATTTTTTTATAACTTATTTAAAATTAAAAAGTTATAAATTCGCTATTTTTAAAAAAAATCATGATTACAATTAAAGAAATTCCATCAAAAGAAACTTATGCCGTTCGTCAACCTGTTTTAAGAGAAGGCAAACCAATCGAAAGTTGCATCTTCGACGGCGACGATCTGGAAACGACGCACCATTTCGGTTTATTTGATGATGAAAATTTAACAGGAATTATTTCGTTATTCAATAAAATCAATCCTATATTTGCCGAGCGAAATCAAGCCCAGATTCGAGGAATGGCAGTTTTAGAAAACCATCAAAAAAAAGGATTTGGAGAAGCTTTAGTTAAACATTGTGAAACCTACTGCAATGAAAACAAAGTCGATTTGATTTGGTTTAACGCCAGAACAGCAGCTGTTGGCTTTTATCAAAAAATGAATTACCAACCCCAAGGTGACTCTTTTGATATTAAAGACGTTGGCGAACATTATTTGATGTTTAAAAAATTATAATATGAAAAAACTTTACTCTTTAGTAGTAATATGTCTTTTTGTGAGTTGTAAAAAGGAAACTCCAAAAACTTCTCCCGTCATCAAAAAACCGGTGCCGGCAATCATACTTACTGACGAAAGAAAAGTTGAAATAGACACTGCTGCAATTGGTACTTTTAAGAGCGAAACATTAAAACAGTTTTACATTGCTTCTGAAAACCAAACTGTTTGGGGAAATCTTGCAAAAAGAAAATACGTTTTAGATCAATTAGAAAATTCAGATAAATTTGGCTTAGATCCGGAAGACTACAAAGCTTCTCAGCTAAAAAAATTCGAAAGTAAAATTGGCACGTTGAATGATAAAGATTTAGCTACTTATGATATATTATTGACTTATAATTTTGAAAAATATTTAAGTCATTTATATAAAGGAAAGTTAGACCCTAAAAAACTTTACAACAATTGGGACCTGGATGAAAAAGTATTTGATGTAAATAATATTTTGATCAAGGCCTTCAATAAAAACAAATTAGACAGCATTGTCGACAACATTCAGCCAAAAACAGAAACTTACAAGCAATTATTAAAAGCCCTCGATATTATCAATACTTTTCCAGATGATAACATAAATAGTATTGAAGGTGTAGAGAAAATAGTTTTAAATAATACAAATTCAGCTTTAATAAATATCAAGAAAAGGCTTTTGTATTGGAATGATCTATCAGGAAAAGATAGCCTTACAAAGATTTACAATCAAAAAACTTTTGAAGCCGTTAAAAGATTTCAGGAAAGACATGGCTTAGCTTCTGATGGCGTTATTGGTATCGGGACCATTAAAGCCTTAAATTATTCTAAAGAAAACAGAAAAAAACAGATTATTGCCAATTTAGAGCGATGGAGATGGTATCCATCTGAATTAGCCGAGAACTATTTCATCATTAATATTCCTGATTACAGCTTAAATGTTGTGGAAAACAAAGACACTACTTTGGTTAGAAATGTTGTGGTAGGAACCAGCAAAAGAAGAACTCCTGTTATTACATCTTTTTTAAAAACGGTGGTTTTTAATCCAACTTGGACAGTTCCTCCAACCATTTTAAAAGAAGATGTTGTTCCCGCAATGAAACGAAACCGAAATTATTTGGCCAAGAAAAACATCACGATCTATGATACATCTGGAAATACTGTAGATCCAATGGCATGGAATGAAAACAAGCCAAACAATTATCGCTATGTGCAAAGTCCAGGATACTCAAACTCATTAGGTTTAATGAAAATTTTGTTTCCAAACCACCACAGTGTTTATCTGCACGACACCAATCACCGCAATATTTTTGGACGAAACAATCGTTCTATGAGTTCTGGATGTGTTCGCGTTGAAAATCCCTTAGAACTGGCACAGCATATTTTGGATGTTGACGGAAACTGGCCTCAGGATAGAATTGATACAATTATCGCTTCTAAAAAAACAATGAGTTTTAAAATCACCAAAAAATATTCATTATATCAATGGTACTGGACAGCGTGGAGCAAAAAAAATCAGCTCCTGTTCAGAGCTGATATTTATAATTTAGATTCGGATTTATATGCAAAACTAAGAGATTAACCTCTCCTCCATCGTAAAACTTCTTGATGGATGATAAATATATAAACACGATTTATCTTTTATTGTTTCGATAATTTCATCAGTCAATTCAACTGGAACTGCAGGACAACCTTGGCTTCTTCCTAATCTCTTGTGATCTCTGATAAAAGATTCAGAAACATAATCTGCACCATGCATTACAACACCTCTTTCACGGGCATTGTCATTTACACCATTTTCCAAACCATCCAAACGCAATGAAGCACCATGTTTTCCCTGGTAAATTTCGCCTGTAGCATAAAAACCTAAACTACTTTTAAATGAAGAGTTTAAATTTGAAAATGCAGAAGCAAATTCTTCTCCGGTATTTCTTCCGTGTGCAACTAGAGAATTAAACAAAATAGTGTTTGTAGTCAAATCAATCACCCACAGACGTTTTGTGTTTGATGACAGACTGAAATCAATAAGAGTCAAAATGTTCTTCTTAATAACTCCTTTTTCTTTCAACAAATAAAATCCCTTTAAAGCTTCTGAGAAAGTTTTAAGTTCCGGCATTTTAAAATTGTTTGAATTTAGGGCATTGTAAACGCTTTCGATTTTGGAATCAACTGTTACTTTTTCAACTTTAGCAATCGATTTTACAGTAGCGTTCTTTTTAAGATCTGTAGTGTTTTTTGAATCTTTTCCAAAAGACAATAGCAAAAACACAAATAGCGGATAAATTTTGTAAATCATTGAATTTCTTTAGGTTAAACAAAAATTTGGGTAAGGCAAAAGTATAAAAAATTCATTCCTTGCAAAATATAAGCCTGATTTTCAAGCCTTTTTTGTTTAAACTTTAACATAATTAACATAAAAACATTGTTTCTGTAAGATTTTTTCTTATGCTAAAAAACCTAACATTTTCACCTTTTTTCTTAAAAAAACATCAAAAAGTGGAAATCTTGAAACCGAAACCATATAAAATGAAACAAAATAATTTCTATTTGTCGTAAATTAAAAGAGTTTTCATTCTCTTTAACCCAAAACGACAAAAGACAATAAATAATTGATTACATTAAAAACACATTTTTTTATAAGCGTCAAATATTTATTGACTACAATGCTGTCAAAAATAAAGTCGGGAATAGAGCTTAGCGTGAATTAATTTTAAAAAATAAAGACTTCTATAATTAAATTAATATTTTTTATCTGAGTTCTTTTTATTAAATATAAATGTCGTTACGCTTTCTCTTCAAAGTTTAGAAATGCCTTATCTTTGTAGAAAACAAAAATATAATGAACAAAAAAGTTATCCTTATGATTTTAGATGGTTGGGGAAAATCTCCTGACCCTAAAGTATCTGCAATAGACAATGCAAATGTTCCTTTTATAAACAGTCTTTACAAAAACTACCCAAGTGCACAGCTTAGGACTGACGGTTTAAACGTTGGTTTACCTGAAGGGCAAATGGGAAACAGCGAGGTTGGACACATGAACCTTGGTGCCGGAAGAATTGTATACCAGGATTTAGCCAAAATTAATTTAGCTGTAGAACATAAAACTTTAGCAAAAGAACAAGTTTTGATTGATGCTTTTACTTATGCTAAAGAGAACAATAAAAAAGTACACTTTTTAGGATTAGTTTCAGATGGTGGTGTTCACTCACATACTTCACACCTTAGAGGATTAATCGATGCTTCGCAGCAATATGGTTTAGATCAGGTTTACATTCACGCTTTTACAGACGGACGTGACGTTGATCCAAAATCCGGAGCAAAGTACATTCATGATCTTGAAGATTATATCAAAGATACTCCTGTAAAAATCGCTTCTATCATTGGCCGTTACTATGCAATGGATCGTGATAAAAGATGGGAACGTGTAAAATTAGCTTATGATTTAGTTGTAAACGGTATTGGAACTCCATCAACAAATCCCGTTTCAAGTGTTTTGTCAAGCTATGAAAAAGATGTTACAGACGAATTTATCGAACCAGTTGTGATGGTTGATGCAAATGCAAAACCTCTTGGAACTATTGTTGAAGGTGATGTTGTAATTTTCTTTAACTTTAGAACAGACAGAGGCCGTGAACTTACTGAAGCGCTTTCGCAACAGGATTTTCACGAACAAAATATGCATAAACTAAACCTGTATTATGTAACATTGACAAACTACGACGAAACATACCAAAACGTAAAAGTAGTTTACAATAAAGATAATATCACTGAAACTCTTGGTGAAGTTTTAGAAAAAGCAGGTAAAAAACAAATCCGAATTGCGGAGACTGAGAAATACCCTCACGTAACTTTCTTCTTTTCCGGAGGTAGAGAAACTCCTTTTGAAGGTGAAGAAAGAATCTTAAGAAATTCTCCAAAAGTAGCAACTTACGATTTAAAACCAGAAATGAGCGCTTACGAATTAGCAGACGCGCTTGTTCCTGAATTAAACAAAGGCGAAGTTGATTTCGTTTGTTTAAACTTCGCAAACGGAGACATGGTTGGACATACCGGAATTATGGAAGCTGCAATTAAAGCTTGTGAAGCAGTTGACGCTTGCGCTAAAAAAGTAATCGAAGCTGCTCTTGCAAATGACTATACCACAATCGTAATTGCCGATCACGGAAACTGCGAAACCATGATTAATCCTGACGGTTCTCCAAATACGGCTCACACCACAAACCCAGTGCCAATCATTTTAGTTGACAAACAACTGAAAAGTATTCAAAATGGTGTTTTAGGCGATATAGCTCCGACGATTTTAGAGTTAATGGGCGTGCAACAGCCAAATGCAATGACTTGTCATTCGCTTTTGTAAAATTCTGCAAACCATATAAGTGATATAAGTTCATTTAAACTGAACTTAAAAAAATCTCGCAAAGACGCTAAGTCGCAAATGAAAATAAACTTTGCGCTTCTTCGTCTTTGCGAGAACTATTTTACGGCAAAATGTAAATCTTAAAAAATAATTCGATTACAATTGCTTATATGATTTTTGTCCCATAAATTTTAACGTGCTGCTTATATTTTCTTATATACTTATATGATTAAAAAACAAAATGATACAATTGTTCAACTCCATAAATAATTAATCCAATAATCCCTCCAACCAAAGTTCCGTTGATTCTAATGTATTGAAGATCTTTTCCGATTTCAAGCTCCAGTTTTTCAGAAACCTCTTTTCCATCCCAACTTTTTACGGTTGACGAAATTAAATCTCCTATTACCTTTTTATTATTTAGTAAAACCGAAAGCAGATCGTCTTTTATAAAATTGTTGATTTTATCAATCATAATCGAATCTTCTTTGATTCCGTTTCCAAAGGTTTGAATTAAACTTGAAATACTATTCTTTATCGAAGATTCTTCTCCTTTGTCTAAATCATTTGTAATTGAAAGTTTGATTTCATCCCAAATTCCATTGATGTAATCCTGAACTTCTTTTTTTCCAACGAAACCTAAAATCATATCGTTGATTTTAACTCTCATTTCTTCGGAGTTTTTTACTTTCTCTAAAAAGTCAAAAATATATTCATCAATCTTTAATCGGACAGCACTTTCAGGCTTTTTGGCTTCATTTAAAAAATCCTGTAAACCATTAAAAACACCTTCAGTAATACTTTTGTCAGCCAAACCAAAACTTAATAAAGGTGTTGAAGCTTTTACTTTCTGCCTGATTAAATCTTTGTTATTGGTTAATTCAGCACTCATTACTTCCAAAAGATTCGTCAGCATCTGATTTTTTAAATCTCCCTTTTGTAAAGGTTCTAAAGCAACGGCAACCCAATTTCCAAAATTTATTCCTTCCATTTTTTCCTTAAACTGAACCTGAATAAATCTTTTGACATCTTCATCTTTTATAGTTCGTAAAATTCCCGGAATGATATTTACTGCAACAACATTGGCAATTTTAGCTGCATTTTCTTCCTGCGAAAGCCAATCAGACGCTTTTGTTGCAAAATTGAATTCATCGAGTTTAATTTCCAGTTTTTCTCGATTTAGAAATTCTTCTGAAACAAAATTCCCAAGATTCTCCCCTATTTCATTTTTCTTGGTTGGAATAATAGCTGTATGCCAAATCGGAATTCCTAATGGATGACGAAATAATGCTACCACCGCGAACCAATCAGCAATTCCGCCGACCATTGCGGCTTCACTAAAAGCCTGAAGAATTGGAATTTTATAATATATTGCTACAATAAACAATAAGACTGCAATACCTAAAAGTGACAAAGCATTTCTTTTCATTTTCTTTAAAGCCTTTACTTTTACTATATCCTGATCTGTAACAGTTTCCATAATTACATACGTTTTTACTACTAATTTAAGCCTTTTTTCTGAGACCGTTCTTCATTCTTAGTCTTTAAATAGCCACGAATTCACGAATTTTCTTTGAAAATCTATTTATTCCTCTTAGTAATACGTTTTACAAAATTTTGTTTTGAGATAATTAGTGAATTCGTAGCAGAAAAAAATAACTCAAAAAATAATATTAAAAATTGTACTTTTGCCAACTGAAAATCTGAAAAAATATGATCATCCAAAAAACCAGAGAGGAAATCGAATTAATGCGCGAAAGTGCTTTAATCGTATCAAAAACATTAGGAATGATTGCTTCTGAAATTAAAGAAGGAGTGACTACATTATATCTTGACAAATTAGCTGAAGAATTTATTCGTGATCACGGCGCAGTTCCAAGTTTCCTTGGACTGTATGATTTCCCGAATTCACTTTGTATGAGTCCAAATGCTCAGGTTGTTCATGGTATTCCTAATAATGTTCCGCTTAAAAATGGTGATGTTATTTCAGTAGACTGTGGTGCTTTTAAAAATGGTTTCCACGGAGATCATGCCTACAGTTTCGAAATTGGCGAAGTGGCTCCTGAAGTAAAAAAACTTTTAAGAGTAACTAAAGAATCTCTTTACGTAGGAATCAGAGAATTTAAAGCGGGGAATCGTGTGGAAGATGTTGGAAATGCGATTCAGAAATATACCGAAGCTCACGGTTACGGAGTGGTTCGTGAATTGGTTGGACACGGTGTTGGACAAAAAATGCACGAAGAACCAGAAATGCCTAACTACGGAAAACGCGGACGTGGAAAACTTTTTGTAGAAGGAATGGTTGTGGCGATTGAACCGATGATTAACATGGGTACAAGAAACATCAAACAACTAAAAGACGGCTGGACAATTCTAACTGCTGATGGAAAACCAAGTGCACATTTCGAGCACGATGTAGCGTTAATTGATGGAAAACCAGAATTATTATCGACTTTCCAATACATCTACAAAGCTCTTGGAATTGAGAGTAACGAAGAAGATGAATTTAGAAAAGTGCCGTTAGTACTATAATACAACCCCGAATCTAAACCTGTGAAAAAACTTTTCAAATTAGTTCTAAATACCATTCCAAGACCATTATTAATTCGTTTGAGTTATGTGGCACGTCCTATTTTAGCTTTTTCTTTAAGAGGAGATAAGTTTACCGATCCTATTGACGGAAAAAGCTTTAAATCTTTTCTGCCTTACGGATACGGAAAGCAGCGTAACAATGTGCTTTCACCAAGTACACTTTCATTAGAAAGACATCGTTTGCTTTGGTTGTATTTAAACGATCAGACTGATTTTTTTACGGCTCCAAAAAAAGTATTGCATTTTGCACCGGAACAGGCTTTTTACAAACTTTTCCGCAAGCAAAAAAACCTTGATTATACTACAACCGATTTATTTTCGCCTTTGGCAGATGTAAAAGCGGACATTTGTAATTTGCCTTTTAAAGACAACGAATATGATGTGATTTTATGTAATCACGTTTTAGAACATATTCCGGATGATACAAAAGCAATGCAGGAATTATTCCGTGTTTTAAAACCAGGCGGAATGGCAATTCTTCAAATTCCTCAGGATTTAAATCGTGAAGTTACCTTTGCAGATGATTCTATTACAGATCAAAAAGAGCGTGCTAGAATTTTTGGTCAATACGATCACGTTCGTATTTACGGACGCGATTATTTCGACAAATTAAGAAGCATTGGTTTTATCGTAATTGAAGAAGATTATACTAATAAAATAGCACCAGAATTGGTTGAAAAATATTGTTTAGCAAAAGGAGAAATTATTCCACTTTGTTTTAAACCTGAAAACTAATTTTTTACCATATAAGTGATATAAGTTCATTTAAAAGAGTTTTCAAATTATTTCTATTTTGAAAACTCTTTCTTTTTTTGCCCTATTCCCAAAATATAAGCCTAACCAAATCCCTAAATCTTGGAACCTACAAAATCATTTCAATTTTGCTTTGACATCAGTTTAGAAAAAAATCTCAATACTTATATCCCAACCGCCTACATTGTTGAGAATACTGATGAAATTAAATATCTGGATAAAAAAGCAAGTCCCGGCGTAATGCAAAGCTTCGGGATTGTTTACGATAATCTGGATTCTAATTCAAAAAAAATTCTGACCGCCTGCGAATCTTTAAAACCTGAATTCATTTTCAAAAAATTCAGTGTCAAAATCAAATCCGCTAAGACGATTACCGATTTGCAAAAAGATTCCAAAATTGATTTTGCAATTCGTCAGCATTTAAAATTTCATTTAGGTTCTTTTTATGATTTAATTGTAAAAGAGCAATTTCCGTTGTCATTAAACCTCGGGCCTGAGAAAGATTTTTATCGTTCCAGAGTTGATGTGAGTCCGCTTTATTTTGAACCTCAGATTCAATTCGACAAACACGACGAAGGAATTACCTATACCCTTTCTCTAAAAGAAAACGAAACTGCCTTTTTACCTATGGATAAAAAAGCCGAGATTCTTTTAGACGAGCCAGGGTGGTTAATTATCAATAAGAAACTGGGGCAGTTAACAGCGCTTAACGCTAAAAAACTGATGCCTTTTCTAAAGAAAAAATCAATTGAAATTCCATCAAAATTAGTCGATGATTATTTCAAAAGTTTTATTCCTGAAATAGCAAAGAAAATCGACATTGAATCAACAGGTTTTGAAGTCGAAAGTCGTGATCAAATTATTTCCTGTACGATTCAGCCGGTTCATGATTTCTTTAAAAATTGTTATTATCTTAATCTTTATTTTGATTATGATGGATATTTGTTTGATGCTTCCAAAACCAAAAAAACACATTCGTTTGTTGATTTCAGCATTGCCAATCAGCCTAAAATAATTCAATTTAAAAGAAGTTCTGAAGAGGCTTTTTATACCGATAAATTGGCCGAACTTGGCTTGACCATAATCAAAAATGAATTCTACGGACTGGACTCAGAAACTGAAAATCCAGATCCTTACATTAATATTCAATTCATTATTGACCATAAAGAAGAATTGGAAAATCTGGGATTTACAATTGAAAATCTAAAAGCGGAAAGCAAAGAAATTATCACTGAAAATCATATTGTTTCAGCTTCAAAAGAAACAGCCGGAGATTGGTTTGATATTAAAATTATCATTACGATTGGAACGTATAAAATCAATTTCAGCGAAATTATTCCAAACATAAAAAGCAAAGAACGACTTTTTCAATTGCCTGACGGAAACTACTTTTTAATTCCGCTGGAGTGGTTTAGCAAATACAGTTCACTGGCCAAACTAGCCAAAACAGAAGGAGGAAATCTTCTTTTGCGTAAGAGCAATTTTACCGCTTTGGATGCGATTCCTGAAATTAAAGACGATATAACAACAAAAGCCGAATTCAAAGCTTCTGATTTATTAAAAGCAACTTTAAGACCGTACCAAATTGAAGGTGTGCAGTGGCTTTTGGGGCATTTCAACTCCAATTTAGGCGCTTGTTTAGCCGATGACATGGGACTTGGAAAAACCTTGCAGACCTTGGCTGTTTTGGTTGCAGTGCAAGAACAATTGGGATTTACAACCAAAACAACCAATTTTGATCTGTTTTCAAATGAAACTACAATCGAAAGAGAACCACTCAAAACACTGATTGTTTTACCATCTTCACTGGTTTTTAACTGGTATAATGAATCTCTAAAATTCACTCCGCATTTTTCAAAAATGCAGTATGTAGGAAATGACAGAAAACAATTAGCAAGCAGATTAGCCACAACAGATTTGATTTTTACGAGTTACAGCATTGTTCATCGTGATATTGCTGTTTTAGAAAAATATGATTTCCGTTATCTGATTTTGGACGAAAGTCAATATATTAAAAATAAAGATTCTAAGATTTTTAAAGCCATCAACAAGATTAGCACAGCTCATAAAATTGCTTTGAGCGGTACGCCGATCGAAAATTCGCTTGACGATTTATGGTCGCAGATGCAGTTTATAAATCCTGATATTTTAGGAAATTATAAGTTTTTCATGGATAATTTTAAAACTCCAATTGAAAAAAGACAGGACGAAACTATTTTATCAGAATTAAAAACTCTTGTTCAACCTTATATTTTGCGACGAACAAAAGAACAGGTTTTAAAAGATTTACCTGAATTATCAGAGCAGATTTACTACTGTGAAATGGATCCTGAACAGGAGAAATTATACGAAAAAGAAAAATCGAAAGCCCGTAACTTTTTATTGAAAACAGATGGTTCAAGTCCGGATAAAATTAGCATTATAAACACTTTGATGAAGTTAAGACAATTGAGTAACCATCCGAAAATGGTTGATCAGGAATCAGAAATAGATTCTGGAAAATATATTGCGGTTACCAATTATCTGGAAACTTTAGTCCACGAAAAACAAAAGGTGATTATTTTCAGTTCGTTTGTCACTAATCTTAGTTTTTACACCGACTGGTGCAAGCAAAACAAAATCCAATATTGTGAAATCACGGGAGAAACTCCAGCCAATAAAAGGGAACAACAAGTAAAATTATTTCAGGAAAAAGAAGAACCCTTATTGTTTTTCATTTCGTTGAAAGCAGGAGGCGTTGGTTTAAATATTACCAAAGCTTCTTACGTTTTATTTTTAGACCCATGGTGGAATCCTTTTGCAGAAAAACAAGGAGTTGGACGAGCACATAGAATTGGACAATTGAACAAAGTAAATGTTGTTCGATTTATTTCTAAAAATACGGTTGAGGAAAAAATCATTAAACTGCAGGAAAATAAAAAACTGTTATCTGATTCGCTTTTAGAGGAAAGCTATATTAACAATGAAATCGAAGCTAATTTAGAATACATTTTGAATTCGTAATACGTTAAACCAATAAATCTGGCTGTTTTTCGTTGTATAAAATTGTTATATTTACAATCTTACAACATAAATAAGATGTCAAAATTTTTATATCAGAGCCTTTTATTTTTTTTCTTCTTTAGTGCGATAACTGCTCAGCAAATTCAAAACGAGGTTGAACCTCCTTATAATATTAAAACTGTTTCTTTTGTTCAAAACGGAAGTAATGTTGTTCCTATTTTTGAATTAGGTTCTTCGTTTGCTTTTCAGTTTGATGATTTATTTGGAAGTGAGGCCAATTATTATTTTGAAATTCTGCATTGTGATTATAACTGGATCCCAACTGATATTCCGAAAACAGATTATATTGGCGGCTTGGATAATCAAAGAATTAATGATTATTCTAATTCGTTTAATACACTTCAGATTTACTCGCATTACAGACTATCTTTTCCAAATCAGTTCACAACACAAATAAAGCTTTCCGGGAATTACATGTTGAGAATTTTAAATGAAGACCGTGAATTAGTGCTTTCGAGAAAGTTTATTTTATACGAAAATCATTCAACTGTAACAGCGCAGGTAAAAAGAAGTCGAAATCTGAGTAATATTGATTACAAACAAAACTTAGATTTTGCCATTTTATCTAATGATATTGTATTTCAGACGCCTTTACAAAATGTAAAAGTTCTTTTATTACAAAATGGAAATTTTAATACAGCTATAAAAAATATTGTTCCTCAATATACAATAGGTAATCAACTGGTTTATAAATACGATAAAGAAACTCAGTTTTGGGGCGGAAATGAATTTTTGTATTTTGAAAACAAAGACATTCGTGCCGCCAGTAATAATGTTGCTAAAGTGGGTTCTAACGGCGATATTTATAACGCTCACTTATATACTAATGCTGCAAGAGGAAATCAGATTTATACGAACTATGAAGATGTAAACGGAAATTTTGTTGTTAAAAACATCAATGCATCTAACAATGATATTGAAGCTGATTATGCCTGGGTTTACTTTACATTATCTGCTCCGGCATTCCGACTAAATAAAGACATTTATATTACAGGAATGTTTAACAATTACAGCCTTTCGCCAGAATATAAAATGGATTACAATACTGATAAAGCAGTTTTCGAAAAAGCCATTATGATCAAGCAGGGATTCACTAATTTTCAGTACACTGTTGCTGATAAAAAAGGCGTTATTGATTATGAAAATGCTATTGATGGAAACTTCTATCAGACTGAAAACGAATACACAATTTTGGTCTATTATAAAGAAGCAACAGACCGTTATCAGCGCGTTATTGGAAAAGGAAATGCAAACTCTATCAATATAGTCAATTAAAACAATGTTAAGGTTCTAGATTAAACGATTTTTTTTCTTAACTTTGCCACTATAACACACACATATATACTGCGTTAGTATGGTTTCTCAGATTACACGAGGCATAAAAATATCCGTTTTGACTAGTTTTGAAGGTACTTACTTCAAGAACTACAAGATACATTTTGCTTTTAGTTATGTAGTTACAATTGAAAACCACAGTAAAGATTCTGTGCAGTTAACTTCACGCCATTGGGAAATTTTTGATTCTCTAAACGATTTAGAAATAGTAGATGGTGAAGGCGTAATTGGGAAAAAACCAGTTCTAAAACCTGGCGAAAACCATACTTACAGTTCTGGCTGTTTACTATCATCTCCTTATGGGGCCATGAAAGGTCATTTCAATATGATCAACTTTACTACAACAAAAACATTCAAAGTAATCGTTCCTACTTTTAGAATGTGCGCTCCTTTTGCTTTAAATTAAAGGCATCCCTTTAGTACGATTCTTTTTATCGTTATCTTAATCATAAAATTATCAATTTATTAATTTATCCTTTGTACTTTTGTGCAGCGTTAGATTATTCGTAACAAATCAAATTATCTAACTATAAATTATCTAATAATCTAATTTTAAATAACATGCTTAAAGGATTTTTTCATGTACCAAAAGCGGTAAACGAGCCTGTAAAAGGATACGCGCCGAACTCTCCAGAAAAAGCAGCTGTTCAGGCAGCTTATACCACGATGTGGAATTCTCAAATTGACGTTCCTTTATATATTGGAAGCGAAGAAATCAAAACTGGAAATACAAGAAACATTACTGCTCCACACGATCACAAACATATCGTTGGAAAATACCACTTAGCTGAAAAACAACATATCGAAAAAGCGATTGCAAATGCTCTTGAATCAAGAAAAGCATGGGCAAACATGGCATGGGAACAGCGTGCTGCTATTTTCTTAAAAGCTGCTGAACTTATCGCTGGACCTTACAGAGCTCGTATCAACGCTGCTACAATGATTGGTCAGTCTAAAAATATTCATCAGGCAGAAATCGATGCTTCTTGCGAGTTAATCGACTTTTTACGTTACAATGTTGAGTTTATGACTCAAATCTACAACGATCAGCCAAAATCAGATTCTTCTGTTTGGAATCGTGTAGAATACAGACCTCTTGAGGGTTTTGTTTACGCTATCACTCCATTTAACTTTACTGCTATTGCTGCAAACTTGCCTGCAAGTGCTGCTATGATGGGTAACGTTGTAGTTTGGAAACCAAGCGATAGCCAGGTATTTTCAACAAAAATCATTTTAGAAGTTTTCAAAGAAGCCGGAGTTCCGGACGGTGTTATCAACGTAGTTTTTGGAGATGCTTTAATGATCACTGATACTGTTTTAGCAAGCCGTGATTTTGCCGGTGTTCACTTCACAGGTTCAACTCACGTATTTAAAGATATTTGGGCTAAAATTGGAGCGAACATCCACAATTATAAAACGTATCCAAGAATCGTTGGAGAAACTGGAGGTAAAGATTTTATCATTGCTCACCCAAGTGCAAACGTAAAACAGGTAGTTACAGGAATTACTCGTGGTGCATTTGAATTCCAGGGACAAAAATGTTCTGCTGCTTCCAGAGCTTATATTCCTCAAAGTTTATGGCCAGCTGTAAAAGAACAATTAATTACTGATGTAAAATCTATGAAAATGGGTTCTCCGGAAGATTTTGGAAACTTCATTACAGCAGTTATCCACGAAGGTTCTTTTGATAAATTAGCAAGCTACATTGACCAGGCTAAAAAAGACGCTGATGCTGAAATCATCGTTGGTGGTAATTATGATAAATCAGTTGGATACTTTGTTGAGCCAACAGTTATTATAACTACAAATCCAAAATATACTACAATGGAAACTGAGTTGTTTGGACCAGTTATCACAATTTATGTTTACGAAGATGCTAAATGGGAAGAAACTTTAGAATTAGTTGACACTACTTCTGAGTATGCTTTGACTGGAGCAGTTTTCAGCCAGGATCGTTATGCTATTGAAGTAGCTACAACGAAATTACAAAACGCTGCTGGTAACTTCTACATTAACGACAAACCAACCGGAGCTGTTGTAGGAATGCAACCATTTGGTGGAGCAAG
This sequence comes from Flavobacterium notoginsengisoli, assembly GCF_042686225.1. Lineage (NCBI taxonomy): Bacteria > Pseudomonadati > Bacteroidota > Flavobacteriia > Flavobacteriales > Flavobacteriaceae > Flavobacterium > Flavobacterium notoginsengisoli. The sequence continues at coordinate 288,316 of NZ_JBHUOT010000006.1, forward strand.
AGCTTCCGGAACTAATGATAAAGCAGGTTCTGCATTGAACTTATTGCGTTGGGCTTCTCCAAGAACTATCAAAGAAACTTTTGTAACTCCGGAAGATTACAGATATCCTTTCTTAGGATAATTTTTACTTAAGATTTTAGAATCTGTCAATATAAAAAGCCGAGTCTTTATGAGACTCGGCTTTTGTTTTAGGATTTTAAATTTATCGCTTACATTTTTTAAATCTGAACAATTTAAATAACGCTAAAAAAACAATTTACCAACGTCTGGATAGCTCAGATAATGTTTTGTAGTAATTTTCTTATTTTACTGATTACCAATTACATAGCGGACTTAAAAAACTTATTTTGTTATTTTAAAAACTTCTAGTTCCATTTCAAAAAAAAACATCATAATACATTTGTCTCATAAAAATCAATTAGAATTATTTAAACAATTTTAGCTTATGAGAAATTTAAACAATGTTCCTAAAGTCATTTTAGAATCAAAAAGCATTGGTCATGCAATTGATTTTAAATGGAATAAAAAGAAAATAAATGAATTATTGGATCCGTTTGGAAAAAATGAAGATTTAGAAAGCCTATTAATACAAATTAACCACAAAGCTTCAGTTGGATTAGCAGCTGCGTTGTTAGAATGGGTTCATTGGCGTTTTATTGGATATACAAAAGACACAAATGATACTCAAAAACGTATTGAAGCGCTTTGGTGTTCAATAGACAGTCTTGAGCAAACTAATCCATTGTTATTTGATACCGATTTTGAAATTCCGGCTTCAGGAAGTATAAACGGACCTTTATGGATTGCTCACATGAATGTAAGAATGATCGACACACTCTACAGAAAAGGATCTTATTATTTACAAAATGAGCTTACAGGCTTAGTATTATTAGCACGTCATATTACTCCTAAAAAGAAAGTATTTGACCAATGGTTCAACCGGGTTATGATTGAATTAATCTGCCTATATCCATCTGAATATCAAAACTTTGATTTAAATGAAATGGATGAAGCCACTTACGATTCTTCTAATGAGCCTGTAATATGTCGTGACTTCTTCTTTGACGCTGAATTCAAGCCTACAAATGAAGCATCAGAAAATGCGATTCATGGATTTATAGATAACTTAAATTATCAGGCAAATCAATTTTTGAATCTTTCAAGAATACATTCTTAGTTTTAATAATTTTTTATTTATTCAAAATAACCCGGAAGACTCTACTTTTCCGGGTTATTTCTTTTAGGGTTTAAATTTTAGAGGTAAATGAACCACCTTTTTAGTTTCAAAAAACTCATCTTCAAACACATCTGCTAAATCGTATAATGTAGCGTTTGGAAAATCTTTTAATTCTTCTGTCAAATCACCACCTTTCAAATAAAGAATTCCATTTTTTAATTTATGTTTATGTTGTTTCTTTATTTTATCATGTATCCAGGAAACAAAATCTGGCATATTGGTAACGGCGCGGCTTACGATAAAATCGAAATCGCCTTTTACCAATTCAGCACGTTTTTGTTCTGCTTTTACATTCTTTAATTCTAATGCATCAGCAACACCCTGAACTACTTTTATTTTTTTAGCAATTACATCAATTAAATAAAAACGAGTTTCAGGAAAAAGAATCGCTAATGGAATTCCTGGAAAACCGCCTCCAGTTCCAACATCCAAAACAGTTGTTCCTGGTTCAAATTTCATAATTTTAGCAATCCCTAACGAATGCAAAATGTGTTTTGTATATAATGAATCGATGTCTTTACGCGAAATAACATTGATTTTTTCGTTCCAATCGTGGTATAAAAAGTCTAATTTTTGAAATTGTTCGATTTGAAGATCGGTCAAATTTGGAAAATATTTCAATATCTCATCCATTGCTGTAAATTTTTAACAAAAGTACTACTTTACGATTGAAATATTTAACTCAATTTTGCAAATTGAGAATTTATAATAATTACCTTTGAAAACTATTTAAAACAATTATGAATAACAACGCTCCAATTTTTGCAAGGCAAGACAATCTGAAGTTTTTCAGAACACTTAACTCACGGGTAAACAATTACTTTAAGGAGAACAACATTCAGAAAACCGGAAACTGGAAGTTACACTTAAAAGCCGTTATTCTATTCGCAGTTTTCCTAACACCATACTTTTTAATCCTTACATTAGAAATGCCTTTTTGGGTAATGCTGCTTTTATCAATTGTAATTGGTATTGGAATGGCAGGGGTTGGAATGAATGTAATGCATGACGGAAATCACGGTTCCTATTCTACCAAAAGCTGGATTAATAAATTTATGGGAGGAACAATTTATGTTCTTGCCGGTAATGTTTACAACTGGCAGGTACAACATAATGTACTTCATCACACTTATACTAATATCCCTGGCCACGACGAAGATCTTGATGCAGGAAGAATTATTCGTTTTACAGAACATGCTGAATGGCATAGTTTTCATCGTTTTCAACATTATTATTCTGTTTTTTTATATGGCTTATTGACTTTCAATTGGGCTATTACAACAGATTTCAAGCAGATGCGTAATTACTTAAAAAGAAAATTATCTTACGGAGAACCAAAAAGTCCTAAAATTCTTTGGACAACATTAATTATTACTAAAATCATTTATATTTCAATCTGGATTGTATTACCAATGTTAATTGGCATTACATGGTGGAAAGTACTTCTAGGATTTTTTGTAATGCATTATACAGCAGGATTAATTTTAAGTGTAGTTTTCCAATTAGCACATGTTGTTGATCACACAACAAACCCAACTCCAAACGATTTAGGAGAAATGGACAATACTTGGGCAATCCACCAATTGTATACTACAACTAACTTTGCACCAAAAAATGCAATTGTAAATTGGTACACTGGCGGTTTAAACCATCAAATCGAACATCATATTTTTCCAAATATCAGCCATATTCATTACGGTAAAATTGCCAAAATTGTAAAAGAAACAGCAAAAGAGTGCAACCTGCCTTATTACGAATATAAAACAATGCGAAGTGCTATTATTGCTCACTTCAAACATTTGCGTGATTTGGGAATGAAACCAGAATTATCAGTTTAAAAACTAAAAAAAATCTATTAATAATAACCTTCCTTAATCAACACAGCAAATTAAGGACATTCAAAATTTTTATAATGAACCATATTCTTTCGGACAGAATCAACAACCTTGCGACTTCACAGACATTAGCAATGGCCGCTTTGGCAAGAGAATTAAAAGCACAAGGAAAAGACATTATCAGTTTAAGTTTAGGGGAACCAGATTTCAATACTCCTGACTTTATCAAAGAAGCTGCAAAAAAAGCCATCGACGATAATTACAGCACATACTCTCCAGTTGATGGATACCAGGATTTAAAAGAAGCTATCTGCAGAAAATTTAAAAGAGACAATGATTTAGAATACAAACCATCTCAAATCGTAGTTTCTACAGGAGCAAAACAATCTTTATACAACATTGCACAAGTAATGTTAAACGACGGTGACGAAGTAATTTTACCAGCACCTTACTGGGTTTCTTATTTTGAAATCGTAAAACTTTCTGGCGGAGTTCCAGTTGAAGTTCCAACTTCTGTTGAAACTGACTTTAAAATTACTCCAGAACAATTAGAAGCTGCCATCACACCAAAAACAAAAATGATGTGGTTTTCTTCTCCATGCAATCCTTCAGGATCTGTTTACAGCAGAGAAGAATTAACAGCATTGGCAAAAGTTTTAGAAAAACATCCAAATATTTACGTAGTTGCAGATGAAATTTATGAGCACATCAATTTCTCAGGAACTTTCTGCAGTATCGGTTCCATTCCGGGAATGTTAGAAAAAACAATCACTGTAAACGGAGTTGCAAAAGCATTTGCCATGACAGGATACAGAATTGGTTACATTGGAGCTCCTGAATTTATTGCAAAAGCATGTACAAAAATCCAAGGGCAAGTAACATCTGGCGCAAACTCTGTAGCACAAAGAGCTACAATTACAGCCGTAGATGCTGACCCAAGCGTATTAAACGAAATGGTTCAGGCTTTCCACGGTCGTAGAGATTTAGTGGTTGGATTATTAAAAGAAATCCCGGGAGTAAAAATCAACGTTCCAGAAGGAGCATTCTACGTATTCCCAGACGTTTCTTCTTTCTTCGGAAAAACATTAAAAGGAACTGAAATTAAAGATGCAAACGATGTTTCGATGTATCTTTTAGCTGAGGCAAACGTAGCAACAGTAACCGGAGATGCTTTTGGAAATCCAAACTGTATTCGTTTCTCTTACGCAACAAGCAACGACATTTTAAAAGAAGCATTACGCAGAATCAAAGAAGCTTTGACTGCATAACAATATTCTAAAGTTTTATTAAAACGGCTTAAGGTTCAAAAGTTTCATCACTTTTATACTTTAAGCTGTTTTTTTATGGGCTTATTTTGGGCGTGTCCCTCCGGGTCGGGCTATCCGTTACAAGTCCTCGCCTGTTCGTTCCTCACGGCTGTGGGCTTTTCTCTCCTATCCCTCACGCAAACCGTAAAACAAGAAAATTCATTTTCAAAAAAAATTACTTGAATCTGCTTAATCAGCGTCAAACAAAATATAAGTTTCAAAATTCCCATTCCACAATATTGTAAAACCACGCTTGCAATCCTGTAAAACATAACTCTTTAGAAATCGACAACTTTGTAATGTATTAATTTAAAAATTATTAGTCATGATACATACAGATGAAACCACACAAGAAGCAGTAAAAACTTTAGAAGGATTAATTTCAATTCTTGAAGATGGAAAACTAGGATATACAAACGCAGCAGAACATGTAGAAAACCCAGCCATTAAAACTGATTTTCTAGAATACGCCCGCGAAAGAGCCTTATTTATTGTTGAATTACAAGATGAAATCAACAAACTAGGAAAATCAACCGACACTTCAGGCGGAGGTCCATTAGGCGCTTTGCACAGAACTTGGATTGATATTAAATCATCTTTTACAGGTGGCGACACAGAAGCCATTATTAATGCTTGTGTTACTGGAGAAGAAGCTGCTATTGAAAAATACAAAAAAGCACTCGAAGATAATCATTTGGAACACGGCCAGATTTACATTATTTCAAAACAATTAAATAGTATTGAAAATACGTTGTCACAAATTAAAATAAAAGCGAACTAATTACCATTAATACTTTTATTTTAGAAAAACTATCTGGTTTAAATAATCAGGTAGTTTTTTTATTATTAAATTTTGAAATAATATTCCTACTTTAGTCGCGTCTTTTAAAAAATTAAAAAAATCGTTTTTATGACCTTAAATCAACGCTATTTTATTACTATTGTTTTTACAATATTATTTGTATCCCATTCAAAAGCCCAAACAGAAGGCAAATTTATTAAAGGATCTATTGGTTACGGAGCCAGCAGTTCTTATTACATCGAAGATTATGGAAGTCAGGAGGAAGTAGACGTTATGGGAGGCGGGCTTTACCTTCAAGGCGAATATATTATAGGAGTAAAATCATGGTTTAGTATAAGACCTTACGCGGGAGCTATTTTTGAATCTGTAGAAAAAAATCAAAATATCCAAAATCAACCTCAGTATAAAGTAACAACTAACGCATTTTTAATAGGAAGCAAAATCCGTCTTTGTGCCCCAATACCATGGGTTGCGCCATTTATTGAAGGCGGTATTGGAACCTCTATAGGAAAATTTGAAACCTTTACACCAAATGTTAATTTCAACAAAAGTGATGTTTTGCTGCATATCCCGTTTAGTATTGGATTAGCAGTTGGCAGACATAACAATTTTGAGATCGGGATTTCCGGGTATTTCCATCCAGCTGCAAAACAGTCAACCGCTGTATTTGCCTTGGGATATTCTTTTCCAATTGATTAATATAAATTTATCATCATTCCATATTAAGTTAACAAATTCAAAAAAATCGCTTCATCACTAGCAAACTCAAATAATTTATCAGACCTTTGCACACTTTTTTTCGGGAATACCACAAAAGTCTAAAGTTTTAGTAATGAAGAAGAAAATCGAAATATTAGCTCCTGCTAGAGATTTAATTGGAGGAATCGCAGCCATAAATAGTGGTGCCGATGCCGTATATATTGGTGCACCGCAATTTGGCGCACGTTCTAATGCTAACAACTCAATCGAAGATGTTGCTGAACTAGTAAAATATGCGCATTTATTTAACGCACAAGTTTTTGTGGTAATGAATACCATTTTATACGACAACGAATTAGAAACGTGTCGTGCCATGATCTGGGAGTTATACGATATTGGTGTTGATGCCTTGATTATTCAGGACATGGCGATTATGGAAATGGACTTGCCTCCTATCGTACTTCATGCCAGTACACAAGCCAATAATCGTGATGCTGATAAAATTAAATTCTTAAAAGACGCTGGTATCAAACGTGTAGTTTTAGCACGTGAATTAAACTTGCATCAAATTAAAACTATATACGATCACGCAGATGTTGAATTAGAGTTTTTCGTAACGGGAGCATTATGCGTATCTTTCAGCGGAAACTGTTATATGAGTGTGGCAAACGGAGAACGTAGCGCGAACCGTGGTTCTTGCGCTCAAAACTGCCGTTTACCTTATAACTTAATCGACGGAAACGGAGATACTTTAATCAGAAACAGTCACTTGCTTTCGATCAAAGATTTAGATGTTTCAGATCAGATTCCGAATTTGATTGAAGCTGGAATCGTTTCTTTCAAAATCGAAGGAAGATTAAAAGATGTTGCTTACGTTAAAAACAACGTTTCTTATTTACGTCAAAAATTAGACAGCTATTTAGAAGGAAGTGATAAATACACAAAAGCTTCTTCTGGAAAATGTACGTATACTTTTGATTCTACTTTAAGCAGAACTTTCAACCGTGGTTATACCGATTATTTCGTAAACGAAAGACACGCTAGTATTGGTTCTTGGGAAAGTCCAAAATCAAAAGGTCAATATATTGGTAAATTAATCCGAACTGTTGGAAACGCTTACGAAATCGAAAATGGCGAATTACTAAACAACGGCGACGGACTTTGCTTCATCAATGAAAATAATGAAGCTGACGGAATCTACGTAAACAAAGCCGAGAACGGAAAAGTTTATCCAAACGTTTTAAAAGAAATAAAAGACGGAACTTTCATTTACCGTAATAACGATATTGCTTTCATCAAAATTGTAGAAAGAGAAGACAGTGCGATCCGTAAAATCGGAACGACTTTATTACTTACTGAAAACGAAAACGGTTTTGAATTAATCGCAACCGACGAAGACGGAAACGTAAGTACAGTTATTTTAGAGCATTCAAAAGAGCATACTAAAACCGGCGAATCAATCGAAGAAAACATAAAAGTTCAATTGGCAAAAACTGGTTTTACACCTTACAGCGCTGACGAAATCAACATTATGTTCTCTCAAAACTGGTTCCTTCCAATTTCAAAAATCAACGAAATGAGAAGAACGGTTTACGAGCAATTATCAGAAATTCGTTTGGCAAATTACAAACGCGAAGAACACCAATTAGTAAAAACGTCACATCCGTATCCTGAAACTAAATTGGATTTCATGTACAATGTTTCGAACAAAACGGCTCGTAAATTCTACGAACGCCACGGTGTAACCGAAATCGAAAAAGCATTCGAATTACAATGGGATCCAGGAAAATCTCGTGTAATGACAACCAAATATTGCATCAAATACGAATTAAAAAAATGCCCGATACACCAAAAAGATATCGTTGGTGTTAAAGTAAAAGAACCTTTAGTTTTAAAACAGGGAGAATTGGAATACAAACTAAAATTCAACTGCAAACCCTGCGAAATGGAAATCTGGGAAAAAGATGCTGAATTTGAAATTGAAGAAGATCATTTTCATTAACATACAAACCGATACTTTTTAAAAGAAGTATCGGTTTTTTATTTTGGGCGTGTCCCTCCGCGGCGAACCGGGCTATCCGTTACAAGTCCTCGCCTGTTCGCTCCTCACGGCTGTAGGCTTTCCACTTCTATCCCTCACGCAAACGGTTTCATAAGAACTTTCACGTTTATAATTTCATTTCATACTTTCCACAATCTTGTCATTCCGAGGAACGAGGAATCTCCACGAGTAACTCCGTTCCAATAAACCAATCTTTGTCGAGCTACTTGCGGAGATTCCTCGTTCCTCGGAATGACAAACGGTGTGGTTACTTAATGTAAAAATTAAACTAAAATCCGCCGAATCTCCAAAATCTACATGAGAATAATTCTCATTTTATTTATCTTTACTCTCAAAATAATTTTAAATGGAATCAAAAAGCAACATTCAAAAATACGCAGTCATTGCTGGAATTTTTGTGACCGCTTTTTTTCCACTTTTAATTTTTTCAAAAAGCCTTTTCATCGACTTATGTATACAAATATGTGATTTTGGTGTATTTTGGAACCCAATATTTTGGGGGATTCTATTTCCATTATTTATTGTATTCCTCTTTTGGAATACCTCAAAGAAACTTTATTATTCATTAAATCAAATCACTTATTTTCAAGCTTGTTCTCAATTTTCCTTTGGTGTGAGCTCAAAAATCATAATATCTTTTTTCACAATTTATATCATCGGAAAATTTATTAATGAAATATCTGCTCCATTACAATCACAATTTTTAGATCAAATCGTTTTTTCAATATTAATGATGTTATTTTTATCATTCATATTAATGGCCCTAACCTTTATAAGCAGTTTAATAATTGTAAAAGCAAGCCAAAACACCCAAACTTTAAATCAAACAAAATGAAAATACTACTCCTAGGTTCAGGCGAATTAGGCAAAGAATTTGTCATTGCCGCACAACGAATCGGACAAACCATAATTGCAGTTGACAGTTACGAAAATGCACCAGCCATGCAAGTTGCACACGGTTTTGAAGTCATCAACATGCTCGACGGCGAAGCGCTTGACCGAATCGTAGCCAAACACCAACCCGATTTTATAGTTCCAGAAATAGAAGCCATTCGTACCGAACGTTTTTACGATTACGAAAAGCAAGGCATCACTGTTGTTCCTTCAGCGAAAGCGGCAAACTTTACCATGAACCGTAAAGCTATTCGTGATTTAGCGGCAAAAGAACTCGGACTAAGAACTGCAAAATATCAATACGCAACTTCAGCAGAAGAATTGCAAAAAGCCGTTCAGGAAGTTGGAATTCCGTGCGTGGTAAAACCCTTAATGTCTTCATCAGGAAAAGGACAATCGACTATCAAAACAGAAAGCGATATCGAAAAAGCGTGGCAATATGCCGTTGCAGGTTCGCGTGGCGATGTTATTGAAGTTATTGTAGAAGCTTTTGTAAATTTTGATTCTGAAATTACGCTTTTAACGATTACTCAAAATAATAACCCGACTTTATTTTGTGCTCCAATTGGTCACAGACAAGAAAGAGGCGATTATCAAGAAAGCTGGCAACCGGCTTTGGTTTCAGAAAAAGACTTGTACGAAGCACAGGATATGGCTGAAAAAATTACCGAAGCACTTGGCGGAGCTGGACTTTTTGGCGTTGAATTTTTCCTAACAAAAGAAGGCGTTTATTTCTCTGAACTTTCTCCGCGTCCGCATGATACTGGCATGGTAACTTTGGCGGGAACGCAAAATTTCAACGAATTTGAATTGCATTTAAGAGCAATTTTAAGTCTTCCGGTTTTTGAAATTACTTTAGAAAAAGCCGGAGCAAGTGCCGTAATTTTAGCATCAGAAGATTCTGCAAATCCAACTTTTACCGGAATCGAAAAAGTAGCCGCTTTACCAAAAACTGATTTCAGGATTTTCGGCAAACCGACTTCAAGACCTTACCGCCGAATGGGAGTTGTTTTAAGCCACGATTCACTTGCGACTCCAATTAACGAAATAACAGAACGCGCCAAAGAAACGGCAAAATTAATAACTGTAAATTCATAGAAAATGAAAAAACTTATATTCATGATTTTCCTTTTTATTGGGATTTCAACTCAGGCACAAGACAAAAAGAAATTTGATAAACCAACAATTGTTGAAGCTTCATGCGGAGAATGCCAATTCGGAATGAAAGGCAAAAGCTGTGATTTAGCGGTTCGCATCGAGGGAAAAAGCTATTTCGTGGACGGAACTACAATTCACGATCACGGAGACGCACACGCCGAAAAAGGGTTCTGCAATGCGATCAGTAAAGCTTTAGTTACGGGAGAAATTAAAGGAAACAGATTTAAAGCGACTTCATTTTCCTTAATCGACGATAAAAAATAATGGCTTTAATTCTTCAAAACATTGCCAAACACGTTTCTTTGACACCAGAAGAACAGGCGCTTTTTTTATCTAAACTGGAAACCAATACTTACAAAGCTAAAACGCTTTTATTAAATGCCGGCGAAGTCTGCAAACATTCCTATTTTGTGAACTCAGGTATCCTAAGAAGTTTCAATATCAACGATAATATCGTAGAACACGTTCTTTCTTTTGCCTGCGAAGGCTGGTGGATGAGCGATATGTATAGCTTTTTTTCGCAAAAACCAGGACAGCTTTTTATTGAAGTTCTGGAAGAAGCTGAAGTAGTTTCGTTATCTAAAGAAAATCAAGAGCAATTGTATCTTGAAATTCCAAAATTGGAACGCTTTTTCAGGATTTTAATTGAAAACTCTTTAGTTGCGAATCAACAGCGATTAATGGATAATTTAAGTTTACCTGCAGAAGAACGTTTCGATAAATTCACTAAGAAATACGGAACATTAGTTCACAAAGTTCCTCAAAAACAAATCGCTTCTTTCATTGGCGTAACACCGGAATTCTTCAGCAAAATGAAAGCTAGGCTTTTAAAAAAATAAAATTTTCCGCCACGAATTCACGAATTATTTTTTTATAATCTTTGAGAATAAAAATTCGTGAATTCGTGGCGGAAAAAAAATTAAAATTGCTCAACCTCTGTAGAATGTTCCATCGCCGTTATTGCTGATTTTCCAAGCATTACTGTATTTTGAACAGCGTCAAAATAAGAAGTCCCTACAAAAGCTTGATGTTTTACGGCTCTGAATCCGTTTTTCTGCAAAGCGAATTCACGTTCCTGCAATTCAGAATATCCGGCCATTCCTCGCTCTTTGTAGGCTTTAGACAATTCGAACATACTGGTATTCAAGGCATGGAATCCTGCTAAAGTGATGAATTGGAAACTATATCCCATTGCTGCCAAATCTTCTCTAAATGTTTCCATTTCAGCAACCGTTAATTTTGCTGCCCAATTGAAAGATGGCGAACAATTATATGCTAACATTTTATCTGGGAATTCTTTTTTCATTGCTTTTGCAAACTTTCTCGCATAATCTAAATCGGGATTACTAGTTTCCATCCAAATTAAATCGGCATAAGGCGCGTAGCTCAAACCTCTTGCAATTCCCTGATCGATTCCGTTTTTTACATAGAAGAAACCTTCTGCCGTTTTTTCTCCTGTTAGAAATTTTCTGTCTCTAGGATCGGCATCGCTTGTTAATAAATTAGCTGCATCGGCATCCGTTCTGGCAACAATTAAAGTTGAAACGCCCATAACATCTGAAGCCAATCGTGCTGCAATTAATTTATTAATCGCTTCCTGAGTTGGCACCAAAACTTTTCCGCCCAGATGCCCACATTTTTTAGCCGAACTTAATTGATCTTCAAAATGCACTCCAGAAGCTCCTGCTTCAATCATCGACTTCATTAATTCGAAAGCATTTAGGTTTCCCCCAAAACCAGCTTCGGCATCAGCCACAATCGGAACCAGATAATCTTTTTTATCTTCAATATTATTTACAGTCTGAATTTGATCAGCGCGCAGTAAAGCGTTGTTGATTTTTTTAACAACCATCGGAACGCTGTTTACCGGATAGAGCGATTGGTCAGGATACATTTCGCCTGCCAAATTTGCATCAGCAGCAACCTGCCATCCGCTCAAATAAATCGCTTCTAAACCCGCGTCAACTTCTTGAATCGCTTGATTTCCAGTCAACGCTCCCAAACCCGCAACATAATCCTGACTTTTTAACTTTCTCCATAATTTTTCTGCACCTATTTTGGCAATAGAATGCTCAATTTTATAAGACCCTTGAAGTGTTACTACTTCACTCGCAGTGTAAGGACGTTCAACACCTTTCCATCTCGGGTTCGTGATCCAATCGTTAATCAATTCCTGAATTCTGTCTTCTGTTGTTTTCATAAATAGTATAGTTAAGTTGGTTAGTAAGTAATAGTGTTCAGTTCACAGTTAAAAGTGTTCAGTTTTTAACTGGAAGTTTTTTTTAAACACATAGAGACATAGCTATCCTTTGTGGTTAAAGGCGTTTCACTTATTTCAATGCACATAGCTATGTGTGAAAAACTAGTTTTTTTATCTTTTATTTAAAATTAAAATCTATGTTTCTATGTGTTTCAAATAAATTATAAATATTTATAACACGGAATAGTTAGAAAATCCACAAAATGTAGATTTACAACCAGTCTTTCCAGCATTTTCTCTGCTAATGGAAACTGTTGTTTTTCATAGTTTTCTACTCCTAATTCGGTTTTTATTTTTCTGAATTCATCTAAAGCCAATTCATGATAATACGCTAAATCTAATTTTCGTCCATTATCTAAAATCACTTTATTTTGAAGCCATTGCCACAATTGCGATCTCGAAATTTCGGCCGTTGCGGCGTCTTCCATTAAATTATGCAAAGCTGCGGCGCCTTGTCCGTTTAGCCAGGAAGCCAGATATAAAACTCCAACATTAATATTTTTTCGAACACCATTTTCAGTTATCATTCCAATTGGTGGTTCAATCAAATCAGCTTCTGTGATTTTTCGATGTTCTCTTTTAATGTGAATTTGATTTGGCGTTGGCATTCCTTTATCAAAAATTTCTTTTGCAAGGGAAACCAAATCTGGATGCGCTACCCAAGTTCCGTCGTGTCCGTTTTTTACTTCACGTTCTTTGTCGGTTCTTACTTTTGCGAAAGCGACTGCATTGGCTTCTTCATTATTTCGAATCGGAATCTGTGCGGCCATTCCGCCGATCGCATGAATTCCTCTTTTATGACATCTTTGAATAACTAGATTCGAATAGGCATTCATAAAAGGTGAAGTCATAGTTACCTGATCACGATCCGGAACGATGAATTTTGGATTTTTTCTGAACTTTTTGATGTAGGAGAAAATATAATCCCAACGTCCGCAGTTCAAGCCAACAATATGTTCTTTCAATTCGTAAATAATTTCGTCCAGTTGAAAACTTGCCGTTATGGTTTCAATTAAAACCGTCACTTTTATCGTTCCTCTTTCCAGTTTCAAATAATCCTCGGTAAAATCAATTACATTATTCCACCAGCGTGCTTCTAGATAATGTTCTAATTTCGGAATGTAGAAATACGGCCCAGAATTGTTTTCTAAAAGGCGTTTATAATTATGAAAAACATACAAACCAAAATCTACCAAAGAACCTGAAACTTCTTTTCCTTCAACTAAAAGATGCTTTTCTGGCAAATGCAAACCTCTCGGACGTACAATTAGCGTTGCGATTTTTTCATTTAAATGATAGGATTTCTGTTTTACCAAATCCGTATAAGTAATTGTTTTGTTTACCGCATCGATTAGATTTACTTGTCCGTCCATCAAATTTTGCCAAGTTGGCGAAGTGCTGTCTTCAAAATCTGCCATAAAGGTTTTTGCTCCCGAATTCAAAGCGTTGATGATCATTTTACGATCAACTGGTCCTGTGATTTCTACTCTACGATCTAATAAATCTTTCGGAATTTCACCAGCTTTCCAATTGCCTTCTCTTACGCTTTTGGTTTCCGGAATAAAAACTGGCATGATTCCCTGATCAAAAGTGACTTGTTTTTGTTCTCTCTGTAAAAGCAATAATTTTCGTTGTGATTCGAATTTTCTATGCAATTCAGTTATAAAAACAATCGCTTCTTCTGTCCAGATTTTTGGATAACGAAGCTTCTTTTCGGCTAAAAATTCCATTGCCGTTTCGGTAATTTCTAATTGGTTCTTCATAGCTGTGGTTTTATTTTTTTATTATAAAAAAAATCTCGTCGTTACATCATTGTTCATTCATTTCAGAATATCAAAATCGTAACGTTTTGATTTTTAATAATTTCTACATGACAATATTATAAAAAAGTTTTTTACAAAACAAGCGAACGTTCGCTAAATATTAAAAATAATTTTTTGGCGATTATTTTTAGAATAACTATATTTGGTTCATGGATATCGAAAAAGACTATATAAAGCTGATCTTCGGACTAAAATTGAAGCAAGTCAGAACGCAAAAAAATCTGTCACTTTTTGGCTTAGCCAAATTGACAAATCTTTCAAAATCGTATTTAAACGAGATTGAAAAGGGAAAAAAATATCCAAAAACAGATAAAATTTTATTGCTCTGCGAGCATTTGGACGTGACTTACGACCAAATGGTGTCTTTGAAACTCGACAACAACCTGGCTCCGATTGGCGAAATATTAAAATCCGGAATTTTAAAAGAGATTCCGCTAGAGCTTTTCGGGATTCAGGAAGCCGATTTAATTGATATTATTGCCAATGCTCCGGCAAAAGTCAATGCATTTATTAGTACGATTATCGAAATTGCACAACATTATAATTTAAGCCGTGAAAGCTTCTTTTTGGCTTCTTTGCGTTCGTATCAGGAAGCGCACAGTAATTATTTTGAGGATTTAGAAGAGAAAGTAATTGCGTTTTCGAAGTCGTTTCAGATCAATTTAGATTCTAAAATTACTGTAGAAGAATTAGAGGCGATTTTAAAAGAAGAATACGAATACAATATCAAAGAAATTGTGTTTGCAGATCAGGAAGCTTTAGACGATTTGCGTTCGATTTATGTTCCGAAAAGCAAAACTTTATTGCTTTCTACAGAACTTGACGCTCCGCAGAAAGCGTTTATTTTAGCCAAAGAAATTGCGTACAATTATTTGAAAATTTCAGATCGGCTGTTGACTTTCAGCTGGATCAAGTTTGAAAATTTCGATCAGGTTCTGCATAATTTTTACGCTTCTTATTTTGCCGGTGCTTTATTGTTGCCAAGAAAATTGGTTGTAGATAAAATCAATACTTTTTTAGAAAATGAAAATCCAAAACCGGAAGAATTTGTTCAATTAATTGAAAGTTTTGAAGTTTCGCCTGAATCTTTTTATCAGCGATTAACGAATTTATTACCGAAAGATTTTCAGCTGAAAAACTTATTCTTTTTAAGATTATCACATAAAATTGGCTCCGATTTTTATCAGATAAATAAAGAATTGCACATTACGCACCAACAGGAACCGCATGCCAATGAAACGAACGAGCATTATTGCAGAAGATGGGTTTCGGTAAAAACGATTGACGAAGCGATCAAACAAAATAAATCTCATTTTTTTGATGCGCAAATATCGAGTTATGCGAATAGCGGAAACGAATATTTAGTATTTTCATCAGCCACAAAAGATCCTTTTGCAGAGAATTATATCCGCAGTATTTCTGTTGGTATTTTGATTAATTCAACAATGAAAAAGAAATTCAAATTCATTGACGGAAAACCTTTGGTCAAAAGAATTGTTGGTGTAACTTGCGAGACCTGCGCTGTACAAGATTGTTTAGAAAGAAGCGCTCCGCCGACTGTTTTGGAGAAAGAGAAACGTCATGAGAATACGGATGCCGTTGTTCAGCAGTTTATAAATCAATATAGTTAGAATATCATGAAATATCTCGCTTTGCTAATCACTTTAGTTTCGATTAACTTCATTCAGAAAACGGATAAACTTACTGGCCGTTATAATTATTTGATTGAAGATGATAATGCTTATATTCAAAAAGACAAAATTACTTTTAAGGATAGTGTTTTTGTTTTTGATAACAAGTATTTACCAAAAGGAAAAATTTCTTATGGTAATGTAATATTGTTGGATAATTTCATTAATACTGATTTGATTATAAGTATTCCTAAAGATCAAATTGCAAAAGACACGATTCCTTTTTTTATGCATGATAAGAAAAGTTCTTCTGCGAATTACCTTGATGAAGTGGTTGGAAAAGGGAAATTGATTAGGATTAAATAATTCAGCGCAATCTTGTCATCCTGAGGAACGAAGGATCACACTCGGAACTCGACAAAGATTGGCGATTATGCATGCCGAATTTCTTGTGTGACCCTTCGTTCCTCAATGACAAACTGCGTGGTTGCTTTAAGGCAAAAAAATATTGTAATTTCTAATCTTTGCCGAACTTCATGCGTAGAATGGATTAAAATCCATCCCTGCAATATGTTTCGTTCCTTCGGAACTTTTAAATGAATTAAAATATACATTTCTTATAAAAATGAATTTTCTAATATAGCCCCGATAGAAGTGGAAATCCTTTTGTGCCGGTCCCAATAACTATCGGGAGGCACAAAAGATTGAAACGGATAGCGGGACGTCAGGTCTTTTGAAAACGAAAATTTCTGCTCCAGAAAAAACTTAGCATCTTAAAGCCTCAGAACCTTTCTTAATCTACATTAAGTGCTTTTCCTCTACATCGACCGTATCTTTGTACTATAAAAATCAAAACACACAAAATCATGGAAAATATAGTATTGCACAAAGCAGAAACAAGAGGAAACGCAAATCACGGTTGGCTAAACGCTTATCATAGCTTTAGTTTTGCGAGCTGGTACAATCCGGATAGAATTCAGTTTGGAGCGCTTCGTGTTTTGAACGATGATACAATTGCGGGCGGAATGGGTTTTGGAACGCATCCTCACGATAATATGGAAATTATTACGATTCCGTTAGAAGGTGATTTGGCTCATAAAGATAGTATGGGAAATACTGAAATTATCAAAAACGGAGATATTCAGGTAATGAGCGCCGGAACTGGTGTTCAACATAGTGAGTTTAACCCAAATGCTGATCAGCAGACAAAATTGTTGCAGATTTGGCTGTTTCCAAATAAAAGAAATGTTACGCCACGCTACCAACAAATCACTTTGGATGTTGCTGACAGACATAATAAATTATCTCAAATTTTATCTCCAAATGCGGATGATGAAGGAGTTTGGATTCATCAAGATGCTTGGTTCAACATGGGAAATTTTGATGCCGGAATCGCAACAGAATATAAAATTAAAAAAGAAGGAAATGGAGTTTATGCTTTCGTTTTAAAAGGAAATGTTACGATCAACGGCCAGGAATTGAATACTCGTGATGCGGTTGGAATTTCAGGAACTGACGCTTTAAATATCCAAGCCAATACAGATGCGGAATTTTTATTGATGGACATTCCGATGAATTATTAATTCAAACAAAAACAATTAATACCTGTACCTTGAAACGATAACAAATCTGTAAATCAGATTATTATCGTTTCTTTTTTTACCTAAACTTTACATTGAACTAAAAAAGAAAACTTAAATTTATAAGTAATAAATCTGTTTTACAGAAATTGAAAATCTTTTATTTCTTAATCTAGGTTAAGTGCTTCAGGACAACTGTCACCGTAACTTTGTCCTATCAAAATGAAATTAATTAATTATTTAAAAAATAAAATTATGGCAACTACAAAATGGTCAATTGACCCAACTCACTCAGAAATTGGTTTTAAAGTTAAACACATGATGTTTACAAATGTTTCAGGTAAATTTGGAACTTATGACGCTACAATTACTACAGACGGAGACAACTTCGAAAATGCTCAAATTGAATTTTCTGCTGATATCGCATCTGTTGATACTGCAAACGCAGACAGAGACGGGCATTTAAGAAGCGGGGATTTCTTTGATGCTGAGAATCATCCAAAATTAACTTTCAAAGCTTCTTCTTTCAAAAAAATCAATGAAGGAACTTATGAAATTACTGGAGATTTAAACATTAAAGGTGTTTCTAAAAGCGTAACTTTTCCTGTAGAATACAGCGGAATCCTTACTGATCCTTGGGGAAATACTAAAGTTGGTTTAAGCATTGAAGGAAAAATTAATCGTAAAGATTGGGGTTTAAACTGGAACTCAGCTCTTGAAACTGGAGGAGTTTTAGTAGGAGAAGAAGTGAAATTAAACATTGAGTTACAATTTGTAAAACAAGCTTAATACTTTATAAATAGGTTTTAATTTGGTTGGTTAAAAAGCCTGTACTTTTTCTCGGGAGTGCAGGCTTTTTTTATAGCCACGAATTCACGAATTATTTTTTTCTTTTACCACAGATTAAAAGGTTTTCACAGATTTAATCCAAATAATCCTTTAAATCTGTGGCAAATAAAATTCGTGAATTCGTGGCTATAAAAAAATCAACGCACTGTATTTCGAAATTCTGTGGGTGAAATTCCTGTTTGTTTTTTGAAGAATCGAGAGAAATAGGAATAATCTTCGTAGCCTACTTTGAATGCCACTTCGTTTACGGCTAATTGTTTGTCGATTAACATTCGTTTTATTTCTAGGATTACGCGATCTGTGATAACTTCCGTAGCGGTTTTTTGCAAAATTTCGTTGCAGATTCTGTTTAGATGTTTTAGCGTAATATTTAATTTTTCTGCGTAGAAAGAAGGTAGTTTTTGGGTTCTGAAATATTCTTCTAAAAGTGATTCGAATTTGTTGATTTTGATATTGTATGAATGCGTTTGATGCGAATAGGTTTCTCCATATTTTCTCGCTACTTCAATGTGAATGCAGTCCAGTAAATTCAATAATTTATCTAATTGATATTTGTTAACTTGACTATTTTCCTGAATCAGTAAATCAAAATACGGAAGGATTTTCGGGATTTCTTTTTCTTCAAAAACCATTTCAGGTCGATTTTGAATGGAATGATAAAAATTATATTCGTTGATCTTTTTTTGTCCAAAATACAGATTGTACAATTCCTGCGAAAAGATAATTACAAAGCCTTCGATATCTTCGGACAAACTCCAATGATGCATTTGTCCTGGCTGAAGCACAAATAAACTCCCTCTTTTAATTTCGAATTGGTCAAAATCAACTTCGTGCTGTCCTGAACCTTTCGTAAAAAATACCATTAAATAGGAATCATGCCTATGCGGTTCTTCGACAAAACTGTGGTTTTTTAGATGTTCTTTAAATGTATTTACATAAAAATCCTTGTGAATATCGTTACAACTAAAATTCTGAACACTATAAATTGGGTATTTTTTCATATATGTAGAATTTATTTTTAATTGGTATATATGCAATCGCCGAATCACTTTTTAGTTCTTAAGATAGCTTAAGGTAGGCAATGTCATAACAAATGTCTTTATTGTGCTATAATAAGCGAAGATACTAAAAAGACTATTATCCTGCTCTGATTTACCTTTGTATAAACAAAAATCAACACTATCATGTCAAGCGCATTAACACATATTTTAAAAAACGAATGTCCTGTTTGTCATAAAGGAAAAGTTTTTACAGACAAAAATATTTTTCTGAATTTCAGCTTTCCAAAAATGAATGAATATTGCAGCCATTGCAATTATAAATTCCAAAAAGAACCTGGTTATTTCTTTGGCGCCATGTACGTAAACTACGGATTAACCGTGGCTCAGGGAATCGCAACCTATTGTATTGCACAGTTTTTCTTTGAGAAGAATTTTGATTTGAGAATCTTTCCAATTATTGCTGCTGCAATTGTTTTATTCACTCCTTTTAATCTTCGATTTTCAAGATTAGCGTGGATTTACATGTTTAAGGATTATACGAAATAAAAAAATAGTACTTTTGCGCACCAATTGAAACTAATTTTCAATTTAAAAAAAGTAAAAATTAAATTAGACAAATGAAAGCATACGTATTTCCAGGTCAAGGTGCGCAATTCACAGGAATGGGTAAAGACCTTTATGAAAATTCGGCTTTAGCCAAAGAATTATTCGAAAAAGCCAATGAAATTTTAGGCTTCAGAATTACTGATATTATGTTTGAAGGTACTGCCGAAGAACTAAAAGAAACTAAAGTTACACAGCCAGCTGTATTTTTACACTCTGTTATTTTAGCTAAAACTTTAGAAGATTTCAAACCAGAAATGGTTGCAGGACATTCATTAGGCGAATTTTCAGCTTTGGTTGCTAACGGAACTTTATCTTTTGAAGATGGTTTAAAATTAGTTTCTCAACGTGCTCTTGCTATGCAGAAAGCTTGCGAAATCACTCCATCTACAATGGCTGCGGTTTTAGGTTTAGCCGATAATGTTGTAGAAGAAGTTTGTGCTTCTATCGACGGTGTTGTAGTTGCTGCCAACTATAACTGTCCTGGGCAATTAGTAATTTCTGGAGAAACAACCGCTGTTGAAAAAGCTTGTGAAGCCATGAAAGCTGCCGGAGCAAAACGTGCTTTAATTTTACCTGTTGGAGGTGCGTTTCACTCGCCAATGATGGAACCAGCAAGAGAAGAATTAGCTGCTGCAATTGAAGCAACTACTTTCTCTGCTCCTAGCTGTCCAGTATACCAAAACGTTACAGCAAATGCTGTTTCTGATGCCGCAGAAATTAAAAAGAACTTAATCATTCAATTGACTGCTCCTGTAAAATGGACTCAATCTGTACAGCAAATGATCGCTGACGGTGCAACTTTGTTTACTGAAGTTGGCCCTGGAAAAGTATTGGCTGGTTTGATTAATAAAATTGATAAAGAAGCTGCTACTGCTAACGCATAATTAGTGTTCAGTATTCAGTTTTTAGTGATCAGTTAAAAACTATACGCATAAAAAATCCTCATAGACTTATGTTTATGAGGATTTTTTTTAATGCTATTTTTTCCAAGGATAATTTTGAATTCTTTTAGACATTTCATTCTTAAATTCAGCTGGAGTTAAGCCTTTTTTAAATTCAGCCTCAAAATCAAAAGTTTTTATATCTATTCCTTTCTGTTTATTTTTTTCTTCTTTATAATTTCTTCCATTCCACCATTCTCCAATCCTTCTTTTCGATTCTTCTTTTGCTTCCTCAAGAGTTAAACCTTTTGCAAACTCGGCATCAAAATCAAAAGTTTCAGGATCAATTCCTTTAAATTTAGGCTTTTGAACTTCGTATCAACTCTAGGCTCTTCAACCTTATTTTTCTTTTATTTTCTTTATCCGAATCCATTATTCCTACACTTTTAATTCTTACAAATTTACAAAATAAATTGAAGCGAAATTTACACAACTTTCTTTTCCTTTTTCTTGTAATTCACAATGAAAACTCCAAGAATAATCAACGCTGTAGCAATAATAAAATCAATTGTAATGACTTCATCCAAAAGTAACCAACCCAGAAAAACCGCAATTATAGTATTGATGTAAGACAAAATAGAAACCTGAACTGCTGTAACATGTTTTAAAGCATAATTATAACAGAAGAAAGCAATCACAGATCCAAAGATTGATAAATACAAAGCCGCAAAAATACTTCTTGAACTCCACGAACTAAAGTCAGGATTTGGCGAAAAGACAGAAGCCAAAACCAACTGAATGCAAGATGCGATTGTAAATTGGTAAAACAAATTAAGGGTTATATTTTTCGATTTATTAGCATGTGTTTTAGTATAAATTGTTCCTGCCGCCCAAGCCAGAATTGCAAATCCCATAAACATCATTCCTGTTCTGTAATTGACATCTAAAAACGACACAAGTCCATCTTTAAAAATAAAAACGACACCAGAAAACCCAATAATCACTCCTGTAAACCCCTTTAAACTCATTTTTTGCAATCCAAACATAATACTGCCTAAGAAAATAAGAATTGGGGTTAGTGCATTTATTACTGATGCTAGTCCGCTTGGGATATTCTGTTCTGCAATTGTCGTAAAACCATTTGCAATCACTAGCATTAAAACCGAAGCAATAAGCTGTTGTTTAAAATTCCCCCAGCCAATCCATTTTAATTCCTTTTTGAATAATAAAATGATCATCATAATCAATCCCGCCAAACCCTGACGAATTGAAGTCACAAACCAGGGCGGAATCGTTTCAACTGCAACCTTAATCCCTAAAAATGTTGTCCCCCAAACAATCCCAACAGCTGCAAGGGCTATAATTAATTTATAATCTAAATTTTGTTTCATAAAATACCAGTTAAAAAAAAATCCCAAATTATATTGCTATAATCTGGGACTTTAAAAATTTATAGTTTTATTAAAAAACTATTTATTCCTCACTTTTTGTTCCCATTTCCAAGCACTCGCCATTGCTTCGTCTAAACTTAATTCAGCCTTCCATCCTAAGACATTATTCGCCTTATCTGTGTTTGCATAAGCTTCTGTAATATCGCCTTCACGACGAGGCTTAATTACGTATGGCAATTTTTTGTCGCTTACTTTTTCAAAACTATGAATAACCTCAAGAACAGAACTTCCTTTTCCTGTTCCTAAATTGAAAGTTTCCACTTTTGCTAAATTCTTTTTATTTAATAAACGTTGCAATGCAATTACGTGTGCTTTCGCTAAATCTACTACGTGAATGTAATCACGAATTGCAGTTCCGTCTGGTGTTGGGTAATCGTTTCCAAAAACTGATAATTCCTGACGCAATCCTACTCCTGTTTGTGTAATAAATGGAACTAAATTTTGCGGAACTCCTAATGGCAATTCTCCAATTTCAGTTGAAGAATGTGCTCCAACCGGATTAAAGTAACGCAATAAAATAGCGCTGATATTAGTCACTTTCGCTGTATCTGTAATAATTTCTTCTCCAATTTGTTTGGTATTTCCATAAGGAGACATTGCTGCCTGAACTGGAGCATCTTCTGTAATTGGCATTTTTTCGGCTTGACCGTAAACCGTACAAGATGAACTAAAAATAAAACTTGCTTCAGGTTTTTGCTGTAATTCTTGCAGCAAATAAACTAAACTGCTAATATTGTTTTCATAATACAACAAAGGCTGTTCAACACTTTCTCCAACTGCTTTTGAAGCTGCAAAATGAATCACACCAGTAACGTCATTATGTTTTTTAAAGAAATCCTGAACGGCACTTTTTTCTCTTAAATCAATTTTTTCGAATAAAGGCGTTTTTCCTGTAATGGCTGTAATACCTTTTAAAACATCTTCTGAAGAATTCGAAAGATTATCAATTATCACTACTTCATAGCCTTCATTTTGCAATTCGACTACTGTGTGAGAACCTATAAATCCTAATCCTCCTGTTACTAATACTTTCATTTTGTGGTTGTTTTTTTATGTAGTTAATTTATAAGCTTGTCGGGCAATAAGTATCCATTTACTTTTTTGCTTCTGCCAAACCAACATTATTCCTATTTTAATATCCCTATCTATTCCGTCATCTTTGGTATGAGCCGACAAAACATGTCGAACTATGGCAACATCATTCTGAACAGAGATAGTCTGGTTTTGAAAATCAATAGATACAAAATCTGATTTTCCACTAACTATTCCGTCGATAAATTCAGCTTGATTTTGAAAATTACCATTGGAATGGACATAATTTAATTGATCTGAAGTCAATGCTTTCAATTTTGCTCCATCAGCATCAATCATTGCCTGACGCAAAATTTCAACTTGACTGCTGACAGCATTTTCTTCTTTAGCATTCGCTTTTTGAGCCAAAACTGAAAACTGAATAAGAATCATCAAAATTAAAAGGCTAAGTCTTCTCATCTTTTTTACTTATTTAAAAATTCTAAAATAGAATCGGTAATAAATTTAATTTGCTCGTCATCAAGTTCTGTATGCATTGGCAAAGCAATCACTTCCTGCACTAATTGATTGGTAACCGGAAATTGCTCTTCTTTATAACGAGGATCCAAATATGCTTTTTGAGAGTGTAACGGAATTGGATAATAAATTGCACACGGAATTCCTTTATCCAACAAATGCTGCATTAAAGCATTTCTGTCCGCATCTAAAATTCTCAAAACATACTGATGAAAAACATGATCATTTTCGTTTGCATCAAAATCTGGAGTTATGATGTGAGCATTACCGGCAAAAGCAGCATTGTACTTAGTTGCAGCCAAACGACGCGCTTGATTGTATTCATCTAAAAGCGGCAATTTTGCATTTAAAACTCCTGCCTGAATACTGTCTAAACGTGAATTTACTCCCACAACATCATGATGGTAACGTTCGTACATTCCGTGATTTACGATTCCACGAATGATGTGTGCTAATTTATCATCATTTGTAAAAATTGCTCCACCGTCTCCATAACAACCTAAGTTTTTAGAAGGAAAAAATGAAGTTGCCGCAACATGACCAATTGTACCCACTTTAACTTTTGATCCGGATTTAGAAATATAATCTGCTCCAATTGCCTGTGCGTTATCTTCAATTACATATAAATTATGTTCTGCAGCAATTTCCATAATCGCATCCATATTAGCAGCACGCCCAAATAAATGTACCGGAACAATTGCTTTTGTTTTTGGTGTAATTGCTTTTTTTACTGCTTCAATATCAATATTCATATTATGCAAATCAACATCTACTAAAACCGGAGTTAATTGTAGCAAAGCAATAACCTCAACTGTAGCTGCAAAAGTAAAATCGGCAGTGATAACTTCATCGCCTGGCTTCAAATCTAATCCCATCATGGCAATCTGCAAAGCATCGGTACCATTTGCACAAGGAATAACATGTTTTACCCCTAAATAGTCTTCAAGATTTTTTTGAAACTGGTGAACTAAAGGCCCATTAATATAAGTATTGGTATCTAAAACCTCCTGAATTGAGGCGTCTACAGTAGATTTTATTTTTTCGTATTGACTTTTTAAGTCAACCATTTGTATTTTTTTCATTTTTGAATAATGTTTAAAATTAAAGACTCTATTTTAGCAGAAATCTCTAAAAGGAGGAACAAAAATAGTTATTAATAGCTTCAAACCAATGAAAATAGTCGAAAGAAATGTAATTTAGCCACAAAAATTATTACATGCTTTTTTTATATAATTTAACCATATACATCGCAGGATTTTTCTTAAGAATTATAGCGCTATTTAGTCCGAAAATTAAGCTTTTTGTTGAAGGCAGAAAAAACATATTTTCTATTTTAGAAGAGAAAATTAAAGCAGACGATAAAACAATTTGGTTTCACGCTGCTTCTCTCGGTGAGTACGAACAAGGTCTGCCTGTAATAGAAAAAATCAAAGAAAGACATCCTAAACACAAAATAATTGTAAGTTTCTTTTCTCCATCCGGATACGAAGTGCGTAAAAACAACACAATTGCAGATGTTACGATTTACCTTCCTCTTGATACCAAAAGCAATGCTAAACGGTTTTTAAAATTAATTCATCCTGAATTTGCCTTTTTTATCAAATATGAATTCTGGCTAAACTATTTAAAAGAGCTAAAGAAAAGCAAAACACCAACTTATTTAATATCCGGCATTTTCAGAGACAGCCAAATGTTTTTTAAATGGTACGGAGGATTTTACAGAAATGCTTTAAAAGCTTTTACCTATTTCTTTCTTCAAAATGAAAGTTCAAAGCAAAAAATTGAAGCAATTGGATTTAAAAATGTAATTGTTTCAGGCGACACTCGTTTTGACCGTGTAAATGCAATCTTAGAAAGAGACAACTCGCTTGATTATATTGAAAATTTCAAAAACAACCAACAAACTATCGTAATTGGAAGTTCCTGGCCAAAAGACGAAGTTTTACTTGCCGAATACATCAATCAGGCTCCTGAAAACATCAAATTCATTATCGCACCACACAATATCAAAGCCGATCAGATTGCAAACCTTAAATCAGAGATTACAAAATCAACCGTTTTATTTTCTGAAAAAGAAAACAAAGATTTATCCGGCTACAATGTTTTTATAATTGACACTGTCGGAATTTTAACCAAAATCTACAGCTATGGAACAATCGCTTACGTTGGAGGTGGTTTTGGTAATCCGGGAATTCATAACATTTTAGAACCCGCAACTTTTGGAATTCCAATTGTAATTGGACCAAATTATTCCAATTTTGCTGAAGCAGTTTCCCTTGTAGAATTACGAGGTTGTACCGTTATCTCCAATCCGGAAGAATTAAAAGTTATTTTTGACAAATTACTATCCGACAATTCTTTATACAAAGAGAAAAGTGAGATCTGCAAATCATTCATTCAAAACAATAAAGGTGCAACTGAAACTATCTTAAAAAACGTTTTTCAGCCGCTTAAATAACAATTCAAAAAACAAAAAAAGACATTTTTATGAAAATTAAACTGATTAAAATGTATTTTTTAAAAAGATGAATGTTTACAAAATCACTCAAAAAACAAAATAAAGCACAAAAATTCCAATTGAAAGAGCCAAAACAACGATAGAATTTTCAACAAAAAATTATTTAGACAAAACATACGATAATATAAAATATTTTTTCTATTTTGGCATATTATTTGATAACTAAGATAATCGTGAGTAAGGAAAATATTTTAAAAAAAAAGTGAAAAAATATTTTACGTATTAAAAAATTTATATCTTTGCCACGAATTAATAATTAACCTTTTATAATAAAGTAAGATGAAAAAAGTATTTTTAAGTTTAGCTGTTGTTGCTGTTTTAACTGTTGTATCTTGTAAAAAAGCTGACGCTGCTGCTACAGAAGCTGCTGTAGATTCTACTGCTGTAACTGTTGATTCTGCTGCTGCTGTTGTTGATTCTGCTGCTGCAACTGTTGATTCTGCTGCTGCTAAAGTTGATTCTGCTGCTGCTAAAGTAGAAGAAGTAAAAAAATAATTAGAACCTAGTTTCTAACGATTTTAAAACCATCTTTTGAGATGGTTTTTTTTTGTGATCAATTTTAAAATTGATTTACTTCAAAATAAAAAAGCGCTCACAATTGTGAACGCTTTTTTTTATATTTATTCCGCCGCTTCTTCAAGTTCCTCCTCAACATCTTCATCTCCAAAAATAGACTCGCTCGAAGAAAAATCCAAAATTTCCGACCTCGAAGAATAAGTCACAATTTCTTTAATCCCCTTTTGCAAAAGCAATTCCGTACTATACTTTCGGCTTGTCGCAAAATGAACTTCTCCAAGCATCAGTTTAAAAAAATACTTCCCTCCAGAGCCTTTAAACTTCAAAAACTTCGCAAGCTCAATATTCGCTTTAAATTTCTCAATATCTTCCTCACACTCAAACCTCAATTCATAACTCAAACTCGTAAAAATCACTTTTCCCCTTCGAGAAGTAAACGTAAATTTATATTCATCATTAAATCGCTTACTAATTACAAAAGCACCCATTTAGAAATTTTAGATTTTAAATTGTTGATTTTTTTTCTGAGATTCTGAGATTCTGAGATTCTGAGATTCTGAGATTCTGAGATTCTGAGATTCTGAGATTCTGAGATTCTGAGATTCTGAGATTCTGAGATTCTGAGATTCTGAGATTCTGAGATTCTGAGATTCTGAGATT